>NZ_DAOUDC010000027.1:0-331909 GCF_034431535.1 Chloroflexus sp. | reverse complement strand
CCCCCCCCCCCCCCCCCCCCGCGCCGAGCAAAAACTCACAACTCCCACCGGCACAGCTCTTCCAGCCAGCGGTGGCTGGTCAAGTCCATCTGCACCGGCGTCAAGCTGGCGTAGCTTTCGCTGATCGCCGCGATGTCGGTGCCCTCTTCGCAGTGGTCTTCCGGCTCGGCCCCGTCGATCCAGTAATATGGCCGCCCGCGCGGGTCGTAGCGCACGACCAGCTCGTCGCGGTAGACGCGGCGGCCCAGCCGGCCCACTTTGATTCCGCGCAGCTCGCCGGGAGCTGCCACCGGGATGTTGAGATTGAGCAGCACTTCCGGCGGTAAACCACGCTCGCGAATGATCGTCACCAACCGCTGCACCGCTACCTGCGCCGCCCGAAAGTCCCACTGGCCATCTTTGGGCCGCACTTGCGAGACCGCTAACCCCGGTATCCTGAAGACGATGCCCTCCATCGCCGCGGCGACGGTGCCGGAATAAAGCAGGTCGGTGCCGAGATTAGCCCCCAGATTGATCCCCGATACCACTAGATCGGGTTTGCGGTCGAGTAGACCCATCACCGCGAGCGCCACGCAATCTGCCGGCGTGCCGTCGCAGATCAGCGCCGGCGTGCCGTCGCTCAGCGTTCCTTCCCACGCCCGCAGCGGGTCGAACAGTTTGCGGTAGTGGCCGGCGGCGCTCCAGTTGCGGTCAGGGGCAACCACCGCCACCTCGCCGATTTCGCTCAACACGGCGCGCAATGCCGCTAACCCCGGACTTTGGTAGCCATCGTCGTTGGTGACAAGAATGTACATACTGGTGTCCTTATGTGAAATGCCTGCGGTATGCCGCCGCACACGCACCGGTTGGTCAGCTTGCCATGATCGAACTCCCTACATTCTACCGAGACTTTCCGTGATGAGGCAAGCGTTCGTTGGCCGCAGAGGATGTAAAGGTTGTGGGGTAATTCGTAGAGCCACACGGCCGTGCGGCTCCAACCAGCGATTGTAGGAATCACCTGTAAAACTCACCTGTAAAACCGCACGGCCGTGCGGCTCCACCCCCCCAGCGGGGGGAGGCTAGAAGGGAGGCCTTCTGATCACTCCTTCGGCAATTCGATGTCGGTCAAGCGCACCGTCTTGCGGCCCTGAAACTTGATCGTCTTTTGGCCCTCGCTCGACATTTGGCCCTGTTGTTCGAGGTTGGCAATCTCTTGCTGCATCGTCGCCGCTAACTCCACTTCTCCCTGATTGAGCAGGCGCGTTACCGCACTCTTCAGCTTCTGGGTTGCGCCACTCACATCGCCGGCGGCAAGGTCTTGCAAGGCGCGGGTTTGGAGCTTGAACGCGCTCACCTTTTCGACGATGTTCATCACCGCCGGATTCACTTGTTGCAGTTGGGCCGGATCAGCGGTGAAGGTGAGCATAATGTCGAGCTTGGCCTTTTCGCCGGTCAGCCGCAACGCCGGCGCGTCGTAGCTCAGCTCGGCTTGCCCGATCCGGTAGGTGCCGAGCGGACGTGGATCGACCAGCAGTTCGATCAACAAGGCGCGCGCTTGCGCACTTTCGAGTTCGCCAAGATTGACGCTCACCGCCCGATCGCTGATCGGTTGGTAGCCGAGGTTGTCGATCAGCGGTGTCACTTGCCAGACGGCGCGCGGCGTTACGCCTTGCACTAACCGCAAGGTAAGCACACTGTTCTGAATGACAGTCTGTTGGGCGCGTTGGACGGTGTGCTGGAAGTAGTTGACGATTTCGCTCGGTTGGGCAATGTAGTCGGCCACGCCCTTCGAGCGATTCGCCATCTCAATCAGCAGGTCTTCGTTCCAGTCTTTGCCGATGCCAAGCGCTGTGATCGGAATGCCGAGCCGGCCCGCATCTTCGGCCCGCAGCCGACACTCGTTCTCGTGCTCGGTTTGGCCGTCGGTGAGCAGGATCAGGCGGCGCACGCCGGCAGGCATCTTTTGCAGTTCTTGCAACCCCTTCTCGACTGCCGGCGCAATCCGGGTGCCGCCGGCATCGCGAATGCGGTGAACGAGATCGAGAATGGCGGCCCGGTTGCGCACCGGTTGTGCCGGCACAATCACTTCAGTGCGGTGATCGAAGATCACGATCGCGATCGAGTCTTGCTGATCGAGTTGCTCAATCGCCTTTACCACCGCCTGCCGCAGCCGATCGATCTTCTCGCCCTTCATCGAACCGCTGCGGTCGAGCACAAAGCAGACGTTGACCGGCATCCGCACTTGCGCCATCTGTGGCGTCGGCTGCGCTTCGAGCAAGATGTACGCCACCTGCGGCGTGGTCGTGGCCGCCAAAAAGGGACGCGCCAGCGCGGCGCGCAGATTCACTTCTCCTGCCATAGCCAACTCCTCGTCGTAACCAGCTCGCCCGGTTGGCGAGCGGAACCGACGTATGCGACGATGCAATAGCAGCGGCGGTTGCAATTAATCGTATTGTACCGCACCTCGCCAGAGATCGCATCCCAGTATAGCCGCACGGCCATGCGGCTGTAGGTGATCACCGCAGATACCGCAACACCCGCCGGTTCAGCAGATCGCTGAGCAACAGCCGGTCGATCAACGGATCGCGCTGCAGCATGAGGTTAACTTCGGCGTTGCAATAGGGGCACGAGGCGATATGGTGGGCAAGAAGCGCTTGTTGGGCAGGAGACAAGAGGCCTTGACAATAGTCAGCCAACTGCTCGGTCGAGGGGCAAAGAGCGCGGTAGAGACGGCGCCGCAACACTTGTTGCATCGCGCGCAACGCCGCCACCCGTTGGCGGCACAGCTCACAGTGGCGCAAATGGTCAACGATGGCTTCATCGGCTTCGCCATCGGCAGCAGCAACAATCTCAGAGCCGGAAAGATGGGTTGCGCCGTCGCTCAATTGTTCTTCTTCCATACCGGCGCGCCTCCGTGAGCAACCAGTTCAGCAGGTGAACCTGCAAGCGTTTCCTGTTGAAAGAAACGCAAACGGGAACGTTTTTCACGTTCCCGCTCGCACAAGATTTTAGGTGTTGACTCTGAAGGTGCTCTGTATGGTTCAAAACCGCTGCTCGACCCGTGTCGCTCCGTTGCACTCGCGCCCTATGCCCTTGCGTCACCGTCTCGATCGCGCTTCAGCGGGGGAGCCGCACGGCCGTGGGCTCTACCGATGACCCTAAAACCTTTGCGCCTTTGCGTTTGAACCATCTGCGCCTCTGCGTTCACACCTGCGCAAACAATACCCGTAGATGGCTATTGCGGCTCAGCCGGCTCAATACGTTGCGTTTGACGTTGTACACCTCGTAGACGCTCTCGAAGAGGGAGGCGTAGCGCTCGAAGATAGCGCGCGGCGTCAGGCCGAGCACAAACGAACCGTAGACCACCACTCGCTCGCTCTCGTTGTGCAATTGGCTATCAATGAAACGCCAGAACTCTTGCCGATCGACCCGCTGCATCGCCTCTTCATCCGGCGCGAGGCGCGGCATGCGCTGCTCGCTGATCCGCTCCTCCGGCATCATCTCGGCCCACGACTGCGCCCGCACCGAGTCGATCACGACGCTTGACGCGCACAGTTGCAAGTATTGCAACAGCGACGCCAGATTGGGGAACGAGGCGAAGCGTTCGGGCGTTACCGCGCGCCAAAACTTTGCAAACGCGCCCACGACAAAGTATTCGCTGCTCTCGCCGCTGCTGACAAACGCGCCGCTGCGCCGGATCCAACCCTCAACCAACGGGCTATAATGTTGAAAGAGATAATTCCACGCGGTTTCATCACGCTCAACCAGCGCCCGCCGGAATAACTCATAGCTGTAGCGCGAGTCGTGCGACTGGCCGCGGTAAAACCGCTCACTCTCAATCGCGCAACGACGGGCTAATTCTTCTACATCTATCGTGGCAAGGCCGGTCGCCGCTTCATCGCCCACGACTGACGCATGCAACGTTGCCGGTGAGTTCAAGGTGGTCATAGTAGGCGCAATCATCGATTTCCTCGCTTCGTATGCTTAACGTCTCCGCTTCGCGCCTCGGTGGCCGAAACAACCGGCGACACGATCGCTTGGTGTTTGTCCCTCTGCGGTGCATTGTAGGAAGTTACGGCGCGATCGAGAAGTATGTAAGATGAGCAGGAGATGACAAATAAGGTTAAAAAAACGTAGCGATGTTGTTGTGCAGTGATGCCCCGAATGAGACAATCGCATAGTTTGGTGACAGGACAATTGCGAAAAAAACATGAGTCATATCACTATCAGCCCGCTATCCATTGAGATCCCCGCTCTGATCGATCCGACGTTGGTAACCCACCAACAGCGCCACCCGCGCTACCGGCCTGATTTGCACCTGATCGCTGCCACAGATAGCGGCGATCAGGCTATTGGTCTCGTCACCCATACACGTTGGCAACGCCAACTGGCCCGGTTTGAGGTGGGAGAAGTGGAATTGGCCGGTAGCAGCCATCCTGACCTCGTAGCTGCGCTGCTCGCTGCGGCTGCCGAGGCGGCTGTCGCCGCCGGGATGGCATGGTTGCGTTGTACGTTGCCATTGCGCGTAGCCAGCCAGTGGGGAATGATCCTGGCCACACTAGACAGCCGGGTCGCGTGGCACGGCAGTGATGGCTCGCTGGCGCCGGCCACACTCGATGATGTGGCCGATTTGGTGGCGCTCGATCAGCACGCGCCCGCGCCCCGTTGCGTCATTCCGTTGCGGTACGAAGCCGATTGGCGCTGGCAGATCGCCGCGCAGCCGCCGCTGGTGGCGAGCGATCGGTTTGGGAATGTCACCGGCTATGCGATGCTGCACGGCGAATCCGTGATCGAGGGCCGCGCGGTTGATGCCGGCGCGGCGCGTGCGTTGCTCGGCCGCTTGCCGAATACGGTGCGCGAGCTGTGGTTAACGCCCGATCACCCACTGGCACAGGCTGCGCTCGAATTAGGCGCAAGTGTGACCGTGCGCTTGCCGCGGGACGATGCCGTGACGCAGGTCTGGATTGCGATCGATCCGCTCGCCGCATTGCGCTCTCAACAGCCGGCACTCGCTGCGCGCTTGGCCGCGTCACGCTACGCCGGCTGGGAGGGTAGCATTGGCTTGCGCGGCGAATGGGGATCGGCGCGGATTGAATGCCGCGCCAGTGCAGCGCAGATCAGCGCCGGTGCCGGTATCGCCGATATTGAGGTGGCGCAGATCACGATTGGCGGTCTCTCGACGTTGCTGCTTGGCCGGCGCAGCGCAAGCGATCTGCGCGCGACCGGCGATCTGCGCTGCGCCAGCCATGAGGTGGGATTGGTAGAAGCGCTCTTTCCGGCAGCGTGGTAGGGTCGAGTGCCGCTAGATTCCGCGCAACCGTTCCGCTGCCTGTTCGGGGGTCAAGTCGCGCTGGGGTTGGCCCAACATTTCGTAGCCGACCATAAACTTGCGCACCGTGGCCGAGCGCAGCAGCGGCGGGTAGAAGTGGGCATGCAGGTGCCAGCCGTCATGTGACAAACCGTCGGTGGGACGCTGATGGAAGCCCATGCTGTAGGGAAAGGTGACGTTAAACAGCCGGTCATAGCGCGCGGTCAGTTCGCGCAAGATGGCGGCCAAACCCTCGCGTCCGGCCTCATCAAGATCGGGCAGCGCGCCGGTATGGCTGCGCGGCAGCACCAGCGTCTCGAACGGCCACACCGCCCAAAATGGCACCAGCGCCACCCACGTCTCGTTGGCGCAGACGATCCGCTCGCCGGCGGCTAGCTCCAGCGCTAGATAGTCGCAGAGCAAGCAGCGGTTGTGCTCGTGCCAATAAGCCGTCTGCGTCGCCAGCTCTTTGGTCATCTCATTCGGCAACTGCTCGTTGGCCCAGATCTGGCCGTGCGGGTGCGGGTTCGACGCCCCCATCATCGCGCCGCGGTTCTCGAAGATCAACACCGACTGCACCCATTCGATTTCGCCCAATTCGCGGTACTGTTCAGCCCAAACCTCAACCACCCGCCGCACGTCAGCCTGTGACATCTGGGCCAGCGTCAGGTCGTGGTGCGGCGAGAAGCAGACTACCCGGCAGATACCACGCTCGGCTTCGGCGTGCAACAGCGCCGGGCCAATCTCGCCATCAACACCCGGCGCGCGGATACTGACCCGCTCGAGTGGAATATCCGGCAGCAAAGCGGCAAAATCGTTCTCGAACACAAACGTCTCGGTGTAGGCTGGGTTCTGCGCGCCGTTGGCTCGCGTGTTGCTGGGGCAGAGGTAACAGTCCGGATCGTAGGCCGGCAACGCGGCGGGTGGCAACGATTCCACCTGCCCCAGCCATGGGCGCTGCGTGCGGTGGGGCGAAACCAGCACCCACTCGCCGGTGAGCTGGTTGAGCCGGCGATGGGGCCGGCTGAAGAGTTCCTGATGGCGCATACGCATCCTTCCCGCTTATCGCCCGGCCAAACCGGAAGTGGCGATCCCTTCGATGAAGTAGCGTTGGGCGAACAAAAAGACGATCAGCGTCGGTAAAATGGCCAGTGTTGAGCCGGCCATAATCAGATCGACACGCGCCGCGTAGAGGGCCTGTAGATCGACGAGACCCTGCGTCACCACCTTGCGCGCTGGACTGCTGATGATGATCAACGGCCACAGGAAGCTATTCCACGCATAAAGGAAGGCAAACGTCGCCAACGTCGCAATTGCCGGGCGGGCCAGCGGCAGAAAGATGCGGAAGAGAATGCCCCAATGCGACGCGCCATCGATCAGCGCCGCATCCTCCAAGTCCTTCGGCACACTCATAAAGAACTGGCGCAACAAGAAGGTGCCGTAGGCAGTAAACAGCCACGGAATAATCAGCGCCTCTAACCGGTCAACCCAGCCAAAGACCAGCATCAGCCGGTACATCGGCACAATCAGCACGGCAAACGGCACCATCAGCGTGGCGAGGTACGCGCCAAACCAAAACTCGCGCCCGGGAAATTCGAGCCGGCCAAAGGCGTAGCCGGCCAGCACCGAAGTAATTACCCAACCTAGCACCACCAGCGCAGTTACGATCACGGTATTGATCAATTGGGTGCCGAGCGGCACGATATTGAGAACTTCTACATAATTTGACCAACGAATCTCGCTCGGCCATAGCGTCGGCGGCACCTGCACTACCTCGGTCGAGGGCTTGAGCGAGGAGAGCACCATATAGATAAACGGAAAGACCATGACAAAGCCGGTGATACTCAGCACCACATAAGCCAGCAACTTTTCCCATGGCCGGCGTAAGATCAAGCTTGCCATCACCCCTCCTCGCTTACTCGTAATGCACCCACCGCCGCGACATACGGAACTGGATGAAGGTCAGCAGCAGAATAATCACAAACAGCAACCACGCCAGCGCCGAAGCATAGCCCATCCGTCCGCCGATAAAAGCTTCGCGCCAGAGCAACGGCACGATGGTCAACATCGAATCGGCTGGACCAACCGTATTCGAGCGGGTCAAACCGAGCGCAATCGGCACATCGAACACTTGCAGACAATTGATCAGAGTTGTCACCAGCACAAAGAACGTTGTCGGCGAGAGCATCGGCACCGTGATATAGAGAAACTGCTGCCAGCGGCTGGCTCCATCCAGACTAGCCGCTTCGTAGAGCTGCGGCGGCACGCCTTGCAAGCCGGCAAGAAAGATCACCATATTGTAGCCAATCGTCTTCCACGAGAAGACCAGTATCACGCTGGCCAAGCCCCATTCCGGGCGCGTCAGCCACGGAATCGGCTCGAATCCGAGCAGACGAATGGCGTAATTGACGAAGCCAAAATCGACATTGAGCAGATAGCGCCAGAGCAGGGTCACGCCGACCACTGACGCCACCACCGGAATGAAGAAGACGGCGCGAAAGAAGGTGCGGCCAGCGATCCGCTCGTTCAGGATCACGGCCAGCAGCAAGGCCGGCACCGTAGAAACGATCAGCGTCACCAAAGAAAACGCCGCCGTATTCCACATCGCCCGGTAGAAGGTCGGGTCAGACAATGCGCGCTGATAATTGTTCAAGCCAACCAGATTCGGATCACCAAACAGGCGCGCGTCGGTAAAGCTCAGGTAAAATGAGATAGCGAGCGGCACTAAAAAGAAGATCAAAACCCCCAAAATGGTCGGCAACAGCATGCCGAAAGCGTCGATCCATTGCCGCACACGCCGCCCGCTCAGACGGCGCGCGGTTGGTACAGGTAGAGCGGCCGGCGCTTGGTTGGCCATGGTGTACCTCCGGGACATGGTAACGAACCTGTCATCGCCGCCTGCGGCAACAAACGACGAAGGCGAGCCATCACACGAATATGTAAATGCATTTTCACCGTTTTACGTTTGGCAGGCGTGTATCACGCCCCCTATGTCGTGCCGCGCAGCGGCGACGCAATCCCCCCGCGAGCACGAGTTCAACCCGCTGTGCGTTCGCTCTCGCTGAAGCGGGAGATTGCTTCGGGCGCTCCGCGCCCTCGCAATGACAAGGTCAAGGTACGCCCCTCACAAGGATAGAGCCGATCAGGCGGAGCGGCGCACGCCCGCCGCTCCGCCTATCGCGCCGGCCTCTACTTGAAGGTGCTGGCCGTCTGCTGGCAAGCCTGCTGGCCAAACTGCTCAGGCGTGATCTGACCGGCGATCATCTGATCCCAGAGGCTCTGGACAATGCCGCTGAAATCGGCCCAGTTGCCGTCCCATACTGGCGCTTCCAGCGCAGCGTAGGGAATGCCGTCGAGGAAAGCCTGATTGTTGGCCGGCGGAGTCGAAGCGAGGAAGGCATTCACCGCCTCTTGATCGCTGCGCGGCGGGATGTTGGTGCCAAGCGCGGCCACCTTCGCCGTTGCCTCGGCGCTGGTCAGCACCTTCAGCACCTCCCATGCCGCCTGCGAGTTAGCCGTCTTGGCGCTGACGAGATACGGCCCCCAGAAGAGCCACGTGCTCTTGACCTTGCCCTCCGGCATCACCGCCACGTCCCAGTTGAACTGGGCATTGGTACGGACACCGGGGGTAAACCAGCGACCATTGAAGTACATAGCGACCTTGCCGGCGTTGAAGAGCGCCTCGCCGTCGGCGTCACCGGCTGGCAGCAGCTTCTCGTCGTAGAGCATGCGCACCATCGTTGCGCCGGCAATCGCCTCTGGGGTATTCAGGGCGCAGCCGCGCCGGTCAGGGGTGAAGGGGCTGCCGCCGGCAGCATTGATGAAATAGCCCCAACCCGGCCCCCACCAATTGCCGAAGCCGAGACCGTACTGCTGGTTAGCCGGATTGGTCAACTTGCGCGCCGCATCCAGCATGGTGTCCCAGTTCCAATTGCCTTCAGCCACCAGCTCCTTGGGAGTCTTCAAACCAGCCGCCTTGAACAAATCTTCGTTGAAGTAGACGACCATGGTCGAGATGTCGCGCGGCAGGCCGTAGATCTTGCCATCGCGCGTCAACTGCTCGATCACATTGGGGTAGAAGTTGCTCAACTGGAAGCTGCTGTCGGCGTCAATCAGCGGCTTGAGATCAAGAATCTGACCGGTATTGACGAAATCGGCCAGCTCAACGCCGCCGATCCAGAAGATATCGGGCGCATTGCCGGCAGCTAATTCGGTCTTCAGCTTCTCGAAGTACCCCTGATTAGGCGCCGGATCGTAGACCGCGGTAATCCCTTTATCCTTCAGCTTCTCGTTGACTAGAGCGTTTAGTTCTTCATAGACACGCTGCTCGGCGGCATCGCCGGGGCGGGTGCGCCAGCGAATCGTCACCGGCTGGCCGCCAGTGGTGGTTACATTGCTACCGCTACCGCCGCTACCGCCGCCAGTAGCCGGTTGCCCGCCGCCACAAGCCGCGAGCAACGTTGCCAACAATGCAACCAGCGCAATCCACGACAGGGTGTGTTTCCGTAGCATCTTCGCTAGATCCTTTCTCAACAGAACATCCTTGCCACGCACTCACCCTGCACGCAGGCAATCATCAACGGGGCGTGCCGCCGGTGAATGCAGCGCTGCGTGTGACGGGTGCAATACATGGTGAACGCATTATATGGTTGTTGTGCGAACTATGCAAGTATATGCCGCAATAACTCAGCAAGCCGCGCCCTGCTTGTCTTGTCACACATCTGCGCAAAACGCGGTACAATGTGTCACATAAGGCCGTGTCGGCGCCAAGCGCCGGAAAGGAGAGAGGTATGCAGCCCGAGTGGAGCGGCGATCCTGAGGTCAAGCCCGTCTTCTTCGCCATTACTCTGACCGGAGCGGTCGCGTTTCTGCTGATGGTCTGGTTGTTCGCATTCTACTGGTGAGCACACCGCAGCCGCTGCGCCTGACGCCGATACGCTTGGGGTCAGGCGCAATTCTTACTTGCCAAATCCAATACTTCTGATACAATAGTTGATAAGTCTAGGATAAACGTATGCCTGAAATCAGCACCACCGACTCACCCCAGATCGAAGCCTATCGTCTCTTCCTGAAGCTGCATCGCCGCTTTCAGGAGCTCAACCGTGACGAGTTCCGGCCTTACGATCTCTCAACGCCGCAGTACGCGATCCTCTTTTACGCCACTGAAGAGGGTGTGCCGCTGAGCTATATCTGCAACGAGATGCTGGCTGATAATTCCAACCTCACCCGGCTGGTTGACCGGCTTGAGCGGCGCGGCTTGGTGCAGCGCGCCACCGACCCGCGTGACCGGCGGGTGACGCTGGTGCAGTTGACGCCTGCCGGCAAAGCGCTGATCGAGGAATTGCGCCCGCGCCACCGGCGGCTGGTGGAACAACGTTTGAGCTACCTTTCCCCAGAAGAGTTAGCCGCCTTCCACGACGCGATGCAACATCTGTATGAAGCATTACAGACTCATAGCGATCGCGAAGACACCGAGTAACGTCTTATGCGCACAAGCCATGCTCTTGCCGACTCTAACCATTGGCTAGCGATGTTTCGCGCTCTGCGCCATCGCAACTATCGCCTCTTTTTCAGCGGGCAACTGATTTCGCTGACCGGCACGTGGATGCAGAGTGTGGCGCAAGGCTGGCTGGTGTTGCGGCTATCTGACTCACCATTTCTGCTCGGTTTGGTGGCGGCTGCAAACTCATTACCGGTGCTTATGTTCTCTCTCTTTGCCGGCACCATTGCCGACCGCTTCCCCAAACGACGAATTTTACTCATCACCCAATCAACTGCGATGGTGTTGGCGGCGATCCTTGCTGCGCTCACCCTGAGCGGGATGGTGCAGATTGACCATGTGCTCATCTTGGCATTGCTGTTGGGGGTGGTGAATGCCTTCGACGCGCCAGCCCGGCAGGCGTTTACGGTCGAGATGGTCGGGCGCGAAGATTTGCTGAATGCGATTGCGCTCAATTCGTCAATCTTTAATGGTGCGCGCACGATGGGGCCAGCCGTGGCCGGTATGGTAGTGGCATGGATTGGCGAGGGGCCAGCGTTTCTGTTTAATGCGTTGAGTTTTGGGGCGGTGTTAGCCAGCCTGCTGCTGATGCGGCTCGATGCCCAGCCTGCGGCTGGCCCGCGCCGCGGCGGGATGCTGCAAGCCGGCTTGCGTTATATTGTGACCGAACCAAACGTGCGGGCGCTGTTGTTCCGCGCCGGTGCGGTGAGTTTCTTTTGCTTCGTGCATCTGCCGCTGTTGCCGGTCTTTGCCCGCGATATTCTGCACATCGGCGCTGCCGGCCTCGGCTGGCTGTCGACGGCAAGCGGGTTAGGGTCGCTGGTAGCAGCATTGATACTGGCCCAATTACGCGATGATGCGCCCCGCGATAAGCTGCTGACCGCAGCGGCGCTGCTCTATGCGCCGCTGTTGATCGCCTTCACCCAAGTCAACAACGTGCCGCTCGCACTCGTGTTGATCGGGTTATGCGGCTGGGCCGGCGTCACCACCATGGCATTGACCAATACCCTCATTCAACTGATCGTGCCCGATAAGCTGCGCGGGCGGGTGATGAGCGTGTTTACCCTGATGCTGATGGGTATGAGTCCATTGGGTGGCATGCTGGCCGGCAGTATTGCCGAACTCACCGGCAACGTACCGTTGGTCGTCGCCGGGAGTGCGGTGATCGGTTGGTTATTAGTGATGCTGGTCGAGCGGCGCGCTCCTACCGGGAAGGAGCACACGCCGGCGGCGCAGTCAACCACGGGGCAAACGTAATATTGCTGCCAACCGCTTCGCCAATGCCTTGCGGGTTGGCGTCAGGCTCATACGGCCCTGAGGTATGCCCCCACCAATTATTGCGCATATCGAGCGCGATCTCGCTGGCCGCGCCGCGGCCAATGCCAAAGGTGAGGTAGGTTGGCCGGATCACCGGCGTATGACCCTCAATGAAATTTTGCTCGACACGCAACGGCATGAGGAAGGCACCTTCGGGCTTCACCTGTAACGTCTCGCTCCGTACACTCAGACCCAAATTATCGCCGATCAGCGCATTGCAAATGATCGTGCCCTGTAACGTGCCATTGGTCGTCAGTTGCAGATTGGCGCTACCGCCGCGGAAGAGATTCCCCTCAATCGCCAAATTGAGGGTATCACGGGCATTTTGATTGGTCACCCGCACCATCGGCGCGCCAGCGCTCAGCACATTGCCGCCAACCCGGTTGCCAGTGAGGGTAACGAAATTGCCACGGCTGTAGGCCGTATCAAGAGCAGCGCCAAACGGCACATCATTCCCGGCAATCTCGCTATATGTCATTTCGAGCTGCGAATCGACCACTAACACGCCGCCGCCGTTATCGGTGATCCGGCTAAACCGCACGACGAGACCGCCTTCTTCGCTTACCAACACCGTCCCACCGAGACCACCGCCCCGAATCTCGGTATGTTCAAGCGCGATAAATCCGCCGGGGCGGCCAAAAATCCCGCTCCAGCGCGTGCCGGTCGCCCCCACAAAGCGCACTGGCTGGTTGGGCTGGCCCAGCGCAATCATCCGGCCACCATCAACATAGATCGACACCCCCGGCGCTAACCGCACTTCGACCCCCGGCTCGATAATCAACTCGCTGCCGGGTGGAATCTGCACATCGCGGTTGAGCACAATCGGCCCCTGCCCGGCAGCCCAGCGCGTACTGCCACGCAACACCAGCGCCGGGATCGGTGTCGGGGCAGGGGTTGCCGTCGGCAATGGCGTCGCTGTTGGCGGCGGCGACACGGTCGGACTATCGTCAATCACAAGATCGGACGTGGTTGGCGTGGGAGGCGGCGGCGCAGTTGGGCGCGGCACGGCAATCGTTGGCGGCGGGGCCGTGGGAGGCGGCGGCGCAGTTGGCAGAATGGTCGGCTGAGACGGTGGTGTCCCTTCCGGCACCGGATAGGCCGGCGCTGCCGTAGCGGCAGTGGCGGTTAAGGTGGTTTCCGCCTGCACTGTAGCGGCTAGCGCGGTCAGTTCGAGCACCACGCTGGTTTGGGTTTGGGCAAGATCAACTGTCGGCTGCGTGGCGGGGTACGCAGGCCCGACCGTTGCTGCCCCGCCAGCCGGCGCCGGCGATGTTTGCACCGGGTATGGACCGACCTGCGTCGGCGGGCGTTCGCTCGTCGCCGTTGGCACTAGGATTGCTACATCATTCGTGCCGGGTGAAAAGATAAAAGTCAACGCAACGCCAAGCGCCAACAACGCCAGCGCGCCAATTAAGAGCAACGTATCGCGGTTGAAGCGGGGGGCCGGCGATGGCGGCGGTGAAGATTCGGTCTCAGACACGACAAAGCCTCCGCTGCAAAGCAAGCATCTCTCGTTATCTTATCACACGGCGCAAGTAGCTATGACACCGCCAACACCGCTAATTCGGTCAGCATTTCCACCGGCGTCAAACCGCCGTGCAAACCGCGTTGGTTGAAAGACTTGGCCCGCGGGTGATCCCAAACAATTGCCTCGCCGGGTGCAGGCAAAATGGTCAGTTCACCCAACCGCGCGCGTAATCGTTCGCTGGGTTGCGGGCCAAAATAGCCGGCAGCCAGCAGTTCGGCAGTCGGCATAACCGTTGCCTTCCCGGCCAGCCGTTGCTGAAGTTGCGCTTGCACGTCGGCCACTGCTCCCGGCTGTACGTGCAGTATGGCAACGCGCGGCGAACCTGACGGCGGCAGCGGCTGACGATCGCCGCCACGACGCAGATAGCGTTCGAGATCGGGCCAGAGCCGGTTTAAGACGATCGCCTGCTGCGGATCAACGGCGATATGGCCGTGATCGGCAGTCAGCAAGAGCAGGGCCGGCTGCGGCGCAGCGCGTAATGCCGGCAACAGATGTTGTTCGAGTTGATCAAGCACGGTTTGGATTTCAGCCATCACCGCATCCGCCGCTGGCCCATGCTGATGCATCTTCGCATCAATCGAATCAACGTACATGAGATAGAACGTAGGCCCGCGCTGGCGTTCGAGCAGATAGTGCAAGCGGGCCGCTGCGTCAGCAAGGTTTTGAAATGGCGTCACTAGCGTGCCGCTGCACAACGTACGCGTATAGACTGAATGGGCCAAGGGCGCTGGCAGCAAGATGGCGCTCGCTGCGCCGGCAGCGCGCAAGCGATGGTAGAGCCGTTCGGACGGATAGACTAGCGCCGGATCAACGCCATACGCCATCAAGCCATCAGCCTTCAGTTCAAACACCGGTGAAAAGAGCAACGAACCAATCACCGCTTGCAAATCAGGGTCAAAGATATGCCACTCGTAGATACCGCTCTGATCGGCGGCTAGACCAGTATGCAACAGCGTCACATGGACGGCGGTGGTCGAAGGGAAAGCGCTGGTAAGCAGGCTGATCCGGCCCTCGTGCAGAAACCGGCGCAGAAACGGCGTCTGATCAACGAACTGGCTGAAAAACTGCCAGCCAAACGAATCGATCAATAAGAGCACAACTGTCTGCGGATGTTCCGGCAAGCCGGCCAACGCCGCAGCCGGCAACCCATCAGCCTGAGCGCCGGCCAACAGTCGCTCGATCGTCGCCGGAATGCGGGCAAATCCGTAGGTGTCGTAAAGCGGACGAACGTGATCTTCAGACTGTATTGCCGCAGTCACAGCAGCGGTCGATTCAGCAACCAGCATATGATGCTCCTTTGCATCGAGAGATGACAATCCAGCGTCTCGCCATGAGCACATTGCCCGATAGCAACCCGACGTCGCACCATCTGCTTGACGGCACGTTTTTGCATTTTGCATGCGGATGCAACGTTAGTATACTGCGAGCACTGCGGGTATGCCACCTAGTATCGCCATAATGGTGCGGCGGAGGACCGAGACGGCGCTTGCCGCAATCTCGTAGCGGAGGATAGGTATGTGACGATCAAACTACCGTATTCCAACAACCGGCTCTCTGCTTGCCTTTAGCTTGATGCGTAAATAGGGTGTGGCATGCTCGGGTGAAAGATTGTCATTAAACATTCACACGATCTACCATTACTGATCAATTGACGATTTGCCCGCCTACGGATAGAATAAGGGGCAAGTTTCGCCATCGATAGCACCGGCGCTACTATGAGCACACGCGATCTGATCGGCCTGCTTGTCTCGTTCGGGTACGCCTTTGGTCTCCTGATCATTGCTGAAGTTATCCGCCGTTGGCGCGGCTATCCGCAAGATTTTACCCGCAAGTTCGTCCACATTGGCGCCGGGATGTGGGTATTTGGCGTTCTAGCCCTGTTTGAGAACTGGACGATCGGCATTATCCCTTTTGCCACCTTTATCGTGCTCAACTTTATTTTTTATCGTTTCCGGCTGCTCGAAGCAGTGGATGCGCCTGACAGCACACCGGGAACGGTCTATTTTGCCTTGTCAATCACGATCTTGTTTCTGATCTTCTGGCGCACCAATTCACCAGACGATCGAGGATATATTGCTGCCACCGGTACCATGGCTATGACGTGGGGTGACGCCCTCGCCGCCATTATCGGCAAGCGCTGGGGCCGCCATCACTACCAAGTCGGGCGCGGAAGACGCTCGTTTGAGGGCTCAGCCGCAATGTTTGCGGCGAGTGTGATCGCAATGTTCCTCACCTTGTTGCTAGTGCCGGGGTCGACGCTCAGCCCGCAGAGCGCGCCGATAGGGATAGGGGCAGCTCTGGCGGCGAGCGTGGTCGCGGCATTGGTTGCGACGGTTGCCGAAGGGGTCTCCCCACACGGCACCGACAATCTGAGTGTGCCATTGCTGGCCGGCGCGGTCGTTGCCGGAGTGCTTGCAATTATGCGATAATATGAGGGCGAGAGTACAACGCTCTCTGGAAAGAGATGAGGAGCGCGTCTTGGATAATCTTCGCATCCCGATCTTGAAAATTGGAGACATCCTGATCGCCTCCATTCAGGTGGCTCTCCACGATGCCTCCGCAGTACAATTCAAAGACGATCTCTTGCAAAAGATCCATGACACGCGCGCTCGCGGCGTGATTATCGATCTGACGGCGCTCGATGTCGTTGACAGCTTCATCGGGCGTCTCATCGCCGACATTGCAGCGATGGCCGGCCTGATGGGCGCGCGGGTGGTGCTCACCGGTTTGCAGCCGGCAGTTGCGATTACCTTGGTTGAGCTAGGGCTTGAATTACCGCGCGTGCTCACGGCGCTTAACCTCGAAAAGGGGTTGACCATGATGCAGCGAATGACCAGCGAGGAGAGCGACGATGGCGCAGAGTAAGACTGCTGTCATTCGAAGCGACCTTGATATCGTCATCGCGCGTACCATGGCTCGCGATATGGCCAAAGCGCTCGGCTTTGGGCCAATCGATCAGGCGCGCATTGCCACTGCCGTGAGCGAGCTAGCCCGCAATATCTTTCTTTATGCAGGCACCGGCAACGTTATGGTACGCGATATCGAGAAGGGGTCGCGCAAGGGGATCGAGATTATCTGCGAGGATCAGGGGCCCGGCATCCCGAATATCGATCTGGTGATGCAAGATGGCTATAGCACCTCGCGCGGCATGGGGATGGGCCTGCCCGGCGCCAAACGGTTGATGGACGAATTCGATATTAAGTCGAAAGAGGGTGTCGGGACAACGATTGTTTGCCGGAAGTGGCGCACGTAGTAGGGGCACAGCGTTGCTGTGCCCCTACTACTACGCTACGCCTACGCCGGTTTGTTAACCGGCCATTCGGTCACCTTCGTCGTAGGCTTTGGCGTACAGTTCGATAATCTCTTGCTTGGTCGGCTTGCGCGGATTATTGGCCGGGCTGCCGCTATCGATCGCCGCATCCGCCATCGCCGGCGCTAGCTCCATCAATCGCTCCCGCTCGACACCCAACTGGCGCAACGACGGAATCTTGATATCGCGTACCAACCGCCGGATCGCCACGACCGCCCGATCAGCGGCTTCCATCATAGATAGACCCTCGATCGGTTCACCCATCGCGCGCGCCACGTCTGCGTAGCGTTTCGGATCACCCACCAGACTAAACTCCGCCACTACCGCCAACAAGGCCGCGTTCGAGACGCCATGGGCAATATGGAAGTAGGCGCCGATCGGGCGCGACATACCATGCACCAGCGCCACCGATGAGTTGCTAAAAGCGATGCCGGCCTGCGTCGCGCCTAACATCATCTTTTCGCGCGCCTCGATATTGTTGCCGTTTGACCACGCTTGGCGGATATTGCTCGAAATCAACTCGATCGCCGACAAGCACAGCACATCGGTCATCGGCTGCCGCTTGACCGAAACGTAGGCTTCGATGGCATGCACCAACGCATCAACGCCGGTGGCTGCTGTCACGCTCGGCG
The DNA here is from genome assembly GCF_034431535.1 of Chloroflexus sp. Lineage (GTDB taxonomy): Bacteria > Chloroflexota > Chloroflexia > Chloroflexales > Chloroflexaceae > Chloroflexus. The sequence goes on along the minus strand of NZ_DAOUDC010000027.1, from coordinate 314,335 downwards.
GCGACGAAACGGTCAACATAGGATCGACAATTGCAATCGTCGGCATCAGATACGGGCTGCCGATGAGCATTTTGACATCGGTCTTCTGATCAGTAATCACCGTGTAAATCGTTGCTTCGCTGCCGGTGCCGGCGGTGGTCGGAATGGCGACCAACGGCACACCGGGATTGGCGATCTTGCCGAGCCCCTTATACTGCTCGATCGAGCCGGGGTTGGTCACCAGCACCGCCACCGCCTTGGCAGTGTCGATCGGGCTGCCGCCACCCACCGACAAGACAAAATCACACCCGCCCTCGTGATACGCAGCTAACGCCTCTTGCACATACTCAACCACCGGCTCGGTATTGACGCCGGCATACACGACGCTGGCAATCCCGTGATTGGCCAGATTCTGCTCAACCTGGTCAACAACACCGATCTTCTGCATAATCTGATCGGTGACAATCAGCGCCTTTTTCCATCCCCGTTTGGCGCACTGCGCGCCGGTCTGCTCAACGGCGCCCGAACCGATCACCATCTGCGCAGGCATGATAAACTCTCGTGGCGGCATCATACGCCCTCTCCTTTCTGGCGAGTAGATTGCGAACATGTGGGACAGTAACACGGCGTGATTGCTTTGAAGTGTAATACAATGTGCGCATTGCGTCAAAATGTGTTCTGGCGATCATCAGGTGGCATAAAGACACAACACACAAATGCAGCTCGATGTCCTGTTCTCCGCCCGCTTGGCGCGCATCGTCGCCACTCACGGTATAATCAAAGCATTCGTGTAGCGGCGAGCGCGGCTGGCCCGCTCGGCCCGATACAAAGGAGTATCGCAATGGACTTGACGGCAAACTACGACATGTTTCTCGGCCCTGAACACGACATGCTGCGCCAGACGGTGCGCAACTTCGCCGAGCGCGAGGTGGCGCCGCATATCCGCGAATGGGATCGCAGCGGCGCGAAAGCTGAAGGGCCGGAAGACCGCCCGCATCTGCGCCCAGTGCTCAAACGAATGGGAGAATTGGGACTGCTCGGCATCTGCATTCCGCAACGGTACGGCGGGGCCGGGATGGATTATCTCGCCTTGGCGGTGGTGTGTGAAGAGTTGGAGCGGGTCGATAGCTTTCTGCGCGTGGTGATGAGCGTACATACCGGCCTCAACTCGCTCTCGCTGTTGCAATGGGGCACCGAAGAGCAGAAACAACGCTTCCTCACGCCGCAAGCTCGCGGCGAAAAACTGGCCGCCTACTGCCTCACCGAGCCGAACAGCGGCACCGATGCCGCCGCGATGCAAGCCACCGCGCACCGCGACGGCGACGCTTACATTCTTAACGGCGAGAAGATCTGGATCAGTCTGGCTGATTTGGCCGATAACTTCCTCGTCTTTGCCAAGACCGACCCGGCAGCCGGGCCGCGCGGCATCACCGCGTTCATTGTCGAGCGCACCATGCCCGGCGTGAGCAGCTACCCGATCCACGGCAAACTCGGCGTGCGCGCCGGCAACACCGGCGGCGTCGTCTTCCAAGACGTGCGGGTACCGCTGTCGCACCGGCTCGGCGAAGAGGGCGAAGGCTTCAAGATCGCGATGGCTGCACTCGACAACGGTCGCTATACGGTAGCAGCCGGCGCAACCGGCCTGATCCAAGCCAGCCTCGAAGCCAGCATCCGCTATGCCCGCGAACGGCAGACCTTCGGTGTGCCAATCGGCGAACACCAGCTCGTGAAGCGCATGATTAGCCACATGGTGCGCAAACTCGACACCTCGCGGCTGCTAGTGTACCGGGCCGGCTGGATGAAAAACAAGGGCCTGCGCAACACCCGCGAGACAACGCTGGCCAAATGGCACGCCACCGTGAGCAGCTTTGAAGCCGCCGACGATGCTATCCAGATCCACGGGGCGTATGGCTACGCCGACGAGTATCCGGTGGAGCGGTATCTGCGCAATGCGCGCGGTGCGATCATCTACGAAGGTACCCGCGAGCTGCAAGAGCTGTTGCAGGCCGATTTCGTGATGGGTTATCGCAAGTATCCCAACCTGCGTTGCGAATTGCCGGCGTACGACCCAGACGTGTGGGAGGGTGAGGGGTAATGCGCTTGTAACCGGCGCTGGCGGGACCGCCGTTGCAGGCTAGCCAACGCCGTGCAGGAGAATCCAGTATTGCGGTATGGAATGCGGCAGTCAAATTGCCGCACTCTATATTTGAGAGGGCGTGCCCGTCTGTCATTGTGAGGGGCGCGTAGGGGCAGCGCGGTGCGCTGCCTGCGTCCCCGCAGCCATCGCTCGCTTCGGCGAGAGCGAACGCACAGCGGGTTATTTCCGTGCTCGCGGGAGATTGCTTCGCCGCGCGGAGCGCGGCTCGCAAGGACAGAGAGGGAGAGCGGAAAGGGCACTGCTCCCATGCTCGGGGGAGATTGCTTCGCCGCGCGGAGCGCGGCTCGCAAGGACAGCGGAAAGCGGGGGGCGTGCCCGCCTGTCATTGCGAGTTATGGCTCTTCGCTGAGGGTAGCCAGCATCTCTTGGGTATCGATCAGGTGGTTATTGAAAATCTGGCGGGCAACGTCAAGCAACTGAAAGATCATCGGATCGCGCACCCGATAATAGACGACCGTGCCCTCTTTGCGCGAATCGACGATATTCTTATTGCGCAGCACAGCGAGCTGCTGCGACACGTTCGATTGCTCGATCGCCAGCGCCTGCTGCAACTCCTGCACGCTCCGCTCGCCGGCGCGCAGTTGATCGAGAATGGCGAGCCGGGTGGGATGGCCAAGAGCCTTGAAGAACTCGGCTTTGAAACGGTGCAGCGGCATAGGATTCCTCTTTAAATATTCTAATATTTAGATACTTGTAACATAAAAGCGGGCAACCGTCAAGCTGGAGGAGGTATCTGAGCAAGCACCCCGACCAGTGTTCTGCCCCCACTAGGATACGCATTGTCCCAACCTCCCGGCTATCCCTTTGACAGCCCTCGCCAATAGTGCTATACTTCGAGAATATGAAAATATGCAAGTATTATCATATTCTGATTAAGGTATTCTCATGCACAACCTACTCAATCGCGTCTCGTTGATCCCCGTTTGGCAACGCGAATTCGCCGGCTATTCAGGCGCTAAACTGCGGGCCGATGTATTGGCCGGCTTAACGACCGGCGCAGTGGCCCTGCCGCTCGCCCTCGCATTTGGGGTTGCTTCCGGCGCTGATGCCCCAGCCGGTCTCGTCACCGCTATCTTGGCTGGCTTCATCATCGGCGGTCTCGGAGGCGCGGCCTACCAGATTAGCGGGCCGACCGGCGCGATGTCGGCGATCTTGATCGCGATTTCGGCGCGCTACGGGATCGAAGGGGTCTGGATCGCCACCTTGCTGGCCGGCGTGATGCTGATCGCGCTTGGCCTTGCCCGGCTAGGACGCTACATCTCGTTTATCCCCTCGCCGGTGATTGCCGGCTTTACCAGCGGGATCGCGCTGATCATCGCGATCGGCCAGCTTGATAATGTGCTCGGCATTCAAACCCCTAAAGCCGACAACGCGCTGGAAAAGCTGCTGCACTATTTTACCCAGCCGTTGCTGCCTGATTGGCACACCGTACTGATCGCCGGCACAGTGATTGCGGTGATGCTGGTATTGCCACGCTTTAACAAGACCATTCCCGCTTCGCTGGTCGGGATTATCGTCGCCACTGTTATGAGCGTCGGGTTAGGTTGGCAGGTACCGATCATCGGCGACATTCCACGCACCATCTTGCTCGATCATCGTTTGACATGGGAGCAAATACCGTGGGCACACTTAAGCGATCTGTTAACGCCAGCCGTCTCAATTGCCGCACTCGGCGCGATCGAGAGTCTGCTCTGCGGCGCCGTCGGTTCAACTATGAGCGGCAAGCCGTTCGACAGCAATCAAGAGCTGGTGGCGCAAGGGATTGGCAACCTGCTGATTCCCTTCTTCGGCGGGGTTCCGGCCACTGCTGCCATCGCCCGCAGCAGCGTGGCGATTAAGAGCGGCGCGGTGACCCGGCTGACCAGTATTGTCCACGCTTTGCTGTTGCTGCTAAGTGCGCTGGCATTGGGGCCGATCATTCGCTATGTACCGCTCGCCGCGTTGGGTGGCGTGCTCTTAGTAACGGCGTGGCGGATGAATGAGTGGGAGAGCATTCACTTTTTCGTCAATGCCCGCCTGCGCCATGCGCTCGCCGGCTTTTTCATCACGATGCTGGCGACGGCTGCGCTCGATCTGACCCAAGCCATCTTGATCGGGATTGCGATTTCGGCAGTGATCTACCTGCGCCAGTCGGCTACCAGCACCGTAGTCACTAGCGCTCCGGTCAATCCACAGCAATTGCAGATGCAGGGAGCGCCGATTACCGCCACCTGTCCCAGCATCCACGTCTACTACTTGACTGGGCCGGTCTTTTTCGGCAGCGTCACAACGGTGCTGGAAGCATTTGAAACCGCCGGCGATTATCACACGATTATTATCAGCATGCGCGGCGTGCCGCTGGTTGATGCGATGGGTATTCAGGCACTGCACCAGATCGTCGAAGAACACCATGCCCGCGGCGGTGAGCTCATCTTCACTGCGCTCCAACCCAATGTGCTCGATATGTTTCGGCGTACCGGCTTGTTTGATCTAGTGGGCGCAAGGAACATTTATTGGAGTTCAGCGGACGCGATTGTTGAGTTGCACGAAAAGCGGCTGGTGGCCGGTTGCCCGCGCTGCCATGCCCACAGCGAGTGTTGCCAAATGTTGCAGATAGCGCGAGCGCGGCTAGCCGGACAATTGGAGAACCCGCCGGTTTCGAGTTCAGAGCTATCCACGCAAGCTGGATAAGAACCAAAACATTCACCTGAAGAGAAGCGTTCTGCCCGGCCCTGAGCCGGGTATCGTATGCAACGCCCACGCTGTGAGCTAGCAAGAGAACCACATTTCGCACCGATCAGCGAAAGGGTAGCGGAAATAAGCGCAATGATTTAGTATACTCATATCAGATGCCACTTGTGCTGCTCGCTCGCTGAAGGAGCAGAAGCCAGCAATCCCGCCACCGGCAGGGAATGGCGCACGAGGGGCCGTTTCACAACTATTATGAGGATCGTATGTCGCAACCAACCCTCTGCGTCATTACCCCCAACCCGGCGCTGGATCGGATCTTAATCGCGCCAGAGCTGCACCTCGGCGCCGTCCGGCGCGTTACCGAAGCGCGGGTGGCCGCCGGCGGCAAAGGCTTGAACGTGGCCCGCACTGCCAAGGCGATCGAGAGCCACGCGGTAGTCTGTACACCGCTCGGCGGGATCACCGGTCAACAAGTGGCATGGCTTGCGGCTCAAGAAGGTATTCCCATCCATACGGTCGCGATCGCCGGCGAGACACGGGTCTGCACGTTGATCGTCGATTCGGCGACGGGTGAGGTGACAGTGTTAAATGAAGTCGGGCCACGCTTGAGCGAGCGGGAATGGAGCACGTTCACCGGCCGGGTCTCAGACATTACTGCCGAGTGGTATCTGATCTGCGGCAGCTTGCCGCCGGGGCCGCCGCCAAGCGTACTGGCCGAACTGGTTGCAACGCTCCACCAGCACGGTCGCCGAGTGATGGTTGACACTAGCGGCGCTGCGTTAGAAGAGGCGGTGGCAGCGAAACCAGCGGTAGTAAAGGTGAACAGCGAAGAACTAGGGGCATTACTCGGGATGAGCATCACCAGTGTGGCCGATGCGCAACGCGCTGCGTTTGCATTACACCAGCGCGGCATCGAGGTGGTGGTGGTCACACTCGGCGCATGCGGAGCGGTCGGGATTGACGCTAGTGATCGCGTCCTCGCAATTCCGCCAAGGATACCGGTTTGCAACCCGATCGGCTGCGGCGACACATTTTTCGCCGGGTTAGCAAACGCCTTCAGCAACAGTCACAACCTCGCTCATGCAATGCAGATTGCAACGGCATGCGCCGCTGCCGACGCGCAAACACTGGCACCGGGAGCGATTGATCTCGCAACCGCCCGAGCGCTGATTGACCACGTTGCCATCGGTTATTGGTGAACCTCCGCCGGTTGCGGCGGAGTTGCGCCGATCAAACGCGCCAACTGGCGCATCTGATCAGCGGTGAGATAGGCACTCCGCTGGCCGGTCGCCGTGTAGAAGGTAAGATCTCCGCCAGCGCCAAGGATCAACCGGTAGCCGCCGAGTTCGCGAATCCGCTTCTGCACTGCGCCGAGCAATTCGCGCAACACCGCCACCTCGTCAGCATTCAACACAACCGCATCATAACCGCGAATCAGATGGTGCAATATCAACGCCGGCGTTGCCTCAGGATGGTAAGCCGCTTCAAATTCACCGATCAGCGTGATCTGCATCCTCTGCCTCCCTCATCACCGGCCGGTCGCGAGTTGCGATCACCACCTGCCAGATACTCTCTTCCGCAAAGGTCACCGGCGGCAAGGCCGCATCGCCAAAAACGCTCAGGGGACGGAGGCCAGCGGCCCGCAGCATTGCCGTCAATTCAGGGAAACCATAGAGCCGGATCTGATCGCCGGGATGGGTAACATCAATCCCGCGACTGGCATCAACATAGCGATAATCGATTTCGAGCGTCGCGCGCCGCGGATCAAACCGCGCCTCACGCAAGACAAACCCACTGCCGATCGGATACCAACCACTGCGAAAATCGCGTAGATAACGGCTAATCTGGTACGGATTCAGGCACTGCACCACCAGCTTGCCGCCATACACGAGTGCGCGGGCAATGCCATTGAGCACTGCTTGGTTGGTGGCATCGTCGAAAAAGCCAAGGCTACTGTTCATGAGCAATACCACATCAAACCGCTCACGGTACGGCAAATCCCGCATATCACCGGTGACAAATTCCACGTTCAAGCCACGTTCGGCTGCAGCCGCGCGGGCATGGTCGATCACCGGCGCCGCAGCATCAAGGCCGGTGACCGTCCACCCGCGCGCTGCCAATGCCAAGCTATGGCGACCACCGCCGCAGGCCACATCGAGAATCGACTCGACCCCTTGCAACCCGAGCGCATCGATCAAAAAATCGACTTCGCGGCGCGTCAACTCATCGGCATACTGGCGATAGTGGGCAAACTCATAGACTTGCAGCAGCTCTTCCCACCACTCACGCGACGCCTGTGCGGCCATAACAGCTCCCAGCGTAATCACAGATCGACGGTGCGCGGCATAATGGGCAATTCATCAACCCGCAGGCTAGACGGCAAGGTGCAGACCCACAGCAGCGCCTGCGCCACATCATCGACCGTCATCAAGCGCTTGCGTAGTTCTTCAGCCGGGTTGAGCGGGGCAATATCGGCGTCGATCATCCCGGAGAAGACGGTAGTGACGAAGACATTGTATGGGCGTAACTCTTGGGCCAACGCCTGCGACAACCCTGACAACGCGAACTTTGCCGCACAGAAAGGCGCGATGTTCGCGACCCCGATCTTACCGACCCGTGAACCGAGATTCACGATCGTCCCGCTGCGCTGGCGCTTCATATACGGCGCCACTGCCCGCATCAGGTAGAATACACCATTGAGGTTAACATCCATTACCGCCTGCCATTCGGCATCGGTAAACTGCTCAAGCGGAGCGATCTTCTCGACATTGCCAGCGCAATTGAGGACGATATCGATCCGGCCTAACATCTGCACGGTCGAATCAACCAGATACTGCACCTGCGCCGGCACAGTGATGTCGGTAGGAATGGCGAAAGCATTGTAGCCTTCGGTCGTAATCATACTAACCAGATGTTCGAGCCGATCACGTCGCCGGGCAGCAGCAATCACGGTTGCGCCTTCACGCGCAAAGAGACGAGCAGCCGCGTAACCCACCCCACTCGAAGCGCCGGTAACGATGACAATGCGCCCTTTCAATTTCATAGCGTCTTCTCCGATCATCACCACATCACAACGGCTCCATGGGTATTATACCTGAGGAATATCTGAAATATAGACCTTTTCCACAGAGCTGAATGGTAATGCCGTGGTAGAATTACCGCGCTACCATTGCGTTGGCGGGCAAGAAGTGGTATAACATAACAGGTATGACGACATCAGGAGAAGGGGCGCAATGTACTGGGAGACAATCGCGGATCTACTACACCACCCACGGGTTGTTGAGACACGCCACCACATGCACCACAGTGTTCCCAAGCACGATCATCTGCTACGCTCGGTTCACTTTTCATACTACCTAGCGCCTTTTTTTGGCGCCGATCAGGTGACGTGCGTGCGCGCCGCCCTCCTTCATGATCTCGACTCACGGTATGGCACACTCACCACGCACGGCGCGATTGCCGCGCGAGTGGCCGCCGAGCTCGGCGAGCCAGCAGAGGTCTCGGCAGCGATTATTAGCCATATGTACCCCTTCGGGCCGCGTCCAACCACGCGGGAAGGCTGGGTATTGGCGGTAGCGGACAAACTGGCATCGCTCGCCGATCTAGGTGCGTTTGTTGGCGGTCTCGTATCAGGGCACAGCCTGCGGGTGCGCCGGCAGCTTTGCCAGAGCGACCCCTTCTACGCCGTCCGTTATGCGCGCCGCCGTCGCCGCCAGCTGATCAGCTCGCTTTGGCGCCGGCTAGGGCGCACCGGCTTGTCGCGTTGGCGCTTGAGCGGCCAAACGCCGCAGGCTCACTAGCATTGCCCCGATCCAAACCGGCTCATACAACGAGCGACAGGCTCCATCGCCTGTCGCTCGTTCATGCCGAACCAACACACCTGCAATAACCAAAGGCAGAGCTGATAGACGGTACAGGCATCAATCGCTGCTCGACCGCTCGACAGGAGCCTCGTCAGCCAGAGGCGAGCGGGGCGTATCTTGAGCCGGTTGATCCGCAGACGGCGCAGGCTTGGCTCCTGCTTCAGCCAACGCCGCCACCGGACGCAACCGCGCCGGCAGCACGCCAGCCGGGATCGGCGGATCGCTGAATCGGCCATACAGATACAAGAACAGATCACGTGCCATCGCGCTAAGCGGAGCCGAGAGAATCGCTCCCAGCAGGCCAAAGACCTGCGAACAAACCACCAACACCACCATCAGGATAGCCGGATGCACACCGACGCTCTCGCCGATGATGCGCGGCACCAGAATATGGTTTTCAAGCTGCTGGATCGCGATATAGAGGATCGTCACCGCCAGCGCGGTGGTCGGTGAATCGGCCAACCCCAACAAGATCGCCGGAATCGCGCCGATAATCGGGCCGATCACCGGCACCAACTCGGTGATGCCGGCAACAACAGCCAGCAATACCGTGTACGGAATCCGCATCCCCGCCATATTGAGCGCCGTGAGCCCGATCCACGAGGCGAGACCGACCGAGGTGCCAAGGATCAACTGGCCGCGCAGATAGCCGCTGAGGTCGTGATCGATAATCGAGAGCATCGCCCACACATCAGCCCGCAAGCGAGGGTGGATCATGTTGTTGAAATACTCGCGCCCGGCACGGGTATCCATCAAGACATAGAAGAGCCAAAACGGAACGAGGAAGAAGCCAAGCAGGAAGGTCACGGTATTGAAGACCGAGAGCATGCTATTGATCAAAAACTGGCCAATTCCTTGCAAGTAGCCCACAAAATTAGCCCGTAGCGTGCTCAGACCTTCGGCTGCCGCTGAGGCAATGGCGTTCTGCACCTCCGCTTGCACTGGCGGCGGCAGGCTAGCCAGCAACTGCTCGTACTCATCGATTAGCCGGTTGGCCTCGCGCTGGATCGTCGCGATATCCGGCAGCGCGCGGATCAATTCGGCGATCTGGGCAATCAGCGGCGGCACCACAAACGCAATCGCGGCGACAATAGCGCCGAAGGTAAGCACATAGACCGACAGAATGGCCAGCCAGCGCGGCAGCCACCGCTCAAAGAAGTTCACTAACGGCAAGAACAGATACGCGAGCGCGCCGCCAAAAATAAACGGCGTGATCGCCGCACCGGCATGGCTCACGAGCCAACCGACAAGATAAAGCGAAACAGCGACTAACAGCCAGCGCGCACCACGACGGATCCGTTCAGGGGTGAAGAAGCTCATGCCACCTCTATGAGACTACCGGCTTGGCATCGATACGACCATCAGCGTTCATCACGCGGATTCAACGTATTGACAGTCAACATGGTTGCGATCGAATTGCCGGTATTTGTCCAGCTATAGGCTGTATCATCGCGGAAGAAGAGCGTATCGCCGGCGGCGAGGTCATATTGCTCTTCACCTAAAGTATACCTTACATTGCCGGCCAGCACATATACCATTTGGCTACCCCGCGATGAGAACCCCTGCTGGCTACTGCCGGGATAGGCCTCGATCAAGCGTGCGTCAAGATCGCTATTAGGAGGCAGCAACGAAAAGACTTGCACCGGCGCATCATCAAGCGACAAGCGCACCCGATCAGCAGGCCGCACGACCTGACCAACTTGCTGATTATCTTCACCCTCAAAGAAATGGGTCATCTGCACACTGAAAAACTGCGCCAGTTTGCGCAGATTAGCCACCGAAATATTGACTTTATCACGCTCGAGGCGGCTGAGGAACGAGGGCGTCAATCCCGATCCTTCAGACACCTCTTGCAGCGTCAGGCCGCGCTCCTGACGCAATCGCCCGATCTTTTGTCCGAGTGACATACGCTATCTCGAAATAATACAAAAGCAAGCACGCACAACCGGTGCGCCCTGCGGTTGCCGACATCTCAACAGTTTCACTTTGTCAATTGTGATTATACGCCAGCGGTAGCGCTACGTCAAGGTGTTGCACAGGAGTAATAGCAGAGGTTTAGCCGATATTAAAGCGTGATGACGAAAAAATTGCACAGGTTTCATTAATGTAAATGACGTATTAGTTCATGCGATAGGTAATTATACCATCTGATCACGGCGGCGCAACACCCATGCTGCAATCGCCAAACAGACGACTGCATACCCGATCAAGGCCAGCCAGCGCCCAAGCAGATGCACCGGATCGTGGCTGAACGCGGCTTCCGTTTCGAGAAAGGCCTGCGTACAGCCGGACGGAATACTACCCTGATCATCGGTATTTGGCAAATTGCACAACCGGTTGAGGTCAAGGCTGGCGCCCAGTGCATCCATCGCCCAGCGGCTAATTGTCAACCACGAGAGCGGGGTGGCCAGCCCTTCGATCGTAAAGATCAGTCCGGCAAACAAAATCTGGGGAATCAGCGCAAACGGCACTAAACTAATCGCCCGATCAGGCGTCGCCGAAGCCGCGCTGATGGCTAAACCCAGTGCCATACCTGCGCTGGAAGACAAGACCAACGTGAGAAACGTTTCGATGAGCGGCGGCAACAGAATGCCGGTCTCGCCCGGCAACGCCACCTTCAGCAACACGATGCCGAGCAAGACGATCGTCTGCACCAAAACCAGCGCGCTCAACACCATCACTTTCGAGAGGAGGTACGGGCCGATGCGCAGATTCACTAACCGTTCGCGCCGATACACGGCCTGTTCTTTGGTAATCTCGCGTGCTGCGTTAATGATCCCAAACCAGACACTCACCGTCGCCAGCATAAAGAGCAGCTTCTTGGCTTCACCGCGCTGGATGAGGTCTTGGGCCTGTACGCCGGTCAGCGCATCGCTGCGCCCTACCAACAGCAGGAGCAAAGCAATGATAGGCGCTTGCAACAATAAGATTAGCAAATTCCGCCGATCTTGCAGCATCAGGTCAAAATAGCGCCGGGTGAGCAAGACAAACTGACGCCACGCCGACACGCGCTGCGGCGATTGCGCGGCAGCATTGCTCTGTACCAGCGGCCCGCTCGGCGTTGTCGCCAGCCGGTTAGCGACATATTGCTGGTACAACGATGAATTGCAATAGCGGATTTCCCACAATTCAGCCAGACTCGGTGGCGTCTGCGCTGCCGGATGCGCCGCACGCCACGCCTCATATTCGGCCCGCAGATCTTGTTGCACCACCGGATGATCGGCAGCGGCCACTCCCTCGATCTTGGTGTAGATGTCAGCAAAATCGCCGCTAGTAATTTGAAAGAAGCGCAGCGCCTCAGCCGGCGGGCCAAAGAAGACCATGCGCCCGCTACCGGCCATAAAAATAACGTGGTCGCACTGGGTGATGTTGGCGGTAGCATGTGTCACCAGTACCACCGTGCGCCCGCTATCGGCCAGCCGGCGCAGGGTATACATCATCTTCTTGTCGAGACCGGGATCGAGACCGCTGGTTGGCTCATCAAGGAAGAAAAGGCTAGGATCAGCGAGCAACTCTGCGCCAATACTCACCCGCTTGCGTTGGCCACCCGACAGCGCCTCAATCGGCTTGTCACGGTGCGACGCCATTTCCACATCATCAAGCACGCACTCGATCCGCGCCTTCACCTCGCTCTCGGCGGTATCAGCCGGCAAGCGCAGCCGCGCTGCATATTCCAGAGCCCGCTGCACCGGCAACACGCGATGGAGGATATCGTCTTGCGGCACGTAGCCTAACACCGCCTGATAGGCCGCGAAATTGCGGTAAAAATCGTCGCCATTGACCAGCACCTGCCCCTGTTCGGCGGGAGCATAACCGCAAAGCGCTTTCATCAGGGTACTTTTGCCAGTGCCGGAACCGCCGACAATCGCGACAAACTCGCGCGGTGCAATCGAGAGCGAGACATCGTTAAGGATGACCCGCTGCACGCCGTTGCGCGTCACCACCCGCGACAGATTGCGCGCATCAATTCGGAGCGCCCCTTTCTGGTCGTAGCGATCAAGGCTGGTCACGTTATAGACCAGCTTAAAGGCACCGATCTGGATCACATCGCCCGCTTTAAGCGCCACCGGCGCGGTTACCCGCTGGCCATTGACAAACGTGCCGTTGGTGCTGCCCATATCGCGCAGGACAACGCCGCCGGGAGTGCGATCAAGCTGGGCATGAAAGCGTGACACTTGCGGATTATCGAGGATGATGTCGCACCCCACCCGGCCAATAGTGATCGCCGGATCGGTGGGGTCGAGCGGAAATTTGGTCGGAGCCGCGCGCAGCACCTCCGCCGTCGCTAGCGCCACATTGCGGTAGGTCAATGTGACAAAATTGCCGGTCGCCGGATCGCCGATCCGGATCACATCGCCATCGGCCAACACGCGCTCGTTGATACGCTGGCCGGCAAAGAGCAGACCGTTGCGGCTGCCCACATCGACAATCCGGTGACCTTGCCCATCCGGCTCGATGCGAGCATGGCGACCGCTGACAAAGCGCGACTGCAAGACCAGATCGTTATCAGGGGCCCGACCAAGCGTCACCGGTTGCGGGCCTAACATAACATCACGCTCGACACCCGGTTCGCTAATATGCAACCCAGCGCCGCTGGCGGCGATGATTGTCGCCGGGGCATGAGCCGCCGGTGCGGGCAACGACCGCCCGCACGACGGGCAAAAACGAGCATCAGCGCGGGCCAGCGGGGCTTGGCAAAACGGGCACAGCGGCGGCTTAGCAATCGCCACAGGATGGCTCCTATGCTATAATGCGAGGCGTTCTAATCGATCTTGTGATAGCACAGATTATCACGATTTGCAACTAGATGCATTCCAACGGTTGCGACTATCCGCGACGAAACGCTTTTGGAGGTTCGGGCAAGTTGCAAGAGGATGGCCTCGTGACCTGAACCCAATCGCATCCCGTCCCTTTTCCTGAACGTCATATCACGCAGTGAGCGTAACGCAATCTCGGCAGCGGCAAGGATCAGCGGTGGCAACACAAGATATCGAGCGATGCAGAGTTTGCGGCAAAGCAACCGGGAAAGCCCAGCAGGTTTGCCCACACTGCGGCGCACCGCTGGATCCGTTCCCCGAACGAGTGATTGTAACCGGCGAGCGTCAATTAGCCTTGACCGCCGACACCATCAGCTTACACGATTTGTTAGCGATTGTAGAAGCGGGGGTTGCTTTTTGGCGGCGGCGCTACGAGAGTTCCACCGGGGTGGCGCGCGAGCAGGCCGCGTATGCCCTCCATGAACTGTCACACATTCTCGCTAGCCTTGCCCAACAGATCGCGCAAGGGCGCGAGACGGTGCAAATAACTACTCGCCTGCCTGCGCAGCGCCAATACCCGCTCGCCTGTCCGCTCTGCGGGCGCGGCAACCGTTCCCAAGCGCGGTTCTGTGTCTCGTGCGGCGCGGTGCTGCAACCATCACGGCGCGCTAGCATCCCGCCGCCGCCGCTGCAAGCCCAGATCGCTGTGCGTAGCCACATTGGGCAGGTGCGCACGGTCAACGAAGATACCGTCTATGCAGGTGCGTTTAGCCGCGGCGATGAACCGCTTGGCGCATTGTTGTTGGTGGCCGACGGAATGGGGGGCGCGGCTGCCGGCGAGATTGCTTCACAGATCGCTACCGAGACGGTCAAAATCAGCTTGCAACAGGCATTGAATAAAGCGTTGCCCGATCATGATGACGACTGGCTGGCGTTGTTGCAGGCAGCGGCACAGGCAGCGCATGAACAGGTCGCAGCGGTGGCGCGCGCGGATCAACAGCGGGCCGGAATGGGCACGACATTGACAGTTGCGCTCGCCGTTGGCCGGCGGGCGTATTTGGCCCATGTCGGCGATAGCCGGGCTTACTTGATCACGCCGGGCAGCGCCGATGAACCGCCAGCGTGGCAACAACTCACCACCGACCATACGATCGTGGCGCGCTTGGTTGATATTGGTCAACTCAGTCCGGCGGCAGCACGCACGCACCCGCAACGCCACATCCTCTACCGCTCGCTCGGCGCCGACCAGCCCTTGGCAGCCGATACACGCGCCCAGCCACTGGCTCCCGGCGATATTTTGCTGCTCTGCTCTGATGGGTTGTACAATCACGTCAGCGATGATGAGCTGGCCCGCTTGGCCGTTAGCCAGCCGCCAGATCGGGCCGCTGCGGCATTGATCGAACTCGCCAACCAGCGCGGCGGCCACGACAATATCTCGGTCGCAATCGCTCGCTTTAGCAACCGATCTGCAACTTAGGCGAAGGTTTATGCGTTGTTCTATATGTGGGGCGGAAAATCGCGCGCAAGCTCGTTGCTGTGCTGTCTGCGGCCAGCCATTGCCAGGACGCCAGCCATTGCCAGCCGGCGAGGGGTTGCTGAGCGAGATGCTCACCCAAGTGATTGCACCGCCAGCGTACAGTGACTCCGGCGAGGAGGAGACGATGGAGACCAACTTGCCACTCTTTGCCAACCGGTTTGCGCCAGTCTATCCTCTCACCGAACCATGGCCGGTTGGCCCGCTCGAAGTACGCGATCTAGCGCCGTGGCAACGCTGTTGGGCATGCGGCTCAACGGCCAACGATGCCAACGAGTCGTACTGCATCGATTGTGGTGCCGCGCTGGAAGCGCGTGTCTACCCCGCTTTCCTCTCGCAACGCGATGCGCCGTCTGGCCCAGCCTTAATCGACCGGCTGGCCGACCCGCTGGCCCGCGCTATCTTGCCCGACATTGTTGAACAGTGCGATCTGAACGGCATGCAACTGACGGTGCTTGCCGAGACGGAATTGATGCCATTGGTGCCGCCGCTCGATGAGACAACGGCGCTAACAATTGGCGCCTCGCTCGCCCAATTGCTTGTTAATCTGCACGGCTCCGGTATTGCCCTCGGCTGGCTGACGATCGATGATCTCGGCTTGAGTGGGCCGGCCAAGGTCTGCTTGAGGCAAACAAACCAGCTACGGTTGGTCAGTGATGCTGAGCGCGACGCTGCGTTTCAGATCGACTTGTTGGCGTTGGCGGAAGTGCTGGAACGGCTGACCGCCATCCCGCGCACGACCCAACGGTTGAGCGAAGAGACGGTGGTGGACGCTGACCAGATACCGGATGGCTTAGGGGTAGTATTACGCCAAATCCGCACCGGCGAGCTGCGCGATGCTGCTACGGTCACGGCCCGCTTGAGCGCTTTGCGCGATGAAAGCACCCATCCCGTACCTCTCTTCCAACTCGCCGGTTCGTATACCGATGTCGGGCGCGTGCGTGATCACAACGAAGATAGTCTGTTTAAGCTGACCCTCTGCCTCGAAAACAATGGCCAGCGCCAGAGTTGCGGTGTGTATATTGTCGCCGATGGCATGGGCGGCCATGCCGCCGGTGAAGTCGCCAGCGGGATGGCAATACGTGTAGCGGCGCGCGTGATTATCGACAATTATCTGCAACAAATGATCGCCGGAGCGCGTCTCTATCACGAGGCTGAGATGCGCGAACTGGTGCGGCAAGCAGTTTTGGCAGCCAACGAAGCGATCCATCGTGAGAGCCGCGCCCAAGCGAACGATATGGGATCGACGTTGACCATGGCGTTAGTCGTAGGCGATCGGGCCGTGATCGCGAATGTTGGCGATAGCCGCACGTATCTGTTTCGTGACGGCAAGCTGCGCCGGATTAGCAAAGACCACTCATTAGTAATGCGGCTGGTGGAGCTCGGCCATCTGCGCGAAGAAGACATCTACACTCACCCGCAACGCAATGCGGTGATCCGTTCGCTCGGCGATCGGGCCGAGCCAGACGTTGATCTCTTTAGTCTGCGATTGCTCCCTGGTGATGCGCTCTTGCTCTGTTCCGACGGGCAATGGGAGATGACACGAGATCCGGAAATGGAACGGATTATGACCGAAGAACCCGATCCGCAACAGGCCAGCGCCGCGCTGGTCGCAGCGGCTAATCAGGCAGGCGGCGATGACAACATCGCGGTAATCCTGGTGAGAATGACGCTATGAACTGTCCACAATGCGGCGCAACGATCCATAATGACGTACTGTTCTGCCCTGAATGCGGCGCGCGCATTCGCAGCAGCGGCCAACCGGCAAGCGCAACGCCGCCGCTGCAAGTGTTGCAAGGCCGGTATGAATTACGGCGCCGGTTAGGATCCGGCGGCATGGGATCGGTCTATCTGGCGACCGATCGCCGGCTCACTACGGCTCAATGGGCGGTGAAGGAAATGAGCGACGTGTCGATCACGTCACCGCTTGAGCGCCAACAAGCCCAAGAGGCCTTCCGGCAAGAGGCCGAATTACTGGCGAAACTCAACCATCCCTACTTACCGCGCGTTACCGACCACTTTGAAGAGAATGGCCGCCACTATTTAGTCATGGAGTTTGTGCCCGGCGAGAACTTACGCGATTATGCCAATCGCGTCGGTTTGCCCCGGCCTCTGCATGAAGTCTTGCGCTGGACGGCGCAAATTTGCGAGGTGCTCGCTTACCTGCACGCGCAACAGCCGCCGATCATCTTTCGCGATCTCAAGCCGACCAATGTGATGATTACGCCTGACGGCACGATCAAGTTGGTTGATTTTGGGATTGCGCGCTTGTTCAAACCGGGCAAAGAACGCGACACCCAAGCCTTTGGCACCCCCGGTTACAGCGCCCCCGAACAATACGGTCGCGGCCAGACTGATCCGCGTTCTGACATTTACAGCCTTGGCGTGCTGATCCACCATCTGCTGACCGGCCATGATCCAAGCACCACCCCATTCCGGCTGCCGCCGGTCAACCAACTCAACCCCTCGGTTCCGCCGTACATTGCGGCGGCCATTGCCCGCGCCACTGACAACGACCCCGCCAAGCGGTTCGCCAGCGTGATCGAGTTGCAACAGGCGCTGTTCGGCAGCAGCAATCTGGTGAACCGGCAAGCTAGCCCACCTCCGGTAGCGCAAGCGGCGCGCGTCGAAGCAATGGCCGCCGCGCCTGTGGTGAGGATGGCGAGTACCGGCTTGGCGACTGCCGGCCTTTGGATTGGGATCATCAGCGCGGTGCTGATGGTGATTGCATTGGGAATGGTTGGGCTTGATCCGATCTTTGACGGTGATGATATCTTGGCCGGTTTTGGCTTTTTACTCGCGATGGCTGCCGCACTGTTCGCTTTCATTAGCGGCATCTTGAGTCTGATAGCTCTCGTAAGCCCGAATACGGCCCAAAGCGTGCATGGCCGCCGTGATGCCGCGATTGGGTTCGCCGCCAGCGCCGGTGCGTACCTGCTTTGCTGCGTGTTGGGGTTAGTCATTGCGCAATTGGGCGGATAAGCCGCCAGTGCTACGGTTTGATGTTATACAAGGATATTGCGTATGTCTTTGCAAATCACACTCTCTTGCCAGTGGGGCCGCGCACCAATCCCTGCCAGCGCGACGCCGCAAGCCGGCTACTTACTGGTCGAGGCTTTGGCGCCGGCTTCACCAGCGACGGCAATGCCGCTCAATCTCTGTTTTGTACTCGACCGCTCAGGCTCGATGCAGGGCGCTAAACTCGCTAGCATGAAAGCTGCGACGCGCCGGGTGATCGAACTGCTCCGTCCACACGATGTCGCGGCTATCGTGATTTTCGACGATACGGTGCAGACGCTGGCGCCGGCAGCGCCGGTCGGCGATAAGGCGGCGTTGCTGGCTGCAGTTGACACCATCACCGAAGCCGGCGGTACGGCGATGTCGCTTGGGATGCAGGCCGGCTACATCGAGCTGCAAAAGCATCTCGGCCCCGATCGCATCAGTCGCATGGTGCTGCTCACCGATGGCCAGACGTGGGGTGACGAACCGCTCTGCCGCGATTTGGCCCAAGAACAGGGCAAGGCGGGCGTGCGGATTACGGCGCTGGGACTGGGAGCCGAATGGAACGAGCAGTTGCTCGATGATATTGCCGCTGCCAGCGATGGCTACTCGGATTACATTGCCGAGCCGGAACAGATCACGAGCTTCTTCCAACAAGCAGTGGAAGCGGCGCAAGCGACGGTTGCCACTGATGCCCGCCTGCTGCTGCGATTCGTCCGCGATGTCACGCCACGCGCAGTCTATCGGGTCAAACCGGTGATTGCCAATCTAGGGTACCAACCCATTGGCGAAACCGTGGTGGCAGTGCGGTTGGGTGATCTGGCGGGCGGTCAACCGGCAGCCGTGGTGCTCGATCTCATCCTGCCGCCGCGGGCCAGCGGCCGGTTTCGGCTGGCGCAGGCCGAGTTGCACCTAACGCCGGTGGATCAAACAACTGAAATGGTTATCAAGCAAGATGTGCTACTTGAGGTGGCCGATCAGGCCGGGCCAGAGAGTTACAATCCTACCGTGATGAATCTGGTCGAGCGCGTGACGGCGTTTAAGTTGCAAACGCGCGCGTTGAGTGAAGCGGCCAGCGGCAACGTCGCCGGCGCAACCCAGAAACTACGCGCTGCCGCGACCCGCTTGCTCGATTTAGGGGAACTGGAGCTGGCCGAAAAGACCAACCAACAAGCGGCAGCGCTCGAACAAGGCCAACCACTAAGCGCCGCAGCGCAGAAAGAGCTCCGCTACGCGACCCGGCGGCTGACGCAGCGGCTGGAAGATGAGTAAGCCAACGATGCGATGGAATCGCGCAATCGCCATTCGGGAGCGATTGCTTGCCAAGGTGAGGAACGACTATGATCATCTGTCCTTCCTGTGGAGCGCAGAATGAGCCAACGAACCGTTTCTGCGATCAATGCGGCACCCGCTTGACCGGCGCAGCGCCAACCACTCCCGCGCCCACAGCCGTCTCGTCCGATCAACCCACCGCCCTTGCGCCATCCTGCTCAGTGTGCGGTACGACGGTGCTCCCCGGTGAACGGTTCTGCGACAACTGCGGCGCTGATTTACTGGCAACACCAATTGCGTCGCCCGCGACACCCGCTCAGGCAACCCTGCTCGCACCCCCTAGCGCATCGCAATTGGTATGCACTGATTGTGGCGATCCGGTGTTGCCCGGTGAACGGTTCTGCGACAATTGCGGCGCTGACCTGAGCAGGTTGTTTGCCCCACCGCCCACTGCCGATGCGCCCACCGTCATCGCCCCGCCGCCCACTGCCGATGCGCCCACCGTCATCACCCCGCCGCCCACTGCCGATGCGCCCACCGTCATCGCCCCGCCGCCGGTAGCAGAGCCTGTTGCCACCCTTACGCCACCGGACAGCGAAGCGGCAGCTCCTGCGCCAACCATCCCGGCGGAAGGGCCAACCATGATCGCGCCGCCGGTAGCCGAACCACCCGCGCCGCCACCGCCGCTAGTGGCCGAACCATCCGCACCGCCACCGCCGCCAGTGGCCGAACCACCCACGCCGCCGGCTGCGCCAGCCGCCCCAGCGGTTACACCTATCGAGCTGGCAGCCGAGCGCGCCCGGCTGGAGGCATTGCTGGCTGCACACCGGGATACAGTCGCCCAGTACGAACAGATGGCAACCCGCTACCCTGCCGGCAGCGTACCAGCGTTTATCACCGCTGGTCTTGATGCGGCACGGGCCGAACTGGCCAAGACTGAAGCGGAATTGGCTGCGCTCCCCGCCGGACCCGATCCAGCCGAAGTTGCCCGGTTAGAGACATTGCTAGCGGCGCACCGCGACACCATTGCCCAATACGAGCAGATGGCTGCCCGCTACCCTGCCGGCAGCGTGCCAGCGTTTATCACCGCCGGTCTTGATGCGGCGCGGGCCGAACTGGCCAAGACTGAAGCGGAATTAGCCGCCCTGATTGGCAGCTCGCCGGTGCCGGCAGCAGCGCCTGCTGCGCCTGCAGAGCCGGTAGCCGCCCATCCGGCAGCCCCAACCCCAATTGCCACCCCCATCCCAACCCAGCCGCCGGCGGCAGCCCGGTTGGAGCTGGCCGATGGCAGCGAGATCATCCTTGAGCCGGGCAAACACGAGTACGTGATTGGCCGCGAAGACCCGGTGAGCAACATCTTTCCCGAAATTGACTTGACGCCCTACGGCGGCGAGTCGGGTGGCGTAAGTCGCCAACATGCCAAAATCGTACATGCCGGCAACCAGTGGAGCATTGTTGATCTCAACAGCACCAATCACACGCGGGTTAACGGTACGCGGATCGAACCGCAAACGCCAACCCCGATCAGGGATGGCACAAAATTGCAGTTCGGGCGATTAGTGGCAACGTTCCGGATCGGTTAACTCTGGGGGACGGCGGTGCCGCAAACCGCGCACACCGGCGGATCGCCGGTTGCCGCCGCCCACACCTTGCAGGCCGGACAGCGGAAACTGAGCACGCGCGGCGTTGGCGAGGGCAGAATCGGCGGCTGCCGCCACGCCGCGCGTAGAGCGGCATAATCAGGCGCACCGAGCAGGGTCGCCTGCTCGACGCGATCGCCGGCAAACTGCAACTCAAGGATCATCCCCGGCGCTAGCAGGTGGCGCGCAATCACATTGGTGAGCGCCGCATCGTCAATTGTCACTATCTGCTCTGGGCCGCCGTCCGGCCATCGCTGCGCCGCCAGCGTCACCGTCTCGCCGGCAAAAAAGCCGCCGACGTTCAACACTTCCCGAATCACAACCCGCATTGCGTATCATTCCTTTTATGGAGCATGCGGCAACCGAACTACCGCCATCTATGAAGCCGTACCGAACAAGAAGATGCTCGGCAATGATACCGCAAACCAGCGTACCGCTCAATCTCGCGCCGGAACAAAAGTCGCCGGCGTTCAATGCTCTCATGAAACGTGCGGCAGCCGAGCTGCCGCACTCCATCATAACGCTTACCCTGCAC
Source organism: Chloroflexus sp. (assembly GCF_034431535.1). GTDB lineage: Bacteria > Chloroflexota > Chloroflexia > Chloroflexales > Chloroflexaceae > Chloroflexus. Next base: position 292,927 of record NZ_DAOUDC010000027.1, on the reverse strand, counting down.
CGTGCAAGCGAGTCTAGCACTCGGCGCATCACCCGCTACGGATGCAGAAACAACCGGTCAATCGCCGTCGCCAATTGGCGCAGCGTCGTCACCTCATGCATAGCATCGCACATCGGCGCATACTTGTAGATATCGCTACTGAGCGAACCGGGATCGTAGACTCCCCACTTTACCCGCTCTTCGGTTGCAAACCAGACGATGCGGCGGGCGCGACGGCGAATCTGCTCGAAGGCCGGCAGATTGGGTTCGTTCTCGTTGTTACGTCCATCGCCGAGCACGATCACCGTGGTGCGCCGGTCGACCAGATGCAACTGATCGCGGCAAAATTCCCCCAACGCATTCCCCAAATCGGTGCTGTAGCTACGGGTAGGCCGGATCTCGGCCAGCACCTGTGCAATCGCCTGTTCGGGGCGCGATTCGGCGAAATAGTGCGACATGTCGTAGAGCCGATCAATGAAGGCGAACGAGCGGGTGCGGCTGACCTGATCGTGCAGCGCATAGATCATCAGCAACATGCACGACATTGCCTGCTGCGTGCTGACGCTGCGGTCGCACAAGATGACCAGCTTCGGCTTGAGATGGCGCTTGCGGTGGCGCACAAGCATAGGCACACCGCCAAAACGCTGATTGGTGCGGATGGTTGCCTTGGCATCGAGAGTGCCAGTCTTGCCGCGGCGCTGGCGCAGCGCCAGCCGGGTGCGCAGACGCGCGGCCAATTTACGCACCAGTGTGCGCGTCTCCGGCAACAGACTCTCATCAATCCGCTCGAGCGGCATGTCGAGCAGCTCGCGCTCGCTAGGCCGGCCTTGACCTTGGCGCGGCCCCTGCCCCTGCGCCTGTTCTTGCATCTGTTGGGCCACTTGCTGGCCGATCTGCTGCTCAAGCGCCTCGAGATTCGCGCGCGCCGCCTGCTCGATCGCACGCAGCGCCTCTTCGCGCATACCTTGCTCGCGCAGTTGCTCAAGCAATTGGCGCAGCATCTGCTGCAGCCGGTTCATCTGCAATTCACGCATCGCCTGTCGCGCCATCCAATCGCGGTAGCGCGGGTTGGTGAGGTGCGGTGGCGAGACGTTGGCCAGCATTGCGCGGATTTGCTGATTGCTGAGCGGCTGGCCGCTGATCATGCTCTGAAAGAGCTGGCCCAGCGGGCTGGGTGGGAATTGGGCGAGTAGTTGCTGTAACTGGCGCAAGAGCTGCTGCTGCTCTTCGGGCGAGAGCTGACCGCCGCCGGGTTGCTGCATCGCCGGCGGCGCATCTTTGCCAAAGTAGAGCGGAAAGAGATCGTTAAAGATCGCCTGATCCTGCCGCTCTTTAATCAAGGCGGCCTGCAACGCCAGCCGGAAGATATTGCGATCGCTAATGCCGGCCTGCTCAATCGCTCGCAACGCATCAGCCGACTCGGCCACACTGATGCGCACGCCAGCCGCACGCAACCCGGCAATAAACTCGGTAATCCGTCGATCCATGACTTGCTCCGCTAATTATTGCTCCAATCGCCACCGCGATAACCGCCGCGCGGACGGTCAGGCCGGTCGGGGCGATCTGGCCGGTCGGGGCGGTCACCCTGCTGCAACAACCGGCGCGCCCGCTGCAAATCGCTCTCGTACTTGAGCAGCACGTTCAGCGTGGTATCGAGCGTCGCCTTATCGAGCTGGCGGGCATTCAACTCCACCAGCGCCCGCGCCCAATCGAGCGTCTCGGAAACGCTGGGATGCTTCTTGAGATCGAGCGCGCGCAAGCGCTGCACCAAGGCTACCGCTTCGCGGGCCAGCTTGGGCGCGAGGCCAGGCACCTTCAACTGCACCACCCGCAGCTCAGCTTCGAGATCGGGGTAATCGATGTGAATGTAGAGGCAACGGCGCTTGAGCGCCTCGCTCAGCTCGCGCGTATTGTTCGAGGTGAGGATAACGGTTGGGATGTGCTTAGCCTTCAGCGTGCCCAATTCCGGCACCGAGACTTGAAAATCGCTCAGCACTTCGAGCAGGAAGGCTTCAAACTCGGCGTCAGCCCGATCGATCTCATCGATCAGCAGCACCACCGGCTTATCACTCGTGATCGCGCGCAACAACGGGCGCGGCAGCAAGAAGCGCTCAGAAAAGAAGACATCCTCTTGGGCAGCAAGCCGGTCAGCGGCTTCGCGCAGGCTCTGCGCATCGCCGAGCATCTCTGACAACTTCTCGCGCAGCAGTTGGGTATAGAGCAACTGCTTAGCGTACTCCCACTCGTATAACGCTTTGGTCTCATCGAGACCTTCGTAGCACTGGAGGCGGATCAGCTCACGACCCTGCGCCGCGGCCCACGCTTTGGCCAGCTCGGTCTTGCCAACGCCGGCGGGGCCTTCGGCCAGCAACGGCTTGCCTAGTCGTTCAGCAAGGAAGATGGCAGTGCTGATCTCATCAGAGGCGATATAGTTTTGTCGCCCCAACATTTCACGCACATCAGCCATTGAATGAAACATGCCGGGGGCCTTTCTGTGATGAGTAAAGACGCGAAGGTCACAATCACTGATAGCTAGCGCAACGAGAGTGGCGTTCCATGCTGTGTGCTTGCCTTACACCGCCCTGCTCGCCCGCAGCACGCTCTTCCTTCACGATGATGACTAAACGCCGGATATATTCATTATAACACCGTTTCTTGGCGCAAACCGGCCATTGCTCTTGCGGTATACTAGCTGCATGAGCAGACAACGACCATTTCGCGCTATCTTATTCGATCTTGACGGCACGTTGACCGACCCCTTCACCGGCATTGCCCGCAGCGTCAACTACGCACTGGCGCAGATTGGCCATCCGCTGCTACCCGATGACGAACTGCGCGGATGGATCGGGCCGCCGCTGCACGCCTCATTCGAGCAACTGCTCGGCGATCCGGCGCTGGCCGATCAGGCCGTTGCCCACTACCGGCAACGCTACTGGGAGATCGGGATGTTCGAGAACACAGTCTTTCCCGGCATCCCTGAGCTCTTGCGCGATTTGCATACCGATGGGGTACGGCTGTTTGTCGCCACATCGAAGATTCGCCCCCCCACCGAGCGGATCTTAGCTCACTTCGGGTTGCAAGCCTACTTCGAGGCCATCGCCGCCGTTGACCCCGACGACCGCAACGGCAACAAGGCAATGGTTATCGCCACCCTGCTGCCCCGGCTGGGCGCCGACCGGGCATGGACCGTGATGGTTGGCGACACCACCTACGACATCGCCGGCGCGCGAGCGCACCGGATGCCGTGCATCGCCGTCACCTACGGCTACGGCGACTACCGCGACCTCTATCTGGCTGCGCCGCTGGCGCTCGCCCGTTCGGTGGCGGAATTGCGGGAGTTGGTGAATTAAAGCGCCAACTTTGCCGCCGGGTCGCCGAGCAGCATGTAGTTGCGAGCATCGTTGCGCGCCATCCAGAGCGTGGACAACTCGCGCGGTTCGGGTTGCTTGCCGAATTTGATGTTCTCTAACTCTTCGGCCAGTGTCATCGAACGGGCAGCCTGAATGATGTTGAACTGATCGGTCGCACTGCCGAGCCGCTTGCCCGCCACTAACCGCCCGATCACATCTTCAAAGCTCTGGGTCTGGCCACGCGCGCCATCCATGCTGAAGCCGTAGGTCCACGCGCGTTCAACGTGGCCGACCACGCCGAGCGCGCCGCGCAGCAGCATCTGCTGCGGCAGTTGGGCGACGAAGGTGAAGGGGACGATCAGCGGGCGGCCTTTGCTGGGATCGAAGATAAATTCGTCTTGCTGCGGGCAACCGGCGCCATAGCAAGCAAACAACAGCGCCACCATCCCTTCGAGCGAGAGGGTGCTTGGCAGGTCTTCGGCGGCAAACCAGTGCTCGCGTCTAATCCCGCCGAAACCAGTCCAGTCTTGCGTTACTAGCGCGCCTTGGTAGGGGATCAGTTCGCGGTCGTTGGCCGGCAGACCGAGGCCATGGGTGGCGCTGAAGATGATGGCCGGCGGTTGATTGCCCTCACACAGCGCCTGCTCGAAGTTGGTGCGGGTAGCATCTTTAGCCAGCAACAGCCGTTTGCTATACCCCCGCCGCTGGGGCAGACCGCGATCGTGCCACTCGGCCAGCGGCGTCACCAGCTCGGCTGCGCTGCGATCGGTCGATTTATCGAGGTCGTGGCGGGTGCCAAAGTAGACAATCTCGCGGCGCAGGCGAAGCTCGCCGGCCTTGCGCCGCTCGTAATCCACCAGCCGTTGGGCGTAGGCCGTGTAATCGGCATAGCGGTGCTGGCCGCGTTCATCGGTAAAACAAACTCTTCCCACCCCCCAGAAGATATCGAGTTCGTACTGGAAGTTGAAGCTGATGAAGGCTTGATCATTCGGCGCCAGCGGGCCGGGCCGGGCCGCGATCAGCAGGTAGAACGGCACGCCTTGGCTCGGTTTGACCGGGCCGGCCATCGTGCCGTGGCGGGCCAGCCAACCATTGACCCGCTCGTTGGGACGGCACACCAGCACCGGCGCGCGCTGCTCCCACGGCTGGCGGATGTCGGCGTAGCGACTGGCCCACTCGGCGCAGGTCTCACCGGGGCGGAAAGCGACTGCTGGCAGCGCGATGCCTTGCTGCTGGGAGCGGTGCTCGATCAGCGGCCATAGCGTCTCGATAATCCGCACGTCATCGGTGGCGCTAACCACCAGTGCCCAGCGCGCTTGCGCCAAATCCTCTTGATCGATATCGGCAACCACACCGAAGTGTTTCTCTTCGGCCTCGGCGCGTGTTTTATGTAAAGTTTGCAACTCTTTCGGATCTTCGCTGCGCTGAGCGAGATCGCTGGCGGTTTTGGCGTCAATCCGCAACAACGGCTCGCCGCGCCGGCCATCAATCCCGTTGGGGTAGAGTTCGTCGGCGCTCTGTTCGTTGGCAATCAGGATGAGCGGGCCGCTGTAGCCGGCGACGACTGGCGGCGGGGCTGGTTCGGGTGTTGCCGGCGCTGTGCCAACCGGCGCCGATGGTTGCGGCTGGCCGCCGGCTAACGTACCGATCCGCTCGATCAGCGCGTCGAGGCGGGCGCGGATGGCCTGCGCTTCGGCAAGGATAGCGGCTAAGGTATCGCTTGGCGCAGTGCCTAATGCCGGCGTTGCCACCTCTGGCCGCTCGATGATCACCCCAGTGGCGACCAATGCCGCTAATCCTTCGTCATAGATCAACTGGTACGGCACATAACAATAGCCAGCGCCGTCCGGGTTCTCGTTCGCCCAATCGCTGCCCCACGAATTGCGCACGATGAAATAGCCGCCGCCGGGGGCAGCCGGATCATCGCGGTAGCCGAGGGCGCACATCGCATGCCCACCCAACCGCTGTTCACCGGGCAACGCGCGGCGCACCCGCCCGATGCGGCGAATTTGGCCGCTGCTCGTCCAATGCTCGCCGATCATCAACCCGATCAGCACCGGCTTGCCGGCGGCCAGCGCCGCCTTGATCTGGTTGACATCGCGGGCCGGCAACTGCTCGACGTCGCTGATCCGGCGCTGCGTGGCCTCGCGGAAGGCAACCTCGCTCGGACGTTCGTGGCCGGGATTGGTATGGTCAACCGGTTCAGGCCGGTACGGCCACGTCTCTTCGCGGCACACCCCCAGTTCGGCGACCGCGCGCAGCGCCACTAGCGGGTTCGTACCGACATCACCGGGAATGCGGTCGCGATCTTTGCTGATCCAGTAGATAAACTGCTCGGAGAGATCGGTGGGATCGTTGCTCAGCGTCTGCACCATAGCCGCGATGGTAAACGCGACGCAGGTATTGCGGGGCCCTTGACTGACCGGTGGCGGCAAGGTCGCCAGTGGCGGAACTTCGCTAGGCAGACCGACCGGCGGGCTGAAGGCGGCGGCATCAACCTCAGGCAAATCATCGAAGATCGCGCCAGTGCCGACCGGTTCCATCGCCACATCAACGCTGAACGAGCTAGCATCAGGCACGACATCGAGCGCCGCCATTACCATGGCCCGCACTTCGTCTTCGCTGCGGCCCAGCGCCTGCGCCAACGCAGCCAGCCCGCTGCCTAAGCCGACATTACTCGACCGCGCCGTCGCCACCAACTCTTCGACGCTGGTAATCCAATAGGCGGCCAACGCGGCGCGGGTCGCTTCATCGATCGCGGCCACTTCGGTCAGCGGGGTCAAGGTACGCATAACAACCTCACATGGAACGTGAAGGACTTTAACGCAAAGACGCGAAGAGTGCAAAGGATATTGACGCAAAGACGCGAAGAACGCTAAGACCGCAAAGGGTTTTACATGTTGAACACAAGCATGCTGGTCCCATTCCCTAAAAATCTTTGCGCCCTTGCGTTTATCATCCTCTGCGCTTTTGCCCCTTTGCGCCTTCACCCATTCACATTCGCGCCAAAATACCGCGCAACAACGCCGCAAACCGCGGCTTGGCCGCCTCACCGGCTTCGATCACCTCGACATGATTGGCCGGCGGGCCATCTGGCAAGGCAAGATTGGTAATCAGCGAAAAGCCAAGCACCCGCATCCCGCCATGAATGGCGACAATCATCTCTGGCGCGGTAGACATCCCCACTGCATCAGCGCCCAACATCCGCACCATGCGAATCTCAGCGGCGCTCTCGAAGTGCGGGCCGCTCAGCATGCAATACACCCCTTCGCGCAGGGTCATATGAAGATCGGTGGCGACAGCGCGGGCCAGCGGTACTAGGTCATTATCGAACGCCCCTACCATCGCCGGAAACCGCTGCCCCAGCCGCTCATCATTCGGCCCGCGCAGCGGATGGTGGCCGGCCATTCCCGGCAGAAAGATTTGGTCGCTAATCCGCATAATATCGCCGACCTGCCAGTCAGAGCGCAATCCGCCGGCGGCATTGGTAACGATCAACGTATCGCAGCCGAGCACGCGCAACACCCGCACCGGGAAGGTCACCTCTTGCATGCTGTAACCTTCGTAAAAGTGAAACCGTCCGCGCATCACCGCCACTGGCTGCCCGGCCAACAAGCCAACCGCCAACTCGCCGCGATGGCCAACTACCTTCGGCTCGTGAAAACCGGGAATGTCGCGGTAGGGAATAATGACCGCATCATCCATTTCATCGGCCAGCGCACTTAGGCCGGAACCGAGGATCAAGCCAACCCGCGGGATGTGGCGCAGGCGCGACGCAATCGCCGCACGGGCCTGTTCAATGTCGTTGTACATGCGGCACCTGTTTGGTTCTTCAGCGTATTAAGGATTATAACGGTTTTTCGCGCTGATTACCATCGCGCACCGCCGCTCTCCGATTGCTATTGCGAGCACGGAACCCGTCCGCTCAGGCATTCCCTTCGCTGAATTCGGGGGCTACGCCCCCTCGTAATGACAGATCCGCCTCCGCCCAGCGTTCGTTTGCGCCGAAGCAGGAGATTGCTTCGGTCGGGCGGCACCACGCTTGGCTGGGTGCCGCCACACCCTCGCAATGACAGGCGGGCTGCGACAAGGCCATCCTCCACCAGCACGGAGCCTCGCCCCTCGCAATGACAGCTTGGCAACCGCCTAAATCCGGCTCAAGAGATCGCGCTTCTTGGCCTCAAACTCTTCGGGGGAAAGAATACCGCGATCGCGGAGGCGAGCCAGTTCTTCCAGTGTGCGCTGGATATCGATCGCCCCGCCGACTTGGCGACCGGGAGCGTACCCATCGGTATCAAGATAGCCATAGCCGCGATCGAGGTTATGCTTGGCTTCGAGCAGCATCCGTTTGAATTCAACCGGCGCTTCAATGCGATCCATCACATTGGCACCTTCGCTGCCTGATGCGGTTAGGATTTCGATCGTGCCAAAATTGAAGATGCGCCCCAAAATGCTCTGGCGTAGCTCGATGTCGTTGATCTTTTCAAGCGATGAATCGATCACGCGCTTATTAAAGACACCACGCACTTGCAAGACCCGCCGGTCGGTAATGATGATCTGCTCAGAATTCCAGCGCAGAAAGTCGATGAATCCACTAATCAGCACAGTAATGCTGATAACAATGCAAATCAGCAGGATCAGATTACTGATACTAATCCCGCCGATCATTGCCGCTGGGTTATTGCGAAACGCCATATTTGAGGCGACGCCAGCCGCAACCAAGACGGCAATTAAGGTGAGTTCGGCCAAAATATTCACAATCAACACATAAATGTGCTGGCGGGCAATGTATAGGATCTGTTCTCCCCGCCCGAGCAGGCTTTCGACGTAGTTCATGGCCCGCCCTCCTCTGTGGTTGGCAACATTGTGGTCATATCATCCTACCGAGACGAAAGTAGACGATCGAGAAAATCGGCAGATTTGAGATCACGTTCAAGCAGATGGCGCAAGCTGGCGCGCAGCAACTCGGCTGCTTCCCGGCGCGTCGCTGCCGAGATGCGCAATTCTTCGTTGGCGGCGACCGGTTGGGCCTGAAGGTATCGCAAGAGACGAAAGGTTGCTTCGCTCATCGGCAAGGCAGCCGGGTCAGCCGCTCGATCACGCGGGCAGAGCACGCCACCGAGGGCCGGACTATAGCGATCAGCTTCAGGAGTCAATAGTTCGTCACACACCAAACACCGGTGGAGTTGCGGGCGATACCCAAGCAAGTGCAGTAAATGCAGCTCGAAACTGCGTAGCGCGAGCTCGGGCAGAGGACTGCGATCGAGCGATCCCAGCGTCTCGACTAACAAATGGAACAGCGGCGGACTCTCCTCGGCCTCAGTGGTGAGGCGGTCGTACAATTCGGCGACGTAATAGCCGCACCCAAGGCGTGTCAAGTCGGTGCGCAGCACCGGAAAGGCGTTCACAATCTGGCTCTGAGTGACAATATCAAGATTGCGCCCGACGGCAAGCATCATCTGCGCGTGGGTGAAGAGTTCGATATGGCCCGCGAGCCGGCTCTTCATCTTACGCGCGCCTTTGGCGATAACCCACCGTTTCCCGGTTGGCGTGGCAATGAGTAACAGGCGATCGGCTTCGGCTACATCGCTGCGGCGAAGGATCACCGCTTCACTGCGATAGACTCGCTCTCGCATGGATCTGGTCACCATTGCGCGCCGTCGGGCTGGGCCGGCGATGCGCCTTGCGCGGGAATTGGTTGATTGCCCGCCGGACAATTATGCTCGCTTGGTCGTTAAGCAGTTCAGGACCGTTGCATTTTACTTGCACGCTGTATTATAGCCGCTCATAAGAGGCCGATCAAGCAGGTTTTCGCTTTACCGCTGCGCCGGTCTGGGGTACAATGATGGGCCGGTGCGCTTGGCAGTCGCATCGCGAGTGAGGAAACAGAGAACGCTCGCCTGCGTTCCTGTCGTTACGATGAGGCCAGATGTATCTCAAACGTCTCGAAATTCAAGGCTTCAAAACTTTCGCTTCCCGCACCGTCTTCGAGTTTCCACCGGGGATAACCGCTGTTGTCGGCCCAAATGGCAGCGGTAAATCGAACTTGGCCGACGCAGTGCGTTGGGTGCTCGGCGAGCAGAGTATGGCGGCGTTGCGCTGCAAGCAGGCCAGCGAGCTGCTGTTTGCCGGCGGTGGCCGCCGCCCGCCCGCTGGTCTGGCCGAAGTCGCGCTGACAATTGACAATGCCGACCGCTTGCTGCCGCTCGATTTCGATGAGGTGACAATTACCCGCCGCGTCACTCGCACCGGCGAGAATGAGTATTTCATCAACCGCGCCCGCGTCCGTCTGCGCGATTTGCTAACTGCCATCGAGCCGCTCGGCGGTTCGTATACGATTATCAATCAGGGGTTGGTTGACGCTGCCCTGACCCTGCGCCCCGCCGAGCGCCGCCGCCTGTTTGAAGATGCGGCGGAAATTGGCGGCTATGAGCTGCGCAAGGCCGAGGCCCTCCGCCGTCTGCGCGAGAGCGAGACCAATTTGCAGCGCGTGGCCGATGTGCTGGCCGAGCTGGAACCGCGCTTGCGCGCGTTGCGCCGGCAGGCTGGCCAAGCCCGCCAGTACCGCGAGTGGCAAGCCGAGTTGCAGACGCTGTTGACCCATTGGCACCATGCCCAGTGGCGCGAGGCACAAGCCTATACCCAACAGGCCCAAGCACAGGCGCAACAGGCCGATGACGATCTGGCTCGCCGGCGCGCGGTGCAGGCTGAAACGGCAGCGACGGTGCAGGCCCGCCGGGCCGCGTTGCGTGAACGGCGCGAGGCGCTAGGGGCGTTGCACCATCAGGCGTCGGCGCTGCACCACCAAGCCGAGACCTTGCAACGCGAGCTGGCGGTTGAGCATGAGCGAATCGTCGCTGCCGTGCGCCGCCACGACGAGCTTGAGCGGCAGATGACTGCGCTGGCGGAACAGCAGCGGTTGGCCGGGCAAGAACGAGATCGCGTGGCTGCCGAGGCTGCGCAGGCCGCGCAAGAGGTGGCGGCAGCGCGGCACGATCTGGCGCTGGCCGAACGTGAACGGCAGGCTGACGACCATGCGCGCACCAGCTTAGCTGCCGAACTCAAGACTGCTCAAGAGCGCGCGTTGCAAGCTGCCCGCGCCGAAGCGACGGTCGCGAGCCAGATCGAGCAGATGAATGCCCAACAGGCCCGCTTGTGCGCCGAAAGCGAACGCTTGGCCGCCGCTTTGGCACAGGCTGCCGGCACGACCGGCGCGGCCCAAGCCGCGGTGGCTGAAGCGCAAGCCGCGCTGATCAATGCTGAACAAGCGTATCAGGAAAGCACAGCGGCGGTGCAAGCCGCGCGTCAAGAACTCGACCGCCTGCGCGCCGCCCGCGCCGCTGCCGACGAAGAGCGCGCCACTCGCCGCCACACACTGGCCGAACGCGAAGCCCGCCTTGAGGCGCTCACCCGCCTTGCTCGCTCGCACGCTGGCGCGTTTACCGGCGTTAAGGCCGCACTGGAATGGGCCGAACGCAACGGGCGCGCCGGCTTTACACTGGTGCAGCAGATCATCCGTGTGCCCGCCGAATTGGAAACCGCGATCGAAGTTGCCCTTGGCGCGCGCCTGCAACATATCGTGGTCGAGCAGTGGCGCGACGCCGAAGAGGCGATTGCCGAATTGCGCCGTACCGGCGTAGGCCGGGCCACCTTCTTGCCGCTCGATACGCTGCGCCGGCCCAGCGGCGATGCCCGCCGCCCCGCCTTCTCGGCGCAGGTCATCGGCGTCGCCGCCGAGCTGGTCGAGTACGATCCGCACTACGCGGTGGTGGTCGAACAGTTGCTGGGCCGCACACTGGTTGTTGCCGATTTGGCGACGGCCCGCGCCGAGTTGCGCCACTTGCCTCCCGGCTGGACGATTGTGACGTTGGCCGGCGATCAGGTGCAGAGCGGCGGCGCTGTCACCGGCGGCGCGCCTACCCGCGAGAGCGGTGCGTTGCGCCGCGAACGCGAGCTGCGCGAACTGCCCGCACAGGTTACGGCGGCACGAGTCGCGCTTGAGGCGATTGACCGGCAGCGGGGCGCGCTCGACCAAGAGCTGCAGGCCGCCACTACCCGCCTGCGCAGCGCCGAGCATGCCGAACGGGAAGCGCAGCACCGGCGCGAAGCGGCCCGCAATGCGTTCGATCAGGCCCAACGCCGCACCCGGCAGGTGGAACAGGAACAACAATGGGTGATAGCGCAACAAGAGCGGCTAGGGCAAGAGTTGGCCACGCTGGCCGAGCAGTTGGCTAGGTTGCACGAACACCAAACCAGTTTGCGCGCCGAACGCGCCGCCGCTGAAGGAGCCCTCGCTGCGGTGCGCGAACGGCAAGAGCAGCAGGCCAGCGCCGATCGCGCCGGCCAAGAGCGGTTGGCTAACCTGCGCGCTGCGCTCAGCGCCGCCGAGAGCCGGCAGCACATGCTGGCCGAAGTGCTTGCCGGTCACGAACGCACACTCACTAACCTCGCCCACCAACAAAGCGAGCTGGAAGCCGCGCTACAGGCATTGCGCGACGAGCGTACCCAGCGCGAAACGGTGTATGCAACGGCACTGGCCCGCCAACAGCAATTGCTGGCCGAACTGCACGACGTGCAGGCGCAGATTGCGCCGGCGGAAACCGAATTGGCCTCCGCTGAAGCCGAATTGGCCCGCCTCGAAGCCGCTGAAGCGCAGACTACCGCCGATCTGTTGGCCGCCGAAGCCGATCATAGCCGGCTGGCCCGCGAAGCGCAACGCGCCGCCGACCGCCTCGAAACCCTCTTCGAGCGGGCCGTCGCCGATGGCGTTGACCTCACCGCACCGCCTCCCGCCGGTGATAGCCCGCCGCTGGCCGAACTGCCGGCAGCGATTGAAGCCTTACGCGCTCGTATCATTCGCCTCGGCGTGGTCAACCCGCTGGCGCTGGAAGAGTATGAAGAGGCCAACAACCGCTATGCCTTCCTCACTGCGCAAGCCGATGATCTGCGCGCCGCCAGCGCGACTCTGCACCAACTGATTAATGAACTCGACGGCGCAATGAACGACCGCTTCCAGCACACCTTTCACGCCGTCGCCACCGAATTCAGCGCCACCTTCCAAGAACTGTTCGGCGGCGGCAGCGCCCGCCTCGAACTGATCGACACCGATCCCGATGGCAGCGAGAGCAATGGCAAACGCCCGCAGCAAGGCGTCGAGATTATCGCTCGCCCGCCGGGCAAACGTCCGCAAAACATCGCCCTGCTCTCTGGAGGCGAACGCACCTTGACCGCAGTAGCGTTGCTCTTCGCGATTTTGAAGGTCAATCCGAGCCCATTTTGTATTTTCGACGAAACCGACGCCGCACTCGATGAGAGCAATGTGGGCCGGTTTCGTGAGATGTTGCAGCGCCTGACCGATCGCACCCAATTTATCGTGATCACCCACAATCGTGGTACGATTGAAGTAGCCGACACGCTCTACGGGGTGAGTATGGGCGACGATGGCGCTTCGCGGGTGGTCTCGTTGCGCGTGGAAGAGTACGTAGGGGAAGAGGCATGATCCATGCCGCCGAATTGGCCGATCTCTTGAGAGGGCGGATCGCGTCGTTGACAATCACGCCTGATGGCGCATTGCGCCCCGACGATCCTCCGCCGGGATCGATCTTTCCCGGCAGCTTTAACCCACTGCATGCGGGACATCTCGGCTTGCAGCGGGCAGTGGTGGTGATGACCGGCCAGCCGGTGCATTTCGAGCTGACGGTGCGCAACGCCGACAAAGGCGAGTTGCCGCTGGCCGAGATTGAACGGCGCGTTGCCCAATTCCGCGGCCAACATTATGTCATCCTCGCTGCTGTGCCACTCTTTGTGCAGAAGGCGCGTCTCTACCCCGGACGCGCCTTCGTGCTCGGCTACGATACGGCCTTGCGGCTCGTCGATCCGCGCTATTATGGCAGCGCCGAGGCAATGGCCGCCGCCTTCGCCGCCATTGCCGCCGCCAACTGTCGCTTCTTCGTCGCAGGCAGACAGATTGACGGGCGGTTTTATACGCTCGCCGATCTGACTTTGCCAGCGGGGTACGAATCGCTCTTCATCCCGGTGCCCGAACACCTCTTCCGGCGTGACATCTCTTCGACCGAATTGCGCACAAAAGCGGTGCAAGAGTAACGCTAACCTCAGACGCAACGTGTGGTAAAGTAGGGACACAGCAGTGCTGTGTCCTGCCAAACCACACCAATGGAGCCTACGTATGACCCGGCCTTCGATGCGTGAAATGCGTGAAGCGCTCGAAGCGCAAATCCTCTCGCCATACGCGGCCAAGAGCGCCGATGCCGTGCGTGACCGGCCCGAACCGCCCTGCCCGATCCGCACCGCTTACCAACGCGACCGTGACCGCATCTTGCACTCGAAACCGTTTCGCCGGCTCAAACACAAAACCCAAGTCTTTATCGCCCCCTTGGGCGATCACTACCGCACCCGGCTCACCCATACGCTGGAAGTCACGCAGGTTGCGCGCACCGTCGCTCGCGCGTTGCGCCTCAACGAAGACCTGACCGAGGCGATCGGTCTCGGCCACGATATTGGTCACGCGCCATTCGGCCACGCCGGCGAAACGGCGCTCAGCCGGATCTGTTCCAGCCACTTTCGCCACAACGAGCAATCGCGCCGGATCGTCGAAGTGCTGGAACAGCATGGCGAAGGGATGAACCTTACTTACGCCGTGCGTGAAGGCATCTATATGCACTCTAAAGGGCGGCGCGACATCACCGCCAAAGCGTGGGGCACTGCCAGCACCCTTGAAGGCCAGATTATCAAACTCTGCGATAGCGTTGCCTACATCAACCACGACATCGACGACGCCATTCGCGCCGGCATTCTGCGGGCCGAAGATTTGCCAGCCGATTGCATCGAGCTGCTCGGCGACAGCCATAGCAACCGCCTTGCCACTATGGTCAGCGATCTGATCGAGCATAACTGGTGGGCAACCGGCGAAGGCGTACCTCCCGACCCGCCCTTGATCTCGATGAGTCCGCCCATCTTGGCCGCCACCAATAAGCTGCGCGATTTTCTCTACCAAAACGTCTACTGGCGGTCAGAGGCAAAAGTGGAAGATGAGAAGGTACGTTTCATAATTGAAACGCTCTACACCCATTTTATGCGCCATCCCGAAGAGCTGCCCGCCGAACTGCTGGCGATTACGGAACGGCGGGGCGAGCCGGTTGAACAGGCGGTCATTGATTATATCGCCGGCATGACCGACCGCTACGCATTAGCCGTATTCAAACGGATATTCATCCCGCGCACGTGGGGCGGGTAACGGCATTCACACCATGAACGTCATCGACGAAATCAAAGCCAACATCGACATCGTTGACCTCATCAATTCGATGGGGGGGGGGCTGCGGCGCAGCGGGCGCAGTTTCGTCGGTTTTTGCCCATTTCACCCCAACAGCCGCACCCCTGCCTTCCACGTCTACCCCGACACCCAGAGCTTCTACTGCTTTGGTTGCCACGCCTCTGGCACGGCCTTCGATTTCGTCATGCGCAAACAGGGTCTCGATTTCAAAGGGGCCTTAGAGCTACTGGCCGAACGGGCCGGCATCCGGCTCGAACCCAAAAATGATGCCCAACGCCAAGAAGATGCGCGCCGGGCACGGCTGATCGAGATCAACGGCGTCGCTGCCCGCTACTTCAATTATGTGCTGCTCAACCTCAGCCGTGGCGCTCCCGGTCGCGAATATATTGCTCGCCGCGGGATCAACCAAGAGGCAATTGACGCCTTCCAGATCGGGTATAGCCTCGACGACCGGGGCCACCTCTTTACCTATCTGCACGACAAAAAGGGCTACAGCGTCGAAGACATCATCGCCGCCGGCCTCGCCATCCCCGGCGAGCGCGGCCCCTATGACCGCTTCCGCCACCGCCTTATCTTCCCTATCCGCAATGTACGCGGCGAGGTGATTGGCTTTGGCGGGCGCGCGTTGGGTGACGCCCAACCCAAGTATCTCAATACGCCAGAGACCCCGCTTTTCAAGAAGAGTGAGGTGCTGTACGGGCTTGATCTGGCCCGCGACGCCATCCGCACCGCCAACCGCGCGATTGTGGTTGAAGGGTACGTTGATGTGATCACCGCTCACCAGCACGGTTTCCGCAACGTCGTGGCGCCGCTCGGCACCGCGCTGAGCAAAGCCCACATCAACCAGCTCAAACGCCTAACCGACACCGTCTATCTGGCGCTCGACGCCGATGCTGCCGGCCAGAAGGCGACGTTGCGCGGTCTCGAAACCATCCGCACTGCCACCGAAGAAGAGGGCGAGGGGCGCATGGTGACGACCGCCCAAGGCATTGTGCGGCTCGAAAACGATGTCACCATCCGCATCATCCGCTTGCCGGCAGGGCGCGATCCCGACGAGGTGATCGCCGCCGACCCCGCGCTCTGGCAGCAGTTGGTCGAGCAAGCCGCCCCGGTGATGGACTTTTACCTCGAAGCCTACACCGCCGGCCTCGACATGCACGATCCGGGCCAACAACGGCTGGCGCTTGAGCGAATCATCCCGCTGCTGAGCGAACTCGACGGCGCGGCCCAGCGCGTCTACGTGGCTCGTGTCGAGCAGCTCACCGGCATGCGCAGCGAACTAATCGTTGATCTGCTGCGGGCACGGGTGCAGCCGGCCCGGCGCAACGAGCGCGCGCGCCGCACTAACCCGTCACCGCCGCCGCCACCAGCACCGGCGCCGGTGGCAGCCTCGCCGCTTGACGAACGTCGCCGCAAGACCGAAGCCTACCTGCTGGCGCTGGCGCTACGCTACCCCAGCGTCAATGTTGCGATTGAAAAGCTGCTGGAAGAGTACAACGCCCGCCGGCGCGAAGCAGGCGAACTGTTCGGGGCCGGCTTGGAAGACCTGCTTGAAGAGCCGCTCCACCAAGCGATTTGGCGTGCTTACCTCGCTACCCCGCTCGAACTGCGCCCCACCGATGCCGAGAGTTTGCAGGCGTGGGTGGAAACCCTCGGCGAACCACTTACCAGCGAAGCCAAAGCATTGATCGCTACCCTCAACCGCCGGCCCGACGACGTGCGCTACCGCCACGAAGCCGAACAGTGCGCCCGCATCTTGCGCAAAGCGCAGGTCATGGCTCGCATCCACCGGTACAACGAACGGCTGCGCGAACTCGACAACGAGGAAGAGATTCAGCGCATCTTGCACCATATCCGCGAACTCAGCGCCTACGCCGAACAGATCACCCAACCCCGCCGGTCGAGCACCTTCCCCGATCTGCGCGATCTCTTAGGCCAAGGATAAAGTTCGGTTTCGATTCCCGCCCTGCCGTGCCCGCCATCACACAGCTCCCCCGCTCCCGCCGTCTGGTGGGAGTGCATAATCTGCGCAATACGCAACGTGATGGTCGAAATCACACAGCTCCCCCGCTCCCGCCGTCTGGTGGGAGCGGGGGCCGGGGGTACGGGCGTCAACGCAAAGCCGCAACGCGCACAAAGGCGCAAAGATGCTCAATGCAAAGCCGCAAAGCACGCGAAGAGCGCAAAGGTTTTTGGATGGTGATTATCCGCCGCGTCCTCTGCGGTAAACCTACCCCCGCAAGGCTGGGAGTGAGAGCCACATCCTCCGCACGCGAAATAACAACCCCTCTCCCACCTTACGGTGGGAGAGGGGAGGTGAGAGGTGAGAGTCGCCGTTTATGACGCCGGCTTGGCCGGCGTCGCCGCGTTAGCGTTCTCGTTAACCGCCACTTCCAACGGCAAGTTGAGCGGATTCTCGGCCTGAATCTTGATCTCTTCGGGGTCGATGCCAGGAGCAGCGCCGCCGAAGGTGGTATCGGCATTCATCTCCTTGCGCTGCTTCATCGCCACGATCTGCTCCGGCGTCAGCACGCGCGACTCATCGAAGCCGAGATCGATCTCAAGCTGGGTACCACGCATGTGGACGCGACCAAGGTCGTAGAAGCGGCGCGTGACGGTGGTCTTCATAAAGGCGCGCAGACAGCCAAGCATGTAACGCCGCTTGAACGGATCCTTGATAAACGGATACTCGAGGAAGGCCTTGCGCATATAGAAGCGGGCATAGTTGCGCAACACGCCCTTGAGCACATCTTCGCGATCCATCAGCTCAGGCTTCATAATCGGTGTCACGAAGTTGTACTTCGCATAATCGCGCACCTCGACCCGATCACCTAGCTCTTCAAACAGCTCGGCAAATGGCCACGGCGTGTACATATTCCAGTTGGCCATATCCGGCTTCCAGTCGAGCACGTAGCGATAGGTCTCTTCGATCGTCTCCGGCGTCTCATTCTCCATGCCCATAATGAACTGGGCCTCGGCCACCATGCCGTGCTTCTTGATCAGCTCAATCGCGCGCTTGTTCTGTTCGATCGTGGTCTGCTTGCGGAATCGGTCAAGGTTCATCTGCGCAGCAGCCTCAGTGCCGAGCGAGATATGCACCAAGCCGGCGGCGCGCCAGAGCGGCAACTGCGCCTCATCACGCAGAATGTCGGTCACGCGGGTGTTAATGCCCCAGTGAACCGGTAGCTTACGCCGCACCAGCTCTTCGCAGAGCGCGGTGAATTTCTTGCGGTTGATGGTCGGCTCTTCGTCAGCCAGAATGAAGAAGCCAACCTTATGCTCGCGCACCAGCGTCTCGATCTCATCAACAAACTTCTGCGGGCTGCGGGCACGATAGCGACGCCAGAACTTCCACTGCGAGCAGAAGCGGCAGGTGAAGGGGCAGCCGCGGGCGAAGTTGGGCACGGCCACCCGCACATTGAGCGGCACATAGATATAGCGCTTCCAGTCGTAGAGGCTCCAATCCGGGGTGAGCTTATCGAGATCGGCGATCGGATCACGGGCCGGCGTCGCCACCACCTTGCCGTCCTCAAGGTAAGCAATCCCCTTAATGTTGGCCCGGTCGCGCCGGTCGGTACCCGCCTCAATCGACTGCATCAACTCGACGATAATCTCTTCACCCTCACCGCGCACAATGTAGTCGATCCACGGCGCCTCGGTCAAGACCTGACCATACATAAAGGTCGGGTGAATACCGCCAAGAATGAGCCGAGCATTCGGCGCCTCTTCACGCGCAATCTGCAACGTCTCTTGCGCCTTGTAGATCATAGGCGTGATCGCTGTGGCCATCACCACATCAGGCCGATTATGGCGCAGGATCAGGCGCAATTGCTCATTGGGCAGATCCTCCGTCATCGCATCGACGAAACGCAGGTTGTTGAAGCCTGCGGTGCGCAATGCGCCGCCGATGTAGGCGACCCAGCTCGGCGGCCAGTTCCCAGCAATTTCAGCCCCACCGGCATGGTAGTTCGGCTGGATCATCATGATC
Source organism: Chloroflexus sp. (assembly GCF_034431535.1). Classification (GTDB taxonomy): domain Bacteria; phylum Chloroflexota; class Chloroflexia; order Chloroflexales; family Chloroflexaceae; genus Chloroflexus. Next base: position 274,317 of record NZ_DAOUDC010000027.1, on the reverse strand, counting down.
CGCATGCGTGGCCTCTCTTCCTTTCTGACGACCAAGTCTGAACTACAACAACGCGAGGACGAACGAAATCGACGCCCCCGGATTACCCCTCACGCGATACGGCAAACGTGCAGCGCGGCGCACCCATGGCCCGGCATGCCACCTCGCGCACACGGATCCGATCGCTCACCACCCGTCGCAACAAGCCTTCAAACGCCGCCCGGTAGTAACTACACACCGGCTCGGTGGCCTGCACCTCACGCGCCTCAACACTATTGGCCAGCGTCAACTGCCATTGTGGCCGTAGCGTGTAGCCAAATTGCCCGCTGCCGGCGAATGTCCACGCATGTTTGGCAATGGCGGGCAGAAAGATGCGCAATGCCAACCCTACCGGCAAGCGCGGCAAGAGTAGCCGGATCGGCGCCGGCACCCGGTTCGTCGCCACATAGTTCGCCGTGAGTTCGCCCGAACGGTCGAGCACCCGCATCGCCGCCGGCATACCCAGCCAGTCGCGCAAGTCACGGATCATCGCGCCAAATTCGCTCTCGGCCAGCATGTGGTCAGGCATCGTTTCAAGGAAATGCCCGCGCCCACTGCGGCGCAGCCAAGCCGCGGTGGTCTCGGCCCCATACTGCTCGCGCAAGGCAGCAATGGTCTGGATGATCGAATTCGGCCCGATTCGGGCAACTTCAGCGACGTGTGCTACATCTTGCATAGTACGCCTACTGACATTGTTTGAAATGTCAACGTATGCAATAAATGTAACATCGTTACGCGCATTTGCCGGTTGTAAGTCATTCACTCAGGGTAAAAACCGGGTAAACAAAGGTGTGCAGAAGGAGGACAACGTGGTGACAGCGCGTAGGGACACAGCAACGCTGTGTCCTAAAAGACTGTGTCCCTACGACGACGCGCCTCCTTCGACGCAGGCTGCAATGGCGCGCTGGTGATCGATAGCCGGACGATGGGTATGGAAGAGGACGAGAAATTCGACGTTCCCCGCCGGGCCGGTAATCGGCGAGCGGGTGAGGCCGGCGGGGTTGAGCTGCTTGGTGGTAGCGAAGGTTAGCACATCGCGGATCACTTGCGCATGCACCGCTGGATCGCGCACGACACCGCCTTTGCCCACGTGTTGCGGGCCGGCTTCAAACTGGGGCTTAATCAGCGCCACGATCCATGCGCTTGGCGTGATCAGCCGCTGCACCGCCGGCAAGACGAGCCGCAGCGAGATGAAGCTGACGTCGATCACGGCGCAATCGGCCAGCACGCTATCAGGCAGGGCGGTGCAGTGGCGAATATTGGTGCGTTCGAGCGCAACCACTCGCGGGTCGGTGCGCAGCCGATGGTCGAGAATGCCATAGCCGACATCAACTGCAAAGACCCGCGCCGCGCCGCGCTGCAACAATACGTCGGTAAAACCGCCGGTGGAAGCGCCAACATCGATTGCCGTCAACCCTGATGGATCAAGCCCAAACTGGTCGAACGCATGCGCAAGCTTGAAACCGCCGCGACTGACGTAGGGCAAGCCGCCGCGTACATCGATGTGGGCATCGATGGCGACCATTGTGCCGGCCTTGGTCTGCACGTGGCCGTTGACCAGCACCTGCCCGGCCATAATCATTGCCTGCGCCCGCGCGCGCGTCTCAGCCAGACCACGCTCGACCAGCAAGGTATCGAGACGTTGGCGAGCCATGCTTGCTACTCTTCTCGGCGTAATTCAACTTCGAGCCGGGTAATTTCGTCTTCCAACTCGGCCACCATCGCCCGCAACCAGTCAGGGGGCGGGTTATGCGGATCGTGCAGTTGGGCGCGCAACATGCGCAATTGGTTGCGGCGCAGTCGCAACTGCTCGCGAATGGTCGCCTGCCGATCGACCGGCGCCGGCGCTGGCGGCAATGGCTGGCCGGCCAGATATTCGGTCACCAGCTCGGTCATAACGTCATCCAGCTCGATACTGCGCTCGCGGAGCAGCCAGTAAAGCTGGTCGCGTTGCGCCTCAGTCAGCCGGATGCGAGTTGGAATGGTGTAGTGTCCGCTCATAGCACAGGCATTATACCGTATCTTGGGGCGCGGAAACACATCACTTCGCTTATAATAAGCTTAACTAGGTCGATACCAGCGTATCGCCATCCGTATGTTGTTTGAAAGGGCTTCACCATGTGGTGGCAGTGGATCGCAGAACGAATCACGCTTGGCTTGCACATTCCCGACGGCTTTTTGCATGCGCCGGTGGCCTTGTTTTGGTGGTTACCAACCGTGATCGCAGTTGGGATTGCGGCGCGGGCTGTACGCCAATCACTCGATGAACGTGCTGTTCCCTTAATGGGGGTGATGGCGGCGTTTATCTTTGCGGCCCAGATGATCAACTTTCCCATTGCCGGCGGCACGTCAGGCCATCTCCTCGGCGGCGCGTTTGCAGCGATTGTACTGGGGCCATGGGCAGGCATGGTCGTGATGACAAGCGTGATCGCCTTGCAAGCCATCCTCTTTCAAGATGGCGGCATCGTGGCGATGGGGGCGAATATCTTTAACATGGGCATCGCCACCGCCGTCATCGGCGGCTGGCTAGCACGGCCAGTGTTGGTTCGTAATGGCGTACTGACGGCAAACCGGCTCTTGATCACAATCGTCGCTGCCAGTGCGGGATGGCTGTCGGTGATGGCCGCTGCTGCCCTGACCTCGGCCCAACTCGTGTTGTCTGACCTTCCGGCAGCCATTGTCTTTCCGGCGATGCTCAGCGTGCATGCCGTGATTGGCATCGGCGAGGGACTGATTACCGCTGCTGCAGTTATGTTTCTGGTCAGCACCCGGCCCGATCTGCTGCAATCCACCCCTTCATCTGGCCCGGCAATGACGCGGATTGCCGCCATTGGGGTGGTGATTACCGCCATCACGACCGCCTTCGCGCCGTTGGCTTCGCCCGACCCGGATGGGCTTGAGCGCGTCGCCGAGGATGCCGGATTCATTGCGCGTGCTACGGATGCGCCCTACCAGCTTTTGCCTGATTACACCATCCCATGGCTCGGCGAGACGCCACTCTCAACGGTCGTTGCCGGGTTGGTTGGCGTAGCCGTGCTGATTGGCCTCATCTGGGCTATGAGTAGACTGCTCCGCGCCCAACCACCAGCACGTTCGTGATGACTGACACCCCAACGGTTGGCCCAATCGCCGCGTATGATGGCCGGGTCAAAACGTGGCTCGCACTGGGATTTATCTTCACGCTGGCATGGCTGCCTGCCGGCGCATGGGATGCGCTGATCATCGCCGCCCTCGCGCTCTGGTGCGTGATCGGCTGGAATCGGATCGGGTTGTGGACGATCTGGCGGCGCTCGCTGATCGCATGGCCATTTGCTCTCGCCGCGCTGACGCTGGCCGTGGCCCGCCCCGGTGCGCCGGTTATCCAATTCACCATCGGCGGTCAGGCGATCACAGCGACCGATGCCGGTATTGTGGCCGCCGCCACAGTGATGGCCAAATCATGGCTTTCGGTGCAAACCATGATCGCGCTGATCGCAACCACCCATTTCAGCGAGCTGCTCACTGCGCTGGCGGCGCTCCGCCTGCCGCCGGTGTTGATCCTGATCCTCGGCATGGCCTATCGCTACCTCTTCATTCTGCAAGAAGAGGCGTTGCGTATGCTGCGCGCGCGCGACAGCCGCAGCGCCTCTCTCCCCGGTCAGCGCGTCGGTCGAAACCTGTTCTGGCGCGTAACCATCACCGGACGCATGGTGGGCACACTCTTCATCAGGGCCTACGAACGGAGTGAACGGATCTATGCCGCCATGCTGGCCCGCGGCTACGATGGCCGGCCCGTTATCACCACCCAGCCCCCGCTCCGGCCCACCGATTACCTCGCGCTGATCGGCGGCGGAATCGTCTGCATGAGCCTCATCGTTATCGCCTACATCTAATCAATCGGCTATGCTCACCATTACCAATCTCAGCTATGCTTACCCCGATGGTACCCCTGCGCTGCGCGGGATCGATCTCGTCGTCGCTGCCGGAGAAAAGGTGGCGTTGCTAGGGGTAAATGGGGCCGGCAAGAGTACGCTTCTGCTTCATCTCAACGGAACCCTCCGTCCAGCGAGCGGCACCATTGTGGTAGACGGCCTGCCTGTCACCGCGCAGAATCTCCGCCAGATTCGAGCCAGAGTAGGATTGGTCTTTCAAGACCCTGACGATCAGCTCTTCTCGCCAACCGTCTTTGACGACGTTGCGTTTGGGCTGCTCTATATGGGGTTAGCGCCGGCAGAGGTTGGCCGGCGTGTCCAGCAGGCGTTGCAGGCAGTGGGGATGACCGGCTATGAACAGCGCCCACCCCACCGGCTGAGCCTCGGCCAGCGCAAACGGGTGGCCTTGGCCACCGTGCTGGCGATGCAGCCGAACTTGCTGGCGCTTGATGAACCTTCAGCCGGCCTCGATCCGCGCGCTCGCCGCGAATTGAGCGAGCTGCTGCACACCCTGCCGCAAACCATGCTCGTCTCAACCCACGATCTGGCGCTCGTCGCCGATGTGTTGCCGCGGGCTATCGTGTTGGCCGAAGGCCGGATCGTTGCCGATAAAGCAACCTCCTCGCTCCTTGCCGATCACAATCGGCTCTTACAGTATGGATTGATCTAAGCAAACAGCCCCCTAAGCACGAAAAAGGCTAGGGAGGCTGCTGATCGAACCGTTGTCGCCAACATCGCCCGCGCTACGTCAAAGGCCGCCATTGGCGCAGTTGGGTAAAAAAGCGCAACACCATCTCGGTATGCAGCGGGAAGGCCAGCTCAGCCGGCGAGGTAATGATCACGCGCTCGGCAGCTTCGCTATTGGGCAAAAACACCGGTAAATCCGCGCTGCGCAGTTGCGGCCCGATCCCAAATACCAGCAGATAGCCATCGGGTGTGCTGCGAACGGCAAAATCGCTGACCAACACCGGATCAATCTCAACCCCGGCTTCTTCGTACAACTCACGCGCCGCCGCGTCTTGCCAGCGTTCCCCCATTTCGATAAACCCGCCGGGCAGCGCTAACTGGCCACGACGTGGATAGGCTGATCGCCGGATGAGCAACAAGCCATCATCAACCGGCTGCAATAACAAGACCACCGGTAACGGATTACGATAAGTTGTACTGCCGCAATGCGAGCAGACGCGAGGCCATGACTGGTGCTCGGCAAACGGCTGGCCGCAGAATGAACAGAACGAGTGCTGGCGATACATGACTTCCTGTGCAACGAGCGACGGCTCCAACAAGAATTGTAGTATAACATAAAAATGCACTCTTCCAGCGCTTCCGTGCGCTCGTTCACAATCCTGCCACCCTTTGCTGCGCCTAAAACGCTGCCAGCGTATCACTCACCGGCTGATCCGGCGCGAGCAAGCATTGATCAAACATCGCGCGCAACGCAGGTTCATCGAACGTACCCGGCAAACCGATGCATACTATTTGCGTCTGCGGCGTTTGATCACCCCACGGTTCACCCACCGTCACCTGCACCCGCGTCCCTACCACCTGCAAAATGGCCCGCCGTTGCGGAACTTCGGCCAGATAGACCAATCCTTTACTACGGAAAATAGCCGGCGGCAAGTTCAGAATAGATCGGCGAAAGGCGTTGAGAGTAAAAGGTCGATCACAGACGTAGCTCCACGTGGCAAACTCGGCGCCGTGATTGTGGTGATGATCATCGTGAGGGACTGTTGCATGAGCATGCCCCTCATCGTGGGTAGTAACGGTCACCAAGCGCGGCGTTGCTGCACGCTGCTGAAACCGGCCTACATCAAGCATCAACGACAGCGGTACGTCGCCATAGGTTGTCGGCACAATCCGTGCCTGCGGCACAATCCGGCGCACCCACTCTTCAACGTTAGCAAGTTGATCGGGCGGAACCAGATCGATTTTGTTGAGCACAACCATATCAGCGGCGCTGATCTGCTCAACGATTAACGACTCGTAGGCCGGCTGCTGGCGAACATAATCGGCATCGACCACCGTAATCACACTATCAAGACGAAAATAGGGACGCAGTTCAGGCAACAGAAACGTATCGGCCACGGCCCACGGATCACTGACCCCGCTCGCTTCAATGATGAGATACTCTGGCGGCAAGGGCCGGTCTACGAGGCGCAACGCCGTGCGCAGCAGATCATCCCGGATCGTGCAGCAAATGCACCCATTGGTCAGCGCAATCGTATCGCCTTCGATCCCTACCACCAACTGCGCGTCGATATTGATTGCGCCGAAATCGTTGACCAGCACCGCCGTGCGCAAGCCGTGATCGGCCCGCACGATACGGTTGAGCAACGTGGTCTTGCCAGTGCCGAGAAAGCCGGTCAGAATCGTCACCGGAACGGGAGGGGCAGGCGTTTCCATAGAGCGTTCTCCTTACGAGTTACGAGCGCCGGCGGGGCCGGCAGCAGGGACAATCCAGACCATGCGCAACCCGCGTTACATGGGCCGGGGTCGCGTAGAGCGGTTCAGCCGCACGCTGAACGTGGAAGGTGCTGACAACGCGCCGGCAAAATTCGTGACAAATCGGACACTCGATTGGATCGTTAGCCTGCCACGCCGGACGCAGCTCTTCCAGTTCAATCTCGCATTCGGCACATTCGTAGACGTAAAGCGGCATCGTAACCTACCAGTAGGAATAAACAAAGAGCGATTCAATTACATGAGACAATATATCATTTACAGCTATCGTTGTCAACGAAAGCTATGCTCGTTCGCACCACCTCATATCATGCCGCAGAAATGCTCTGGACAGAGATTGCCAACCGGTCAGAATGCTGCCTGCCGTACTCAGAGAAGATTGCTTCAGCTAACATGGGAAAGTTCCTAGCCCCAACCCGCTCTCACCATGACAGGGATAACGGCAGCAGCGCGCTGATCAATGGTATCTTGCCAGCCGCTCTATTTGTGGGATAATACGTAGTATACCGTTTGCACACACTTTGCAAGGAGCAAGGCTATGCCAATATACCAATTCACCGCCCAACGCATCGACGGTACAATGCAGTCACTAGCCGACTATCGCGGCCAAGTGCTGTTGATTGTCAACGTCGCCAGTATGTGCGGTCTATCGCCACAATACGCCGGTCTCGAACAACTGTACCGCCGCTATCGCGATCAGGGATTCAGCGTTCTCGGTTTTCCCAGCAACCAATTCATGCAAGAGCCGGGCAGCGACGAATCCATCGCCCAATTCTGCGAACGCACCTATCAGGTCACCTTTCCGCTCTTCGCAAAGGTTGACGTGAACGGCCCCAATGAGCACCCGCTCTTCACCTACCTCAAAACCCAGCAACCCGGTCTCTTTGGCAGCACCGCGATCAAGTGGAACTTCACCAAGTTTTTGGTCGACCGCAACGGCAAGCCGCGCCGGCGTTACGCACCCACCGATGTGCCGTCGCAGATCGAAGATGACATTGTTACGTTGCTGCGCCAACAACCGGCGACCGTGAATTAACCACCGGCGCTCTTCCTTAGGCATACGAATGGATAGACAGGCGTGGTAATGCCATGCCTGTCTACTATGTTCACGACGAGCGTCTAGGGCCGTGAATGGTTATGTTCGGTAAATCTTGCTCAAACGTTAGACCCATCAACACATTTGATCCACCCAAACGCGGTATGATAGAGACTATGATATCTGAAACCTGCATTATTGCCGGCAACCAACCAGAAGCGGCTCATATTCACAACAAGCGTGGCAGTTATGAAAACGATCTGTGGCGTTGGCGCCGTCATCTTCCGATTGAAATCTGATCAAACCATTGAGATTTTGTTGATTCGGAAGCGTAAAGGGTTCTGGTCACTCCCGAAAGGCAAACTCAAAGCAAATGAACCGCCGCGCAAGGCGATTGTGCGCGAGGTGTATGAAGAGACCCACGTGGTGGCGGAAGTCATTGATCTGATTGGCAGCGTTGATTACCTGATCAATGGTCCGCAAGGAACGCAGCGCAAGCTGGTCGATTACTATTTGCTGCACGCGATCAACGGTCGCGCCCGGCCAACCGGAGGGAGGGAGCAAATCGTTGCCGCCGAGTGGGTGCCGCTAGCGGAAGCAATCGAGCGCATCCAACGCCCTCGCCTGCGCGCTGTGGTGCGCGCAGCGCAGTCGTGGTTTAGTTGCTAAGATCTGCACGAAGAATTTCCACGCAATTCATGCCTTATGCACAGAGACAGCCGAGAGAGCGGCGTGCTATAATGAGGGGGCCTAGAGAGGAAGGATGGCACGTATGGATGAGATCGCTGCCACCCAACTTGCCCGCCGCGTTGACGATCATCGGCAAGCTATCGCTGAGCGTGTTGCCGCCCGGCTGTTACGCGCATTTCCCGAACTGACGCACACCTTGCGCTTAGAAGAGAACTATGGCCCAGTCGAGCGTATGGCAGAAGTAGCCGTGCGGCCACTTAGCGATTTGATCCGGGCAATGCTCTTGTTTGACGCCCTCGAAATCGCTGAAACCGAGCTGCGCTGGGCCCGTGGCGTCTTACCACGCTGGGGTGTGTCGTATGAACACACTACAGCGATGATCCGCTGGTATTTTGAAGAGCTTGGCCGGCTACCGGTGTCTCCAGCCGAGCGAGCCGTCGCCACCGAAGTGGAACGGCACCTCTTGAACCTCATGGTTCGCCTGTACCGCACAGCAGAACCCAACCAACACACAGTCACCGTGTAGATCGGCAACAATCCATCTAACGAAACAAGGAGCGACACGAATGTCGCACCTTGTCGTTTGCTGTCACAACACCCACATTAATTGGTGACAATCAGCTTGCCCTGCATTAGCGGATAGTGGCCGGGCACCGTGCAGATATAGATATAGGTGCCGGCTGCTGGCGCGGTGAAGGTGACTTCCACCGTCTCATTGCCATTGGTCAGCGGCGACTCAGCCAGAATATTGCTCTTGTCAGCCGGCAAGTAATTTGCTGCCGGGCCAGCGCTCAAACCGGCATTGGCAATCGCTGCCGCTTCCGCATCACTGCCCTTGACCAAGATCCAGTTGTGCTGCTGCACTGCCGAGTTGTTCTTGAAGCGCAGCGTCACCGTCTGGCCGACGGCAACCCGCAACTCGGTCTTATCGAACGCCAACTCTTCGCCCTTCGAGCCAATCTCTAACGTGACCGGCCCGCTGCTCTGGCCGCCACCGCTCGAACCGCCACTACCACCGCCGCCGCCACAGGCAACCAGCGCCATTGCTAGTGCAGCCAGAACGGTGAATGCCATCATGCGCAACCAAATGTTCATTGCTCTGTTCCTTCCTTGTGGTATCTATCACAAAATTGTACCGCTCAATTTATACCACTATCCCAATCATTGTCAAGCGGAACAGTGCAGATAATCTAGAGTTTGTGTTGATAGAAGCTATTCCGGTTCGTCATAACGGCGTGGCCGCGGGAAACGCCGGCGATTGTCGGGTGTTGATCGATCCGTTCGTTCCGAACTACGCCGGGATGGTTGGTCAGTCATGTTGCGCCGGGATGGCGGTTCACGGCGTTCTTGATCCCCGCCCCGGCCCGGCCCCCGCTCGTCACGCCGGTTGCGCGGCGGGCGCTCCTCGCTCCATCCCCGCCCCGGCCCCCGCTCGTCACTCCGGTTGCGCGGCGGGCGCTCTTCGCTCCATCCCCGCCCCGGCCCCCGCTCGTCATTCCGGCTGCGCGGCGGGCGCTCGTCACCACGCTCGCGCGGCGCAACCCGCTCGCCCCTTGGCGCACGTGGGGATCGTTCTGGTGCAACTGGTGTTTCACGCACGGCCTTTGCTGAGCCACTCCTACGCCGCGCCGCCGGCGAAGGTTCGCTAGACCGTTCCGGCAACGACCGGCGTGTGGGTATGTGAGCGCGGAGGGCAGCGACCTCTTCATCGGTCAGGTGCCGCCAAGCGCGCGGCGGCAAATCTCCGAGCTCCAACTCGCCTTCACGCACCCGGATCAGGCGCAGCACCTCATAACCCAAGAGCTTCGCTACCGCGCGAATCTGGCGTTTACGCCCCTCACGCAACACAATCCGCACCCACACCCCCTCCGGCACGGTGCCAATCAACTCAACCCATGCCGGGACCGTCATCTCGCCATCGAGCAACACGCCATTCCGCCAACTCCGCAGTGCCTCAGGCGTTAATGCTCGATCTAACAACACCCGATACTCTTTTTCAACCTCAAAGCTCGGATGGGTCAGCGCATGGGCCAGCTCGCCATCATCAGTGAGAAGAATCAACCCTTCACTATCAAGATCGAGCCGGCCAACCGGAAAGACGCGCACCGGCACATCAACCAGATCGACAACCGTTGGGCGACCATGAGTGTCTTCCGCGGTCGAAACCACTCCAGCCGGTTTGTGGAGCATAATGTAGGTGCGTTTGGCCGGCATCCGCAGTGGCTGCCCATCAACCAACACCTCGTCATGGTCAAGATCGACGCGCGTACCGGGCACAGTAACCACCCGGCCATTCACCATCACCCGTCCCGCAGCGATCAACTCTTCACAGTCGCGGCGTGAGGCAATGCCGGCGCTAGCCAATACTTTTTGCAATCGTTCAGGACTCACAGATAGCCTTTCTTTCTTATCCAAACCAGTCTGTCAATCACGTTCTTCACGAAACGCTCACCACCGTTCCCTCGCGAATCGGCCACCATTCAGGAGAGACGGAAAAGGATGCCGAACATATTGGGAAACGCGCTTCACAGACTGTGAACAGCATTTACGTTATGCGGCGAAGAGTCATCTTTTGCCACCGATGGTTGCAAGAAATAACATCAACCATCGTTTGACAGTATACCATACCGATTTTCGCCGCCTGAGTCAGGGTACAATAGAGTCGGACAACCAACAAGCCATCCCTGCCCATGGAACAGCAAACCTCCAGCCAACTCTTTCGGCCTTACGTACCCGCAGCCCTGCGCGACGCGCTTGGCGCAGGGCTGCTCCGTCCGGGGCAAGTGCAGACCTACCAAGCGACCATCCTGTACACCGATCTGAGCGGATTCACCCGCTTGACCGCCACCTTCGCCACTCTCCCTGACGGAGCCGAACGACTGCATAGCATTTTGCGCAACTACTTCGAGACTATGATCGCGACGATTGCCGCCAATGGCGGTGACGTCATTCACATTGCCGGCGACGCCTTCACTGCATGGTGGCCAAACATCAGTGATCCCGCATTCGCTGTTCACTGCGGATATGCGCTGCATAATGCCATTGCTGCCCTTAACCCCATCATAACGCCTGCCGGGCCATACAATCTCGAATTGCGCGTTGGGGTGAGCGTCGGACCGGTCTACCTCGTGTTAGCAGGCATACCGAATCAAGGCATCCATCCCGTCTTGATTGGTCAACCGATCAATGCAGCGAGTCTGGCCGAACAACAAGCGCAACCGGGTGAAGTGCATTTGCTTGTCACGAATAGCCAGTCCACACCGTTGATTGAGTATCATCCGCCAATCGATTCCCCAACCTTGACGTGGGAACACTTTCTGCCGCCGAGCTTTGCCCGCCGCCTCCGCCTCAACTCGCTTGTGGCCGAATATCGCCGGTGCGTTCCGGTCTTTGCCGCCTTTGATCTACCTGAAAACCCGATCGATCTGCAACCGCTAGTGATGCAAGCGCAATCAGTAGCGATGCGGTGGGGCGGGTGGTTAAACGAGATTGAGGTTGGAAACAAAGGCGCCGTCATGGTCTTGCTCTTTGGCGCACCGGTCGCGCATGGCGACGACACCAGCCGCGCCATCGGCTGCGCGCTTGAATTGCGCGACCGGGGGGTGATCCGGAAAGCGGGCATTACCGTCGGCTCGCTCTTCGTAGGTGAAGTCGGCAGCCGGCTCCGCCGCGTGTACACGGCTCAAGGCGAAGATATGAATCTTGCCGCGCATTTCATGGAACTTGCTGCCAATGGAGAGATTCTGATCTCAGGGCGGGTGCGGCAAGACACGACTGGCCGCTACCGCACCAGCTCGCCGCAACTGATGAGCATCAAGGGGTACGATCGCAATATTCCCGCGGCCACGGTGCTTTCCGATCGCATACGTACCGACGAATCCGGTTCGCATGCGTTGCGCGCCGCGCTGCCCAGTCATGTCACCTTGATCGGGCGTGACCAAGAACGCATGATAATCAATCAGATCATCGATCGAGCAACTCATCACAGCAATATCTTGCTTATCGAGGGCGAGACGGGGATTGGCAAATCGACCCTGTTGTACTATCTTAGTTTGGAATGGCTTACGCGCGGGTATCACGGCTTTCGCGGCGAATGCCACAGCGGCACCCAAGAACGGCCCCTCCACCCTTGGCGCACGATTGTTGGCGAGTTATGCGACATTGACGATCATGCACCGATGCATGTGCGCCGCGTGCGCTTACAACAGGCATTGACCGATTTGCCAACGGCCATGCCTCATCAGATAGCTGCCCTAGCGCGGCTCCTCGACGTGGAAGGGTTTCCGCCGCCAGCCAAGCTGATCGACCTCGCCCCACTCGTGGTTGAACTACTGTTGCACCGGCTGCAACGCGAACCCATCTTGATCATCCTTGAAGATGTCCATTGGGCCGATCCAGAATCGCTGCTGCTGCTCCGCGAGATCATCGAGGTGCTGACGCCGCATCTACCATTGGTAGTCGCACTCTCATACCGACCCCTGCCCGAACATCTGTCGCCGTTCGCCCAAACATTGCGCCAACTCCCGTTTACAACCCATCACCAGCTCGAACGGCTGCCGGTCGCCGACCGGGCAAACCTCATCTGCGAGCTGATCGGCGTGCGCACGATCGACCCTCGTCTCCTTCAATATCTCGAACGATACGCGACGGGGCAACCTCTCTTCATCAAAGAATATGTGCGACTCTTGTTGCAAAAAGGGCTGATTGCGATCGAACAAGATGAGGCGCGCCTGCTCGGCCCGCTGCCGCATGTCCAACTCTCCAGCTCGGCAATTGGTATTGTACAAGCGCGGATCGATCAGATGGATGAACGCACCCGCCTGACGTTCAAAGTCGCTGCGGTCATCGGGCGGAGCTTCCCTTTGCGCTTGCTACACCACATCCATCCCGCACGGCTGAGTGAAACCGAATTGCGTCACGACATTGAATCGCTCGTACACGATCAGTTAATTGAAGCCGAGATGGCCGATCCAGAGCCGGTATACCGCTTTAGTTTCGGGATCGCGCATGAAGCAGCCTACACCAGCCTGCTCTTTGCGCAACGGCGCGAATTGCATCAAGCCATTTACCAGTGGTATGCCACTGCCTATCAGGCCGAACTCGCCCAGCGCGAAGCGCCGCTCGCTGTATACGATGTCATTATCCACCATGCGCTGCGTGCCGAACTATGGTCAGAGGTGATTGAGCATTGCCAGCAGGCCGCCTTGATCAGTGCGCGCCGTTCTCTGTTTAACAGCGCGTTGCGCTATCTCGAACAGGGCATTGGGTTGCCGGGCCATAGTGAACGCCGCGCGGAACTCCTTGTCTTGCGGATGTTGCTCAACGATCGCACCGGCAATCATCTGCACCAGAGCGAGGATTTCGCGCTCTTGCAAAGTTTGTTGGGTGAGGAAGACCAGCCTAACATCACTGCCATCGCAGCAGTATTGCATCTCCACCACATCCTCATCAGCGGGGAATTACACCTCTTTGATGCGCATCTCGCTTACGCTCAAATCCAAGTCGATCGGCTCAGGCACAGCAACGCCGTGCTCAGCCGCCTGTTGCAGGCCAACATCTGGCTCATCACCGCCCAATGCTTGGCGCTCAAGCGTCAAGAGCGGGAAGCTCTCACCCACCTCCAACAGGTTGACCGACTCTGTGCGATATTGGTGCGCCAATCAGCGCCGGATCACGCGCTCGCAAACCTCATACCGATCGCGAACCTCGCCGCGCAAAGTCAAGAACTGCAAGGCTGGATCCTCTTTGAGATGGGCACGTTTCAACAAGCGCACCAGCGCTTTCAGCGGGCCAGTGAGCTTGCCCGTGCGGCCAATGATTGGATCATTGAAAATCACGCGTTGATAGGGATGTGTCACACGATGCTGGCCGGCAACCAGCTCGATGAAGCCGAGCGCCAATTGCAGCAGGCGTTACACATTGCGCGCTCGATCGGCGATCGCTATGGGCAGGTATTGGGGTTGCGCACACAGGCGATCTTGTATGCGAACCGTCAAGATGGCGAGATGGCGCGTCGCCTGATTTGGCAAGCCATCGCCATTGCCGGCAGCTCGCGCATCGCCATTCTCGAAATCGCGCTCGTGAACCAACTAGAAGGGCTCGTCAGCGAGTTGGAGCAACATGATGACAGTACAGAGGATTGAAGACGGCGCGACAAGATAACGCTATGACCAAGCATAGCGTTCGTCCGACATCTTAGACATCACCCTACGGAAAGAATGCTTGCCACCAACGCTGCCAGTTGGGCGGCGGCGGCGGCAACGGGACGGGCGACGGCACTGCCGGCGGCGCCGTAGTTGGCGCAACCTCCGGCACCCGTTCGGGCACGATCACGATATCACCCTCACGGGCCAAACCGAGATCGCGCGCCCACTCTTCTGCCGCGGCATCCGAGCGTTCGTACTCAAGCTGCGCGGCTAGCGCCTGCGTTGTTGCCTGCAAACCAGCTACTTGGTCGTTGGCAGCCACCAACTCACGTTCAAGATGGTGCGCAATGACCAATTGATTCACCAGATTCACTGCCATTCCGCCGGTCATAATCAGCAGCAGCGCGATTAGCGCCAACGAGGCCAGCGTGCGCCCGCCGCCGGGAAAGGTGGCCGCCAGCCAGCGCCGCACCCGGCCACGCAGCATCGCCCAACTGCGCCGGAGGCCAGTCACGAGAGTGGCGGATGTCGAGGCTTGGCGATAGCGTGGCATACGAAGGTGTTCGCGCGGGAATGATCAGTGATGCCTTCCCGCGCGTCATCAACCGCAAGCGTTTACGATTCAGACGATGATCGCGATTCGCGGGGCGCTTCCAACAGCAACGGCTCTTCGATATTGGTCGTCATCGAGCTCTGGCCGCGGAAGAGACCACCCGGCTCAATATGCAAGGCAGCAGTGGTAATGTCACCCCACACCTTACCGGTCGGCGAGATTTCTAATTGTTCCAGCGCGGTAATTTGACCCTTTACCGCGCCTGACACATGCACATTCCGCGCCTTTATTGTCGCAATCACCCGCCCCGTTTCACCAATGATCAGATTGCCGACGACCTCAATATCGCCTTCCACAGCGCCATCGATGCGGACGTTACCCTCGGCATTCAAGGTGCCGACAAAGCGAGTATTGGCTCCGATCACCGTCTCTGGCCGGCCATTGACCATCGGTTGCGGTTGAGCGGATTTGCGGTTCGAACCAAACATGCGCGCGATCCTCCTCCACATAGCCGGCCACCTGTATCTTCAAGCATTTGTACATGAGAGGCCGGAAGACTACCCGATCGTGATCGGGAAATCGTTGCTGCCATTATAAACGATACTGCCAGCCGGGGCAACGGCTAATTATGGCGCAAGCCGCTCACGCCGCCAACCGACAGCGGTGCGAGTATAACAGAGCCGGTCATGCAGGCGCGATGGCCGCCCTTGCCAAAACTCAATCCGATCGGGGAACACCCGATACCCGCCCCAAAAGGGCGGGCGCGGCGGTTCTTGTCCGGCAAATCGATCGGTCATCTCGGCAATACGCTGTTCGAGTTCGGCGCGGTTGGCAATGGGCCGGCTCTGGGGCGAGGCCCACGCACCAATCCGGCTTTCAAGCGGTCGCGTAGCGTAGTAGGCATCCGATTCCTCAGCGCTGAGTGGCTCAGCGTAGCCTTCGATCCGTACTTGCCGTTCCAGCTCCGGCCAGTAAAAGACCAATGCCACCGCCGGATGCGCCGCCAACGCGCGCCCTTTGCGGCTTTCGTAGTTGGTGAAAAACACGAAACCACGCTCATCAACGCCTTTGAGCAAGACCATCCGCGCCGAGGGTCGCCCATCGGGGTCAATCGTCGCTAGCGTCATCGCGTTTGGTTCGATGAGGCCAGCCTCAGCCGCTTCGCGCAGCCAGCGGGTAAACTGAGCAATCGGGTCGGCGTCCGCTTCACTTTCTGATAAGCCGCGTTGGGTATATTCCTTACGTAATTCGGCCAGATTCATCAATGCACTCCAGTTGCGCAGGAACGATGGCTGTCATACAATAGCGCCGATGATGAACAACAGCGCTGCGATGTACGTTGCCCATCTTGACCATGTTGCCGTTGCGGCGGCACTAGCCGCTATCCTTGCCGAACAGGGATGGATTGCGGTTGACCGCCCGCCGCATGCGATTAGCGGCATTATTATGATACCTGATAAACCCTACCGCCACTTTTTCATTGCTCCCGCCACTCAAGGGTGGGTAGCAATCTGGGAAGATCCTCGCTATTTTGCCGACCGGAATCTGGCCCGTGCATTGACGGCCCGGCTGCATACCCGTAGTGTCTGGATTGAAGTCGGCGGCAATGGCGTCAGTTGGGCGCGTGGCGTGTACGAAGGCGACACCGTCTGCGAAGAGCGGTTTGAAGCTGTCGAAACCACCTTCTACGGCGAGCGCGGCGTCGTTCATCTTGCCTTTGATCCCGACTCATTGCCCGAAGAATGGATCAGCCAACTGGGGCTGCCGTATCCCGACCTTCACTATGAAGCGATTCTGGCTGGCGCAATCCCGCCAGCCGGGCCACCGTTGCACCTTGTCGTGCAACGTCGCACCAGCGCCGCCCAGTAAGCGGCTATTCTTGGCTAGCGCCACGTACTGCCATGCCGTACACCATTTTAATGATTGCCTCGACCAGCTTCTTTTCCGACTACGGCAACCACGTGCGGATTCTGGAAGAGATTCGCGCTTTACAACATCGCGGCCACCGGATTGTGCTGGTCACGTACCACAACGGCGATGACATTCCGGGTATCACGATCTACCGATCATGGGATGTACCGTGGATCAAACGCGCTGTCGTCGGTTCATCACGTCACAAACTCTACCTCGACGTAGGGTTGGGGTGGCGCGCCTTGCGCACCGCCTTGCGCATTCGCCCTGACATCATCCATGCCCACACCCACGAAGCCGCTGCGATCGGCTTGCCGCTGCAACGCTTACTCAACCGGCCCTTGATCCTCGACTATCAGGGCAGTATGACCAGCGAAATGCTCGACCACGGCTTCATCCGGCGCACCAACCCGCTGTTTGTGCCATTGGCCCGGCTTGAACGGATGCTGAATCGCACTGCCGACGCGGTCATGACTTCCACCCACAACGCGGCCAATCTGTTGCGCCGCGATCGCTCGGTGGCGGAAGAACGCCTCTTTACGATTGCCGATGGCGTTGATACCGAACGCTTTCGCCCCTACGACGGCTCACCGGCATGGGCTGCTCAGCGCGCCGAACTGCGCGCGCAATTGGGCATTCCGCCTGATCGCCGGATTGTCGTGTATATCGGGCTGCTAGCGCCTTATCAAGGCACCAATCTGCTGCTCGAAGTGGCCCAACAAATGTGCCAGCGCCACCCTGATTTGCACTTTTTGATTATGGGCCACCCTGATCCGCAAAGTTACCGTAACCTCGCTGCCAGCTTAGGCATCGCCGATCACGTCACCTTGCCGGGGCGCATCATCTACCGCGATTTGCACAGCTATCTGGCCCTGGGCGAGGTGGCGGTCGCGCCCAAGATGAGTTTGACCGAAGGCAACGGCAAGATCGGCAACTATATGGCGATGGGGTTGCCCACCGTTACCTTTGACACGCCGGTCAACCGCGAGATTCTAGGGCCGTACGGTTTCTACGCCAAACTAGGCAACGCCGCAGATTTCGCCACTCAGCTCGAGCTGGCGCTAACCAACCGCGAATTAGCCGCCGAGCGCGCTGCCGGAGCGCGAGCGCGGGCCGTGGCCGAATTATCGTGGGAACGGGCCGCGATTGCGATTGAGGCGATCTATGCCGCCGCTATTGCCCGTCGCCAAGGCGAGGATAACGGCGATGATGAATGAGCAGACGGGGCGCACAGATATGCGCCCCATCCGGTCACAAAATCTGGCTGAGGAACAGCTTGGTGCGTTCGTTGCGCGGATTGGTGAAGAACTGGTCGGGAGTGCCCTCCTCGACAATCTGGCCCTGATCCATAAAGACGATCCGGTCAGACACTTCGCGGGCAAACCCCATTTCGTGGGTCACGCAGAGCATCGTCATACCGCTGCGAGCCAGCGTCTTCATAACGTCAAGCACCTCTTTCACCATTTCAGGGTCGAGCGCCGAGGTCGGCTCGTCGAACAGCATGATGCGCGGCTCCATCGCCAGCGCGCGCGCAATTGCCACCCGCTGCTGCTGGCCGCCGGATAGTTGGCCGGGGTATTTGTGGGCCTGCTCGCGGATACCCACCCGCTCGAGCAGCTCAAAGGCTTTCACCTCAGCCTCTTTGCGGGTCTTCTTGCGCACCCAAATCGGGGCCAGCGTAATATTCTGCAAGACCGTGAGGTGGGGAAAGAGGTTAAATTGCTGGAACACCATGCCCACTTCGCGGCGGATGGCATCGATATTGCGAATATCGTTGGTCATTTCGATGCCGTCAACGGTGATCCGCCCTTCCTGATGTTCTTCGAGCCGATTGATGGTGCGGATGAAGGTGCTCTTGCCGCTGCCGGAAGGGCCGCAGATCACCACCACTTCACCGCGTTTTACCCGCAAGCTTACATCCTTCAAGGCATGAAAATTACCGTACCATTTATTGACGTTTTCGCAGATGATAATTGGTTCGTTACTGCCGTTTCCGCTCATATATGACATCCTTCGTTCGAGACAGAGAACAATCCGCAATTAGTGCCGGCTGCGCGCAATTTGATCCTCGATCCGCTTGCTAATGCGCGACATCGTAAAGCTAAACACCCAGTAAATCGCCGCAATGACGAGAAACGTCTCGCGCCAGACACCGCCGGGAGTACCCAACCATTCCGGCTGGCCGACGATATTCTGCGCTGCACCGAGCAGATCGACGAGACCGATGATTACGACCAGAGAGGTATCTTTGAACAACGAGATAAACTGGCCGACCAGCACCGGCACCACCGCGCGCAGCGCCTGCGGCAGCGTAATCAGCAGTGTCGTCTGCACGACATTCAACCCCAACGCGCGCGCTGCCTCAACCTGCCCTTTCGGGATCGATTGCAAACCGCCGCGCACATTCTCGGCCAGATAC
The DNA here is from genome assembly GCF_034431535.1 of Chloroflexus sp. Lineage (GTDB taxonomy): Bacteria > Chloroflexota > Chloroflexia > Chloroflexales > Chloroflexaceae > Chloroflexus. The sequence goes on along the minus strand of NZ_DAOUDC010000027.1, from coordinate 255,173 downwards.
GCCGCACTAAAGAGCGTCACCGCAATCACGGCCCGCACCAGCGCATCAATGCTCTCACCGCCGGGGAGGAAGAGTGGCAGCAACAGCGCACCCATAAAGAGCACCGTCACCAGCGGCACCCCGCGGATCAACTCGATATAGAGCACGCAGAAGGTACGGATGACCGGCAACGAGCTGCGCCGGCCTAGCGCCAGCAACACGCCAAGCGGGAACGAGAGCACAATCCCGCTCACGGCAAGAATGAGCGTCAGGATCAACCCGCCCCACAGCTTCGTCTCAACCACCGGCAAGCTAATCCCGCCGCGCAAGATCAAGATCACGGTTGGGTAGGCCAGCAGCCACGCGATGATCAACGGCCACCGCACCTTATTCCCAATAAGACGGGCCAGTTGATCGCCGCCAACTAGCAACACCGCACAGATAAACATGAAGAGCCAGCCGGGCAGCGAGGTCTGGCCGGGCAAATCCGGGAAGGTAAACGCGACAAAACCGAACGCAACGCTGATCGCTGCGGCGCCTAACGCCACCATGCGCACGATACCGCCCCACAGACCCGAACTCAGACCAAGCAACGCCATCACCAACGCCATTGCCGCCTGCGGACGCCAAAGCTGATCGACCGGGTACGTCCACGTCAGCAACAGCTTGATATTAGTAAACGCCGCCGGCCAGCCGGGGGCAGTCACCATCCACGAGACAAAGCTCGTCACCATCTGGACGATGACGTAGAGCAACACTAGCGTAATGATGACGTTGTACCACGTCGAAAAGAGATTCTTGCGCAACCACTCGATCAAACCGATCTGCTGGCGCGGCGCACGGCGCGAAGTTGGGCGACTGATTTCGGTAGCCACAGGCATCTCCTTAGCGCTCGACGAGTTGAATGCGGCGGTTGTACCAGTTCATAAACAGCGACGTCAGCAGGCTAACCGAGAGGTAACTCGCCATCAACATCAAGATCACCGGCACAGCTTGGCCGGTCTGATTGTTGATCGTGCTCGCCACGTAGAACAGGTCAGGATAGGCAATCGCCACCGCCAAGCTGCTATTCTTGGTCAGGTTCAGGTATTGGCTCGTAAGCGGCGGGATAATCACGCGCAGCGCTTGGGGCAGAATCACCAACCGCATCGTCTGGCCGGGCGTCAACCCCAGCGCGCGCGCCGCTTCACGCTGACCCTTATTGACCGCCAGAATACCGCTACGCACAATCTCGCCGATAAACACAGCGGTATAGATCACCAAACCGATTAACAGCGCGGCAAAACTATTGGTGACGGTAATACCGCCTACGAAATTAAACCGCTGCAATTCGGGGATCGAGAGGCTCACCGGCCATGCGCCGTAGATGAAATAGGTCGTGAAGAACCCGATCACAGCCACACCTAAGGCTATCAGGAAGGCTTGCGGCATCGCCACGCCGGGCCGGTCACGGCGAGCAAACTGGACGCGGCGGATTACATAGTAAATAACGCCGACCACAATCCCGCCGTACACCCAGACCATCCACGCATCGAAATCATTGGCCGCCTGCGGCCATGCCAGCGTCACGCCGCGGTTATGCAGGTAGAGCAGACCAACGATATCAATACTCTCTTGAATACGGGGAAACAGACGGGTCAACGAAAACCAGAAGATCAATTGCAAGAGCAATGGCACATTGCGCACAATTTCCACATATACCAGCGCCACATTGCGCAATAGCCAATTGTCAGAGAGGCGAGCAATGCCAAGAATCAAACCCAAGATTGTGGCAAGGATAATGCCAATACCCGCAACTCGCACCGTATTCAAAATCCCGACCACAAATGCGCGCCCGTATGTCATTGAGGGATCATACGGAATCACACTTTCCGCGATCGGAAAGCCGGCGGGAACCGATAAAAACGCGAATGTCGGCAACAAATTAGCCTGCCGCAACCCATTCATCATGTTTGAGTAGAGGTACCAAAGCAGCGCGGCGACCGCGATTACAAAGACGATTTGCACGATGATCGCAATAATGCGTGTATCACGATAAAGCGGAATCGTTACTTTACCGGAAGGAAGAAGTGGTGGAGAACCAGCCGCCATAGGCTACTCCTTATATGAACATTCCCCAAGAAGAGTAGAAATCAAACGATCACTTCTCTCACACTGTCGCAAGCATCTTGATTTGCAGCGCAAAAGTACAATATCAATGCACACGGCAAACCGTCATGTCAACAAGCAATGTTCTGAGCGACGTTGCAATTGCAACATCTTTATGAAAGGGGCGACGTATGGCATCGCCCCTCCAATTCACATCCAAGCACTTATTCGCCGGAAGCCAGCCGTTCGACGCCTAGCGGAAAGGCGGCGAGTAGAGCAGACCACCGTCGGTATAGAGCGCATTCAGGCCGCGCGGCAGATTGAAGGGCGTATTAGGACCGAGGTTGCGATCGTAGATCTCGGCGTAATTGCCCACGTGGCGAATAATGCGCACCGCAAAGTCGTTCGACAAACCGATGCCCTTGGCCAGATCGCCCTCAATGCCGAGGAAGCGGCGGATCTCGGGCACGTCGCTGTTCAGGAAATCGTTCACATTTTGCGATGTGATGCCGTATTCCTCAGCTTGGAAGGTCGCGAAGACGATCCAGCGCACCGCGTCGAACCACTGCGGATCGCCCTGCCGGACCGACGGGCCAAGCGGTTCCTTCGACATCGTCACTTCGAGGATCTTGTGATCAGCCGGGTTGCTGAGCAGGGTCAAGCTCGAAATCAGACCCGACTTGTCAGTCGTGAAACCGTCGCACTGGCCGGCATCATAGGCAGCACGGGTCGCATCGCCATCGGGGAAGACAACCGGCGTGAAGGTCAGGCCACGGGCGCGGAACTGGTCGGCTAAGTTCAACTCAGTAGTCGTACCCGTCTGCACGCAGATGGTGGCGCCATTCATGTCCTCCAGCGTCTCAATGCCGCTGTCTTTGCGCACCATCATGCCTTGTCCATCGTAGAAGGTGGTCGGCGCCCAGTCAAGACCGAGATTGCCATCGCGGCTCAGCGTCCACGTGCTATTGCGGATCAGCACGTCAATTTCGCCGGTCTGCAAGGCGGTAAAGCGCTCTTGGGCACTGAGCGGGCGATACTCAACCTTGTCCGGATCGTCGAACAACGCCGCTGCGACTGCACGGCAGAAATCGACATCGAAGCCGCGGCGGACGCCAGCCGCATCGACGGTGGCGAAGCCGGGCAGCGGGTTGTTGTTAACACCGCAGATTAGCGTGCCACGCGCCAGAATCCGCTCAATCTGGCCGCCGGCTGCGGGTTGGGCAGGAGTGCCGCCGGCAGGCGCTGCGGTCGCAGCAGGCGCTGCAGTCGCAGCAGGCGCTGCGGTCGGCTCCGGTGCAGCGGTCGGCTGCTCAGGAGCCGTGGTGGCCGGCTGGGCCGGCGCTGTGGTGGGCGACTGCTGGGCTTGGCCGCCGCAGGCAGCCAAGATCAAGCTGAGCAACCCAGCCAGAACCAAGGTGATGTGTTTACGCATGTCCTCTCCTATACAATCTGATACGGTTGCGCGATCGCGCCGGACCTTCCGGCGCTGCGAACCGTGCGATCCCTCTGGGAATGAGGCGAACTTGCCCCACGCGGCATCGTTGCGCTGCATTGACTTCGTGTCATTCGGATTGGGAGAATGATACCATGATTCGCCAGAGTGTGCAAATCGTGTCAGGGTTGCACAGGATCGGGCAATATGGGTATGGCCAGTCTGTGCCACGCCGGTATATACAGAGAGCCGCACGGCCGGGCGGCGTGACAATGATTGCGCCGCGCCGCTGCAACCATTGTGGCGGTGGCACGGCCGGTTGCGTGACCGGCATCCATTACGCACCGGCATCGACGGGGAGCCGCCCGGCCGGGCGGCTCTACAATGGTAACGATTGCAAATCGTGGCCGATCTGCGCTGCGCCGGTGAAACCGCTTGCAGCTACCTCGGCCAACGCCTGCGCGACCGGCATTGTCCAGCGTGGACTGAAATGCACCAGCACCAGTTGGCGCACTCCGGCGGCGGCGGCAGCTGCGCCGGCTTGACGCGGGGTGGTGTGGCCGGCAAACGGCTCAGCAACCGTCGCTTCGTGAATCAGCAGGTGCGCGCCGGTGGCCAGTTCGGTCACTGCCGGGCACGGCTCGGTGTCAGCCGAGTAACACACTGTCGGTAACGATGGCGCGGTGAAGCGGAGGGCAATGCATGGCCGGCTATGCGCCGTCAACGCGGTCGCAACCTCTAAACCATCAGGCAGACGCAGCCGGTCGCCGGCAGCGATCGGTCGCCATTCTGTTATATCCGCCCATTCTTCCAACCCTGCCGCCAGCACATACCCACGCGCCAGTTCGAGGGTTGGCGCGAGACCGTAGACCGGCAGCGACTCGGTGCGCCCGCCCAACCGCAGGCTAAAGAGTAACGCCGGCAGACCATTGATGTGATCACAGTGGCTGTGGGTCAGGATGACACCCCGCAAGGTCTGCGGGTCAATCCCCGCCGCCAACAAACGGCGGTAGCTCTCGCCGCCACCATCAACTAGCAGTGGCCCACCCGGCCCATCCCAAGCCAGATGGGTATAGGCGCGATCGGGATCAGGCAAGCCGGTGCCAGTGCCGAGCAAGACGATCCGTGCGTTAGTCATAATACAGTCCTTGTGGATTACTCCTCGTCATCAATCGGCACTAGTCGTTTGCGCAAGGCATAGATCGCCACTTGCGTGCGATCGGCCAAGTGGAGTTTCGAGAGAATGTTGCTGATGTGGGTTTTGACCGTCTTTTCCGAGACGATCAGCGTATCGGCGATCTCTTTGTTCGACATACCCTTGGCCACTAACCGCAACACATCCATCTCGCGCGGGGTGAGCTGCTCGACCGGCGCTTCGTTAGGACGCGGCATGTTGAACTCTTGCATCAACTTGGCCGCGACATCGGGATGCAAAACCGCTTCGCCGCGGCAGGCGGCGCGGACGGCATGGGCCAGCTCTTCCGGTGAAATATCTTTGAGCAGGTACGAGATAGCGCCGGCTTTGATCGCCGGAAAGACCTTGTTGTCATCGGTAAAACTGGTCAGCACAATCACCTGCGATGAGGGACTGACCGCTTTGAGCCGGCGGGTGGTCTCGACGCCATCAATGCCGGGCATGACCAGATCCATCAGCACGACATCAGGCAAGAGCTCGCGGGCCAGTTCCACCCCCTCTTCGCCGCTGCCTGCTTCGCCGACCACTTCGATATCAGGTTGCAATTCGAGAAAATCGCGCAACCCTTGGCGCACAACGCGATGATCATCGATCAACAGCACGGTTATTTGTTCCATCAGCCGGCCTCCTGTGGGTACACGAGCCAAGGGAGGGCAGCGTAAGCCATATATCATCCGCTTGCGCTGACCACGTATTGCTTGATATGAGCTAAAAGATTAGTCTGTAGATGATTGACCCTCATCCCTCCAGCTCCCTTCATCTCATCCGCACACAGAGGGAGCTTCATCATTCTGAAGCGTGTTATTCCCTACTCCCTCCTGCCCATTCCCTCCTCACTACCCGCATTCCGCCCGCGCAGCGGCACCACCACCTCAATCTCGGCGCCGGCGCCGGGCCGCGAATGAACAGCGAAGGTGCCACCGAGTTCGGCAGCCCGTTCGCGCATGCTGAGCAAACCGAGATGGCGGCCTTCACCGGAAGGACGCGCGGCGGGGTCGAAGCCTTGTCCATCATCGATCACGCGAATACGCACTTGTTCGGCGGTAAGTTCAAGTTGAATCTGGACATTGCGAGCCGCGGCGTGTTTGACGATGTTGTTGAGCGCCTCTTGCACGATCCGGAACAGCGGTTGCTCGATGCCGCGCGCATGGCGCTCGTCGCCAATCACGTTTAGCTCGATCCGTAACCCTTCACGGTGGGCCAGATGCTGAGCATGCTGTTGAATCGCCGCCACCAATCCCTGATCGCGCAACGCCGGCGGGCGCAATTGAAAAATGAGTGCGCGCATCTCGGCCAACGCGGCAGTCGCCGTCTCTTGCAGCCGATCGAGCAATGCCGGCACGCGGGCCGGATTCCGCTCAAACTGGGCACGGGCCGCTTGGGCCGTGAGCGTCATGCTAAAGAGCTGCTGGCTGACGCTATCGTGCAACTCGCGGGCCAAGCGGTTGCGCTCTTCGAGCGCCGCCGCCTGTTGCGCGCGTTGGTACAGCCGGCCATTCTCAACTGCGCCGGCCAGCATATCGGCCACGGTTTCGAGCACCGCTGCATCTTCGGCGGTCAAACCAGCCGGTTGCGGCGATTCGATATTGAGCACGCCCAAAGTCTTGCCGTTGGCAATCAGCGGCACACACAGCTCCGAGCGAATATCGAGCCGCTCGCTCAAACCAAGATAATCGGCTTCGCTGGCCACATCTTCGGCGCACACAATCCGCCCGCTGCGCGCAGCCCGCCCGACCAAACCGAGATTGATGTGCTGGCGATAACCGACCCGTGACGGCGCATACTGGCCAGCGGAAGCGACTAATACCAGTTCGCTGGCATCATCTTCAATCAAAAATAGATCGACTTGCGGATAGCCAAACCCCTGCTGAATGCGTTGGGTCGCCAGTGGCAACGACTCGCGCAGATCGAGCGTGGCGGTGACGATGCGCGCAATCGAATTCAGCACCGCCAATTGATCGGCGCGGCGCTGTACTTGCGCCGCCAACCGCTGCGACTCGGCGTAGAGTTGGGCGCTGACGATTGGGCCACTAACCTGCGCCGCAATCGCTTCGAGCAGATCGACATCTTCATCGTTGAATGCGCCGGCGCGGCGGCTCACCACACTCAAAATACCAATCACCCTGCCGCCGCTACGCAATGGCGCAATCACGCACGAGGCGACATCAGGCCCAAACACCAACGCCTCGCGTGTGTCTATCCGGCAATCGTCAATCACGAACGGTTGGCCGCTCTGCGCCACCCATGCCAGCGTGCCATCGAGCAGTGGCAAGCGATGGCTAACCAGGTCTGCCAACGATGGCGCTGCCGCAGCGACAAGCAAGTCGTTGGCTTCATTGAGCAACGCCACCAAGCCGCCACCAAACGCCGCAGCCAGCCGATCAACGGTCTGGCGCAGGATGGTGTCAAGATCGAGGGTTGCGCCGACAGCGCGCCCCAACTCGGCTAGTAATTGCTCTTTGGCCAGCAGACGGGCGCTGCGCTCGGCCAGCCGCACGTTTTCCACCGCCAGCGCGGCTTGGCGGGCAATCGCCTCGACCATCCGCACCGTCGCCAGATCGGGCGGCTGCGGCCATGCAATCACAACCACCCCGATCAACCGCTCGCCCCGCCCCCGCAATGGCGTTAACAACGCCACCGCCGGCGCAATTGCCGCCGTGTCCGGCACACCAGTGGGCAAGGCTTCCGCCGGCACGAGATACGAATAACTCAGCCGGTATTCGGGCCGCAACAAGGGCTGGTACAGCGCCGGCTCGACCGGCGCGGCCTGCAACTGCTCGGCGAGCTGTGGTTCGACGCCGGCGAAGGCGACGGCATGCAGCGTGTCACTCTCGTCATCACGCAGTCGCGCATAGACGCACGGACTGCTCACGATCCGCCGCAGCGTCTCAACTACCTCGCCAAGCAAACCTTCCGGCGAGTCATCGGCGCGCAACGCATCGCCAAACGCCAGCCAGTCGCCGAGCGGGAGTGATTGGTTTGCGGCTGTAGGATGCGAAGCACTCGTCATAGGCGTTGTTCGTTACGTAGTCCCCTCCCGGCCTTTCCCGCTAGGTTCAAGGTACAGACCGGCCATCTGATCCGGTACCCGGCCCTGAAGGGCCGGGCTTGGGTAACGAATCCCGCTGCGCGGGCTGACGGCCCTCACCCCCAGCCCCTCTCCCACTCAGGGAGAGAGAGGGGCGGGCAATGTTAAGCGTTGAGGCATCTCATTGGGATCAACGGCTTTGTTCGACCAAACGTTCTGTCCGCGCCTCAATCCGCTGGGGGAGTGGCGGGCCGGCGGTCCGCGCCCCCTCCTCCGGCGCGGAGTGCGGGTGGCTCGCCCACAAGCTAATCGCCGTTCTACCCCTTCCTCCCTCCCCCGCTGGGGGGAGGAGCGGGCTTAGCACCTCTCTCAGTCTTCCCCGCTGGAAGGATCTGTCACGTATTTGCATTGTCGCATATCGCGGCGCTGATTACAACTCGCGCTCATCGGCTTCGCTGATCTCGATTGGTGACTCGCCGCGCCCGATCAGAATCGGGCCGAACAGCGACGCCTGTTCGATGATGATCGCGCGCCGCTTGAGCAATTCCAACACCGCCCAAAACGACACGATCACCTCTTCGGGAGTTGGCTGCGTGGTGAGCAGATCGCTAAAATCGAACCACGCCGCGCGTTCGAGCCGGGCGCGAATGCGCGCAGCGACTTCAGCGACGGTCAGCCGGGGCTCCAGCACAATCCGCTCTTCGGGTTCGAGCAGCAACTGCAACTGCGCGCGGCGGGCCAGCGCCTGCAACAGATCGGCGATACGGTAACTGGCCGGAGGCGGAGCGATCGTGAGCGGCGGCGGCGCGACGCGGGCAAAGGTGCTGCGCCCGCTCTCGTGCCAGACGCGCAGCAGCTCGGCGGCTTGCTTAAAGCGCCGGTACAACTCAAGCTGGGCCGCCAACTGCTCAGCATCTTCATCAACCGGCGCTGCCGGCGCGCTCGGCGAGCGGGGCAAGAGCGCGCGCGACTTGATCAGTACTAAACGAGCAGCCAAACTCACGAACTCGGCTAGCTCGTCCGGTTCGACCGCTTCCAGCGCGCGCACATAGGCCAAATACTGGTCGGCCACTTGGGCCAACGCGATGGTGGTGATATCAAGTTCGGCGCGTTCGATCAGACGGAGCAGCAGATCGAGCGGGCCGGTGAAAGCGGGCAAGGTAACTTCGTAGGGCATAGATAGTACGTTGGCTGCCGCAAATGTGCGCAGACGTTAATTCTGCTCGTCGGCCCACTGCAACCGGGCAGCGCGACCGGTTGGGTGGGGATCATGGTAATGGCGCAGCGTCTCGACAATTTCCGGCGGGCAACCGGCGGAAGCGGCCATACGCGCGCCGCGAGCGGCATGGTCGGCATAGATGGCAATCGCCGGCGCCAGCCGGGCGGCAATCAGATAGAGGGCCGGCCAGCGTTTGAGGATCGTCGCCAGCACATACCAACCGAGCGCCATCGGGCGGCCCGCGTCATCGACTTTGCCGCAATCATGGTAGAGCGCCGCGCGCAACAACAACGTATCACGCTCGCCGGCGGCGACTAGCGTCTGGTAGACATCGAGACAGTGCCGCCGATCGTAGAGCGGCATCTGCCAAAACAATCGCTGCTCGGCGGGAGTGAGCACCTGCGCGACCAGTGCATATTCGGCGGGTGAAACATCGGCGCACAAGGCGTTGCGAAATTGGCGAATGCGGTATGATAGAGACATAAGACCATCGTTGGCGGTCGTGCATGATTACCGGCGAAGCATTATACCGCCGGAAGCGACGCCAGCGCAATTGGCCCGTTTCGCTGGAAGGCATCGCAGTTTGTAAAGAGTAATGCAACGCGAGCACGTGACCCGCTGCGTTCAGCGTTGTAACCGATCACACCCATGGTAGAATGAGACTATGAGATACGCTATCATCTTCCTCAGCTTCATCTTCGTCCTTGTCGCCTGCACCGGCGCGCCGCAGACCAGCCAGCCGCTGGTGGTAGGTGAGACACCGATTGCATCGGAAAGCAAGCTGATTGATACCAAACCGGATTGGGCCGCCATTCCCGGCGAAAAAGCGCCCGATTTCAGCTACACACTGGCCGATGGCACTTACAAATTGAGCGACCTACGCGGCAAACCGGTGATTGTCAATTTTTGGGCCACGTGGTGCTTGCCTTGCGTCGAAGAGATGCCGGAATTAGAGGCAGCTCGCCGCACTAACCCTGATCTGGTGATACTGGCGGTCAACCGCAATGAGTCGGTTGAAGCGATTGCCGCCTTCGTGCCGAAAGTAGGCGTCAGCTTCCCCCTGATTACCGACCGCAACGGCGCGATTGGCGAGCGGTACGGCGTGACGAATTTACCGACCACCTTCTTTATCAATCGCGATGGCACCATCGCCGCCCGCCATCTCGGCGCGTTAACCGCCGCGCGGCTGGCTGAGCGACTAGCGGAGGTACGATGAGCGAACGTTCTCCGGATGAGATTCTCCGCATGGCGCAAGAGCGGATTGCGGCGCGGAAAGAGACCGAGAGGAGGCCCGTCCCGTGGGGGCCGATCTTTCTCGGCAGCTTCAGTGCGCTGCTGGTGGCCCTGCTCTTCAGCCCCGGCATGCCGCTGGAGTGGAAGATGTATGCGGTCGTACATGGCATCTGCGCCCAACAGCACAACATCTTTGTCGGCGGGTTGCAATTTCCGCTCTGCGCGCGCAACAGCGGCATTTACCTGAGCTTTATGCTCACTTTCCTCTATCTGTACGCAATCGGGCGCGGCAGGGCCGGCAAGATTCCGCCGTGGCCGATTTCGCTGACGCTGGTGGCTTTCGTGGGCATTATGGCGGTTGACGGCTTCAATTCGCTCTTCCTCGATCTGGGGCTGCCCAACTGGTACCCGCCTGACAACTTCTTGCGCACGCTCACCGGTATGGGCATGGGAATCACCATTGCCGCCGCGCTGCACATTGTGCTCAACAACACCCTGCGCCAGAATGTCGATCCACAGCAGCCGGTCTTTGCCAACTGGCTGCAGTTGCTCGGCATTATCGTGATTAACCTGCTGGCGCTGGCTGCCATCTACGGCAACCTCGGCATCACCTTCTGGCCGCTAGCGTTTTTGGCCTTCTTCGGCATTCTCGGTGTGCTCTATTTGGTCTGTTTGTTGCTGACCAGCCTGTTTATGGGTTATGAAGGCAAAGTGACGAGCATCCGCCAACTGGCCGGCCCAGCGACGATTGCGCTCATTCCGACGTTGGTGATTGCCGGGGCGATGTCGTGGCTGCGGTTTTGGATGGAGAGCATGGGATTGATACTGTAAAGGCGCACGTAGAGCCGGACGGCTGTCCGGCTCCGAAGACGCAGAAGACGCAAAAGCGCGAAGGACGCAGGGAGCGCAAAAGTTTTTACGATGTTTTGGCTCACGTGCGCTTGGGAACAGTCCCGTCATCCATCTTTGCGCTCTTAGCGTCTTTGCGTTTAGATATAATACATCACCGCCCCATCGCGGCTACGTTTACGCTGGCAAAGATCATCGAGTGTGATTGAAGCCAGCCGGCGTTCAATTGTAGCGCGCAGCTCGCTCCACACCTCATCGATCAGCGCCCGATCGAGCGGTTCGGTGGGTTGCAAATCGTCACGCCCGCCTTCCGCCGGCAAGATCGGCCCTTCCAACACCGTCAGCGCCTCGAGCAACGTGATCGTTTCGGGTGAGCGGGCCAGCAGATGGCCGCCTTGCGGCCCGCGCAAGCTCTCAACCAAACCGGCCCGGCGCAGCGTGATCAACAATTGGTTAAGGTAATTGACCGGAATCCCCTGCCGGCCAGCGATAGCCTCGCTCTGGATCGGCCCCTCGCCATAGCGCTGCGCCAAATCAAATAGCGCGCGCAACCCGTAGTCGCCTTTGCTCGAGATGCGCATCGTTACCTCCATAGTCAAGTAGATCACTTAACATTGTAGCAATAAGGGCAACGGGCGTCAAATGGGGCAACGATAGCCAACGCTCGGCTCACCAGACGGACGAATCGGGCAAACTATGAATCCCATTCCCCAATTCGCGCAACTTGTGGTATGATATGCTCATCCCATGACGCAGTGCGTCTAAACACACGGTTGTGAATACACAACCGCGTGACAAGCGCACGAGAGTCCGCAACGGAGAGACATGGTCAAGGAGGACCCAATGACCTATCAGATCAAACGGGTTGGCGTGATCGGCGCCGGGACGATGGGGGCCGCGATCGCCGCGCTAGTGGCAGGTACCGGCATTCCAGTGTTGTTGCTCGATGTGCCGCCGGCCTCACTCACCGCCGAGGAGGAGGCAAAAGGTTTGACCCTTAGTCATCCGCAGGTGCGCAACCGGATCGTGCAGCAGGGGTTTGAACGCATGCGCAAGGCGCGCCCATCCAACCTCTACAGTGAGCGCAGCACCGAACTCATTACGCTGGGCAATACCGAAGACGATTTTCACCGGCTGGCTGAGTGTGACTGGATCGTCGAGGCGATTGTCGAGCAGATCGGCCCCAAGCAGGCGTTGATGGCGCGGCTGGAAGAGGTGCGGAAGCCGAACGCGATCGTCACCACCAACACCTCCGGCATCCCGATCCGGATCATCGCCGAAGGCCGCAGCGAGGCCTTCCGCCGCCACTTCTTCGGCAGCCACTTCTTCAATCCGCCCCGTTATCTGCGCCTGCTCGAAATCATTCCCGGCGATGAGGCCGATCCGACGGTGGTTGCTGCCTTCCGCCGCTTCGCCGAAGAGCGGCTGGGCAAGGGGGTGGTGATCTGCAAAGACCGGCCCAACTTTATCGGCAATCGCATCTTTGTGTATGCCGGGCAGGTGCTGCTCAATTTCGCGCTCGAACACGGCTATCAGGTGGAAGAGGTCGATGCGCTGACCGGCCCGCTGATTGGGCGGCCTAATACGGCCAGCTTCCGCTTGCTCGATCAGGTCGGGATTGACGTGATGGCATACGTGGCCGGGAATCTGTACGACGCGATTCCCGATGATGAGAGCCGTGAGGTGTACCGTCACAACGATCTGTCGCGATGGCTGGTCGCTGCCGGCAAGCTGGGCAAGAAGGTTGGGCAAGGCTTCTACAAAGAGGTTAAGCGTGACGGCAAGCGCGAATTTTGGCCGCTCGATTTGCAGACGCTCGAGTATGTGCCGCCGCAAGGCACGGCTGCGGTTGACGAGCTGGTCGCCGCAGCGCGCAAGATCAAACCGCTGCCCGACCGGCTGCGTTTTATCCTTGACCGGGCCGAAACCGGTGATCGCGGCGCGAAGCTGGTGGCAGCAGCGATCTACCCGATGATGGCGTATGCCGCCCGCCGCTTGCCCGAAATTGCCGATAGCGTGGCCGATGTTGATAACGCGATGCGCTGGGGATTTGCCCACGACATGGGGCCGTTCCAGCTTTGGCAGGCGATGGGCATCGCTGAAACGGCGGCGCGCATGCGCGCTTTTGGCGAGAGTCTGCCGACATGGGTTGATCAGCTTATCGCTGCTGAATGCCGTTTCTACGGCGAGATGGATGGCGCACCGGCGGCGTACAATGTCGCGACCGGCCAACTCGAACCCATCGTGTGCGATCCGCGCGCCATCGATCTGGCCGCGCTCAAGGCTGCCGGACGCGAGCTGTTTGGCAACGAGAGCGCCAGCGTGATCGATCTCGGCGATGGCGTGCTCTGCTACGAGCTGCACTCGAAGGCCAACACCATCGGCGGGCAAGCGGTTGAGATGCTGATCAAGGCCCTCGATGCACTTGAGCAGGGGCCGTGGGTTGGCATGGTCGTCGGCAATCAAGGCCCGCGCTTCTCGGCTGGCCTCGATCTGAACGATGTAGGCGCGGCAGTGATGGCAGGCGCGTGGGACGACATCGACGAGTATGCGGCACTGGTGCAGCAGACCTTCCGCCGTATGCGCGACAGCGCCAAGCCGATTGTCAGCGCGCCGTTCGGCCAGACGCTGGGGGGCGGGGTTGAGTTGTCGATGCACAGCGCGGCGTCGGTGGCTGCCGCCGAGACTTACATGGGATTCGTTGAGTTTGGCGTTGGGGTGATCCCGGCGTGGGGCGGCTGCACCGAGATGAACCGGCGAATTATCACTGCGGCGGCGCGGAGCGGCAACGATACCATCAAAGCCTTCCAGCAGGTGTTCGAGACGATTGCACTGGCGAAGGTCGCCACCAGCGCTCACGAAGCGAAGGAGTTGGGCCTGTTGCGCCCGACTGACCGGATCGTCTTCAACCCTGATTATCTAATCGGCGAGGCCAAGCGTGAAGTGCTGCGGCTGGTGGCTGATGGGTATACGCCATCTATCTCCGCCAAGCCGTGCTATGCCCTTGGCCGCGACGGGTTGGCGGCGGCGCGCATTGCGATCTACCAGATGCGCGAAGGCGGCTTTGCCACCCCCTACGATGCGGTGCTGGCCGAGAAGCTGGCGTATGTCTTGTGTGGCGGCGAACTGAGCAGCGCGCAGTGGGTTGACGACGTGTATATGCACACCCTTGAACGGACGACTGTGATCGAGCTGTTGAAGGACGAGCGCACCCAAGCCCGCGCCCGCCACATGCTCGAACATGGCAAACCGCTCCGGAACTAAAGGCGCAGAGGGGGCAGAGACGCAGAGGATGGTACACGCAGAGACGCGAAGGACGCAAAAGGCGCAGAGGCGGGTAAACGCAAAGACGCAAAGGACGCGAAGGTTTTTAATGATGGTTTGGTAGCAGCGCGCTTGTGGGAGCAGACCCATCAGACATCTTTGCGTCCTTGGCGAACTTTGCGTCTTTGCGTTAAAGACACTTTGTGTTCTTGGCGAGCTTTACGCCTTGGCATTACTCGTATAACAAAGGAGTTATCGCGATGCAAGAAGCAGTGATTGTTTCCGGGGTTCGCACGGCAGTCGGCAAAGCCGGACGCGGCGCGTTGCGCACGGTGCGCCCCGATGACTTAGCGGCGATTGTGATTAAGGCGGCGATTGAGCGGGCCGGGATCGAGCCGGGGTTGGTCGAAGACGTGATTATGGGTTGCGCGATGCCCGAAGGCGAGCAGGGTCTGAACGTGGCCCGCGTCGCTGCGCAGCGCGCCGGTCTGCCCGATAGCGTCTGCGGGGTGACGGTCAATCGCTTCTGTTCGTCGGGCTTGCAGACGATTGCGATGGCTGCCTACCAGATTATGGCTGGTCAGAACGAGGTGGTGGTCGCCGGCGGCACCGAGAGCATGAGCATGGTGCCGATGAGCGGCAATAAGTTCTCGCCCAACCCCTATTTGGCCCAGCACGACCCGGCGGTCTACTTGGGCATGGGTTTGACCGCCGAGAACGTCGCCCGCCGGTTCGAGATTAGCCGGGCCGATCAAGATGCTTTCGCGCTGTGTTCGCACCAGCGCGCGTTGGCGGCGCAGGCCGCCGGTCTGTTCGACCGCAGCATCGTGCCGGTTGAGGTTGAGCTGGTTGAGCCGGGGCCGGATGGCCAACCCCGGCGGCGGGTGCAGATCTTCGACCGCGACGAAGGCCCGCGCGCCGACACCTCGGCAGAGGCGTTGGCGAAACTGAAGCCGGTCTTTGCTACCGAAGGGACGGTCACTGCCGGCAATTCGTCGCAGACGAGCGATGGCGCGGCGGCGGTGGTGGTGATGAGCGCCGCGAAGGCGGCTGAGCTGGAGCTGAAGCCGCGGGCGCGCTTTGTGAGCTTTGCGGTGGGTGGCGTCGAGCCGGAGGTGATGGGGATCGGACCAGTGGTAGCGATTCCCAAGGCGCTGAAGCAGGCTGGGTTAACGCTGGCCGACATTGATCTGATCGAGCTGAACGAGGCTTTCGCCGCGCAAGCCATTGCCGTCATTCGCCAGCTCGGTCTCGACGAAGCGCGAGTCAACGTGAACGGCGGCGCGATTGCGCTCGGCCACCCGCTCGGCTGCACCGGCGCGAAATTGACTGTGCAGATCCTCGATGAACTCGAGCGGCGCGGTGGCCGGTACGGGATGGTGACGATGTGTATCGGCGGCGGGATGGGTGCGGCGGGGATTTTTGAACGGTTATAATCGCGGTTGGGGCGGGTTTCAAACCCGCCCCGCCGTAAAAAACCCGGCCCCAGCCGCCACCGCAATCGCCCGTCGCGGATCGATCACCCGCGGGCCGGCGGGATTCAGGCGCAATACCGCCCAATCGCCGGCCCGCAATTCCAATTCGCGTTCGCCATCGAAGGCCAAAACCGCTGGCCGGTCGCACCGCACCCGCACCACGTCGCCGGGGGCCAGCACCCGGTGCGTCGCGACATGCACCGTCTGCATCAACCCCGGCGCGACCGGCGCCCGCACCGGTTGGCCACTAGCCGCTAGATGTAGGTACAAGCCATGGCCCGGCGGATAGTTGCCGGCCAGAAAATTGGCCCCGATTGACGACAACCCAATATTGCCCGGCTCGGCGCGCGTAAGAACCAGATCACTAATCCGCGTGCTATCCCAAATCGCGCGAGAAGCGACAAACCGCTCGTCGTACACTGCGACATCGACCAGAGCAATATCGTCGGGAGGTACGCCATTAGGCAAACCTTCCTCGGTCTGATCGGCGCTCAGGCGGTAGACATCGATCCGCGGCGCGCGCGTCACCGCCGCCTCGGCGCAACCGCGCGCCACCAAGCCGGCGGCGAGGCCGGCAGTGGTGGCTTCGATCATCATCGGAAAGACGTTGTTGGTGCCGGTTGAGATCGGCATCAGTGGCGTCTCGCCGCACCCCTTCGCTACCAAGCGGTTGGTGCCGTCGCCGCCAAGCGTCACAATGCAGCCAACACCACGTTCGGCCAGCAGTTGCGCTGCTCGCCGCGAGTCGTCGGGAGTGAACCACGCCGGCATGTCGAGCAAGGTGGCTTCGATCTGCAACGGCAAGTTGTCGATCGCCTTGAGACCAATCCCGAAGCGATCGGGCATGATCCAGACCCGCTGGACACCGGTCGCTTCGAGCCCCAGCAACACTCGTTTGACGATACTGACCTTCTCTTCGTTATCGAAAACCGACCCATGGGCGACGAGGCGCCGGATGTCTTTGCCCGAGGCTGGATTGGCGATAATGCCGGCTGTGATCATACGCTTTGATTTGGGGTTATGCGATCATTGGGAGCCGCACGGCCGTGCGGCTCTCCATTACGCTGTAACCGGCATCGTCTCGCGCAAAAACGCAACGACGCTATCGGTCACGCGGGTAAATCCGGGACTGCCCGGCAATACCCAGTTGAAATGGGTCATGCCGGATACCACCTCTAACCGGCAGGTATCGCCGGCGTTGTCAGCGATCGCCTGCGCTTCCGCCAACGGCACCAACTGGTCGCGGTCGCCGTGGATGATCAGCAGCGGGCGTGGTGCGATCTGATCAGCTACTTCTTCGGGTGCGTACTCGATCAACGCCTCGGCGCTTTCCAAGGGCACCGACACCTTCATCTGCGGGAACTCGGCGCTGACCTGATCGAGAAACGCCTGCGAATCAGGATCGGGAAGCACAATCTCTAACGGATCGACGGTGGCCGAGACGCCGGTGCGCACGCGATGGCGGCGGTCTTCATCCAAGCTGGCAAGGAATTGCGTCCATTCCCAATGGCGGCGCAAGCTGCGCAGCCAGCGCGCGCCGTTGCCCGGCGGTTCGAGCGCCACCGCCGCTTTGACCCGTTCGTCAACCGCGGCAGTGGTGATCGCATGCGCACCGCCGAGACTGATTCCCACTACCGCCAAGCGATCAGGATCAACGGTAGGCTGCTCGCTGAGAAAGGTTAGCGCAGCCCGCGCATCGGCCACCTGTTCGAGCGGCAACAGGCGACCGCGCGGCCCTTCGCTCTCACCAAAGCCGCGATAGTCAAAGACCAGCGCCACATAGCCGGCGGCGTTCAAGACCTTGGCAATATCGGGCATCACCATCGTCTTGAGGTAGGTGTAGCCGACCAGCAAGACGACGCCGGGCCGCCGCTCACCCCCCGGCAAGCCGCGCGGCGTGTAGAGCAAGCCGTCGAGCCGGTAGCCGGCGCTGTAGAATTGCACCCGCTGCAACGGCTGCGCCGGCGCAGCGCGAGCAGCAATCGCGCGCTCGACGTCCTCTTTGACGATCGCGCCGCCGGGGCCGCTACCGGTCAGCGTATGCAGATCAATCCCGTGCTCTTGGGCGAGCTTGCGCGCCGCCGGCATCGCGCGCACCCCGCCTGCCGCTGCCGTTGGCGACGGTGAAGCTGGCTTTGGCGCTGCCAGCGCTGGCGCGGGAGCGGTCGTTACCGTCTCGGTTGCGCCATTCGTGGTAATGCCAGCCAACTGCTCGCCGGGAGCGGTGATGTAGGCGATGACCTTCGTCACCGCCACCACACTGCCTTCAGGGTAGCAGAGCCGGGCCAGCGTGCCGCTGGCCGGCGCTTCCACCACATTCGTAATCTTCTCGGTCTCGACCTCGGCAATCGGTTCGCCCTTCTGTACCGCTTCACCCTCGCGCTTGAGCCAGAGGTTAATCTTGCCCTCTTGCATACTCAAGCCCCACTTGGGCATCACGACCTCGGTAGGCATGGCAACTCCTGCAACAACAACCCGCCGCGCTTAGCCCAACGCCGCCCGCGCCGCCGCGACGATACGCTCTGGCGAGGGGATGTAGGCGTCTTCGAGCGTCGGGCTAAACGGCACCGGGGTATGGGGCGGCGTCACCAGCTTGACGGGAGCGTTGAGGAATTCGAGCGCTTGCGTCGCTGCTAGAGTAGCAATATCGGTCGCCACGCTGCAACGCGGGTTATCCTCATCGACCACCACCAGCCGGCCCGTCTTGCGGATCGACTCGAGCACGGTCGTCTCGTCGAGCGGCGAGAGCGTGCGCAGATCGACCACCTCGGCGCTGATCCCCTGCTGGGCCAGCCGTTCAGCCGCTTCAAGCGCGTGCAGCACCATGCGCGAAATCGCCACGATCGTCACATCACCGCCCTCGCGCTTGATCTCAGCTTGGCCGAGCGGAATCACATACTCGCCTTCGGGCACCGGCCCCTTCATATCGTAGAGCAGCTTATGCTCGCAGAAGATCACCGGATCGTCGTCGCGGATGGCCGCCGCCAGCAAGCCTTTGGCGTCAGCCGGCGTCGCCGGCGCCACCACCTTGAGGCCGGGGAAGTGGACGAAGGTCGAGTAGATCGAATCGGAATGCTGGGCCGCAGCGCGGAAACCGGCCCCGATCATAGTGCGGATGACCAGCGGAATGCGGGCTTTGCCGCCAAACATATAGCGCATCTTGGCGGCCTGATTGACGATCTGGTCGAGGCAGACTCCCATAAAGCCGATGAACATCAGCTCGACCACGGGGCGCATACCGGTAGCCGCTGCGCCAACCCCAGCGCCGACGAAGCCAGACTCGGTGATCGGCGTATCGCGCACCCGCTGGCGGCCAAACTCATGCACCAAGCCCTTGGTCACGCCCAACACACCGCCCCACGCATCGAGATGGCTCTCGTCTTCGCTGTGCGACGCACCGGTTACATCCTCGCCCATCAAAATCACAGTTGGGTCGCGCCGCATCTCCAGGCGCAGCGCCTCGTTAATTGCCTCGCGATAGCTCAGGGTGCGTACCGCCTCTTCAACCATTGCCGTCATAGTGTCACCTCATCATTGAGTGGCAGCGGAGAAGCTCCGCCGGAAATCTATTCGCTGAACCGCCTAGCGATGCACCGGCACAGCCGCCGCTTGGAACGGCCAGAGCGCCGCCATCGGATAATCCACATAGACATCAGTCAGCAGCTCGGCTGGATCGGGCATCGGGCTTTCGGCAGCAAACCGCACCGCATCGTCGATCGCAGCCCGCGCACGCGCGTCGATCTCGTCAAGCTCAGTCTCAGTCAGCAACCCTTGCGCAATAGCGGTCTGGCGGAAGCGGTGGAGACAATCGAGCGAGCGATAATGTTCTTCCTCTTCCCGATTGCGATAGCGGATCGAGTCACCCTCGAAGTGACCGTAGTAGCGGTAGGTCTGCGCCTCGATGAAGGTCGGCCCCTCGCCGCGCCGGGCGCGGGCAATCGCCTCGCCGGCAGCTTCGTAGACAGCGAAGAAATCGAGACCGTCGATGGCAATGCTCGGCATGCCAAAACCGCGCGCGCGAGCGGCAATGTCTTGACCAGAGACGGAATAGTGGGGCGAGGTGGTCTCGGCGTACCCGTTGTTTTCGCAGACAAAGATCACTGGCAGTTTCCAGATGCCGGCCAAATTGAGACCCTCGAAGGTGGTGCCTTGATTAGAAGCGCCATCGCCGAAGAAACAGACCGTCACCTGATCGGTGCCTTTGAGCTTGGCGGTGAGACCGGCACCGCAGGCCAGCGGCGGGCCGCCGCCGACGATCCCATTCGCGCCGAGCATGCCCTTGTTGACATCGGCAATGTGCATCGAACCACCCTTGCCTTTGCACGCGCCGGTCGCCTTGCCGTAGATCTCGGCCATCATCTCGCGCAGATCAACGCCTTTGGCGATACAGTGACCATGGCCGCGATGGGTGCTGGTGATGAAATCATCATCGCGCAGATGGGCGCAGAGACCGGTTGCCACCGCCTCTTCGCCTGCATACAAGTGAACGAAACCGGGAATCTTGCCGGCGGCAAAATCGGTGTGGAGCCGATCCTCGAACTCACGAATGAGCCGCATCCGCTCATACGCCCAAAGGAGCTTGTCCTGACTGATTTCCATAGCGCTCTTCTCCGTTCGCCAATGAACGACAACCTCTATTCGTGGCTCGCCAACGAGCCGGTTGCGAGTATCAGACTAGGATTGAGACGAGCGCCCCTGCCAAGGGGGAACAGTGATTGGAAGAATTGGTGAGGCGCAATCTATTCCGTTTGGGAATATATTCGATACCTTTAATATACTGAGTGTTGATGCACGTGTCAAGGGTGATTATCCCAAATCGAAATGGGGGGATGGGATGGGGGAGAAAAATTGTAGAGACGCACGGCAGTGCGTCTCCACAATCATGATCACGAAATATATTCGTCACCAATGAGCGTAACCAATCCGGCATTACGACCGGATCACCGCCAAAACCTCATCGCGTTTGGCTTCCATCTCGGCGCGCGATGCGATCGACTCAAGATTCAGGCGAATCAGCGGCTCGGTGTTGGAACCGCGCACGTTGAAGTGCCACGTGTCGTAGCTGACCGACACGCCGTCGAGCCGCTCGATCTTACCATCGCTGTAGCGTTCGGCGATCTCGTCAAGCTTCGCGCGCACATCGCTCACCCGCGAGTTGATTTCGCCGGAAATGAAGTAACGCGATTCGAGCTGGCCCACCAATTCGCTCATCTTCACTCCGCGCTTCGAGAGCATTTCCAGCAGGTAGAGCGAGGGGATGATGCCTGAGTCGGCGAAGGCGAACGCTTTGAAGTAGTAATGGCCAGAGACCTCGCCGGCGAAGATCGCGTCTTCATTCGCCATGCGGCGCTTGATGAACGCATGCCCAACCCGCTCGACCAACGGGATACCGCCGGCAGTGCGCACTTCGTCGGGCACTGCCCACGACGCGCGCACATCGTAGAGAATCTTCGCCCCTGGCTCTTCTTCGAGCAGATAGCGGCCCAAAATCGCCGTCAAAAAATCGCCGGGAATAAACTCGCCGCGATCGTCGATGGCAAAGAAGCGGTCGCCGTCGCCATCGAAGGCAAAGCCAATATCAGCCCCTTCGTCTTTCACCCGCTGCTGTAACTCGGCCCGGTTCTCTGGCATCAGCGGATCGAGGCCGTGATTGGGCAAGGTGCCGTCGGGATCGAGATACATCCCGGTTAATTGGATGGGTAAGCGTGAATAGACCGCTTGCAGGATCGGGCCGACCATGCCGTTGCCGGTATCAACGATCACCTTCAGCGGCTTAATCGCCTCGACACCGATCAGCGAGAGCACCTTCTGCACAAACTGCTCTTTGAAATCGTACTCGCGACGTTCGCCGCGGCGGGTTGGCGTCGGGAAGTCTTCGCTCTCGACCAACCGGCGCAGATCCTGAATCCCCTCATCACCCGACAAGAGGTAGGGCATGCGGCGCACCATCTTAAAGCCGTTGTATTGCTTGGGGTTGTGCGACGCCGTCACCATCATACCGGGGAAGCCGAGCTGGGTGCAGGCGAAGTAGTACTGATCGGTGCTGACCATACCAATGTCAGCCACGTCAGCCCCCTGATCCATAATCCCGCGCGTCACCGCATCGAACAGTGCCGGGCCGGAGGTGCGCATATCGCGCCCGACGATCACCGTATCGGCGCCAAGGAAGGTGACGAAGGCGCGCCCGATCAGATAGGCTACCTCTTCGTTCAGCTCGGTTGGATAAATGCCGCGAATATCGTAGGCTTTAAAAATCGACGGATTAACCTGCACAGAAAACCTCCTAGATATATAGGGGCTATTCGCACGAGCGACGCATGCTTCGCCCCTACCGCGCCCCATCCACCTATTGTACGGGCGACGAATGCCGCGCCCTATCCATCCAACAACTCGCTCGCAGCGGCATACGGATCGCGCCGACGAGAGGCAATCTCGCCCACCAACTCTTCCCAACGCGGGCCGCGCAACCGTTCGAGGATCAATTCTTGTACTGCGGCAGCCAGCTCACGCTCGGCCAACGCCCGCATCCGGCCGGCTTGCGCGCCATCATTGGCAAGATGTTGCCGGTGCTGCTCGACCACATCGACAATCTGCGCGCATCCCTCGCCGGTGGTGGCTACCGCCGTCAACACCGGCGGCGACCAGCCATCAGCCGGCGCGCCCCCCAATTGCAACATCGTGCGGAGCTGGCGCACTGTCTGATCGACGCCGGGCCGGTCAGCTTTGTTGACCACAAAGATATCGGCAATTTCGAGCATGCCGGCTTTAATGCTCTGCACATCATCGCCCATGCCGGGCACTTCCACTACAATCGTGGTATCGGCGGTCTGGGCAATATCAACTTCATCCTGCCCAGCGCCAACCGTCTCGATGAACACGATTGGAAAACCGGCAGCGGCGATCAAGCTGACCGCATCGGCAGTCGCGCGCGCCAAACCGCCCATCCGGCCCCGGCTGGCCATACTGCGAATAAAGACGCCGGGATCGCCGCCGAGCGCCTGCATGCGGATGCGATCGCCAAGCACCGCGCCGCCGCTGAACGGCGACGATGGATCAACGGCGACGATGCCAACCGGCACCCCGCGCCGGCGCCATTCTTGGGCCAACGACGTGACCAGCGTCGATTTGCCGGCGCCAGGAGGGCCGGTGATGCCAACCCGATGGGCATGAGCGTAAGGGTAGGCCGCCGCCATCACTGCGCGCGCCGCCGGCCCGCCATGCTCGACCAGAGAAATGGCGCGCGCCAGCGCTCGCCGCTCGCCGTTGCGCAAGCGCGTCACCAATTCGTGCTCGCTCATAGCTCAACCCCGCGTCAACTGGACGTTGGAACGGATGAAGTCGATAATCGCCTGCGTTGACGAACCGGGGCCGAACACCTCGGCGATGCCGTGCTCGCGCTTCAGAATCTCGGCATCTTCATCAGAGATGATCCCGCCAGCGACGACCAGCACATCGGTCATACCCTGCTCGCGCAGCAACTGCATCACTTTGGGCAGCAGCGTCATGTGCGCGCCAGAAAGGATCGAGAGACCGATCACATCAACGTCCTCTTGCAGCGCAGCCTCAACGATCATCTGCGGTGTCTGCTGCAAGCCGGTATAGATCACCTCCATGCCGGCATCACGTAGAGCGCGGGCAATGACTTTAGCGCCCCGATCGTGGCCATCGAGACCGGGTTTCGCGACCAGCACGCGAATCTTTCGCTCCATCGAGCGCTCCTTCCGTTGCGATAACGAGTGCGATTCGGTTGCGTGGCTGCCAGTATAGCACAGGGCAGTACGCGCTGGTTCAAGTATACCGCAACGGATAGACACGTTGGTTTATGTACCGCAGAGATCGCAGAGGATTGACGATCACCATAAATGCTTGTGTGAGAAAACGGAGTATCTCAGCTCAACCAGAGAGAAAGGGCGGGAAGAGAGCAACAGAGCGCCGCCCTTGGCGTAAAACGACACAATGGCGCAGAGGATAAAAAGAGACATCCTCTGCGCCCTCTGCGTCCTCGGCGATAAACCTTATCACCCAGCCACCGCAGCAGCGACCGCATCGCCAACCACGGCAGTGCTATAGGTAGGCTGGCCGGGGGCGGCAATATCGGCGGTCACAATCCCACGCTCGATCACCGCTGCCACCGCCGATTCAACACACTCGGCTTCGGCAGCTAGATCGAGCGAATGGCGTAACAGCATCGCCACACTCAAAATCGTTGCCAAGGGATTGGCCTTCCCCTGCCCAGCAATATCGGGGGCCGAACCATGGATCGGCTCATACAACCCCATCCGCCCGCTGCCCAACGACGCCGACGGCAACATCCCCATCGAACCGGCCAGCATCGCTGCTTCATCAGTGAGAATGTCGCCAAACATATTCTCGGTCACAATCACATCAAAATCAGCCGGACGGCGGATGAGATGCATGGCGCAAGCATCAACCAGCATGGTCTCAAATTGCAGATCAGGGAATTCATCGCGCATCAGCCGAGTCGTAATACTGCGCCACAACCGGCTGGTTTCGAGCACATTCGCCTTATCAACCAGCGTCAGCTTGCCGCGGCGGCGGCGGGCCAATTGCGCGGCAACCCGCACCACCCGGACAACCTCCTCCTCGGTATAGATACAGAGATCGCTGGCCCATTCACCACCGGGGCCACGTTCGCGCCGCTTCTCGCCAAAGTAGATCCCGCCGGTCAACTCGCGCACCACGATCAGATCGACACCTTGCAGCCGTTCGGGACGCAGCGGCGAGGCATCGATCAAGCGTGGATGCATCTGCACCGGACGCAGGTTGGCAAACAGACCGAGCGTCTTGCGAATGCCGAGCAACCCCTGTTCGGGCCGCACCTTCGCCTGCGGATCATCCCACTTGGGGCCGCCGACCGCACCGAGCAACACCACATCAGCCTCGCGGCACAACGCCACGGTTTCAGCAGGCAACGGCTCGCCGGCAGCATCAATCGCACACCCACCGATCAATGCTTCACGCAGAGTAAAGGTGTGACCAAAGCGGGCCGCTACCGCCTGCAACACCTTCACCCCTTCCGCCACCACCTCTGGCCCAATCCCATCTCCGGGTAATACTGCAATCACAGCTTGCACAGCAATCCTCGCGACACAATCTAGATCTTGGTTATGAAATGGTAAGAACACCTCAGTATGATACTACTAAGTTTGCTAGTCGGGTGACAGATGATAGAGCGAGGAAAGAAAAGTATGGCGACTCGGCGAGTCGAATCATTTTTGGTGCGGATTGTCGTAGCCGAGAACGAAGACATGGCGGCGCAGCGGTGGAGCGGGCGGATCCAGCATATTGGCACCGGCTTTGAGTGCCGCATTGACCAACTCGATGAACTCTTAGCTTTTATCAACAATCACTTGCAACAGCACGCCCCCGCCGATGCTAATAAAACCGCCTCTGAGGCTACTACCTAGCTACGACGCACGTTTGCCGCGAACTTGCTCAAACAGCGCTACCGTTTCGGATAGCGGCTCAACGCCAAGCTCATCGCGCAGTGCGGTTACACAACGCTGATACAACCGGATAGCCGTGCTGCGCTCACCAATTGCTCCATACCCACGAATCAGCAACTGGTACGCCTCTTCCTGCGCTTTATCGTACTCGAGCACCCGCCAGCCCAACGCAATGGCATCGTGATACTTCCCCTCGTCAAACAGAATGCGGCCCAAACTGAGCGTGGCATCGGTAAACAACAACCCTAATCGTTCCCGTTCCACCACCGACCAATCTTCGTACAAACTATCAGGCAAAAACTGGCCAGTATAGAGAGACACCGCCACTTGGAAGGCCTCACGCGCTTCGGTGCTCCGGTTGCGTTGCAATTCGCGCCGGCCTCGCTCTACCGCCTGCACGAAATCAGCCACATCATACGAATGATCGCTCTCGACATTAAAGCCATAGGTGTCACCTTGCTGGATAATATAGTAGGTTGGCGCACCTTCTGGCCGATCAGGCTCCAGCGCCTTAATCAACCGGCTGATCGTCACCCGCAGATTATTGGAAGCTGACTCGCTATCGAGACCGGGCCAGAGCATATCCATAATCTGCTCGCGCGGCAGCATACGCCCGCGCTCGATCAGCAACAATTGCAGCAACTGGCGCGCTTTAACGCTGCGCCAATCGCGATCACGAACCTCTTGATCGCCACGAAGCACTTGGAATCCGCCCAAAGCACGGATGATAAGCCGGTAGGGCGGACGATAGCTCAGCCGCTCAAGCGCATCCTGAGCCGCTTGGCGAACGTGGGGCGAACGATCTTTCAATAATGCCCGCAGCGTGCTGTACGCATTAACAACGCTCAGATCGCCGATCAGGCCAGCGCTGCGCACGCGCAGCGCAACCGGAAACGACTCATCGAGCAACGGAATAAGGATTGCGGCCAGCGTCGTCGTATCAAACTGGCGGAGCGCAGCATTCATTGCCCGGCTCGACAACCCAAGTTGCAACGAGGTCTTGATCGCCCAGAGCATCGCCGGGCGCGGCAAAAAGGGCAGCGACTCAACGCTAGCACGATCGCAAATCGCACATGCCGATAGCAAATCCTCCTTAATCGCAGGCGAGTCGCTCTGATACTGCGCCACCAAATAGGCCCGGTAAATATGGATCAAAGCGCGGAACAAACCATCGTAGCGCCGATCCATAGACGAGAGCAGGTCATCTGCTATCGCCAACGCCTGATCACGTGCGCCGCCTTCGCCGATAGCAATCAGCAACAGGCTCTGCAACCAGAGATCCTGCGTATTGAGATAGCGGCTATCACAATAGGCGGGGTGCTGCACACTTGCCACCGGCTGCTCACGCAGTTTTTGCCAAAATGCTAGCGCCTGCGCCGCCGCAGCAGCAGGCTGGTGGTTACGCAACAACCCATAGATTTCAACGATCCGGGCGCGCGCGCCCAAGAGACGGTCATCAAGATGGGCCACGATTTGCCGTACCCGCTGCAACGATGTGGCGGCCTCTTCATATCGATCATGCTCGATCAACAACAGGGCCAACATTAAGGCTGTATTGCCGGCCAGCACACTGCCGGGCGCGTAATCGCTCAACCGGTAATAACATTCTTGCACTTGATCGAGCGCAGCTTCGCCTTTCCCCTGCTGGTAGAGCGCCATCGCCTGCAACAACAGCAACGACTGGCGCAACATATCGTTGCGATCGATGCGGGGCAACTCAAGCGCGGCATTAATCGCAGTCATCGCTTCTGCTGGGTAGCCCTGCTGGGTATAGATCGATGCCCGCAGCGCAGCCAGCAACCACTGCCACAGCACGCTGAGCGGACGGCGATCGGCCCAACGCGCGATTCGCAATGCCGCCCGAAACCGCCCTTGGCTATAGGCGCGCGCCATCAACCCAACCAACGCTGCGCCGCGCGACCACGTGTCGTTGGCGCGCGCCGCCGCCGCAATGACGCGGCGGCACGCCGCCGCAAACTCAACCGGCGCATCAGACCAGAAGAGGAGAACGGCCATATCGCGCAGCGCGCGCAGCTCCTGCGCCGGAGCGCCGGCCAGCCGGTATTGTTCGGCGGCTTGGCTGATCAATTGCAAAGCGCGTTCGCGATCGGTATTGAACAAACTCCAACCTTGCATGTGGAGCAATTCAGGATCGCGTTCGCGCACTTCCGGCGGGAGACGCTCGATCCAATTCCGCAAACTGTCGCGCTGGGGCGAGTCGATCAATGGCCACGCATGCTCGCGCAGGGCATGCGCGATCGCTGCCGGGTTGCCGGTCGCCGCTAAATGGCGCAACGCCGCCTCGATTTGATCATGGCGCACCAGCACCATCCCAAACCGTTCGTGCAGGTCGCGCACCGTCACTCGATCAAACCGGGTCAGCGCTCGATCGGCTAACAGGCGCTGCCAG
The DNA here is from genome assembly GCF_034431535.1 of Chloroflexus sp. Lineage (GTDB taxonomy): Bacteria > Chloroflexota > Chloroflexia > Chloroflexales > Chloroflexaceae > Chloroflexus. The sequence goes on along the minus strand of NZ_DAOUDC010000027.1, from coordinate 227,534 downwards.
AGTGGGTGAAAGCGGAAAATCCGTTCGCCATTGGACGCGCCGGCATCAACCGTTAGCGGCAAGCCGAGCGCAATTGCTTGTTCGATCAGTTTGGCGCTATCATCAACGCCAAGCGCCTCATCGAGCAACGAGGGGTTGACTTGACCAAGCAGAGCGGCGCAGATCAAGCGATCGACCAAGCGCGGCGGCAACGCCGCCAACACCTCTGAAGCCAGATACTCAAACAGATCGTGCTGATTTGTCGCCAAGCCTTGCAGATACACCCGGCGCTGCTCAGGCGTCTGGCGGGCCAGTGTGCGCACTGCCAACTGCACGCTCAACATCCAACCGCCGGTGCGTTCGAACAACAGATCGAGCTCATCATCCGTCAACGACACCCCAGTTCGTTGCAACAATTCGATCGCCTCGTGCCGTTGTAACAAGAGATCATTCGCCCCGATCTCAAGCAACAACCTTTCAGCACGCAGGCGCGGGAGCGGGGCAAACGTCAACGGCCGGCGCGAAGCCATCACAATGTGCAAATTTGGCGGTGCAGCGCGTAAGAGATAGCCCAGCAGATCAGCCGTAATCGGCCCATCGCTCACCAGATGCACATCGTCGAGGATCAACATTGTTTGTGATTGCAACTCACGTTGCACATCGCTCAGCAATGCGCCGGCCACCAACGGCCAATCCCGTTCTAAACCGGATACGCTCTGCAAGATGCGCAATGCTTGCTCGCCTGCCTGAGGCAAAATCCGCTGAATTGCGCCGATCAGATACGCGAGCAGCAAGGCCGGCTCTTGGTCGCTTGCCTCAAAACCAAGCCACGCTACTTGCGCTCCGGTGCGGGCGAGTTGATCGGCCCACTGGGCCAATAAGGTGGTTTTACCATACCCAGCCGGTGCCACGACCACCGTTACCGGCAGCAAGCGTGCTTCAGCTAATAACGCCTGCAAATCCCGGCGCAACATTTCGTCATCTCGCACCGGCGGCGGCGAGAGCTTGAGGGGTAATAATGGGGCGTTTACCGCAACCGATGGCGCGTGTTCGGCCAATTCGGTCATGGACTGCTCCTTAGGCTACCAGAAAGCGCCACGAACAGGCAACGTTTGCCGCTGTTCGCGCATCAGCGTAATTGTCGAGCAATGTATGATACAGATGTATACTATATCATAATGTGTATTGTAACACGACCCATAAAGCTATGCGCACACTCCTTGCCGGTATTCCGGCTCCCCATCAGGCACTGCGATATACCCGCGCCGAACGCGATCAAGCGGTTATCTTCGAGCCGGCTTGCGCACCCTTGTTACGACCGGTCATTGATGCGAGCGCGCTTCGTCCGTGGTATACCCCGACTGGCGATCACTGGCTGCTCGCCCTGCCACTGGGTTACAGCCAGAACCATGCGATCAGCAGCGTTGAGGATCTGGTAAAGCGACACCCCGGCCTCAGCCGGCGTCTGAGCGCCTACGCTGACGCATCAGAGCCGTTATGTTGGGAATTGCCGCCCACAGCGAAGCCTGCGCTCTCTGCACCCATCCCGCGCATCTTGATCGGCGTTGGTGAACACCCGGCCATCGCATGGGATGCCGGCAATGCGATTCCTATCGCTCCTATCCGCATCCTCGCGCCTGCCGATCATGTGGTACTCGCCTTGCTCGCCTCCAGCGCCGGTCGCCGCCGCTTGCAGCAGGTGACAGACACCATTGTCTTGCCAGCGCCGCCAACTGCCATTGCCGGTCGCCTTGCTGAGCTAGCGGCGCAGGCAGTAGCAGTGGCCCACGAGCAATATGCGCTCACCCGCGAGTTTGCCCGCCGTCTACTGGCCGATTTCGGCCCTCCCGGCAGCACGCTGAGCGCGGCGCTCCAACGGTGGTGGGAACTCGAATTTCGCGAACTGCTCGCCGAGGTTGCCCGCGCCCTGCGTAACCCGATCCCTGAACCATTCCAGCCTTTCTGGGCCGTGCGCCACGTCGAAGGCCGCGCCCGTTACTATGCGCTTGCAAGCGAACTGACAGCGATCGAAGCTGCGATTGACGAGCTCACCAACCCATTATGGCAGGCCCCAGCACAATGAATACCACATCCTACCCTATTCCGGCTGCCCCGGCCCGCACCGAGATTGTCGTGCGCGGATCACGATTCATTGCCCAAGCGATCCCGACACCCACTGTTGCAGCGGCGCGGGCCGCGATCGCCGCTGTACGCGCGGAAATGCCCGATGCCACCCACCATTGTTACGCTTATTTGGTCGGTTATGGCGCCAGCACGATCGCCGGCATGAGTGATGATGGCGAACCAGCCGGAACTGCTGGCCGCCCGATGATGGCCGTCTTACGCGGCGCTGATCTTGGCGATATTACGGTGATCGTGACGCGCTATTTTGGCGGCACGCTCCTCGGCGTTGGCGGGCTCGTGCGAGCCTATAGCGATGCCACCCGCGCAGTGCTCGCCATGGTACCGCGAACCGAACGGATCATCTATCAACGCATGACGATCCACCTGCAATACCCCGATTACGCTCTTATTCGCCGGTTGCTTGAGGCAAACGCCGCCATCATTGTTACTGAGACATTCGCCGCTGATGTGACGATGGTTGTCGATCTGCCGGCCAATCACGCCACAGCGATTGCCCAGCAGCTCGGTGAGCAGAGTGCTGGCCGAGCACGCATCGAGCCAGCAGCGGCTATGGTATAATTGCAGGTGATGTACGCACTGCATCCTGCCACCATCCATATTCCGATTGGACTGCTGCTCGCCAGCAGTCTCTTTTCGTTGATTGCGCTGAGCACCGGGCGCATGCAATGGGATCAAAGCGCCTTTCATTGCCTGATCTTCGGCTTGCTCGGCGCGCTCGTTGCTGTTGCCAGCGGATTATTTGACGCTGCCCGCCAATTGGTCGGTCGTGCCATCGATGATCCAGTGATTGTATGGACGAATGGCCACGCCGCGGCGAGCTTGGCCGCCAGCGTATGTTATGGCCGGGTCTGGCTGATGCGGCGCCGGCAACCAGCTATTCTCAACGACCCTGCCCAACGCAACGCCTATCTTGGCTGGCATATCGCCGGCGCGATCTTGCTCATTGTGGGTGGGTGGTTAGGTGGCCGGCTTGTCTTTGGGTTTGATCTGGGCCGCTAGTGAGGACGTCATGTTTGCTTATGTCGTCTACGGGTTCCTCTATATCATCATTCACTTCTTCCGCCTGATCGGTTGGTGGCGCTGGTCGATCGAGGGAGTTGAGCGATTGCCTCCCCGCGAACAAGGCGGGATGATTCTGGTAATGAACCACATTAATTGGGTGGACATCCCGGTCGTTGGCGCATTGTTGCCGTTCCGCTATCGATTGTCATGGCTGGCTAAGATCGAGATTTTTGCCAACCCCTTGGCCGGCTGGTTCTTCCGCAATATGAATGTGATCCCGATCCGGCGCGGCAAGCGCGATCTGGCGGCGCTTGATGCGGCGACTGAAGCGTTGCGAAATGGCGCCGTGCTGCTTATCTTCCCCGAAGGCCACCGCAGCCGGAATGGCATTTTGCAACCGGGGCGCGGCGGCGCGATCCGGTTGGCAATGCAGGCCGGCGTACCGATCGTACCCATGGCAATTACCGGTACCGAGCACGGCTTCCGCGGCACCTTGCGCCGCGAACCAGTCCATATTATAATTGGCGAACCGTACCGGATTGAGACGTTGCCCGATAACAAGATCCCTGCCGATGTGATGGAGCGCCTCACTACCGAGATGATGCTCAAGATTGCCGCAATGCTGCCACCTGCCCAGCGCGGCCCGTATGCTGCGCTGCTCGAGACGGCCACGCCAACGCGAAAGTAGGAGCAGGAGCGGCGGGTGTGGATACCCGCCGCTATCGCCCTACCGGTTCTAAGAACTGACTCCCATCCGGCGCAACCACTGCGCACCAACCACGCTGATTGCCAACTTCAACCTGCCACCATGTGTATCCATCGGCGAGCACCGGTCCCTCACGCAACACCACTTCCCTCCCACCGGGCAGCGAGCCAACCACCCGTGCCTGCAAACCGGGTGCGACCCGCACCCGCAATGGCGCATTCCCCACATTGACCACCACCGCTCTCCCGCCAATCTGCAAGGTTGGCGGTGGCGGGGTCGGGATCGGCGTCGGTGAAGGAAGCGGTGTCGGCGAGGGGGGTAACGAGGTCGGGGTAGACGAAGCGATCGCGGCGATCGGTGAAGCGATCGGTTGGGCAACGGCGGGAGAGCCACGCTGCCCGATCAACCACCCTGTGACCGTTATGCCAAGCGCAATAACGGTGATCAAAATGAAGAAGCCGGCTAGCGGAAACCGAGACCGATGGCGGCGCCGCACCGAATCGTACCCTTGCCGGTAGTAGTAGTAGTGCTGGTAATAGAAAGGGTTGAACTCGCCTCGTTCGGCATCAGCGGCGCCGCGTTCATACATCTCGCTCGTGGTTGGCATAGGCGCAGCGAGTAAACCGGTGCTACTTGGTTAAGACCAGATCTTCGCGCCCCATCTCTCGCAGCATGTTCGGATACATCGTGTACACAGGCTCGACAGCCGGCAAGAGCTTCAGAATTTTGGGAATCGGGCCCTTGGCAATGATCTGCCGGCGAGCCAATGCCGTCATGAGATTGATCTTGCCGTGCCAGAATTGGTGCGCGATATCAGCCTTCATGCTCATCTCAACGTCTGGTTTCAGGCTGACCTCATCCCAAAAGACATCGCAGTATGCGCCGGGTTGGGTTGGCGGATGCGCGGCATCAATTGTGACGACGCCATGCGGCTCTTCGTACCGAAACTGAATGACAATCCGGCCTTCACAAATCCGCGGCGCTATTTGCGCATCACACTTCACCCGATCGTAGAGTGTGCCTAAAATGTGCCGCAGTTCTTCCTCGTCTTTGAAGAATGGCATACTTCATCTCCTGCGCCATCGACACAATGATGACGCACTGTCGTAGGAAAATCCTGTGAATGTGATTATACGCAGTTCATGACCAGAACGCAAGTCGAAATAACGCATCGCGTTAGATTAGCTTGCACTATCGCTATTGATTCTGTGCCGCTTCCCCCAATCGGATTTCACTCGCATGGATGCCGACCAACCACGCCACACCACTCATCGGGCACCGGCTAGCCGGCTGCACCTCAACCAACTCTAGTGCATCACTGCCGGTTTGCACGAGCGGATGACCGCGCGTGCTGCGCCCAATTACCAACCCCGGTGCCGCCGCAGCCGCCGTTGCGGTCACTGCTGCGCTGATCACCCGCAACGGCTGGCCTTGCCAAAAGGTATACGTCCCCGGCCACGGATCGTAGGCCCGCGTCATCCGCTCGATTACAATCGCCGGTAGCGACCAATCGATCCGGCCATCTTCTTTTTTGAGCATCTTGGTCACGGTCGCTTGGCTGTGATCTTGCGGGCGCGGCTCGATCTCGCCGCGGGCATAGCGAGGCAACGTCTGCACCAACAGTTCGGCCCCTAAGCGGAACAGCTCATCGGTCAGCGGGCCGGCCCGCGCTGTCGGCGGTAGATCGACCACGGCTTGCGCCAAAATCGGGCCGCTGTCCATACCCGGATCGAGCAGCATGATCGTCACGCCGGTCACCGTCTCACCGGCTAAAATCGCGCCGGTTACCGGGGTTGGGCCCCGGTAGAGCGGCAGTAACGATGGGTGGATGTTGAGGTAGCCGAGCGGCGGGATCGCCAACACGGCCCGGCGCAAAATCTCGCCATACGCTGCCACCACACCAACATCAGGTTGCAATGCCGATAGCGTAGCGACCACCGCCGGATCGCGCAATGTTTCAGGCTGGAACACCGGAAGGCCGTGAGCAAGTGCCGCTACTTTGACCGGCGGCGGCGTCAGCCGGCGATCACGTCCGGCTGGACGATCAGGTTGGGTGACAACGCCAACAATATCATACCCGGCAGCGACCAATGCGTCGAGCGCATGCACGGCAAACGATGGGCTGCCTAAAAATAAAACGCGCATGATGCTACTCCTTGCTCGCGCTTGCCCGCAACACGGCAAGCAGCGGCATATAGTATAATAGAGTTCGGTGTCTTGCAAAGCGAAGTCTGTGACCTTATGCGAGCAATTGTTTTTGATGGCAACCTACGGTATAGCACCGATTACCCCGAACCTAAACGCCCACCGGGAGAAGCGCTGATCCGTCCCCGCCTAGTGGGTATCTGTAATACTGATCTCGAAATCACGCGCGGGTACATGAACTTTCGTGGCGTTCTGGGCCATGAATTCGTTGGCACTGTGGTCGCCGCCGATAATCCGGATTGGCTTGGGAAGCGTGTCGTGGGCGAAATCAATGCCGCCTGCCGCCGCTGCCCAACCTGTTTGCGCGGCAATGAAAGCCATTGCCCGTACCGCACCACGCTTGGCATCGACCGGCGTGATGGTGCGATGGCCGATCTCTTTACCCTGCCCGAAGCCTGCTTGCACGAAGTGCCAGATAGCGTCAGCGATGAGGCTGCCGTCTTCACCGAACCGCTAGCCGCTGCGCTGGAAATTGTCGAGCAGAGTCACATTCGCCCAACCGAACGAGTGGCTGTTGTCGGCGATGGCAAGTTAGGCGCAATGATTGTGCAAGTCTTGCGCCTGACTGGCTGCGATTTGACGCTCATTGGCCGCCACCCCGAACGATGGGATCTCTACCGGCGGCAAGGTACGACGTGCATACCTAGCAATGATGAGCCGTCACACCAATTTGATGTCGTAATTGATTGTACTGGCAACCCAGCCGGTTTGGCAATCGCTCGGCAGCTAGTGCGCCCACGCGGGCGGCTAGTGCTCAAGAGCACGTTTGCCGCCGAAACCAACCTGAATCTGAGTATGCTGGTGGTTGACGAAGTGCAACTGATTGGCTCGCGCTGTGGCCCCGTCGCACCGGCGCTCCGCTTGCTCGAGCGCGGCTTGATCGAAACCCAACCCTTGATCAGCGCCCGGTATCCGCTTTCTGCAGGATTGGAGGTGTTTGCCGCCGCATCCGGTCAACTTAAGGTTTTGCTCAGTGTCTGAAGAAATCCATTTGCCGACGGTTCTGATTGCCGATGACGAACCTAACCTGCGCTTTTTGCTCAGCGATATGCTGGCCCGCGCCGGCTTCGCTGTGCTCACCGCTGAAGACGGGATCGCGCTCATCCGCGTCGCTCAAGAACAGTTGCCTGATCTGATCTTGATCGACCTCATGCTGCCCGGTATCGATGGCTACGAGGCGATCCGCCAGCTACGCAACGATACCCGCACCGCCCATTTGCCGATAATCATTGTCACCGCCCGCACCAATCCGACTGATGTCGTGATTGGCTTTGACACCGGCGCTGATGATTATATCACCAAACCATTCAATGACGCCGAATTGATCGCCCGCATTCGCTCGTTGCTGCGACGCACCACACAGCGTTCAGTCCGTAACCCACTCACCGGTTTGCCCGGCAATCTCTTGATTAGCGAAGAGATTCGCTATCGCCTCCAGCGCGGTGAGGCGTTTACGCTGCTGTACATTGATTTGAATGATTTTAAGGCCTTTAACGATGCCTACGGCTTCGCCCGCGGCGATCAGGCGATCCGGCTCGTGGCCGAGATTTGTGAACAGACGCAGAACCACTTTGCCGAACATTCAACCTTTCTCGGGCATATTGGCGGCGATGATTTCGTCATGCTTTGCCCCTCAGAGATTGCCGCCGAGCTGGCCTGCTGGATCGTCCATCAGTATGAGCAAGTGTGCGGTGCACTGTACGACGAAGCTGATCGCGCGCGTGGCTACTTGATAGGGCACGACCGCGCCAGCAACCTTGCTCATATCCCGATCGGCGCCATCGCCATTGGCGGCGTATCAAGCACACCGACCGCCACCGTTGACGAGTTATCGCGCGCCGCCGCGATGATGAAACACACCGCCAAAACGTTTGGCGGCAGCGCGATCGTGATTGATGGCGCGCGGCTGCGCTGATGCGAGGGCGATGCACCGATCAGAGAACCGTTGCCCCTTAACGGTTTTCTGATCAGACAACCCCATCACCGCAAACCCTGTAAGCCATTCTTCAGGATCACTTTGAGCAACCACAAAGTCAGATTCCTTCCTGCTCGCTTGAAATATCGTTAAAACTGCTTACAATAAGAGATAATGTGGCGCAGCATGGCAAGGAGCCGGAACATGCAATGGCCTTGGCGACGGGCACGAACCGAGCGCATTACCGAACAAAGCGACGATCATCCTGACCAGCGCCGGCACGGGCGTCGCTGGCGCCGGCTGTTGTTCATACTGGCATTGATCGGCATTGCGGTGGGCATCTTTTTGCTCCTGCGCCCTTCCGATCCGCGCTTTGTGATTGTGATTACCCCCTTTGCTGACCATGATGACCGCGCCGGCTCCCAGATCGCCGGCGCGCTGGCCCGCCAACTCCGCGCCCATGGAGGGAATCTCGTCCAAGTCATCACCAGCGCTACCCGCCCGGCCAATAGCGCCGAAGCGTTGGCGCTGGCCCAACAAACTAATGCCGACGTGTTAGTTTGGGGCGCCGTCGAACCCGGCGGGATGATCGATAGCCCTAGCTTGCGGCCAGAATTGATCTATCTCCCCCACAATATTGATATCACACAAGCATGGCAGGGCTTTGCCATTCGCTTTGCGCTCCCCAACCGGTTTTCCGTGAGTACCACGCCTATTAGCGGCCAAGCCGCCCTCGCGCCTTACCTGCTCGCCTTGGCCGCCTACCACCACGGCGAAGCTGATCTGGCGATCGATCAGCTCCAACGCTTGCTCGAGCTTCATCCGCAATTGTCGCCATTCTTGCCCCAGTTGCTGCGCGGCAATCTGCTGTGGGCCCGTGGCTGGTATACCGCTGCCGCGGCTGAGTATCAAGCCATCCTTGCGCTCGCAGACGGCGAGCGGGCGTTAGTTGCCAACAATCTCGGCGCTATTTTGTTCGACGCCCGTCATCCCGATGCGCCGCGCTATTTCGCCGAAGCGATCGATCTGCTCGATGGCCGCGATCTCGGCCAATTGCGCGTCAATCTGGCGCTCTGGGCATTGCGCGAACAGCGCGCGCGCGACGCCGTCTCTGACCTCGAACAAGCACGCAATCTGTTGCCGGCACATCCTGATTTAGAACTCCTCATCGCAACCGCCTACCGCGAAAGTGGCCGGCTTGACGATGCGACTAGGTCGCTCAACCGGCTGACGCCAGCGCAAACGGTGCTGCTGGCGCGCATACCTATCGCCGTCCGCACCCCGGTTGAGACGCGCCTCAACGCAACCCTCACCGAAGAGCGCGCCTTGATTCATCTCGAACGCTTGCTGCCACTGGCTGGCCCGCTCTACTGGGCGCTGGAAGCCGCTGATCCGTTGCCGTCTGCCGCTGAACTGCGCAGTGTCCGCGACCAACTGCGCACCTCAACCGAGCTCAGCAGCCGCTCGGTGAGTCTGTGGCGGCAGCAAGCCGCCAGCGAAGCTGCTATCTTCCCCGGCGCCGGCTTGATGGCAACCGGCCAAGCCGAGCAGAGTGAAGCAACCGCGCGCCGCCAGCGCCTTGCCCTTGCGTTGCTTGATGCGGCCTTGCAAGCGGTCGAAGACCGCAATGCGCCCAACCCGGCCGGCCAGTTGATCGGGGCGCTTTTTGGCTCGGCAAGCGCGGCTAATCCGACTATTGAAATGCTGAGCCAACTGCGCGATCAACAACCCGATAACGTCGCGATCTTGCTCGCGCTCGGGTTTGCCTTGCGGATTGACAACCAGTTTGATCAAGCTGCGCAGACCTATCAACAGGTTATTGATCTTGCACCGCAGTTGCCTGATGGGTATGCCGGCGCCGGCAAGGTAGCGTTGACGCGCAACGACCGGGCCGGCGCCTTGGCGGCATTTCGCGCCGCGCTGGAACGCAACAACCGTTTCTTTCCGGCCCATGTGGCGCTGGCCCGCCTCGCCGAAAGCGATAGCGATTGGCCGGAGGCGATCGACCATTGGCGCGCCCTCGTCGCTTGGCAACAATCGCCGTACACTATTATCAATCTGAGCCGGGCGCTCCGGCGCAGCGGTGCAAGTGGATTCGCTGAAGCTGAACGTCTGCTCGTGCCTCTCGCCACGACCAACGCCGAGGCCGCTATCGAACTGGCCCGGCTCTATAACGACGCCGGCCTGCCGGCTGAAGCTGCTGCGGTCTATCGCGACGCGCTGGCACTCGCACCACGCTCAACCATCGCCGCATTCGAGTTGGGCGAAACGTATATCAAATTGGGTGATCTGAATTCGGCTGAACGCATGCTGCGCGAAGCCATCGCGTTTGATGATCGCAATCTCGATGCGCGTCTGAAGCTGGCCGAGTTGTACGAAGGCCCGCTCGACCAACCGAATCGCGCGATCGAGCAGTATCGCGTGGCGCTTGGGCAAGGCGTGAATGACCCCGACCGGCTGCTGCGGATCGGTCAGTCCACGCTGGCTGGCAAGAGCCCAACTGTGGCCATTCAGGCCTTAGAGCGCGCGCTCACCCTGCAACCCGATTCGGTAACGGCCCGCCAGTTGCTCGCCCGCGCCTACTTGGCCGGCAACCAGCTTGATGCGGCGTCGCAAGAGGCCCGCCGCGCGCTAGAGCAAACCGCAAATCGCTCCGATCCTGAGGCGATTACGGCACGCACGAACGCTTGGCTGACGCTGGCCGATGTCGCGCGTCGCCGGAATGATCCGGCCGCAGCCGATGAGGCGTACCAGCAGGCGCTGGCGACTGACCCACAATCAATCGCCGCGCATATCGGGTTGGGCGAGCTGGCCGGCGGGCAAGGCAATTGGGGAGTTGCCCTTGCGTACTTTGAAACGGCGGCCAATTTGCCGGGTGGCGATATGAACGCAACGGCCCAGTTTTGGCTCGGCGAGGCGCTGCTGCGCAACGGTCAATTGGCCCGCGCCCTCGCCGCATACCAACGCGCCTTGACCCTCCAACCACAGTATCCGGAGGCGCTGCTAGGCATGGCCCAAACCCAATACGCGCTGGGCCGCGCTGATGAAGCATTGCAAACGGTTGAACAGGCGATCCGGCAGCAGCGCAACTACGCCGAGGCCCACCTGTTTCGCGGCAAGCTTCTACAAGAGGCTGGCCGGTTCAGCGAAGCCCGCACCGCTTTCGACGCCTCTATCAGCGCCAACAATCGTATCGCCGAGAGTTTCTATCGGCGCGCACTCTTAGCCATTCGCGCCAATGATTACGACCAAGCCATCCGTGATCTCAATCGGGCGGTGGCCCTCCAACCCAATTTTCCCGAAGCGCATTATTGGTTAGGCCGCGCTTACTACGCCCAAGGTCGCAATGCGAGTGCGCTGCAAGCGATCCAGCAGGCGATTACGTTGAATCCCGATTATAGCGAAGCCATCTTCTACAGCGGTCTGATCGCTGAAGATCAGGCCAATTTCATCGCCGCCCGCACCGCGTACCAGACCCTGATTGCTCGCGAACCAACCAGCGAATGGGGACAACGCGCCCGTGCCCAACTCGAACGTTTGCCATGAATACGCTGCGCCAGTATCGGATTGCGTTACAAATCTTTCAGTCGAATCGCCTCCGCCGCGATTACCGCGATCTGTCGGAAGTGCCGGAGTACGAGCCGCTAGGCGAATTTTTCTTCAACGAGATGTACGGCCCGCGTGATTTTAGCCAACGCGACCAAGAGGGACGCCGGCTGCACCACTTCCTCGGCTTCCTGCCCGGCATCCGCCTCCGCGATCTGGAAGAGGTGCTGGAATTGCTCGAACTCACCTATCAGCTTGATGATGATCTCGCCCGACAAATGCTAGCCGCCGATGTTGGCACCGACTTCGATGAGATTACCTACGAATACTTTTACCGGCTGGCTGATAAGTATGACGAGCGCTTCCGCCAATTAACCCTCGTCAGAAGTTCGTTGTACACTGTCTTTCAGTTGTCGCGCTCACCCATCCTCGGCCTAGCCCTCCGCCGCTCCCACTTCGTCGCCCGCCTCGCCGGGATCGGCACTGTCCATACGTTTCTGTTACGTGGCTACGAAGCGCTGCAAAACGTTGCCGCTATTGAGCATTTCGCCGAGACGATCTACCAACGCGAGTTGGATCGGCTCAATCGTATTTATCAACGATGAAACCATTGGTTGAACTCTTGCCGGTGATGGTTGTCATCCCCGGCCAAACCTTTCGCATGGGCACACCGGCACGTGAAACCAGTGATCTGGCCCGCCGCTACGGCGGCACCCGCGAGAGTTATCACGAAGAGACGCCGCAACACGAGGTGACGCTGCCGGCCTTCGCGATCGCCCAAACTCCGCTCAGCGCCGCCCTCTACGCCTATGCCGTCTCCGCTAGCGCAGTGCCGCCACCACCCATCTGGCGCGGCCCGCTCCCGCCGCCAGACATCGCGCATCTACCGGTGACTGACATCAACTGGCACGAGGCACGGACCTTTTGCGTATGGCTGAGTTGCCAACCTGATCTGACCGTGCGCCTGATCGATACCAGAGGCCGGCCATTGCCGCCACCACAACGGCTGCACTTCCGCCTGCCCACTGAGGCTGAATGGGAACATGCCGCCCGTGGCATCGATAGCCGCCGCTTTCCGTGGGGTGATGAATTTCACCCCCATCTCGCCAACACTCGCGAGAGCGGGCGCGCGGCGCCCAACCTTCCTGGCGCCTATCCCGGCGGTCGCAGCCCCTACGGCATCGAAGATATGGCTGGCAATGTCTGGGAATGGACGGCCTCGCTCGACCAGCCGTATCCGTACCGGCCTGACGATGGGCGTGAAGACCCCAACGCGCCGGGACGCCGGATCCTGCGCGGCGGCGGCTACGCCAACCCTCACGGTTATGCGCGCTGCGCCTGCCGCTTTCGGTTACAGCCCGACCTGCGGAATCAGTTCTTAGGCATGCGCTTGGCGTTGAGTGTAGAATAGCCATCGTTGCGCTTTCGCGCCTTTGCGTTTATCATCAGGTGGTTTGTTTTAAGAACGAAGGGGAGATAGCGTATGGCTCGACCCGGAGCGCCCAAACTTGGCCGCAACGATCCCTGTTACTGCGGCAGCGGCCGTAAATACAAAGACTGTCACTTACGCAAAGAAGAAGAATGGCGCAGCCAGCAGTTGCGCTTGCGCAACGCCCAAGACAATTTGCTCCAGCGTCTGTTGAACCTCGCAACCGAGTCTGACGCCGCTGATCTCCGCACTGCGTTTGATCGTTATTGGAACGGGCGTTATCAGTTTGAGCAGTTGGCCGAATTAAACGAACGCGAAGGCTACGGCGCCGATCGGTTTATGGTCTGGTTTGCGTTTGATTACCGCCAAGCCGATGGGCATACGTTGGTCTCGCGACTAGCGGCGAATCTGGCTCAGAGTGATCTCGGCGAGCTTGAGCGCCAATTGTTGCCAACGTGGGTTGATGTGCGGTTACGGCCCTACCGCGTCGAGCGGCTGCGGCCCAACGCCGGCGCTCATCTGCGCGACCTCTTGACCGGCGATCTCGTCATCTTGGCTGATAGCCATGCCTCGCTGCGCCTCGAACTCGATGAGGTGATCGTTGGCCATCTCGTGCCGGTTGATACGCCGATCGGCAGCAGCCAACCCAACTACTACCTCGCCGGCCCGGCTGCCCACCTCACGCCTGACACCGCCGAACCGTTGCGCGCATTCGCCGATGTCCACCTCGCCGCATTACGCCGCGAACATCCAGACGCCGGCTGGCTTGATCTGCTGCGCAAACGCTCAGAGATCTTTAGCCATTTTATCTTGATCCTGCCTACCGACAAGCCTGATCCCGAACGATTGCAACGCTACATTGCCGAGACCCGCCAACAACTGCTCGGTGCGTAGCTGTCACTCACCCCGAATCTCAGCCAGCGGCAGCGTGAAATGAAACGCGCTGCCGCGATCTAGTTCACTCTCCACCCAAATCGAGCCTTGATGCGCCACGACTGCCAACCGGCAGAATGCCAAGCCCAACCCGCTGCCTTCACTCCGCCGGTGGCCAGCTTGGCTAAACCGTTCAAAGATATGCTCTCGCTCTTCCGGCGGAATCCCCGGCCCTTGATCGCGCACCACAATGTGCGCTACCCGATCACCGGGGATGGATACCGTTAACTCATCAGAAAAGCTGACCGTCTGATCAGGGCCATTGGCTGGCGCCACATTGACCTCAACAGTAATGGCGCTATTGGGTGGGCTGAATTTCAGAGCATTGTCCAGCAAATTTTGCAGCACCCGCGCAATAATTGCGCTATCGGCAAAAAGCATGCGCACCCGCGGATCGATCCGCTGCAACACTTGCACCCCCTTCAGTTGCGCTTGGATCATTAACGGATCAATCACGCGCTCGATCAAGTTCTCGATCGGCAACGGTTCGCGATCAAGCGGCATTTGGCCGCTCTCTAGCCGGCCAATGTCGAGCATCGTATTCACCAGATTGAGCAATTGCCGGGCGCTGTTCTGGCCAATGCGCACCGCCTGTTGCTGGCGTTCCGTCAAGAGGTCGCCCAATTCACTCATCAACTGCTCGAAGGCCAGCATAATGCTGCTTAGTGGCTGGCGCAGATCGTGAATCACCATGTGCGTTAAATCAGCCCGCAATCGCTCGGCCTTTTTCGCCACGGTTACATCACGAATAGTCAGCAGAAAGGTCTGCGCATGACCTGCCGCCAAATCGCTTGCCTGCGTTGATGACCACGCAAAGACGCCATCACTGCCGGCCAACTCCCCCGTCGCGCCCGCTGCCGTGAGCGAGCGTTGCAGATGAGCCACTGTCGTTGGATCAAGCAACCGCTGGACCGCCCACTGCTCCAAGAGTTCATGCATCGACAACCCATCGATCCGCTGGAGCGGCGGCGACCATTCGGCGGTATGCGCCAAGCGAGCAAACGCCTCATTGGCGACGATCACCGTGCCATTGGCCACGAACAGCAGCAAGCCATTTTCGACCGCCGCCATAATCCGGGCCAGATTATCACGCCCGCGCCGCACCTCTTCCAACAAGCGCATGCTCTCAATCGCAATCGCCGTTTGGGTAGCGTACAACATCAACATTTCGATATCGGCCGAATCGAGGGCGCGATCGCCGCCAATCACCGTCACACCAATCATGCGCTGAGTACCGCGCAATGGCAACGCAACCGTCGTCGCTGACCGGAAGACAGGCCGCCGGTTGATGATTGCGCGCCGGGCAAGCGTGACCACAACATCGTGGCTCACTGAGCAGGCGCCGATCGTGCGCTCGATCCGCAGATCATCACGGTCTGCATCAAATAGCACGATCTGCGCCCATTTGGCGCTGACGATCTCGACCATGCCTCGCGCCGTCATTTCCAAGACTTGCGGCTGCGGCAGCGACTGCGAGTGGATAACCATCCCCAACCCATTGAGGGCCGTCAAGCGTTCGAGGCTCCGCTGCTGGCGATCGCGCAACAGTGTCATATCAATCGCTGCACCGGCCATGCTGGCATAAACAGTCAACGCTTGCAGATCAGCCATCGCTGGCCGTTGGCCGCTCACCGGTTGATCGAGCAGCAACACCGCCTGCACCTCACGGTTGGCGGCGCGCAACAAGACCACCAGCAGATCATCGGTTCCCCACTGGTTCGAGCCGATCTCGATGCGCTGACCATTAGGCGGCGGTGGCAGATCGAACAATACGGCAAAGGTCGGGCTGCGCCGGCTCAGCAAGAAACAGTGCTCGCCAAACGACCACTCATTCACTAAGACATCCAACCGTCCGGCCGCCAGATACGTGCCGAGCGGAAACTCGCCGGCCAACCCACCCGTTGCCCCCACACACTCGAGCATCGGATGCACGCTATGCTCACGGCGATTGACAAAGAGCGCCGCGCCAAGGAACTGCATGCGTTGGCTGATGGTGTCAATAATTAACCGGAAGAGCTGCTCTTGCGATGCAGCGCTTAATAATTCGCGATTGAGCGCCAACACCGACCGCAGATCGGCATTCCACCGATCAAGATCACGAATCTGGCGGATAATGCCGGTCTCAATATACGCTAGCTGCTGGGCACGATCGATCATCTGACCCATCAAGCCAGCCACTGCATTGATCTGTTCAATATCAGCTTCGAGAAATGGCGCACCACCCCGCCGATTGATGTACTTCAGCGAGGCGCGCACACCAGCCGGCGTTGCAAAAGGCACATTAATAAGGTTGTGACAGACAACGCCGAGAATGCCATTCACTTTATGGCTACTTTGCGGATTATTGAGTGCGTCGTTGATGATGATCGGTTTGCTGGCAGTAAACGATTGCCCAATAACGTCATCCGATAGCGACAACCACAAACCCACAAACGTTTGTGATAGTTGGCCGGTTACGTAGCGTAAGATTAACTTGTTCTGCGCTTCATCATAGATAAACAACCCACCGCCACGTACGTCAAGCAAGCGGCAGCTCGCATCGAGCATCGTTTGCAAGGCCCGATCGGGATTCACCACAGACGCACTGGCAGCGACCAGCTCCATCCAAGCCGCCCGCTGCTCCTGCGCGTGCTGCGCTGCCCGCTGCAAAATAATTGGCCGCAGCAAGTAGCAGGCATAATACGCCGCTTCATCGACGGTTTGCCGCTGCGCTTCGTCCAGTGCTGTAGTGGTTGTAATACAGACGTATACTGCGCCAAGCGTCTCGCCAGCGAAACGGATCGGCGAACCAACCCAATAGCTAAGCGCTGTTTCCGGTGTTTGATGGTCAGGATGGGGACGTACATCGTAACGGGCACAGTCATCAAGATAGGCAACCGAACTAATCGGTACGCCCAGCTTGATCACCACACTACTGAGGTCGGTATCGACCGGCCAAAACCGTTGCTGATTGGCGCCATCGCCCGACTGCGCGCTGTACTGCGCCATCAATTCAAGCCACTCACTTGACCGGATCGGCACTACAACGCCAAGATTGACCGGTAACGCGATCAGTTCACTCAGCACTTGGCCAAACTGGCGGCAAATCAGATCGGGATCATCACTATCGCGGAGGACTTCGATCTCAAAGCGCAAGCGTTGCCGCCAACCCTTCCGGCCTGAACGGTGCAGCATTCGCTCATAGCCGGCAACAATCAATCGTTCAATAGCCTGCAAAGCCTCAGCTTCGGCTGGCGTCAGTTCAGGCGGATGGATGAGCAACCAGCCGTATTGATCAACCTCTCCCAGCACACGCACCGTCATACTCGGCTCAAGCTCGCCTTGCCCCACCCACTGTAGTGACACCTGATGCCGCGGCAACGCTAGTTTGAGCGCGTTCATGGCCGCGCTTTCCAGCTCGCCAAGGTGTTGCGCATCAGTAATCGCCGCAACAACGGTGAACCACTCAGGCGAACTCATCTGCGCAACCCCAACCATAGCAAAACTCCACCTATCACTATCGCATTGGTATTGTACCGTGTTTTGGCAGCGGTGAAACTGACAAAACATTGACAACAACAAGGCGCAGAAAGGGTGACGAATCACACACGCTTCCTACGCCCTGCTTCACCAGAAATGGCCATCACACCGCTACCGACGGCAAACCTTCCATAGCTGCGTATGCGCGCAAGATGGCTGCCACGTGTTCCAGATCCTCTAAAATAAAGTAGGTTTCATGCATGGAATACGCCGCACCGGGTGTGTTCGCGACCCGCCGGATATCGAACGGCTCCCGCGGAGTATCCGGCGCAAATGCATGGTCGAGTTCGCCGATTGACGAAAGCAAACCGGCGCCAAATGCGCGCAGTTCGCCATCTTCACGAATCAAGCCGAACTCGATGCTATACCACCACAACCGGGCAATCTCCAGTCGCTGTCGTTCGTCGCCAGCAAAGTAGAGCGGGCCGAATGCCTGCGCAATCTCGGCAAAGCGCCGGTCGGTAAAGAAGGCGAGGTGGCCAATGTATTCGTGAAAGAGATCCGGCATCGGCGTGAAATCCAGCTCATCCATGCGCCGGATGTAGTTGGTCACCGGGAAACGCCGCTCGGTAATGTGCTCAAACCACTCGGTTGGGTTGAGATACTCGTTCTGCGCGTCGCATAGCGTCCATCCGGTGAAGCCGGCCAACCGCTCGCTCACCTGCGCCGGATCAGGCAGACGGTTGAGATCGAGGTTGAGCTGGCGAAATCCTTCACGGAACAGACGGCAGGCGTACCGTTCAAGCCGGGGAACTTGACGAGCGCAGAGCGTTGCCCAGACCGCATGATCTTCTTCGGTGTAAGCCGGCAGTGCAGGCGAGGCGATGGCAGGCATGACAATACCTCCTTGTATTGCATAGCATAAATTGAAAACGGGCGGCAAGCATCGCCCAATGCTTGCCGCCCGCTCCACCACATAGCATCTATACACGATATAGGGTTATGCATAGAGGTTAGCAACCGGTAAAGCAATGGCTTCCGTGCTCGCGAGATTGATTCGGGTGATTTGGGCAAGTCAGCACGTTGCCCAAACCACCTACGCAATGCGATTAGAAAAACCCTAACTCATCCCGCGCCTCTTCCGACATCATCGACGGATTCCAGAAGGGCGTCCACACGAGATTGATCTTGACGTTTTCCAGATCTTTGTAGACCTCTTTCAACGCCATCACTTCCCGCTGGGCCTGTTGCAGGATCTGCGGACCCGCTGGACAAGCCGGCGTGGTCAGCGTCATATCGATATCGACCGTCTTCCCGCCGTCGAGAATATCTACCCGGTACACGAGACCGAGATTCACCACATCAAGGCCAATCTCAGGGTCAATGACATTCTTCAGCGTCGCGCGCACCATCTCTTCGGTAATCATACGATCCCTCTTTCTTAACCGTGGGTTGACACGTGCATGATACCATACACGGCGGGATGTGACGAGTGTATGACCCGCGTGATCCCAGTCTGATCACGCTGCACCAAGTGAGCAACCGTATGATTGACATTCTGGCAGGCAACCCGCTCCTTCTCCTCTTTACCGTATCGGCGATCGGCTACCTCATTGGGCGCATCCGCATCGGCGGTGTCAGCCTTGGCGTAGCCGCCGTGCTCTTTGTTGGGCTGGCTTTCGGCGCGATCGACCAGCGTCTACGTCTACCTGACATCATCTACCTACTGGGTCTAGTGATCTTCGTCTACACCGTCGGTCTCAGCAGCGGCCCTGGTTTCATCAATTCGCTGCGCCGGCGCGGGTTGCGTAACAACCTGTTCATCGGCGGTGTGCTGGTCGCTGCCGCCGGGATTACCCTCGTGATCCGCGCCATCCTTGGGATCAACGGCGCGCAGACCGCCGGGTTGTTCGCCGGCAGTTTAACCAACACCCCGGCACTGGCTGCTGTGATCGAACAACTCACCCAACTTGGCGCTGATGAGGCATTGCGCGCCGAGCCGGTGGTCGGCTATTCTGTCGCCTACCCTATCGGCATACTGGGGATGATCCTTGCCATCTATTTGACCAGCCGGCTCTGGCGCGTGGATTTCGAGCGCGAAGCCCAACAATTGCGCGAACTCGGCACAGTGGGCGAGCATCTGATCAACCGTACCATCCGCGTGACCAATCCGGCTGTATCCGGCCAGACTATCGCCGAATTGGTGAAGAAGAATAAGTGGAACGTGATCTTTAGCCGCCACCAACACAACGGCCAGATCGAATTAGCCACCGGTTTGGTCCAGCTCGTGCCCGGCGATCTGATTAATATCGTCGGTTCACCCGAAGCCGTCGAGCGCGTCACCGCAGCCTTGGGCGAACCCAACCCCGAACAGCTCGAGCTCGACCGGCACACGCTCGACTACCGCCGCATCTTTGTCTCGAACCCGGCGGTGGTAGGGGTGCCGTTGCGTGACTTGCATCTGCCTTCGGCGATGGGAACGGTGATTACCCGCATTCGCCGCGGCGACGCCGAAATTTTGCCCCATGGCGATACCACCCTTGAGCTTGGCGATCGGGTGCGGGTTGTCACCCAGCGCGACAATATGGAGCACGTAACTCATTTCTTCGGCGACTCGTACCGTTCGCTGGCCGAGGTTGATGTGGTCTCGTTGGGGTTGGGCATGGCGCTCGGTATGTTGGTTGGACTGATCCCGTTCCCGCTCCCCGGCGGCGGCAGCTTTTCGTTGGGGTTGGCCGGTGGGCCGCTCATTGTCGCCCTCTTTCTAGGTTGGCGCGGGCGCACCGGCCCGATCGTCTGGAGCCTACCCTACAGCGCCAATCTTACTTTACGTCAAGTTGGTATGACCATCTTCCTCGCCGGCGTCGGCACCCGATCCGGCTACAGCTTCGTTACCACCCTCACCCAAGGCAACGGCTTGCTGCTCTTCCTTGGCGGCGCACTGATTACCATCCCGGTCGCCTTCGCCACCCTTTTCATCGGCTACAAGCTGCTCAAGATTCCGTTTAGCTTGCTGACCGGCATGCTGGCCGGTTTACAGACCCAACCCGCCGTGCTGGCCTTCGCCAACGAACAGACTGGCAACGAAGCACCCAACATCGGCTACGCGATGGTGTATCCGACGGCAACGATCGTCAAGATCATTCTGGCCCAATTGTTGCTCGGCGCCGGCTAACCGGGGCAAATATGGAGTGCGGCAGTCAAACTGCCGCACTCCGTACAGTATGACACGCATCCATACCATCTGAATCTCACTTGACAACCTTTTTGATATAATGTATCATTATGACGCTGCCGCTCGGAACGGCATCTCTTTTCGTCAGAAATAGATAATACCTGGTACCAACATGAACCAACTCCCTTCCCCATCCCAACCCTTGCCGGTGACGGTGCTCTCTGGCTTTCTCGGCAGCGGCAAGACCACCTTGCTCAATCACGTGCTGACCAACCGCGCTGATCTGCGCGTGGCGGTGATCGTCAACGATATGAGCGAGGTCAACATTGACGCGCAGTTAGTGCGCGCCGGCGAAGCGACGCTCAGCCGCACCGAAGAGCGGCTGGTTGAGCTGACCAATGGCTGTATCTGTTGCACGTTGCGCGAAGACCTGCTGCTGGAAGTGGCCCGGCTGGCTCGCGAAGGCCGCTTCGACTATCTGTTGATTGAGTCGACCGGGATTGGCGAACCGCTGCCGGTCGCCGAGACCTTCACCTTTCCCGGCCCTGATGGCGCGACGTTGGGTGAGATTGCCCGCCTTGATACGATGGTGACAGTGGTGGATGCATACAACTTCGCGCGTGATCTGGCCTCGCTCGACGAGTTGCGCGATCGCGAGCTAGCCGCTAGCGACGAAGACGATCGCACCATCGGCGATCTGCTGATCGAGCAGGTTGAATTCGCCGATGTGATTGTGCTCAATAAAATTGATCTGGTCGCCGCTGCTGATCTCGACCGGCTTGAAGCCCTCTTGCACAAACTCAACCCCGCCGCGCGCATTATTCGTAGCGCGTTCGGAAAAGTTCCGTTCGATCAGATTCTTAACACTGGCCTCTTCAGCTTTGAGCGCGCTGCCCAAATGCCGGGATGGCTGCAAGAGTTGCGCGGTGCGCACACTCCCGAAACCGAAGAGTACGGGATCAGCAGCTTTGTCTTTCGCTCGCGCCGCCCTTTCCACCCGCAACGTCTTTGGGAGATGATGCACGAGGAATGGCCGGGAGTGTTGCGCTCGAAGGGCATCTTTTGGCTGGCGACGCGCATGGATCAATGCGGTATCTGGTCGCAAGCCGGCGCCTCCTGCCGGATCGAGCCGGGTGGTTGGTGGTGGGCCGCCAGCGATGAGCAACCGGATGATCCCGCTGAACAAGCGGCACTGGCGGCGATCTGGGACGAGGAATGGGGTGATCGGCGCCAAGAGATGGTGCTGATCGGGCAAGAGATGGACGAAGCAGCATTACGCACGCGGCTGGAAACCTGCTTGCTGACCGATACCGAGATGGCGCTTGGCCCGGCTGGATGGGCGACACTACCCGATCCCTTTGGAAGCTGGGATGTCGCTTTTACAGTTGATGATCGCGATGTGTGAAATGCGGTATGATCATAGTGTCCGTTTCGCAAATGCTTCGTATCGAAAGGGCCAGAAACCACGAAAGTGGCGTACATCTTCGCCACTTTCGGCCACACTGCTAGCGACAAACTCGGCAAGACACCCCAACTCGAAGCCGGCAACCACGGTGCGCAAGTCGTTGGCACGTTCTTCTTCGACGATAACACCTACCTGCTGCGCGCCGGCGACCTCATGGGTGAGCGACTGGCCAAAGTTGCTGCCGAGCAAGGTATCTTGTTGATGATGTGTGACTAGTGCGCACTCGAATGCGGGTTGGCGGTGGGTGAACCCGGTAATTGCCACGTGACCGGCACGGTGGCCGGGGTGCAGGTTGACTGCTTCCCCGATCTCTACGCGGCGCTGTCCGGCAACTCGCCTGATCAGGTGATTACGTTATAGGAAAGACGCAGAGGGGGCAAAGGCGCAAAGAATTTTAAACGCAAAGGCGCTAATGGTGCCAAGAGCGCAAAGATTTTTAGATGGGATGCCCAAGCGTGCTTGAGGCATTCCTTTTCATAAGCCTCTGCGCCCTTGGCGTGCTTCACGCCTTTGTGTTGATCGTTCTCTGCGCCCTTGGCATTCTTTGCGTCTTTGCCTGTACTGCGTCGCTATTGACGCAAAGACACCCTCATCATTATAATAATAATAATAATAATAAGCATTGCCCAATTGTTCATATCCAATCCGCCCAGCTGCTCTGACGAAAGGATCGGCTATGACTCGCATCCTCACCCTTGTATTGTTGTTTGCGCTACTGCTCAGCGCATGCGGCAATCAACCGGCCGCCACCTCGCAAACCGTTCAGTATCCAACCCAACCGATTAACATTATGGCCCCCGCCTCTCCCGGCGGCGGCTGGGATAGCACTGCCCGCACGATGCAAGCCGCATTGGCAGCGACAACCGGCCAGACCGTGCAGGTCTACAATGTCAGCGGTGCCGGCGGTACCATCGGTCTTGCCCAATTCGTCAATGAAGCCAAGGGCAAACCGCACGAGCTGATGGTCGGCGGGTTAGTCATGGTTGGCGCGATCCAAACCAACAAAGCGCCGGTCAATCTGTCGCAGGTGACACCGATCGCGCTGTTGACTGCCGAAGCCGAAGCGATCGTCGTCCCGGCAGACTCGAAGTATCAGACGCTGCAAGCGCTGATTGCCGACTTCAAAGCCAACCCAACTGCAATCTCGTGGGGCGGCGGTTCAGCCGGCGGCACCGATCACATCTTGGTGGGCCTGATTGCAAAAGCGGTTGGGGTTGCGCCCAATCAAGTCAACTATATCGCGTATTCCGGTGGCGGCGAAGCGACGGCGGCCATTCTCTCCGGTGCAGTCACCGCAGGTGCGTCAGGTGTTTCTGAGTTTGCCGAACAGGTGGCCGCCGGCACGATGCGTATGCTGGCCGTTTCGAGTGAGGAGCGCATTGAGGGCGTAAATGCGCCAACGCTCAAAGAGGCCGGGGTTGATGTTGCGCTGATGAATTGGCGGGCCGTGTTTGGCGCGCCGAATCTGACCGCCGAGCAACGGGCGGCGGTGATCGCCACGATCGAGAAGATGCACGCCAGCAAAGAATGGCAAGAGGCGCTGGCAAAAAATGGCTGGCGCGATTTCTTCCGCACCGGTGATGAGTTCAGCACGTTTTTACAAAACGAGATCAAGCGCATTGAAGGTGTCTTGCGCGATCTTGGGCTAGTACAATGAACGAACAGGCCCGTGCTCTGCTTGCGCTTAGGCTGGTCGCGCTCGCCGTGATGGGGCTGGGTGGGGTGATCCTCGCTCAGACCCCTCACATTGGCCAAGGAGCCGGCTTTACTGTGGTTGGGCCACAGGTCTTTCCGACGATTGTCGGCCTTGGCTGCCTTGGCTTGGGAGGGTTGTTTTTGCTCCGTTTAACCGCTCTTCCCGATCACGCGCTGATTGCCGAGGTCGCTGCCGAAGAACGGCGCACCGACTGGCCCACCACCCTGTTGTTGGCCGGTTTGTTGATTGCGTATGCTGCTGCTCTATCGCCGCTCGGCTATGTGATCGCCACAACGCTCTTTTTCCCTCTCAGCAGCCGTATCCTTGGCAGCAGGCAATTGCGTCGCGATACGGTTATCGGCTTCGTGATCGGTATGGTCGTCTACCTCACCTTTACCCGCTTATTGGGAGTGCGCCTGCCCGCCGGAATCTTGAGCGGTTTGTGAGCGAGAACACCTGTGGAAGTATTCAATCATTTACTGGCCGGGTTTGCCAATGCGTTAACGCCGCAATATCTACTCTTAGCTGCCATTGGCGTCACCATCGGCACTGCCGTTGGCGTCTTGCCCGGCATTGGCCCCGCTCTTACCGTTGCCCTGTTGTTGCCGCTGACCTACAACTTTGATCCGGCTGGCGCGCTAATCATGTTTGCCGGTATCTATTACGGTGGCATGTATGGCGGATCAACGACATCGATTTTGCTCAACACGCCGGGCGAATCGGCCTCAGTCGCCACGACCTTCGAGGGTTTCGCCATGGCCAAATCAGGCCGCGCTGGCCCTGCGCTCGCCACTGCCGCCATCGGTTCCTTCGTCGCCGGCACTCTCTCGACGCTCTTGCTGACCTTTGTCGCGCCATTGCTGGCCCGCGTTGCCTTGCTCTTCCAGCCCGCCGATTACTTCGCGCTCACGGTATTAGCCTTCGTTAGCGTCACGGCGCTGGTCGGCTCATCGCTGATTCGCGGTATGATCAGTCTTTGTATCGGCTTGTTTTTTGGCTTGATCGGGATCGATGTCTTATCAGGGCAAGCGCGGCTCACATTCGGCATTGTCGAACTACTCGATGGGATCGATGTCGTCGTGGTTGCCGTCGGACTGTTTGCCGTCGGTGAAGCGCTCTACGTCGCTTCCCAACTGCGCCACACGAAAGAAGAGATTCTTGAAGTGCGCTCTTCGGTCTGGATGAACCGCGAAGAGTGGCGGCGCTCGTGGCCGGCATGGTTGCGCGGGGCGTTGATCGGTTTTCCGCTCGGCGCTTTACCGGCAGGGGGCGCTGAAATACCGACCTTCCTAAGTTATACCCTCGAAAAACGGCTCTCGAAACACAAAGACGAATGGGGACACGGCGCTATCGAAGGCGTAGCCGGCCCCGAAGCGGCCAATAACGCGGCTTTTTCCGGAGTGTTGGTTCCATTATTAACGCTTGGTCTGCCTACTTCAGCGACAGCAGCAATTCTACTAGCGGCATTTCAAATCTACAACTTACAGCCGGGACCGTTATTATTTCAAAAATCTCCCGATCTGGTTTGGACGCTGATTGCTAGTCTTTATATTGGCAATGTCATGCTCTTAATTTTGAATTTGCCGCTTATCAGCATTTGGGTCAAGATTTTAACTATTCCACGCTCACTTCTTTACAGTGGGATTTTGGTCTTTGGCACGTTAGGCGTCTACAGCATGGCCAACAGCTTTATTGACGTGCTGCTGATGTACGCGATTGGCGTCATCGGGTTCTTCATGCGCCGCTTCCAGCTCCCGGTAGGCCCAGCCATTCTCGGCTTGATTTTGCTGCCGTTAGCGGAAGCACAATTCCGCCGCGCGTTAGCGATTAGCCAAGGCGATCTGAGTGTGTTTGTGACCCGGCCACTCTCGCTTGGACTGTTGTTGGCGGCGTTGGCTGCGCTAGTGCTACCGTATCTGCCCGCATTGGCCGCCCGGCTGACGGGGAAACGATCAAGCGCTGGCCGGCTGGTATTTGGCAAAGGCGACGAAGACTGACATACGAAGGCGCAGAGGAAGCAGCGGCGCAAAGACTTTCAAAAGCAAAGGCGCAGAGATCGCAAAAACCCAAAGCATCTATAACGCAAAGACGCAGAGGGCGCGAAGAGCGCAAAGTGTTTTGATATGGCATCCCCAAGCACGCTTGGGCCATTCCTCATCATAATCTTCGCGCCCTTTGCGTTCTTCGCGTCTTTGCGTTTATCCCCTCTGCGCCCGCTGCGTTCACCATCGTTACCCCGTCGTGCGCAAGCCGGCAGCAATCGCGTTGACCAACAATAACAGATCGGTCAACGTCTCTTCGGCAGCCGGATCATTGGCCTCTTGCTGCGCTCGCCACTGCCGGATCAAGGCAATCTGGCGGCGATGCAGTGGCGCGAGACCGACTTGCCGGCGCGCCAAGGTTACGGCCACCTGTGGCCGCCGTTGCGCCAGCGGCATGCCGAAAATCGCGGTTAGCGTAGCTTCCGTACGCTCAAATTCAGCGTCAATCAGATCGAGAAAGCGCTGGCGGATGCCGGCATCTTCCACCAATTCGGCGTAGGCATGCATCGTCGGACGGTGGGCCGTCTGCAAACTGGTTGCCACATTCGCCAAGAGATACCGCAAGAGCGGCCAATCCCACTGCTCGGCGCACAGCTTGCTCCATGCGGCTGGATCGGTTCGTTGCAACGCACTGAGCGCACTCCCCACACCATACCACCCCGGCAAGTAGAAGCGCGATTGGTTCCAGCTAAAGACCCACGGAATCGCGCGCAGATCGGCCAACGTCGCCTGCCCAGTCCGCCGCGCCGGTCGCGAACCGATCCGGCTCTGCTCGATTACATCGATTGGGGTTGCCTGCCGGAAAAACGTGATGAAACCTTCGCGTTCGATCAGATCGCGGTAGGCGGCGTGCGCCTGTTGGGCCAGCCAATCCATCACCGGCTCTAGGGGGTGCGGTTCTGTCACCTGCTGGCGATTCAGCAAGGTATGGGTGGTGGTGCCAGCAATAAGCAACTCTAAATTGTAGGCGGCGGTCAACCGGTTGGCGTATTTTTGCGCAATGACTTCACCCTGTTCGGTCAACCGCAGATCGCCATTCAAGGATCCCGGCGGCAACATTGCGATAAAGCGGTTGGTCGGGCCGGCACCGCGGCTGATGGTACCGCCGCGCCCGTGGAAGAAGCGAATCCGAACCCCACGCACCCGGCCCACTTCGGCCATTGCCCGCTGTGCGCGGTAAAGCGCCCACTGGCTGGTCAGAATGCCACCATCTTTATTGCTATCGCTATAACCCACCATCACCTGCTGCACCAACTCGCCGCCATGCGCCTGCGCCAGCAGGCTCCGCCGCGTCACCGGATGATCGAGAATATCGGCCAGAATCTGCGGGCTATACTCAAGGTCTTCGATCGTCTCAAAGAGCGGCACAACTGGCAACCGGCACACCAACCCCTCCGGGGTGGCGCCTGCCAATCCAGCCTCACGGGCCAGCAGGTAGACCACTAGCACATCGGTCACATCGCGGGTCATACTAATAATCAGCGGACCGATACCGGCCGGGCCGTGACGGGCAATATGGGCAGCCAACACCCGGTAACAGCCGACCACCGCCGCTGCTTCCGGGCCGAGCGGCGTATCAGGATGGGCAAACGGGCGCGGCGAGGCCACCTCGCGTTCGAGCATTGCCCGCCGCCGCTCAGGGTCGCCGCCGAGCAAATCATCCGCCGGCAAACCGGCTGCCGCCAGCAACTGAGCCAACGCTCGATCGTGGAACTGGCTGTTTTGGCGGATATCAAGCGTTGCCAAATGGAAGCCAAAGGTCTGCACCAGTTGCATCAACGGACGAATCTCGGCCTCGGCGAGACGATCGGCGCCAATCTCGCGCAGATAACCGGCCAGCTCGCGCAGATCGGCCAGCAACTCAGCAGCATCACGATACCGGCCAGGTTCATCAACCAACCGGGCCGCTTCCGCTGGCGAATCATCTATCGGCAGTCGCGCCAACATCAGATTCAGCGCCTGCCGCCATGGTTCATTGAGGTTGCGGGCAATCGCGCGCTGGCCACGTTCGCCCAACCCGGCGGCCAACCGTTCGATCTGCGCGGTTAACCCGGCCGGCACCGGGAACAAGATATCCGAAATACTTAAATGGCTCGCCGCTGCACGCAACCGGCGGCGCAGCAACCGCAACGCTTGCAACCGCAGCTCTTGCAGTGTTTGCGCCGTAATTTCGGCCGTCACCAAGGGGTGGCCATCGCGATCACCGCCGACCCACGAGCCAAAACTCAGATGCGGCCAGCGATCGGCCAACAATGCCGGATCAAACCCAGCCATCGCCCACGCATACCGTAACTGGATATCGAGCACAGGCAGCACATCGGGAAAGACATTCACCAGATAGTGCAGCACATTGCGCACTTCTGACGGCACAGCCGGCTTATTGAGAAAGATATCGCCGGTGCGCCACAACCGTTCGAGCACCGTCTCAATCTCGGCCTCGATCTCGGCCTGCTCAGCCGGCGACCAGCGCTGGCTCTCGTGCCGCACCATCAGCAGATACAGCTCACGATTATGCGCCAGTACCGTCGCCCGTTTCACTTCGGTCGGATGCGCCGTCAACACCGGTTCTACCGCAATCGAAGGCAATGCAGCCGCAATCTCGGCGGCGCTCAAACCGGCCCGTTGCAACTTTTGCAACGCATCACGCCAACGCCCCGTCTCTGGTCGCAATTCCGGATCGCGATCGGTAATGCGCCGTTGTTGGACAGCGGCATTCTCTTCGGCAATATTCAACAACTGGAAAGCAATGCCGAGTGCTCGCACCAGCGACCGGGTTGAGACAGCTGAATCGTCAGTCGCTGCCCGCAGCCATGGCAATGCCTCAGCCACACTCTGTTCGCCCACATGTTTCAGGACGGCGCGAAAATGCTTCAGCAAGAAGCTAAAATCTTGATCGACCTTTGTCTGATCAAACGGTTGCATTGGCAATGACCTTTCCTTCGAGCCGCGCCAGCGCTACCAACTTCGATGATGGCCACGTATGAACCGAGCATATCATATCATTAGAAACCAACATGCAAAGCGGGGCAACCAACTTGGCTGCCCCGCCTTGCGCGTTCGCGGATGATTGTACCGTCTATCAGACCTACCTATAGATGACCGGCACAAAGACCTTGGGAATGCCTGGATCAGGGTTAGGTGGCGCAGTGATCGTTATGGTGCGAATAATTCCATTCGGCAGAGAAGTGGTCTCGCCACGATTGTTGCTGCGCCCCTCTTCATCTTCACCGGCGAATCCGTTGTAGTCAACCACAATCCCGATATCATAGGTTCCCGGTGTGCCGAAAATCGCATTCCAATCGGCTTCTTCCGCCGTTTGCGCGTTCAACCACCCGCTAAGCGGTACCGTATACGTTGCCCCCGGCTCGAATACCTCCTTCGGTACATTTGCCGAAACCGTTGCGCAGGCAGGGGTTGCGCCCTGTCCAGCATTCGGATCTGGCGCCGGCACCGCGGTTAACGCCGGAGTTGCCGGATTCGTGCGCCGGGCAATGCAGAGATCAACAAAGAAGCTGCCACCGCCGCTTGCTGCCGTCACGCTGCGCGTCGCGGCAAGGGTATTCCGGCGCAAGTTACGCAACGTTAGAACAATATTGGTGAAACTGCCATTATTGATTTGCGCCTCAAAGGTGTCAATCAAAATATCCGGCTTCGCCGCCACCACCTTTTCGACCGCAAAGTAGTACAGCTTCGGCGAAAAGGTTTTGCTGCCGGGATCTTGAATAAACTGCGCCCGGTACTGCATACAGGTCGCCTGAAGCTCCTCGTCGGGGAAAGCATTGAACAGACGAACGCTGTTTATGCCGTCGCGCGATCGTAATGGCGAGTCGGGATCGCCGTCAAGGTCACGCCAACGCGACGGATTCGTCAACGCAGTTGAGGGGTTGAAATCACTTTCGCGGCAGGTGCTGCTGGTAACAACCACGCGGAACTGTATGCGAATATCGGCTTCAGGGTTGGTAACTGGCGGTTTCAGATCGGTCAACCACTTGATCGCCAGCACACGCGAGGTCTCACCATCGGTTAGCACCGGGAATGGCTGCGAATAGTACCAACCTTCTGAGGCACGATTCGCACCCTCAGACTCAGTCACACCGCCGACACCGCCGACAAAAATGGTGTTGGTTGGCTGGTTCTCTTCATTCGAACCGCCAACGACATAGACCCATGCCGCATTTGGCGGCTCGGTGCCATCTTGCGACGGCAAAGCCGGCACAATCGCGACCGAAGCGTTAACTCGTCGCGCCCGCCCAGGGATAACGTAATCCTCAGTTTCATTCGTACCGACAAGGTAGCCACCACTAGCGGTTAAATCCTCCAGCAAAAACTGATCGTTATAGATGGCCACCGGGATGGTCGCCGTTGCGCCAGCGGCGCCGGAGGTGGTTGAACCGGTCACATAGTAGAGACGGTTGTTGAAGCTGAGACCGGTGACGCCTTGGCGACCCTGAATGTTGATGCTAATTGGCGGCGTGGCATCGTTAATATGCCCAACTTGCGCCGTCCACGTGAGAGCACCGGTATTTGGATTTACATCAGCTCGCCGGATCGAAGTGTTCAGGGTATTGCAAAGGAGATCAGTACAGCCGCCAAGCAGGAAGATCGCCTCCTTTTGCACCGGTACGCCCCCTTCCACCCGGGTGGCATAGGAAGCAATCGCGGTGCCGGAGTGCAGGTCAAACGGCAAATCGGCTAACCTTGCCCAAACCATCGTCGAACTAGGGTTGGTGGGATGCACCAGATTGCCGTTCGTAGCATCAACCTTCGTATAAAAAACGTAGGGATACACCTGTGCCTGAAGCAACGAATCCCAAGGGACGCTCATGCCGCCAATCGCATAGATATAATCATTGCCGGCGCCGGTGCGGACGTGGACGAGCTGCACATTCTGCACACCGAGCAGGTCAGGCGAGTTAGGATCAGTAATGATGTTGCCATTGGAATCAAGCGTCGGGAAGCGCCAGTTGTTTGGCGCACTCCAGCCGCTGCTAACAATATTGCCGTTGGCATCAACCGTGGCCCGCTGCACGATATTCGTTGAGAAGTCATAAGTTCGGCAGTCTTGATTGTACATACTGCCGCCGACAATAAAGATATAACCTAGGTTAGAACCGGCAGTTGCCGGCACCACCACCGTGCCGGCGCGCGAACGGGCGGACATTGGAGCACACTCCGGGCCGGGGGCAACGGCTGGAATAGTGAACGCCGTGAAGACATCATTGCCGGGAGGTTCCGGAGTACGCGTTTCTAGCGAACCAGTCACTTGGTTGACCACCCCACGATAGATATAGGGTGAACGATCCGCACCCTCTACTGCCGCTTGAGTCGCACCGCTAATCACAAACAAATAGCGCCCCAACGCTACCACTGGAGCATCGCTCAGCGGCTGGGGCAAGCGAGCGATGGAATCCCGCCAATTATTGCGGTTGAGCTTACCAACCGGCGCCAACTCAATTGCCCCGACGACATCCGGAGCAGTGGGTGATGACGGCACTGCCGAAACGACCGTGCGCTGGAACGTCCCGCTAGCAAAATCGGCCTGCGTATTATCGATGATCTGTTCAATACCGTTTTCATCCGTTAGTGCGCGCGCCGGCACTGGCGGCCATGCCGGTAGCAGCAATGCCAACAGTGCTAACGCAGCCATCAGCGCAAAGGGGCGGCGCAAGCGAGAACTTAACATCATCGAAAACCTCCCCGGAGCTTGGTGGAAGCGTTACGCCGGTATACGCCGGCGCACTCTACCTGCATAACCGCATCTTACCGAGACACAATGCCCCCTCCCGTTCTGGGAGAGGGCATTGTGCCGAGACCTAATTGCTCACTGCGCACACATTACCATCGAGGCGCAGGCGCAGATTCTGTTCAACCGTCGAAATGAACCCGGCCTGAGTGGATGGATCGAGGACGACGACCATATCCGACTGGTTAGAACTACCAGTAAAGATCTGGCTGTACATCCGCGGCTGGGCCGTCGGCGGATCCAGCGGGTGGCGGTAGAAGAGATAGGCCTGCATGCGATAGGTGCCACGCGGGATCTCCTCGAAGGTGTAGCGCACCCGGCCATCGGTACCGGCCACGATCGGCGTCCGATAGACGCTGTTGGTCGTGATATCTTGCAGGATAACCTCACCGACATTCGGGTAACTCAGACCACCAACCGACTGGAAGTGATTGCCCGGAATGGTGCCGCGCCATTCACCGTCGCTGCCGCTCATACACGGCGACCGCTCCAAATCAGCATTAATCGCCAGCATGATCCGGTCAACATTATTCAGGCCATCCGACCCACGCTCTAACGTATCGGCGATATAGAAGTGGCGTGGCGTCGTCGCAACGCCATCACGCAGACCCGTCGGCGGAACCGCCGTCAACGCTAGCACGTAGATATCGGTCTGGATCGACTGATTCGATTTAATCGCATTCGCGTTCTTCACCATCTGAGTAATCGGCCGATCATACGTCTGCGCATTGTTGGTATAGGTACCACCGACTTCGGTTGTCTGGCACTCAGCGTTATCGAGTACCTTACCGCCCAATGAGCGGCAGAAGTGTCCTTGCGAATAGGTGGTGAATGCGCTGGTACCAGCGTTCAGGTTTGAATTGGTCGTGGTGAAGAAGACATTGGACACACCGTCGGTCACGAAGATGATGGCCCGGCGATAGACCCAATCACGGCCCAATTGATTGGTGGTCGTCGGCGCATTCTGCAACAACTGCCCCGCCCGGTAAATCGCACCAGCACCATTCGTGCCGCCTTGGGTCAGATACGGGCTATTGTTCGTCTTACCCGCATCAAGCACAGCTTGCTTCAGCGCCGCCGGGTTTGAACTGAACGGGAACCGATTGCTCGTCGGTACATTAGAATTAAACCAGATTAACGCCATTTGATCAATCGGCTGATTGGGATCGTATCCCGGATTGCCCGGCATATTCGTCTGCTCGATCAGCAAGCGGATCGCTTCTTTCGCCACGTAGACAATCCGCTCTGACTGCGGCTGCCACGCATAGGTCGGCGAACCGTTACAACCCGAGTTTGGCGGCGGCGATCCGGGCGGGCCACTAGCGCACTGCGCCGGGCGACCATTCAAGAAGCCTTGCCCATAGAAATTCAGGTTCATTGAACCGGACACATCAAGCACCACCACATACTGCACCGGGCGGCGGAAGGTATTGACAATCTGGTACTCCGGCCACAACTCAACACTGCCGGTCAGGCGGACAATACTCGCATCCTCTGGCGGCGGCGGCGTCGCCGAGCAAGCAGTGCCTTGCCGGTTCGGATCACCGAGGAAGATGAAATCGAAATAGGGCTTACCACGATCTTGACCGTACGCGACCAGCACAAACAGGCCAAAGCGCACCACGCGGAAAGCAGCATTCGAACCTTGACCAACGACCACATCGTAGATTGGCAGCACCATACGGGTGCCGTTGGCAATATGCGCATCCAATGCATTACGGACGTCAATGCTATTACTATAACCTGAACTACCGTACACCCAGTCACCGACGTTCAGCTCACCGGGTCGCTCAGGATAGTTGTCCGGGCGAGGCAGATTCGTGGCCGGCCACGGTGTCACCTCTATGAAACCGCGCGAGAGGGTGCCGGTACCGGTCAACGCCAGCGCCAACTCTTGGTTGCTATTGGCATTCGCACCGCTGGCGCCGCGACCATCGAGCCAACGCAGCCAGCCGAATTGGCCGGGTTGGTTGCCATCGGTCGGGTAGAGCCGCATCTTGGTAAAGCCGCGGTACGTCCCGCTAGTAAGGCGTGTCCAGTTGTTATCAGGCACGCCATCGCCATTCGCGTCAAAGCTGCGGAATTCATTGCCGCTCAAGTACTCGTTGCTCACAGCGATCGGATACACGCCATCAGTCGGCGGGCAGGTGCCGGCATAGGCGGTCGCCGCGATCGGCAATTGCTCTTGATTGACAACCCGAGCGAATAAGGTGTCAACTTCGCCTTCAAGGTTGACCTGAATATACGCGACATTATCCGGCGCCACTGTACCGTTGCGGGTAATGAGGGCGCCGCCCGAAATCGGTTCGCCGCGCGCATTCAGGTAATAGGCCTCCATGCGAATATTGGGATTGTTTTCGATGTCAATCCCGTTCGATCGCAATGAATTGACGATCGAGTCGTAGATAACGGCATTCGTCGTACCGGCTGGCCGGCGCACATACGTATTCATCGCCGATAGTGAAGCGGCGTTCGCAGCGGAGACGGCGCGGCGCTCTTCAGAGAAGGTGCGCCCGACGTCAACCGACAACGCCACCATGCCGACGAGCACGACGATCATTAGGGCCAGCAGTGGAATGCTCTGCCCGCGTGCCCGTCGGAGCTGGTGTTGCGCTTTTGTTCGTTTCATTTCCATTGATTGCCTCCATCTGCTGCGTTGGCATTTTCGTGTTGAAGCTTTGATGATACGGCGACGGACCGCAGATCATTAACCGACAAACTGGCTACGAATAGGCATCGTATGTGTGACAGGCAAAACAATCTCGCGACCAAATGCTGGCGCAAACGGGAAGAAGAGCCGGTAACGGTACCGCACAGTAACCCGGATCCAACAATTCTGACCAGCATTGCGCATATCAGTTCGCGGTGTTGTTGTTGAGCACGTGCCGCTTAGGCTAGCCGGATTGGCGCCGCGCGGGTTTTCAATTATCACAAATCCGTTTGGGTTTGTTGGGTTGTTTGGGTCAAAGACAGCATTCTGATTAGCGTCATCAATTCCATCCCCATTCAGATCAAAGAGATTAACAATGCCTGATGGTTGCGTGCCGCCAGCAGTGCGAATACGATTGAAAATCTCGCGGTAATTCAGCCGCACCTCCGTCACTTGACCGCTATTATTCGTCACAACCACCGGATAACTGCCGTACGTAGCGCCTTCTTGAGCAGCAACGCGCAGAGCCTGCAAGGTGAAGAAAATCAGGCCGAGATCAACAGCGGCAGCGAGCAGGAAAAAGATGACCGTAGCCGCGAGGGCGAATTCGACCAGCGCCTGACCAACCGTTTTGCGACGATATTTCTTGATCATAGTTCTCTCACAACGGCTATCTACCTTGCTGCAAATCGCTCCAATCTGCCACATCACGAGCGCAGGCCACCCCTCGCGGGTTGGTTGGATCAATACCCAGATTTTCAAGCGATCGGCGCTGCACCACCCGCAGGTTCAACGTGCCGTTGCGCCCAATCATATCGAACAACGGAGTAATGCCACGCACCGGATAATTGATCTCAATCTCGATTGGACCGCGATCGGTGAGATTGCGCGTTTGACCGCCATTGGGATACCGAATGATCACGTAATCCTCGATACTGCGGCCTTCGTTGGCTTGGCCATCAAACAACACCACGTCCGACCGAATCGCTTCTATAATCCCACGCACACAGGCGTCGGCGGTAAAGCCGGGGTAGTTGGGCGGCGGGTTGTTGCGCAGATCCAACCATGTTTGATGGGGTGGCAACTGCGCCGCAGCTTCGGCGCCATTGCGTGCCGCCTGCGACACCATCGAATAGGCAAAGATCAAATAGCCAAACTCGATGATGCCGAATATCACGATCAGCATGACGGGCAGCAAGAGTGCCATTTCCACGATTGATTGGCCGGATTTAGGTTTCATGGCATGCACTCCCATGAACACGTTTGCTCTAGCTGTTAGTATATGACTGGCGCTGATGGCGCGGAATAGGCCGAAGGTACCGGGTTTTTCAACGAGCGTCTTCTGGTGTTGCAACGATGTAAAGGCTTGATCAAACCGCTGGTTTGGCCTCACGGGTCGCTGCGTGAGCACCCCCTTGCGAGGGTGCCTTTAGTGCCCGCCGATGTATTGCACGATCATCCGTTGCCAATACGGCCAGTCGTGATACCAGCCATCCCACACTCGTAGCGCATTGCCAATCCCTTTGGCCCATAATTGGCTCGACAGCAATTCATTCGACCACGCCGACGGGTCGTCGCGCCCCGTAACGAGAATGATGTCGGTTTCGCGCAACCGATCGATCGTCCATGGATCGTTGAGATTGGGCACGAAATCAACCGGATTGTGGAAGTAGACGCCCTGCGTGTAGTTGGTAAAAAACCGTTTGAGATCGTACAACCCTGAGAGACCGATGACGCGCCGCACCAAACCGGGATGGCGGAGGGTAAAGATCACCGCCTCGCTAGCCCCAAACGAACAACCGGTGGTCATCAAGAACGGATTGGGATTGAGGTGGCGCACCAGCGGCAAGACCTCGGTAATAAGATAGTGCTCATATTGCTCTTCTCGCCACATGCGCGCATCGGCATCAGCGCCATAGTTATACCAACTTTCACTGTAGACACTATCGACGCAAACCAGTTGAATCCATCCTTGTTCGAGATGATGGCCAAGCACCGCCACCATCCCGCGATCTTCGTATTCGTAGAAGCGCCCGTGCGAGGTAGGGAAGACCAACACCGGCGCGCCGGCATGGCCAAATATGAGCAATTCCATCGTTCGATTGAGGGCAGGACTGTGCCATGCATGGTATTGTCGTTGCATATCCAAACGTGTGCATTACAAAGCGGCGATGACAATAGGTGGAATGATAGCCTGCGCGCAATGGTCTGTCAATGATATAGTGAGGAGTGCAGAAAGGAAATGCCATTTGCGCTCAGCAGAGATTGCTGCGGGCAGGATTGGGCAACGCGCTGCATGCCCCGGCCTGCCCTAACCATGGTATACGCCCCCCTGTTACCGCATTGCTTTTGACAAGGTTTAGCAGCATGACAACCCTAACCGCTCATTACGCGCGTGAGCTGACATGGCCCCAACTGTTGACACTGGTCTGGGGACGCTGGCTCGTCAGTCTCGCCTTCCGCATGGTCTATCCTCTGTTGGGGTTTTTGGCCGCCAGCTTTGCCATTGATCTGACCACCGCCAGCCTGTTGATCACAGTCCAAGTAGCGGCTTCGCTGCTGAGCCCGCTGGGAGGGATACTGAGTGACAGCATCGGCGATCGGGCCACGATGATTTGGGGCGGGTTCATCTTTACGATCGGCGCGGCTCTTTGTGCGATAAGCGCCACATTTACCCTGTTTCTGTTCGGGTACGCGGTGATTGGCCTAGCCATCGCGGTGGGCATGCCGGCGCTGCAAAGCTACGTTAGCGCGCGCAGCCGCTACGAACGGCGCGCACGGATGCTCGGCGTGCTCGAATTGAGTTGGGCGCTGTCGGCGCTGCTCGGCGTACCGCTGATCACGTGGGGCGCGGAACGATGGGGGATCGCGCCGATCTTTACCGGCTTGACGATCGCTGGCGGCGTGATGGTCATATCGTATATCATGTTACCGAACGATGCCCAACCGTCATCCCGCCAATCGCACCGGCCAGCATCTGCGAATCATCTCTGGCATCTCTTACGGCAACCGAGCATTCTGGCTGCATTGGGGGTCATCTTCATCCAATTAGCTGCGGTTGAACTGATCTTTATCAGTTACGCCGGTTGGCTAAGCAGCGCCTTTAACGCCACAACCGCCGAGCTTGGGTTCGTCTTCGGATTGCTGGGAGTGGTTGAGTTGATTGGTTCGCTTGGCGCCACGCTCTTCACCGACCGGATCGGCAAGCTCCGAGCGGTGTTAGGCGGATTTTTGCTGGTCGGCGTCTGGTTGCTGCTCTTGCTGCAAAGCGGATCGTGGCCGGTCTTTTTGGTCTTGCTGTTAGCATTTGACCTGTGCTTCGAGTTTGCGATTGTCTCAGCCTTTCCGCTGATTAGCGGACTCAGCGCACAGCGGCGCGGCGCACTGCTTGCCATGATGACCGCTTGCATCGGCGGCGGGCGGATTATCGGTTCACTGGCCGGCCCTTGGATCAGCGCCACCGCCGGCTATCCCCTTAACAGCACGATTGCCGGCATATTGGCGTTGATCGGGGTTGGGATCGGATTTCTGTTCATGAAGGAGGGTGATGCCTGAAAAACCGCCGTGTAACCAACACCACTGTGAGCGCATCTGATAGGTAGCAATGGCAATGATTACGGCGTGAAAGGAAACGAACCGATGGCTCTGATGCAAGAAAAAGATCGCAAGGCAGTACGAGAGGCGTTCGCTGGTCTGAACCGTCCAGTTGAGCTCGTGCTGTTTACGTCGGAAGAGAGCGGCGAATACAGCGATGTCACTCACGAGCTGCTGCAAGAGGTGGTAGCACTCAACCCGCTGCTGCGCTTGAGCGTATATGATTTGGTCAAAGACGGTGCATACGCTGCTGAGGTGGGGGTTGACAAAGCGCCGGGAATCGTCTTCTTAGTTGGGGCAGAGCGGAAAAATCATGGCCTGCGCTTCGCCGGCTTGCCCAGCGGCTACGAGTTTGCCTCGCTGATCGAGGCGATCCGGTTGGCCGGCGGCGTCGCCCAGCCTGATCTCCAGCCGGCAACGATGGAGCTGCTGGACACAATCAAGGCTCCGATGCACTTGCAGGTGTTTGTGACGCCGACCTGCCCCTACTGCCCGCGGGCAGTGGTGATGGCCTACCGGCTAGCGTTAGCCAACCCGTACATTACCGCTGAGGGCATTGAAGTGACCGAATTCCCTGAACTCGGCGATCGCTATGCGGTGATGGGAGTGCCGAAGACGGTGATCGACGATCTGGTGCATATCGAAGGTGCCGTGCCCGAAGGGATGATGGCCAACAAACTGCGCGAGGCGATTGTCGCCGCTGCGGCGTAATGCGTCGTTAGTTGCCAGGCTAGGGCGCTGCATGGCGGTGCGGTACTACAGAGCTGCCATCGTAGACGTGATATACTGAATCTATGCCATCACGTCTACGATGGAGGAACTGTTGTGCCAGTACCAATTATTGAGCTCTCACTCTATGACGATGAACAGGCATTGCTGGCCGGTTTGCGCCGCGGCGACCCTGATGCCTGCACCTGTTTTGTTAAACGCTTTGCGCCGCTGGTCTACGCGCGCGCACTGCACCTGCTCGGCGACGCCGACGATGCCGAGAACGTCTTGCAGACGACGTTTATCAAAGCATGCGCGGCGCTGCCGGAATATACCGGCGCCGGCAGCTTAAGCAGTTGGCTCTACCGGATCGCCTCAAACGAAGGGTTGATGCTGCTGCGCCAAAAGCGACCGCAAGTCGCGCTCGATGCGGTTGACAAACTCGCGCCGGATGAGACAACGTTGCCGCATAAAACGACGTGGGCGATCGATCCGGCGCGGAACGTGCTCGATGGCGAATTACGGCACGAGATTGCGCAGGCGATTGCCGAATTGCCTGATGCGTTACGAGCCGTGATTGTGCTGCGCGATATCGAGCAACTCAGCACGGAAGAGACCGCCGAGCGGCTCGGCATTAGCCCCGGCGCGGTAAAGGTGCGGCTGCACCGGGCCCGTCTGCGGTTGCGCGAAGCGCTGGCGCGCTATGTCGAAGCGTCGAGTAATGACAAGTAAGGGTGACGGATGCGTCGCCCGCTTGCGCTGGAATCAGCTCAGCAACGCAGAGGTTGCCCCAACCGCGAGGATGCCAATGGAAGGCAACGTTCACCATCATTGCCTCGACCTGATTGATCGCTTGAACGACTACCTTGATGGCGAACTCAACGCCGCTTCGTGCGCCGAGTTGGAAGAGCATCTGCGCCAGTGCCCCGAATGCCAAGCGTTACTGGCGTCGTTGCAACAAACGGTCGACTTGCTGCACCATCTTGACGATCTGCCGCCGCCATTGCCGCCTGCACTCGAAGATCGGCTCATTCACCAGATGCAGCAACAGATGCAGTTCAGACAGCATTAGCGGCCATAGTGGGTAATCAGCAATTGGCGAAACGCATAGGCCACCGGCGAGAGCGGGCGCGCCGCACGCCACAGCAAGCGTAGCGTACGGCGCAGGGGCCGTCCGCTGATCGGGATGGGATGCAATGCCCCCACCTCTTGCTCGGCGGTGATGGTGTAGAGGGGCAAAATCGTCAGCCCCGTGCCGATCATCACCATCCGCTTGATCGACTCAAGGTTGTCGAGTTCAGCAATGACACGCGGCGTGAGCGATTGTTCGCGCAACGCCTGATCGAGCCATGCGCGGGTTTGGCTGTTCGACTGGCGCATCACCATCGGCTGGCCGGCTAACTCGCTCAGATACACCTCTGCGCGCCCCCACCACAGATGGCGCCGGCCCACAATCACGTATTGATCAAACTCGCGTAACGGCTGCTGCTGAATGTCGGTATCAGCACCATCGAGTTCCCCCTCAATCGCGCCCAAATCGAGCATACCACTGCGTAATTCAGCCACAATCGCCGGCGAGGTGCCGGTTTGGGAGCTCACGGCGAGGTTGGGGTAGCGCTGGCCAAACATCTGCACCCATTCGGGCAGCAAATAGGCGCTGACACCGGGGGTAACGCCGATCGTCAACTGGCCGGCCCGCAACCCGGCGACATCAGTGACGGCCAGCTCGGCCTCGGCCACAAGCCGAAAGATACTCTCGCAATACGACAGCAACCGCTGCCCAGCCGGCGTCAACTCCACCCCGCGCCGGCCTCGGGCGAACAACTCGGTGCCCAGCGCATCTTCGAGTGCGCGAATATGTTGGCTTACTCCTGATTGGGTCATGTGCAACTGCTCAGCCGCTTTGCTGAGGCTGCCGGCAGCTACTACGCGCGTAAAGATATCGAGTTTGTACAGATCGAGCATCGTTGCTCTCCTAGTTTGAAGCCGCCTTACGATACGCCCCGAAAGCCGTCGTCATCGTTCGCCATCATCATTCCGCCGTGGTTAACCCGCGCGCCGTCACTGCTGGACAAGCCACGCTCATTCTTTTGAGCAATGATCATCCATGCATGGCCACAGCTATAAGTTTTTGCTAAGAGATAGTATAAGCAAGATCGGGCTTCTGCCAAGTAGCGATTTTTGTTATCCTGCGTGCAAATAATCCCAACACTCTAGACAAGCAGTTGGCGCCAATGCTGTAACAAAGGAGTGTGTCCCTCGCTTTGGTGACGAACGGACAGGAATTAAAGAAGGGAACGAGAGCGATGTTGCTGAAGTACTTCTACGATGAGATGCTAGCGCAGGCTTCTTACCTCATCGGGTGCGCCAAGACCGGCGAGGCGATGGTGATCGACCCCATGCGCGATGTTGAGCCGTATTTGCGGGTAGCGGCGAAGGAAGGATTGCGCATTACCCACGTGACCGAGACCCACATTCATGCTGACTTTGTGAGCGGGGTGCGCGAATTGGCGGTTCGCACCGGCGCGCAGATGTATCTGAGCGACATGGGCGATGAGAATTGGAAATATGCCTACCCCGAAGCGAGCAAAGCGATTTTGGTCAAAGACGGCGACACGTGGATGGTGGGCAACATTAAAGTGCAGGTGATCGCCACCCCCGGCCATACCCCCGAACACATCGCATTTATGATTACCGACACGGCAGGCGCTGACCAGCCGATGGGCATTTTCACCGGCGACTTCCTCTTTGTTGGCGACGTAGGCCGGCCTGACCTGCTGGAAGAGGCGGCGGGGATTGCCGGCACCAAAGAGCCGGGAGCGCGCCGGCAATTCCATTCGGTGCAGCGCTTCAAGTCGTTGCCTGATTACTTGCAAGTGTGGCCGGCACACGGGTCGGGCAGCGCCTGCGGCAAGGCGTTGGGCGCCATCCCATCGAGCACGCTTGGCTATGAGAAGCGGTTCAATCCGGCATTCCAATTTGACGACGAAGATGCGTTTGTGAAGTGGTTGCTGCACGGCCAGCCTGAGCCGCCACGCTACTTCGCCCGCATGAAGTACGTGAACAAGGTCGGGCCGGCGCTGTTGCACGATCTAGCTGTACCGGTCGAGATTGAGCGACCGGTGCTCGACAAGGCCATCGCTGAAGGTGCGATCGTCTTTGACCTGCGCAGCGCCGCTGAATTTGTCGCCGGTCACGTTCCGGGCAGCATCAGCGTGCCGATCCGCAAGATGTACAGCAGCTACGTGGGTTGGTTTGTCGACTTCACCAAGCCGACGTACCTCGTGGTGCCGGATGACGCCGATATGACCGAGATTTTGAAGGACTTGCGGGCAATTGGCGTTGATGATATTCCGGGGTACGTGCCGGCGTCGGCGCTGGGTGACAATCTGGCCCAACTGCCCACCGCCACGGTGAAAGATCTGAGTGCGGCGCTGGCCGACCAGTCGGTTGTCATCCTCGATATGCGCAACCAGACCGAGTACGAAGAGAGCCATCTGCCCGGCGTGCTGCACATTCCGGTTGGGTATCTGCCGCGGCGGCTGGATGAAATCCCCCGCGACAAGCCGATCATCGCTCACTGCGCCACCGGCTACCGCTCGCAAGTCGGCACAAGTGTGCTGCGCCGCTTGGGCTTCACCAATGTCGCCACACTGGTTGACCCGCAAGGCACGTGGCGCGAATTGGTCGAATCGGTAGCAGTCTAACCCTTCACGACTACCCCCATGGCAGGGCAGGTATTGCCTGTCATGGGGGTGAAGCCATAGATCGCGAGTGATTGGTTTTGCCCGCCGGTGAGCGGGCGCAACACGCAG
Organism: Chloroflexus sp.; assembly: GCF_034431535.1. Classification (GTDB taxonomy): domain Bacteria; phylum Chloroflexota; class Chloroflexia; order Chloroflexales; family Chloroflexaceae; genus Chloroflexus. The sequence continues at coordinate 185,327 of NZ_DAOUDC010000027.1, read as the reverse complement.
GAAAAGCTATGACATACACACAAACGAATGGGACGCCAACCGCCGAGATGCAAGCGCTCGACAACGGTCACATTGCTGAGCTGTTGACTCAGATGATGGAGCGGATGGATCGGCTCGAGCAGCATCTGGCGAAGGTGAACACGCTAGCCGACGAGGCGCCGGCGTTATTGGCCATGGCGACCGATACCGTTGACGGGTTGTATCGCGATGCAGCGAGCGCCGGCGTCGATATTGACGAGCGGTTGAAGGTGGGGTTGCACGCGCTGGAGCGGTTGACCGAACCGGCGACGCTGAGGGCGCTGGCCGGGTTGAGCGCGCAACTCGTCACCCTCGAACAACTGGCTAGCCAAGCCCCCGGCTTTGCCGCGATGACGGTTGACATGATCGACGAGCTGTACGCCGCGGTAAGCAAGCAGGGTATCGATATCGAAGGCACGATCCGCCAAGGCTTGGTTGCGCTACGCAACTTCCTGACCTTGATGCAATCGGAAGAGGTCAAGGCACTGATGAGCTCAGGCGTGCTCGATCCGAAGACTTTGCAAGTAATGGGAGCCGCAGCGCACGCGCTGGTGAGTGCGCAACGCGAGCCGCGCCGGGCCGGGCCGATGGCGCTGTTTGGCGCGCTCTTTAACCGTGACGTGCAACGTTCGCTCGGCTTTGCTCTCAACTTCGCCGAACGGTTTGGGCAGAAGCTGGGGTAAGTACGATTGCATTGACGACCGTTCAGTAGCATTGCGGCAGGTACGCCGCGCAGATAAGAGAAAGAGGAAACTGCTATGGCCAAGAGCCACTATCAAGTAATTATCGCTGGCGGCGGCACCGGTGGTTTGACGGTCGCTGCCCAACTGATGGATCAACCCAATCCACCGGAGATTGCCTTGATCGAGCCGGCAGAAGTTCACTACTATCAGCCGCTGTGGACACTGGTTGGCGGCGGGGTCTTCCCACGTGAGCAATCGGCCCGGCCCGAAGCCGACTATATCCCACCGGGAGTGACGTGGATCAAAGAGAAGGTCAAGGCATTCGACCCTGACAACAACAGCCTCACCCTTGGCAATGGCGAAACCATCACCTACGACTTCCTCGTCGTGGCGCTGGGGATTCAGATCGACTGGGGCAAAATCAAAGGCTTGCCCGAAACGCTGGGCAAGAACGGCGTCTGCTCGAACTATTCGTACGATACGGTCGAGTACACGTGGCAGAACATCCGCACCTTCCGCGGCGGCAACGCAGTCTTCACCCACCCCAGCACGCCGATCAAGTGCGGCGGCGCGCCGCAGAAGATCGTCTATCTGGCCGACGACTACTTCCGCCGGTCGGGGGTGCGCCAGCAGACCCAGCTCAACTTCTATCACGCCGGCGCGTCGATCTTCGCGGTGAAGAAATATGCCGACGCGCTCAACCGGGTGGTGGCGCGCAAAGGGATCAACGTCCACTTCCAGCATGACCTGATCGAGGTGCGCGGCGAAGCGCGTGAGGCGGTCTTCCTCAACCTTGCCACCCGCGAGACGGTGACGGTCAACTTTGATATGCTGCACGTCTCGCCACCGCAGAGCGCGCCGGATGTGATTAAGAGCAGTGCGCTGGCCCATTCGAGCGGCTGGGTGGACGTCGATCAGTACACCTTGCAGCACAAGCGCTATCCGAACGTGTTTAGCCTTGGCGACTGCGCCAACCTGCCGACCTCGAAGACCGGTGCGGCGATCCGCAAGCAAGCTCCGGTGCTGGTAGCCAATCTGACGGCGGCGATAGCAAAAGAGACGCTGCCCGCCACTTATGACGGCTATACCTCGTGCCCGCTGGTGACCGGTTACGGCAGCTTGATCTTGGCCGAGTTCGACTATGCGAACCAGCCCAAGGAGAGCTTCCCGTTCGATCAGTCGCAAGAGCGCTACAGCATGTACGCGCTGAAGGCGTATGGCTTGCCGGCGATGTATTGGAACGGCATGTTGCGCGGACGGATGTAAGAGGGCAGAGCACGCTAGGCTTGGGCACCGCGCGCCGCGATAGAGAATATTTTCCCGGTCTCCTCCCTCCCCACATAGAGACGGCCTTATAGGCCGTCTCTATGCGGTTTAATAGCGTTGATCGCTGACCGAAATGCGCAAGAGCAGGCCAACGATCAAAAAGTTGATGATAATCGACGAGCCGCCATACGAGATAAACGGGAGCGTAATGCCGGTAAGCGGGATGAGGCGAAGATTGCCGCCTAAAATGATCAACGACTGCACGGCAATAATCGAGGTCAGCCCCACTACCAACAACTGCTCGAAACCGCGGAAGCGACCGGGAATGGCCAGCGCCAGATGGTAGCCGCGGAAGATGAGCAGCAGATAGGCAATCAAGACGGCCAGCGTACCGGCTAAGCCCATTTCCTCGCCAATCGCCACAAAGATAAAGTCGGTATGCACGGCAGGCACGTATTCGGGCACGCCGCGCCCCAAGCCGGCGCCCAAGATGCCCCCTGAAGCCAGCGCGTAGATAGCTTGCACGATCTGGTAGCCCGACCCTTGGGCCGTTGCCCATGGATCGAGCCAGACCGATACGCGCAAGCCAACGATCGGCAAGAACCGGTAGAGCAAGTAAGCGCCGCCGGCAAAGGCAGCCATCCCCACCATCACATACAGGCCGCTGCCGGTGGACACGTACAACATGACCAGAAAGACGCCGAAGAGCAACAACGCAGCACCCAAGTCGCGCTGGAAGACAATGGTCAGCATCGCGATACCCCACATCCCGACCAGCGGCGCTAGGTAGGGCAACGGCGGCAGTTTCAGCGGGCCAAGCCGGTAATTTGACTGCACCACCTCGCGGTATTCGTTGAGGTAGGAAGCCATGAAGATAACCAGAATGATTTTGAGCAATTCCGACGGCTGAAAGTAGAAGAAACCTAAATTGAACCAGACCCGCACCCCGCTAGCGTTGGGATCGACTCCGAAGATGAAGGTTGCTAAAATCAGCAGCAGGCCGAGCGACAGCCAGAGATAGCGGTAGTGATCGAGCACATCAATGAACGAGAGACGAAACAGCCTGATGCAGATGCGATCGAGCGGCGTGAAGAGAATCGCCGCCATAATCACCGCTCCGAGCGTCACCCACAACGTCTGCTTGGCGGCAATCCCTTCGTAGCATGGAAACCGCTCGCCGGCAGCATTGCTGCAAAAAGCGATTTGGTTCAACCCCGGCTCGAGCCGCGCGGTCATCATGAGGCTCAGACCGGCCAGCAAAGCAACCAGCGGCAAAATCAACTGGTCAGCGGTCGGACTGCGCCACGACAGACCGAGCGAAATCGCGACAAAGAGCAGCAACGGCAAGCTGGAGGGCCAGAGGATGCTCGCCAACCCGCTGAGGGTGGTCTGCAACTCGCTCTGGCCGGTAGCAACGACGACCAGCAGGTAACCGGCGGCAAAGAAGAGCAGCACCGTTACCAGCAATTGCAATTCGACGGTGCGCAAACGGCGGAGCTGGGTAAAGGCAGCGCGTAAGGTTGCCATAGATGATCCTGAAACAACAGCGCAGTGCTTCCGTTTTTATGTCAAATCGGCCAATTTGATTCGCGCTCGCAATGGAAACCGGCCCGCTCGAGCGACTCGATCACCGCTTGGGCGTGGTCTTCATCGCGCACCTCAAGGATCAGCTCGACACCAGCGCGATCGATCGGCACCCGCCACATCCCACGGCGGTGGAAGAGATCCATCACACTGGCGCCGGTGGAAGCGACATGGTTGACCAACGCCGCCAAGCCACCCGGACGGTCGTCAACGCTGGTGCGCAGCAAGAGGTAGCGGCCCTGCCGCACCAACGCAAACTCGATCACACGCATGAGCAGGTTAGCGTCGATATTACCGCCACAGAGCACGGTGGCGGTGACGTGATTCGGCTGCACCGACACCTTGCCGCTCAGCAGGGCCGCCACACCGGCTGCGCCGGCTCCCTCGACGACCAACCGGCTATGTTGCAGCACATGGGCAATCGCCATCACAATCTCTTCATCGTCAACCGTCACCACCTCATCAACCAGCGCCTGAATCATGGGCAGGGTCAACTCACCGGGCCGCTTGACGGCAATACCGTCAGCGATGGTATGGGCCGCCGGCGCAGTAACCGGATGGCCGGCGGCGAGGGAAGCGGGCACCGGCGCGCAGCCGGCAGCCTGCACGCCAACAATCCGCACGTGGGGGAGCAAGGTCTTGACAGCGAGCGCAATACCACTAATCAGGCCGCCACCGCCGATCGGCACCACCAACTGGTGCAAATCGGGCAACGCTTCGACCAATTCAAGGCCAATCGTACCTTGACCAGCAATCACGCGCGGATGATCGAAGGCATGCACATAGGTCAAGCCGCGCTCTTCCTTAAGGGCATGGGCATAAGCTACCGCATCGTCAAAGGTAGCGCCGTGCAGAATTACCTCGGCACCGAGACGGCGAGTGGCGACCACCTTGGTGAGAGGGGCGCGTTCGGGCATTACAATCGTGGCCTTCACCCCCAGCAACTGGGCCGCTTGCGCCACGCCTTGGGCATGGTTGCCGGCGGAAGGGGCGATCACCCCACGGGCCTGTTCTTCGGGAGAGAGATGGACAATGGTGTTATAGGCGCCGCGGATCTTAAACGAACCGCTCTGTTGGGTATTTTCGGCCTTGTAAAAGATCGGCCCGCCCAACTCGGCGCTCAGGCGGGTAGCCGGCAACACCGGCGTGGGCAAAATAATGTTGCGCAGCGCGCGCCGCGCGGCCTGAATATCGGCCAACTCAATTGCAAATCGGCTCATGGAACGTCGTTGCTCCTTTTGAGTTCAAGCGTCCTCATTGGCGCCATCATCATCTATATCAAGCTCAAGACTCTCGTGGGGATCGCGCTTGAAGCATATTGGCATATAATCGATTGTCATGCAGAAATGTTCATCAGTCATTGCCAACTTGATGGGAGGTAACGACATTGGTACATCATTTAACACATGAAGTATTGGCATCGTAACATACTTCTCAATAAACCGGTTCATGATATCACCGGCGGCTTGCGCAAGATGCTGCCAAGCAGCTTCACCAATATACACCATGCCTTGTTCACGCTGAAAGGCTTCGGTTAACTCTTCAAGCCGGAGATTAGGGGTAGGATCGAACACGATGAGCACCGGAACGTATCCGCTCATCCGGCAATCCAGCGAAAAATCGATCTCTTCTTGCCATCTTCCTTGTCCGGAAGCTGCGATTGTCACCCGCATTTTGATCTCATAGGCAAACTGATCACGAATACAATCGACTTGACGTCCTCGTGAAGGATCACGATAGCGCCGAATCGGACTCTTTGCGGAGCCTAGCACGCGGCCCCATCTGATCAAGAGTAGGAAGTGGCTGATACGAGACAATACGCGCATATTTGAGTCGGCTCTTGTGCAAGGTCGCAAGGCATGCAAAGTACGTATCGGCGTCAGGTATCAGCGCGACAAGACGCTCGAATAAGGGTATGAATTCGATCTGAGGCAGGGAAAGACGTTCAAGATCAGGCTCAGAGAAAAATTCAGGCAATGACAACGTATCTCATTCAGGAAATGTATCAAGGATTCCTAAATCACGAATAATGGTAGCAGCAAGAAAACTACAGACCGGATCACTTAACGCAACTCCCAGAGTGCTGCCACCAGCCGCTCGAACACGGGCAATGAGTGCTTGTTGCGCTTTGGTCAAGGCCATAGAGATAACTGCTCCTGTACACAATGGGATTGCAAATAACGATTTTGGATTAGCATATCGACTCGTTGTAATACCGGGCTCATTCCCGAAGCGATGGTTGGAATGAAGGAAAGCAACGCGCCCGAAGGAACGGTTTGAAGATGGCGTCCGGCTTGAAAGTCTTGCCATAATGTAGAAGCTATAACCTTACTAAGTAAGGGTGGCACAGCATTGGCGATCTGGAGGATACAAGAATAATGTGAACCAACAAAGACAAACTGATCGGGAAAAGACTGGATGCGCGCACATTCACGCAGGGTCAGAAATCGATGTTCTCCTGGATGAACGAATTCCGTCAAGGCCCCCGAAGTGATGGTACTAGCCGGCTGATCAGGGTGTAAGCGGCGCAAACCGAATGGCGCACCGCCACGTCGTTCGGAAGGCATCCCGTCACGAACCCGCCAGAAGGCGCGTCGGCGATAGCTTTCGTGCCATAACGACATTGGCAAGTCCTTCATTGATTGTCCGGGTTGTAAAAGGGTAATACGTTGTTGATTCAATGGCGACAACTCACGCGCCACATGGCCCTTTGGCTCACCCGGCGGCATCAATGCCGGCGGCGGCAAATCGGCGAGCGCACCTGCTAGGGTGGGACAAAGCGGTAAATGGCGAAACGCATTGGCAACCCCCGGTGCATCAAAGGCTTGATGCGTTGGCAACGGGAAGGTTGGATCCCACCCAAATCCGCCGATCACTATAATACGCTTACGATTCTGAGGAACACCATAATGAGCCGCATTCACCTTACGCACGTGAATACGATAGCCGGCTTCAATGAGTAGGTCTAGTAGATCAAGCAACAAACTGCCATTATCTATCGTTAAAAATCCTTCAACATTTTCAAACACAAAAGCTTTTGGTTTTATTGTAGCGACCAAGTTCGCAAATACTCTTATCAGGGAATTTCTTTGATCATGTAATCGACGTAAACCGGCTGAAGAGAAGCCTTAACAGGGTGGCCCGCCAATAACAACATCTGCGTACGGTAGATCTGTTTGGTTCGTAATAGTAAAGCAATGAATATGATCACCTAAATTTAATTGATATGTTCTGACAGCATACGGATCATGATCAGCAGCTAGCACACATGTAAATCCAGTTTCTCTGAAGCCAAGTGAAAAACCGCCAGCACCGCAGAAGAGATCAACAAAGGTAAACCCTGACATATCAGTAACCCCGATACAACAAAAACGAGCACTCTACGAAACGTTATGACATCATTGCCACCCGATGCCAAATGCTATAACATCATGAGACAGCCTGTAAAAATGAAACGAACATGGTTTCGAGTATACAGGGACAACTGCATAGCGTTGCCCTGCATACTCGCAGAGACAAGAAGGCTATCCAAATAAATCTCCTAATCCTCGCCGGTAATGATTTCTTGGGCATTAGCCGCCCGCGCCGCCAGCACACGGAAGCGCATTGCCGTCTCGCGGTCGCGAGCGTGCTCGGCGGCGCGCATGAGCACGCCAAGCGCCAACTGTAACCGGCGCAACTCTTCGCGGTCGCCGACCAATTGTAAGCGAGCCAGCTCTTGCTCGCAATACTGGGCAATTTGATCAATCGTCAGCATCGCTAACCTCCTCGTACCCTTGCGCCTTGCTTAGCTGTCATTGTACCATTTGCAGGAAATCAGGAGCAGGGAATAGCGAGTAGGGAATAGAACATTCTGGGAAGGGAGCAATACTCGCTCATCTCATCCCTATTTCCCCATCTCCCCGCTCACTACTCCCAAGACAGAAAGGAGCGCCCTCGATGCCAATGAGCATTGCCGAACTGACCGATGCGATCAACCGGTTTGTGACCGACAAAGGCTGGTATGCGCCGGATAGCATCTTCCCGCAGACTCCGCGCAACATTGCGATTTCGGTGGCGGTAGAAGCGGCTGAGATCCTCGAACATTTTCAGTTTCAGGATGAGCCACGTAACCGCGAGGCGCTGGCCGGCGAGCTGGCCGATGTCGCCAATTACCTGTTCCAACTAGCCTATCTGCTCGATATTGATCTCGAACAGGCGATCCTCGCCAAGCTGGCCGAGAACTATGGCCGCACGTGGGAGGGGTAGCGGTTGTTCGCACCCTCTTTCACAATCGTGTAACCGTGACGTAACGACGGGTGTTATACTGTGTTCTACCTGTCAAATTTTCAGACCGTGCTCGTCACGTTCAACGAGGAAACCGGAGACACGCACATGGATCGTGCCGAACAGATCAAGCAAATTGCCGAGAGTTGGAACTCGCCGCGTTTTGCCGGCATTGTGCGTCCGTACACGCCAGAAGATGTCTACCGGCTGCGCGGATCGGTGCAGATCGAGTACACGCTGGCGCGGATGGGGGCCGAACGCTTGTGGGACTTGTTGCATACTGAGCCGTACATCAACGCACTGGGCGCGTTGACGGGCAATCAGGCGATGCAGCAGGTGAAGGCCGGGTTGAAAGCGATCTATCTGAGTGGATGGCAAGTGGCGGCTGACGCCAACCTTGCCGGGCAGATGTACCCCGATCAGAGCCTCTATCCGGCGAATTCGGGGCCGCAGTTGGTGCGCAACATCAACAATGCGCTGCGGCGCGCCGACCAGATCTATCACAGCGAAAGGCGCAACGATATTTATTGGTTTGCGCCGATTGTGGCCGACGCCGAAGCCGGTTTTGGCGGCCCGCTCAATGTGTTTGAAATTATGAAGGCCTATATCGAGGCCGGGGCGGCGGGCGTGCATTTTGAGGATCAGCTTGCTTCCGAGAAGAAGTGCGGCCACATGGGTGGCAAGGTGCTCATCCCGACGCAGGCCGCGATCCGCAATTTGGTGGCGGCCCGGTTGGCCGCCGATGTGATGGGGGTGCCGACGATCATCGTCGCCCGCACCGACGCCAATGCGGCGACCCTGCTGACCAACGATGTCGATGAGCGCGACCGGCCCTTCTGCACCGGCGAGCGCACCAGCGAGGGCTTCTACCGGGTGCGGGCCGGCCTCGACCAGGCGATCGCGCGCGGCTTGGCCTACGCGCCCTACGCTGACCTGATCTGGTGCGAAACGAGCGAGCCGAACCTCGAAGAGGCGCGCCGCTTCGCCGAGGCGATCCACGCTCAGTTCCCCGGTAAGCTGCTGGCCTACAACTGCTCACCTTCGTTCAACTGGAAGAAGAAGCTCGACGACGCGACGATCGCCGCCTTCCAGCGCGAATTGGGCGCGATGGGCTACAAGTTCCAGTTTGTGACGTTGGCCGGCTTCCACGCGCTCAACTACAGCATGTTCGATCTGGCGCGCAACTACCGCGATCGCGGGATGGCCGCCTACAGCGAACTGCAACAGGCCGAGTTCGCCGCCGAAGCCTACGGCTATACGGCGACCCGCCACCAGCGCGAGGTGGGCACTGGCTACTTCGATGATGTGGCACAGGTGATCGCCGGCGGTGAGATCAGCACCACGGCACTGACCGGCAGCACCGAGGAAGAGCAGTTCCATTAGCAGGCCCGCACCGCTGCTTTTAAGGGCGGACAGAATATCTGATCCAGAACCCGGCCCTAAAGGGCCGGGCTATAGTTGCAAAGCCCGCTGCGCGGGCTGATGGTTCTCACCCCTAGCCCCTCTCCCGCAAGACGGGGGAGGGGAACTGTTGTATTTCGCGATGCAAATAAGACGCAAAGCAAGCAAAAGCGCAGAGGGTTTCAACATAAAGGCGCAAAGAGCGCAAAGCACGCAAAGGGGGATTAACGCAAAGGCGCAGAGAACGCGAATGACGCAAAAGGTGGTGGATGAACTCTATCGTCTGCATCCTCGGTGGTAGTCTGATGTACCCACCCCTCACCGCTACCCCCGGCAAGGAGATCCAACGCGATGTATAATAACAAGCGTGCAAATTCCAACCTTGATCATCGTCACCGGGCATCCGGCAACCGGCAAAACCACCCTCTCGCAAGCGCTGGCCGCTGGTCTGCGCCTACCGCTATTGAGCAAAGACGCTTTTAAAGAACTGATGTTCGATGGACTTGGTTGGTCGGATCGGGAATGGTCGCGGCAAGTAGGGGCAACAGCGATTACGATGCTCTACCACACTGCGGCAACGATTTTGGCCAGCGGCCAATCGGTTATTATGGAAAGCAACTTTCGCGTTGATCTCGACACACCGCGCATGCAACGCTTACAAGCGATTGCCCCCTTTCGTCCGGTTCAGATCCGCTGCGTCGCCAACGGCCATGTGTTGGCCGCACGCATTATTCGGCGCGTGGCACTCGGCCAGCGCCACCCTGGTCATTGCGATGATATGTCGCCGGCGGATTTGGAAGTCGTGCGCACACGCGGCGATATTACCCCCTTACCAATTGGCGGCCCACTACTGACAGTTGATACGACGGTTCCCGAATCAATTCATATGGATGCCATTCTCCAATGGGTGACAGACCAATTACGCGCATAGGGTTTCTGATTGCTCGCCGTATTCAAGGAGCAGCCGCAATGAGTCAAGCCATCATCCATCTGACCGCAACCGTCGATCCGCGCGCTCACATTGGTGAAAACACCCGTGTGTGGCATTGGACGCAGATCCGTGAAGGAGTGACCGTTGGCAGTGAGTCGATCATTGGCAAGGGGTGTTATCTCGATGCCGGGGTCAAAATCGGCAACCGGGTCAAAATGCAAAGCAATGTCTCGGTGTTTCACGGCGTCACGATCGAGGATGGGGTCTTTGTGGGGCCGCACGCTTGCTTTACCAACGACAAAACCCCGCGAGCGATCAACCCGAATGGGACGCTGAAAGGGGCGGATGATTGGACAGTAGCGCCGACACTGGTGCGTTACGGGGCCAGCATTGGCGCGAATGCAACGATTGTGTGCGGGATCACGATTGGCCGGTTTGCGATGGTAGCCGCTGGGGCGGTGGTGACGCGCGATGTGCCAGATTACGGGTTGGTGATGGGCAATCCGGCCCGGCTGGTTGGGTATGTTTGCCCGTGCGGTGCGCGCTTGCCGGGAGGGCCGGCGCCAACGACTGATGCCCGCACGTGCCCGGTGTGCGGGAGGGTAACGTTGGTGGGGAGCGGGGAGTAGGGATCAGGGAACAGAGTGGTGAGCATTAGCGAATAGTGTGCGGGGCGAGCGGGAGCGTGAGTTGCGCCCGCGCCATCTCCCATTCTCCAAGCGGGGCCAGTTCGATCTGATTAGTGGCCGGATCGAGCAACAGCACAGCGCGCTCGAAATACTGGACTACACGCTGGCTGCCATCGGTCAAGGTCGTAGTCAGCGGTGCGCTCAGCGGATCGCCGAAGAGCATCTGGTCACCATTGCGCTGCCAATACGGGGCAAACGGGCCGGACGGCCAATCAGCGGGCCGGCCCATTGCTTCGCCGCCGCCATACGCTTGCGCCGCCGCCGCCTTTGCGCCCAACGGCGCCATCTGCACATAGGTGACGGTATCGCGCAACGTTTCATCAACCACGATCACGGCGCGGGCGAAGGGTTGGCGCATACCAGCGGGTGAAATCTCGGCTGGCGCGAGCGGGGCGCCAAAACGCTCTGCACCGCCAAGCGCACGCCAGAAGCGATAGATGACTGCCGGTACCGGCGTTTCATTGATGATCCCCGGCGCGGGCAACGGCAACACTTCGACGGCATTAGCGAGCACTGCGCGCAGTCCAGCAAGATTCTCGGCTACCTCAGGCTGATCGCCGGTGACGAGTTCGGGGGTAATGGCGGTAATGCCAAGACCACCGGCCCAATCGTGCATCCCGCCGGTGATGGCGTAGCGATCCCAGAAGCGGGCATATTCGTAACCGGCAGCAGCGGCGTACACTTGAGCCATGGCAATGGATGGCTGATGTTCGCAACTGGTCGGAAAGACCAACCCGGCATTGGAGTGGAGAAAGATGGCGCCGGCGGCATCGAGCAAGAAGGCGCGGATGAGGCGCGTTTCTACTTGGGAGTCAGGATAAGGGCCGCCGGTATCTGAGACAATCCCGCGCGCGCCTTGCACCCGTTGCCGCCAGTCGTTTTCTGGGCAGGCATCGTGGCTGGTATCCATATTGCGGTTGAGATCAACGCCAGCAGCGTCAAACCGCCAGCCCCTAGCCATGCCGTCAGGATTAAGCAGCGGAATGATCACGAGCCGTACCTCAGGCGGCACTTCGGACGGATTAGCACGAAAATGCTCGATCAGCGCCAAGGCCAGCCGATAGGTATTGGCTTCGGGTGCGCCGTGGGTCGCCCCCACCACCACCAACTTACGTGGGCCATCGCCGAAGATGACGGCCTCGATGGGGCGGCCCTCAGCCGAGCGACCAATTTCAACGGTGCGGATCGGCGTGGCTTGAGCTAGCGGTACGCTGGGCAACCAGCTTATGATGATGAGCAAGATGGCCAAGACGAGATGTGGCATAGTTTAGATCAGACCAATGCAGGCCGGCACGCGCGCAACGAGTAGTTCCCATCTCTAGTGTACCATTAGGGGCATGCGCTTGCTAACACAGGCGAGCCGCAATACCGGTTGAGCATCGCTAGAAGCGATTGAACCGATCGCGCGCAGGATTGACTCCCGCTCGCAGGGGATTGCTTCGCCGCGCTCCGCGCGGCTCGCAATGACATCTGGAAGCCGGCTGCTGGACGCTCCTTGGCGGATGCAGCGCATCCACCCATCAGCGATCCCACCGTCGGGCGGGCCAGCGACTCGCGCTCCACCTTCCCGCCGTCAGACGGGCCAGCGGCTCGCGCTCCACCTTCCCGCCGTCGGGCCGGTCTCAGAACAACGCTTGGCGTCTTCACGCGGATCAATCTCGTTACAAACGGGCCTCTTCCTTCAGGCGCAGGTAGGTATTAACCACCGAGACGGTCAGCGATGTCGCCGGCACGTCGAGAGTCAGAGCACCACTGCACTGGATCTGGTCGAGCAACGCGCGCCGCTCATCGGCCAACTGTTCGGCGACTAACCGGCGAAACAGGCCGTGGCTATCTTGCACCGGGCGTCCGGCCACATTGACGATGTTCGGATCGCTAATCGTGACACAGAGCGGCAGGTGACGGCGAGCGAGCCGGCGGATGTGGGTGATGAGCGGTTGCACTGCCGCCGGATTAGCTAAATCGGTAAAGATGATCACCAGCGCCCGCCGTTGCTGGCGCTGATCGAGGTAGGCTAATGCCTCCGCTATATCGGCCTCAACCGGCTGGGCCTGCACATTGTACAACGCTTCAAGCAGGCGTTGGAACTGGGCCTTGCCCTTGCGCGGGGGAATAAAGTTCTCGACTTTGCCGGCAAAGGTGAGCATCCCGGCTTGATCACCCTTCCCGATCACCACATAGCTCAGCATCAGCGCCGTATTGACCACGTAATCGAGCCGGGTCAAACCAGTGTCATCAGGTTGGAGCGGATCGGCGACCGGCGCAGCCATCAAGCGCCCGGCATCGATCACACAGACGATCTGCTGGCTGCGTTCAGCTTCGATTTCGGCAACGATCGGTTTGCCGCGGCGCGCCGTCGCCTTCCAATTGATCCGGCGATATTCGTCATCGGTCGTATATTCGCGCAGATGTTCAAACTCGCCGCCCTGCCCTAATTGGCGAATCGAGCGCAACCCGATGGTGCGCAACTGACCACGTCGAATCACGAGATCGTATTTTCGCGCTTCTAGTAAATTCGGATAGACCTGTACCTTCTGCGCGGCGGGGAAGCGGACTTGCCGGCGATGACAACCAAGCACGCCCTCGTAACGGATCACCACATCGCCAAACTGGTAGTCGCCGCGACGTTGCGGGCGAACATGGTAGCGTAGTTCGCACAAGCCAAACGGCTCGGCAACGCCGGCCAGCAAATCGGCGTCAACCGGCATCTCCACCGGATACTCATCGCGCAAGGTGAAGCGGAGCGGGCGCGAGGCGGCATTGGTAACGAGAATGGCGATCAGGTTAGCAGCGCCGAGGGAGAGACGCTGCTCGTGCAATCGCTCGACCTCGATCTGGTCGGGCCGGGGTGAGAGCAGCACATCGCTAATCAACACCCCACCCACCATCAGCACATAGACGACAGCCACCCAACTCAACAACGGCACAAATGCCGCGCCAGCGATCAGCGGCGCAGCCAGCAAAACCAGTAGGAGCAGGCGAGGCGTTGGCAGCATACGATTCTTATGATTGGCCTAGGCGATTTGCTTGGGCAAGGAACCGGCGCAATTGCTCAAAGCGATTGGTTAGCGTCAAGATGGGTTTGCTTGCTCGTTGACCGATTTCGCGAACGATTGCGCGCAGGAAAGCTTACAGCGTCTGCAACGACCATTGATAGAGCAACGCGCGCAGCAACCACGCCACCGTACTCTCGACCAACAAATAGCTTACGAGCGCGCCAGTCGCCACCTTGCCGGCGATATGATACTAGGCAATCCGAGCCAATGCAACCCCGGCGAGAATCGCCAGCGCCGGCAGGCTGAAGTACCAATGCTTATGCCAGAGACTAAACTGGTGATCAATGATCATCCCCAGCGCCAACACCACCAGATACCCCGCCATCACGCCGGCTGTCCACGTCCAGCCACGCCGCGCCAATCTCGCCATCCCAAGCGGCACGAGCACAAGCAGCAACACCCGGCTATGGCCCCACATCTGGGCAAACAACGAACCGACCAAAGGTGACGGCAACCGGTCGTGCCCGAACTGATCGCTCTCGGCCAAGCGCGCCGCCAGCGCGGTCAGGGTCGGTAGGACGTATTGCCCGTAATAGAGCGCCAGCGCCAGCACAATACTGACCACCAGCGCCGCCAACACCTGCAACCCCACCGCCGCCAGCTCAGCCCGCGCGCACCACGCCAACAGGCTTGCCACCCCGACGACCAGCGGCACAAACACGGCATGGGTCACATAGATCAGTAACACCACCAACAATGCCCCACTCACCAGCACGCTGGTCAGCGCCGATCAGCGAGCGCGTTGCACAGCTTCATTAACAACCACGAGGGTTACAACGACCTACCACACCCCCAGAATAGTCGGATAACTGCCATCGTGAAATAGAGAGATTAGAGATGCGTAACCGGCAAGCCGGCGAACAACGCGCCGGCCAGAAACCCGGCGCGCGGATGATCGCCAGATCGCACCAGCAGTAGATACAGCAACAGGGGGTGGTCGCGTCGAGCAGACTCACCAACACCTTGAGCGCAACTGTCATCGACAAGGTCGTCGGAAAGATCGCAGCCAAGGGCACGAAGGGGTAATAACTCAGCAATGAATACGGAACCGTTTCGATCCTCACTCATATTGATTGGCAAACCGGCTTTGCCCCACATCGCTCTGACCGGCAGCAATGCGCAAGACGTGATTTGCGCGACCCCGATGGTCGATATCAACAAACGACAACGCATTCATGCCGACGACGTGCAGTACAAATAAAACACCAGCCACGAGACAAACCCGTGAAAACTATACTGATACACGCTGGCGGCTACCGACCAGAACAACCGGAGCAACCAATAACCGGCGGTCATTCCTGCCAGCGCGACAAGGAATAGGGGCCAGATGGTTACCGTTTGCAACCGCCACATCGCTACGGCATATCCAGCGCTGACTGCGAACACGAGCACGAGAATCGCCTGATCGAGCAGTGGCAAGCGGAGAGCGTATCCACCAAGGAAGAGTAACGGGAACGCCGCCAGCAACCAGATCATCCACGTTACGGGCAGTGAACCTAGTGTCAGTTGGTGTAACTCAAATCGGGTTACTGCAATCCCCAATCGTTCTTCGTTATACGGCGGCAATGGTTGAATGCTCAACGACAATTGATTGCCAGCAGGCAGGGTCACCTCGGCGGGTATCAGCACATCTACGCGGCTCCACCCTGCGGGAACATTAAGATTAGCAGCAAACCCATCGTTCATACGAATAAGCAACTGCCGTGAATCAACGCCAAAGCCGTGCATTTCGATTAACAGGCGATACGGAGCGTGGCTCAGCGCCGGCAGCTCAATGGTGGATTGGGTAGCAAACCAGCGAAACGGGCCAGTACCGCCGAACTCGACCACGCCAACCCCGCGATTAGCTACATCCATCGGCAGATTAAAGTTGAGGCGATACCGCGCCGGCACATAGAACGAACAGACGAAAACCAGAACAGATAGCACGATGATCAAGAGCGCACGATTGCACTCGTGAATGATCAATTATCGCTAGCGAGAAGTTTGGTTTTGCAATATAACAATACGCAAAAGGCAATAGCGTAAGATGACGAACAACGCTCTCGCTCGCACAGACCAGTTGCAGAGTTGCAGACCGATCATTGGGTCGCCATTCGACGCTACCCCGCATGCTCAACCTTCCCCACCGGGGCGATACGATGGTGCGTATGGTGTGTTCACGTCTAGCACTGAGTGACTGAAGCAAGCTATCTCACCGATGGATAAACACAACTGGTTATTACTGGTGAAGAGAAGAGGCATCGGCGTTGAGCCTTCTTCTGCTAGATGGTATAGTTGTTCACCGCCGGCGAAGAAGCGGGGCCACGAGTTGCCCATTACACGCTCAAGGGGCCAAGGTTTCCGCCTCCTATCCGCAGCGATCATGCATTATAATCGAAGGACAGAGGATCGCTATCCATAACATGCTGCCACTTTATCAGAAAACACTCGTTCAACGCTCAGAAAGCTCTTAGACCTTCTGCATGCTCTTTCACCGCCTCTTCCAAACTCCGCTCCGCACATGGCACACCATTTCGTTCTCAACGAGCGAAGGATCGCTGCTCTTTATGGCCGCGTTTCTCGTATCGGCAGCGCTGGGAGTCGTGCGGCAAATCCTGTTCAACGCGCGCTTTGGCATCGGCGAAGAGGCGGCGGCGCTCTACGCCGCCTTGCGTCTTTCAGAAACGGTTAGCACCCTGATTGCCGGCGGTGCGTTGACCAATGCCCTCATTCCGCATCTTTTGCTGGCGGCGCGCCAAAACCACGACACCATCGTAAGCCTGATCAACCGGGTGCTCACCCTGATGATCGTCGTCGCCACGCCATTCACGCTCGCTCTTGGCCTCGCAGCGCCGCCGCTGTTGCGTTGGCTGGTAGCGCCGGGACTTGATCCGGCTACGCAAGCGTTAGCGGCGTTGCTCACTCGGATCCTTGTCATCGAAATTGTGCTGCAAGTCGCGTATGGCGTACTGAGCGCGGTGTTAATTGCGCGCGGCCAGTTTCTCTTGCCGGCGCTTGGCATTGCCGTGCGAAACACCTTCATAATCATCACCCTACTTTTCCCCCAAGCAACCATTATTACGGCAGCCATTGGTTCGCTTGGCGACACGGCCATGCAACTGCTGTTACTCATCCCGGCGCTTGTTCACCATCGGCTTCGCCTGCGACCGGCATGGCGCCTGCGCGATTCGCTAGTGCGGGGAACGCTACGGTTAGCCATTCCCGGCGCGATTTCGGGCACGATCAACTACGGCAACGCGATTGTTGACTCAGCGATTGCTAGCTTAGGCGCGCAAGCCGCCGGTCTCGGCGCCATGCATAATGCACTCTTGTTGGGCCATTTGCCGCAACGGCTCTGTGGCACGGCGATTGGGCAAGCGGTCTACCCCTACCTTGCCGCCGCCGCGATTGCCCGCAACCGTTTCCGCTTCAGGCAACGCTGGCTCTGGGCAACCGCCGCCGCCGTCGCCTTGGCGACACTGAGCGGGTTGGCGCTGGCAGGAGGCGGACGCTGGCTGATCCGGCTGCTGTTCGAGCGGGGAGCGTTTGACAACGCAGCGGGTGATCTTACCTTTGCCATTCTCCTGATTTTTGCCGGTGGATTACCAGTATATGTGATAGTTGAGATTAGCGGACGAGCGTTGGTGGCGCTTGGCGATGCGCGCACCCCTTTATTGGCTAACATTGCGCAACTGGTCAGCCGGATTGCCGTTGCGACAGCTCTCTGGCCGGTGGTAGGCGTGCTGGCGGTACCAATTGCGACGGTTGCTAGTAGCATCATCGAAACGGCCATCCTTAGCGGTGTCTTGCTGAACTGGCTGCGCACTCCAGCGGCGTGGCGGGTGACAGCGCATGCAGACGCAGAAAGCGCATTAGCAGGCGGCGGGGAAGGGAGCAGCAGGCCAACAATGGCGGGCGAACAAGGAATGGGCAGGTAAGACAAGAGCCAACAATAGCTAAATCTGCGCATTGTGTCGCTAAGTCTTTTCGGTGGCCCTACACCGAATGGGCTATGATGAGAAGCAGGCAAATAACTGATCGGGAGAAACGCTATGGCATCGTCAAGCCTATCCCCAAACCTGCCAGAGCCGCGCTGGTCAGATGTTGACCGTGCTGTAGCAACGGAGATTCTCGATCGACTTCCCATGGCAGTATGGATTGTTGATCAGGACTACCGGCTGATCTATGCCAACACCGCCTTCCGCACCAAACCACCGGCGGGTTTTCCAATCAATAGCCAATCCGGTGATCGAGCGTTGCCTGATCCATCTGCAGTTGAGGACTATACCCAATGGACGCGCAGTTACGAACGCGCATTGAATGGCGAAACCATCACGATCACGATTGGCGCGACCAGCTACTCTGTACAACCGCTCCAGTGCCTGCAAGGCGGTACTCTAGCCGTCATCACCACCGCAGCGCCATCTGATACTGACAGTGCTACTCTCTTCCGCACAGCCATTGAAACGATGCCCGACCCCTTTGGCGTGTATGTCGCAGTGCGCAATCTGCCCGGCCAGATCGTCGATGCGCGAATCACGGTGGTAAATGCGGCGATGTGCAGCGCAACCGGGTACCGTCGCGAGGAGTTGCTGAACCAACGGTTGCTCGATCTCTTTCCGCACTATGCGAATGATGGCACCTTTGCCGATGTACGCCGGTTGATCGAGACCGGCGCGCCAATACGCCGTACAACCACCATTGTCAAGCCATCCGGCGAGCAACGCTATGTCGAAGTGCATGCCGGCAAGCTCAATGATGGTTTTGTGGCCATCTGGCACGATATTCACGACCAGCATCAGCTTAACCGCCGCATTCGCCAGCAGGCGGAATTGCTGAACCAGATCGCCGACGCCGTGATTGCCACCGATCTCAACTATACCGTCATCAGTTGGAATCGCGGCGCTGAACAGATCTACGGCTGGACAGAGGAAGAGGTGATCGGCAAGCGGTTGCAAACCTTCTTCGAGACTCGTTTCAGCGATACGACCCGCGACGAAGCAGCCGCCATCTTACGCGAAACTGGCCGCTGGGAGGGCGAAATTGAGCAACGGCGCCGCGATGGCAAGTACATTCCCATTCATTCGATCGTGGTATTAATCCGTGACGAGTACGGCACCCCCACCGGCATTGTCGCCGTTAATCGCGACATCAGTGAACGACGCCACTTCGAAATGCTGTTGATGAAAGCCAATCAGCGGCTGGAATCAGCCATGGTTGAAGCGCGCCGGCAGGCCGCCGAGATCCTGATGGTCAACGAATTGCACGACCTCTTGCAAGTCTGTCAAACCATCAATGAAGCTGCTGGAGTCATTGCCTTTAGCTTGCAGCGAATCTTCCCTCACCAGAGCGGGTATCTGATGGTGCGGCAACCGGGAACGGCCAATCTGAACCTGGTGGCTTCATGGGGCGCCACCACAACCGCCCCACCTTCGCTGACGATCGACCAATGCTGGGCCTTGCGGCGTGGCTTGATCCACCGCACCTGCGCTGGCGAAGGCCTGCGCTGCGCTCATATCCGCACGCATCCTGACGATTGCACGTGTTGCGTCCCGCTCGTCGTACAGGGAGAAATCTACGGCCTGATCCACATTGCCGGGAGCGAATTACCGCGCAGCGAACTGATTGTCATGACCGGCGACACGATTAAGCTGGCGCTCTCTAATCTTGAGTTGCGCACAACCTTGCGTGAACAGGCGATCATCGATCCATTAACTGGCCTGTACAACCGGCGCTATCTCGAGTCAAGCCTGCCGCGCGAGCTGCACCGCGCGCAGCGCGAACAAGTGCCGCTCACGGTGGCGATGATTGATATTGACCACTTCAAGCAATTCAACGACCAGTATGGCCACGACGCCGGCGATGTGCTCTTGCGCGAGCTAGCGATTATCTTTCGCGAGCATTTACGCCAGAGTGATCTGGCTTGCCGCTATGGCGGCGAAGAGTTCGTCTTAATCCTGCCGGGTATCAATCGCGCAACGGCCCAAACGCGCTTGCAACGCCTCCGTGAGACGGTACAGCGGCGGCAGATCGCCTTTGCCGGCCAACTGTTGGGGCCGATCACCATCTCGATCGGATTCGTGGTGTGTGAATCAGCTGACCAAACCATGCATCTGATCATCCAACACGCCGATACAGCACTCTACACAGCCAAGCGCAGCGGGCGCAATCAGGTGGTTGATTTCGCCGAGCTGAACTTCTCACCGTCCAACGAGGGGAATGAATAGTTTGACCGGCGCCTGTGTCACTTCCACGCTCAAGCCATTGCTAAATGCACTGCACACAATCTCGTTGCAGGCGCGGAGACGGATGGTATAGCGACCCCGATCGAGCACGATGCTGTTATGAATAACCGGCAATAACCATGTCGCTCCGTCGTCGCGCCGCGCATCGGCTTCATACCGCACAGCGCCGGGAACTGGGTCAAACGACAACTGCATCACCGGCCCACCATCATTACTTGCCAAACCAACGAGCGTTGGCGGGGAGAGCTGGCTAGCAGGCGCAGCACTACCATACTCGAACGCCCCTAGATCACACGCGCCTACCCGCACCGCGCCGCGTTGATCGAGCGGCGGGCAATCGGTGCCGGCGTTGATCGCCGGACTACCGGCGAGGAGGGCGAGGGTGGGCAGCGGGCCGCCGTGGTAAGCAACGGCTGATTCGAGCCGCGGATCGGTCTGAGTGATACCGCTTAGGCAGGCGCGACCGGCAGGACTTTGCAGGTTACGGCTGCCGCGAAACATACCGAAACATTGCACCGAGTCGTGCGCACTACCGAGTCGGTTGCCAGCGATAATCACATTACGCAGCTCAACGTCGGCGCTATTGCTGGACGTATTGTAGATGCCGCCGCCAAGCCGATCAGCATAATTCTGCGCCACAGTGACATTCACCATCGTCGCTTGCCCGCCATTGAAGTAGAGACCGCCGCCATTGCCTTGATCAGCGGTTGGCGCATCGGCGCGATTGCCCACCACAGTGAGATTAGTAAGGGTCGAGCGGTTCCAGCCGGAATGGAAGGTCGTCTGCGCGATTAGGATAGCACCGCCGATGTCTTCCGAACGATTATTGACAAACGTCGAATCGCGCAGTGTGAGCGGGCCGTTGTGATGCATCAAGGCGCCGCCGCTGGCGCGATTATTGCTATTGAGAGCGACAATATTGTCAGCGAAAAAGCTCCGCTCAATCTCAGAGCGATCGGGATAATAGAGGTACGAATAGACTGCACCGCCGAAATTGCGGGCTTTATTGCCGATAAAGATACTATCGCGTATCACAATTTGGTCACCTACGCCCGCTTGGCCGGCGCCGTCGTTGTAGATCGCGCCGCCAAAGCCAAAATTGGCCACAACGCCGCCATGCGAACTATCGTTGTTACGGAAAGTGGAACGTACCACAGTAATCGGGCAGCGTAGATTGTAGATCGCACCGCCGTTGATACCGCGGTTGTCCTCGAAGAGGCTGTCTTCAATGTGGAGTTGGCCAAAGTGCATTGAGATCGCACCGCCGCCTTCTTCGTCCGTGCCGGCAGTGCTATCGTTATTGCGGAAGATGCTGTTGTAGATGAACACCCGCGAATTGAGACCGGAAGAACGAATTGCGCCGCCTTCTGCGCTCCGGCCATCAATCAGAGTGAGATTGCGGATGGTCAGAGCCGTGTCATACAGCCAAATAATGCGCGTGCGTCCACCGCCGCTCAACGTCACCCGCCCACCCTGTTGTGGGCCGCCGCCGTCAAGCTCAGTAGGCTGGCGTATCTCTAATTGGCTCGAAAGGGTTATCGTCAACGGTTGGGGACCGCAGTTGAAGGTGACTCGCCCGCCTCCGGCTACGGCGGTGCGCAGCGCCGCTTCGGTACAGCTCGCTGCAGTGCCATTGCCAACGACGCCAGCAGCGCGTACCGGCGTTGCTGTCCAAAAGAGGATGAGGCCGAGGAGGATCAGGCAGCACACCAAAGATGACAGGTTGTTCATTATTGCCCCTGAATAGCGGTGCTAAAATGAAATTTCTTTCATTTTACAAGGTAGATGATGGTGCTATGGCGATCTACATGACTTTTGGGCTATATCAGTAGATAGGACTAGGAGGAATAAATTAAGAAAATGTTATGTTTAACATTTCGTGCAAACGAGTGTTGAGGGGACATTTTCCGTGCGCACGGGGGAGTGCTGCGCTGCGCGCAGCGCGGCTCGCAATGACAGTGGGGGAGCGGGGGCGCTTGCGGGATGTCCTTGCGAGGGGGCGTAGCCCCCGAAGCAATCGCCCCCTCCAGCGCAGACCAATGGCAGACCGGCACCCCTCCCGTGCGCGCGGGGGAGTGCTGCACCACGTGCAGCGCGGCTCGCAATGACAGTGGGGGAGCGGGGGCGCACGGCCGTACGCCCCCGCCGGCCTACGATTGGGTATCGGTTTCGGCTCGTTCGATGGCGCTGCCGATGCTGAAATATTTCGCTTCGGGGTGATGCACCACGATCGCGGCGGTGCTTTGTTCGGGCACGAGTTGGAAGGCTTCGGTCAAGGTCACGCCAATCTCTTCGCCGGGCATGATGCGCCAGAGTTTGGCATGCTCGGCGAGATCGGGACAGGCGGGGTAGCCCCACGAATACCGCTTGCCCCGCCGCTCGTCGAGGCCCAACCCTTGCCGGATGAGGCGGTTAGTGTATTCGGCCAACGCCTCGGCTAAACTGACGCCGAGACCGTGGATGTAGTAGCTGCGGCTGTAGTCGCCGCGCCGCTGCAATTCATCAACCAGTTCGTCAACCGCATTGCCCATGGTGACAATCTGGAAGGCGGCGACATCATATTCACCGCTCTCGACGCTGCGGAAGTAGTCGCTGATGCAGAGCCGCTCGCGGGCCGGCTGGCGCGGGAAGACAAAGCGGGTCAGTTCGCGTGACCGGTTGGCCGGATCGTAGACGATCAACTCCAATCCATCGCTCTGCACCGGGAAGTAGCCGTAGATCACCTTCGGCTGCAACCAGCCGTCACGTTCAGCCTCGACCAGCAATTCGCGCACCTTCTGATCGAACTCGGCCCGCAACTGCTCCCATTCGGCGCCTTTCGCATTCTTAGCCCCCCATTGCAGCCGGTAGAGGCTGTTGCGGTCAAGGCATTCGACGACGTCGCTGAGGCGGATGCGGCTCGTGGCCCGCCAGCCCCAGAAGGGAGGCACCGGCACCGGCACATCGGTGCGCACCGCCGAACGCACACCAGCGGCAGTAGCCTGCGACGCCGCACCGAGTTCATCCAACGCCACCCGCCCGGTTACGCGCCGGTGCAGTACGTTCGCCGCCTCGCGGATCGTCTGCTCGATAAACTGCTCACGGATGGCCGGATCGCTCAGCCGATCCATGGTCTCGAGCCCCTCGAAGGCATCTTTGCAGTAGAAGACGCCGGCGGAGTACGGTTCTTCCTCATCGACAAAAGTGATACGCTGTCCGTATTGACGATTGATCGCCGCACCGCCGACCAGCACCGGAATATTGATCCCGCGCCGGTGCAACTCTTGCACGCAGAGCGGCATTTGTTTACTGGTGCTGACCAGCAGCGCCGAGAGACCGATCGCGTCGGCCTGCACTTCCAGCGCCTTTTCGATAATGGTGTTGATCGGAACCTGCTTGCCAAGGTCATAGACGGTATAGCCGTTGTTAGAGAGGATGGTATTGACCAGATTCTTGCCGATGTCATGCACATCGCCGTAGACCGTAGCCAGCACCACCTTCGCCTTGCTCGAACCTTCGATGCGGTCGAGGTAGTTTTCGAGCCGGGCGACCGCCTTCTTCATCGCTTCGGCGCTCTGCAACACGAAGGGCAAGATCAGTTGGCCGGCGCCAAACAGGTCGCCAACCTCTTTCATCGCCGGCAACAGCACGTTATTCAACACCTCAACCGCGGCCCGGCCCTGCGGCGACGCACCCTGCTCATCGCGCACCGCCGCCGGATCGCTGAGGCGCAAGCCAAGCGCTTGCAGGCGCTCATCAACCGCCTGATCGATATCGTCCTCGATCCCCTCTTTCTTGCGGTGCAGAATCTTCCAATGCAGCCGCTGATCGACCGTCATGCCAGCAGTGGGGTCTTCGCGCTCGTTGTCGCTGCTGGCGGCATGCTGCTCGAAATAGGAGATAAAGCGGGCCAGTGCATCTTCGCGGTGGGCAAAGATCAGGGCTTCGCACAGCTCGCGTTGTTCGGGATCGATCTCGGCATAAGGCGTCACGTGGGCCGGGTTGATAATCGCAGTGTCGAGACCGGCGGCCACGGCGTGGTAGAGGAAGACCGAATTGAGCGCGGCGCGGGCATGGGGGGCCACGCCAAAGCTGAGATTGCTCACGCCAAGGGTGGTAAAGCAACCGGGAATCCGTTGCTTAACGAGCCGGATCCCCTCGAGCGTCTCGATCGCCGACCGGCGCAACTCTTCTTGACCGGTGGTGATCGGGAAGGTCAACACATCGAAGACGAGCGCTTCAGCGGGCAAGCCATACTCATCGCGCGCAATTTGGGCAATCCGCTCGGCGATGGCTGCCTTGCGCTCGGCGGTGTGCGCCATGCCCTCTTCATCGATCGTCATCGCGATCACTGCCGCACCGTAACGGGCCGCCAGCGGCAACACCTTGTCGATCTTCGCGCCGCGCCCGCCCTCAAGCGACACCGAGTTGATCATCGCCCGGCCGGGATAGATCGCCAACGCCGCTTCGAGCACATCAACCTCGGTCGTATCGATCACGAGCGGCAACTCGATATTGAGGGTCAGCTTCTTGACCAAGCGCGCCATCTGCTCTTTTTCGTCGGTGCGCTCGGTCATCGCCACACAGACATCGAGCATGTGCGCGCCGCTCTCAATCTGCTCGCGGGCCACCTCAAGCGCGCCGTCATAATCGTCACGCAGCAGCAGCCGCTTCACCTTCCGCGAACCGAGCGTATTCAACCGCTCGCCGATCATGGTGAGGGTGGCGTCTTGGCGTAGCGCCGCAGCGCGAATGCCTGAACTGACGCTGGGAATATATTCCACCTGCCGCGGTTTGGGGCGGGGTGAATCCCCCAAGATTTGGCGCAGACGGGCGATATGGGCCGGACGGGTGCCACAACAGCCGCCGACGACCGCCACGCCGTAATCGAGCACAAACTCGCCCAGCGTCTCGGCAAACGGCTCCGGCTCCATCGGATAGACGGTGCGGCCTTCCACCTCAAGCGGCAAACCGGCATTGGGAATGCACGAAATCGGCTTCCGCGAATGGGCGGTCAGATACTCGATCGCCGCCCGCATATGTTCGGGGCCGGTGCCGCAATTAAGCCCGATCACATCCACCGACATCGCTTCGAGAGTGGCGATCAGGGCCGGCACATCAGTGCCGAGTAACATCCTCCCGGAGAGATCGAGGAAGACCTGCGCCTGCACGGCAATATCAGGTCGGTTGAGATCGAGCTTAGCCCGCCGGATACCATCAAGCGCAGCCTTGACTTCCAGAATGTCAACACTCGTCTCCACCAGCAACAGATCAACGCCCCCCTCGATCAAGCCAATCGCCTGCTCGCGAAAAATATCCGACAGCTCGGCAAACGTAATATTGCTCAGCTCAGGATCATCTGACGAGGGCAGCTTGCCAGTCGGCCCCATCGAACCGGCGACGTAGCGCGGACGGCCATCGCGCTCGGCGAAGCGATCGGCGACCCGGCGGGCCAGCGCGGCGGCGGCGCGGTTGATCTCAATCGTGCGATCACCCAATCCCCATTCGGCTAGTCGCAGCCGCGTGCTTTGGAAGGTATTGGTTTCGATCACATCGCAACCGGCCTCAAGAAATGACGAATGGATCGCCTCAATCACATCGGGACGGGTGATCACCAGATAATCGCGACAGCCGAAGGTCGCCTCGCCGCCGTAATCCGCAGCGGTCAGATCAAAGGTATCGATCGAGGTGCCCATCGCACCGTCGTAGATCAACACCCGTTCGGCTAGAGCTTGGAGATAAGTTGGTCGCGTCACATCCGCCTCGTCAGATCTTCCAGAAAGAGAACGCCGCAGCGCGTTCCTGGCCAAAGCATCCCATAAACAAGCGCCGGCAACTCTTGGCAACAGCGCCGGCGCTGAGTCGTTTCACAAGGTATACTATATCATAATCATCAAGCGGTGAGCGTGCCGGGATGCTTGCCAGCCGGCGAGGTGGCTCGTATGGAATGGCGGCAGGAGCAGCACAACGCTCATACCGGTCAGGACGCAGATACTATATCCTTGCCAACCGCAGCGAATAGAGCCTAGTTCAGCGTCGTCTGGCTATTCGTCGCCAAATAGATCACCCGCTCGCCGATATTGGTGGCGCGATCGGCAGTGCGCTCAAGGGCATGCACCATATCAAGCAGATCGATCGCCGCTTCAAACCGGTCAGGGTCTTGGCGGGCGTCGGCGATGATCAGCGCACGCAGGGTATCTTCCAGCTCATCCACCCGTTCATCGTGAGCAGTCAGCGAATGAGCCAACTCGGCATCTTGACGCAAAAACGCTTCGAGGCTGGTATTGACCATCTGCAACGCCAGTTGGGCCATCTCGTGGATCTGGGGCGGCGGCACCACAAACGCCGCGCGGCGCGACGCGCGCCGCACCCGCTTGGCAATGCTGTTGGCGTAATCGCCGATCCGCTCCAACTCGCCGGCAATCGCCGTCACCACGCTGGTCAAACGCAGATCAGACGCCACCACCGGCTGCTGGGTAGCCAACAGGTGGATCACACTCTCTTCCAACTCCCGCCACGCCTCATCGATCTGTCGATCATCGTGAATAATCTGCGCCGCAGCAACGGTATCCCACGTTTCAAGGCAATGAATAGCGCGTAACAATTGCTGCTCGACCATACTGAACATGCGAAGCAGATCTTCGCGCAAGGCGCTGATCTGACGAATATAACGTTCGCGCACCATGGATCTATTCCTCCTCGCCTAAGCCGAATCGGCCGCCCATCTCCCGGCTGCCACCCCCATACCGCGACGCTGTCGATCTGAATCTTGCGCACAGTAAGAGCCAATCTCATTATACTGGAAACCTCAACGGAATTGGTGAAGAATTTACCGCGTTGC
This sequence comes from Chloroflexus sp., assembly GCF_034431535.1. GTDB lineage: Bacteria > Chloroflexota > Chloroflexia > Chloroflexales > Chloroflexaceae > Chloroflexus. The sequence goes on along the minus strand of NZ_DAOUDC010000027.1, from coordinate 158,386 downwards.
ATCGTTATCACTCTATTGTCAGACAACTCGTCAATACAGCATCAGGATAGGGCATTCGGTTTTTCTCACACAAACAGATCAACCAAGTTACACACCATCCCGCAACTGCAAACCGGGCCGCGCTGATTCGCCACAACGACACGCGATACCACACTCTGCCCGGCGGATGATCCCTTGACGGGCACACGCGGTTGTGATAAAATAGTGTCAGTTTTACACCAAATAAAGGAGGTCGGTGATGCCTACAATCCATGATTTGGCGACGCGCAGCGCGCCATTTCTGACCTATCTGGAGCAGTGGTACAACTCCTTGCCGGAGGTTGATCTCGCGACGATCATTGGCGATACGCCGGAACGGGTTGCGCTCTGTTCGATTGACATGATCAACGGCTTCTGCAAAGAGGGGCCGCTGGCCGGGCCACGGGTCGGCGCGCTGGTCGAGCCGGTGGTCACACTGTTCAATCGCGCCTACGAGCTAGGAGTGCGCGCCTTCGTGTTGACCCAAGACACCCACGATCCGGCGACGCCGGAGTTTTCCGCCTACCCACCACACTGCGTGGCCGGCACTGCCGAAAGCCAGACGATTCGCGAGCTGGCTGAGCTGCCATTTGCCGATCAGATTGTGGTGATTGAAAAGAACTCGCTCAGCTCGCACCTTGGCACCCGCTTTGGGGCATGGCTGGCCGAGCATCCGCAGATCGACACCTTTGTGCTGGTTGGCGATTGCACCGATCTGTGCGTCTACAGCGCCGCGATGCATCTACGGCTCGAAGCCAATGCCTTTAATCTCAAGCGGCGGGTGATCGTCGCCGCCAATGCGGTTGACACCTTCGACACCCCGGTGGCGGTGGCGCGCGAGCTGGGTATCTATGCTCACGACGGCGATTTGCACCACGTCTTGTTCTTGCACCACATGGCGCAAAACGGGGTTGAAGTGGCGAATATCCGCTAACTATCGTCCGGCAGCGTCTCCGGCTAGTATCGTGGTATACTAGATTCTTGATCGCCGCCATACTGCCGGGAATGACTATGCCGGACACTGAAGATCTTGCTGCTCTGACTGTCGCCGAACTGGTGGCGCACGTGCGCGAGTTGCGCAGCGCCAACGCTCAACTGCGCCGCCAGTTGCATCCTGCCGGCCCGCCCTTAGCCGCCCACGCGCTGGCCGAGGCGCTGATCCGGCAAACATCGCTGTTGGCGCGGCTAGGGATCGAGTTTCGCGACGATCTCGAACCGCTGGCGCTGGCCCAGCAAGCATTACAGTCAGTCACGATCAATCTGCCAGCCGACGAGGCAACCGTCGTGCTGCTTGGCGCCGATCAGCAACCGGCCCATGCGCTGACGGCGGCGCTCGGCGCGCCACGGCTGTTGCCGCCTGAACGAGCCACTGAGCTGATCACGCAAGGCAGCGCCGGTTGGGCCTTGCGCCACGGCAGCAGTGTGGTCTTGCTCGATTTGGCCAACGATATCCGTCGCTTCCAGCTCCGCGAATTGCAGGCCGGCGGCAGTCTGATCGCCACGCCGATCCGGCAATCAACGGCCACGATCGGTGTGCTGATCGTCTATCGGCTCGCCACCCATGCCTTTAGCAGCAGCGATCTGATCTTGATCGAGAGCGTGGCTGCTCAGCTCGGTGTTGCGATTGGCGCGGCCCGGCTCCATCAGCAAAGCCGCCTCCGCCAACACCATGTATTGACCTTGCTCAATTTCGGCCAGACATTTACGGCCAGTCACACCTTGGGCGACGTGGCGGCGCAGTGCCACACCATCGCGACCGAAACCTTTGCCGCCTGCTGGGGGTTGCTCTTTGTGCGCCCCTCGCCGCAAAGCCAACCGGCTTGGATCACACCCGCTAACCTTGCGCTCGAAGCGCCGATCGCCGCTGCCGGCGGCGCAGCTCAACTGACGGCTGATAGCCAGAGTGTGGTGACGATGGCGTTGACCGACGATCTGACCTGCATTGCCCTGCCCCTCATCCACGACAACGCGTCGATCGGCGGATTGGCACTCGGTTATGCCGGCCCGCACGCCGCCCCATCCAACCTTGATTGGAACCTATTGGAATTGTTTGCCCGCCAGACCGCGACGGTCTGCGCCACGTTGCAGCTCGTCGCCCGCTTGCGCGAACAGACGCAGCTCCTCGAAGAGCTGATCGCCGAACGCACGAATCAATTGCAACGCTCACGTGATTTGTTGCGGATCGTGTTTGATAGTCTCCCCGAAGGCGTCGCCTTGCTCGACGAGAGCGAACGGCTTGCTGCGGCGAACACTGTCTTCGCCAATCAGATTGTTGGCCGCCACCCCCGCGAATTAGTCGGCAAGACCTATGCCCATCTGCTGCGTATGATCGAACGCGCAGCGCCGACCTCGATCGAACTGCTACCCGATCCACGGGCCGGCCAGCAGCGGCTGCGCATCCGGCAGATGTTCCCTGATGGCGCGCGCAGTTATGTGATTGAGCGGATGGACATTCCGGCATCGCATGGCCAGCCAGCCTCGCGCTTAGAGTTCTGGCGGCGCGAACCGTAGTTGTTTTCGTTGTCTAACACCTAAGAATCACACAATGCCATACTTGCACACAACCCGCAATGGAATTCGCATTCTGATCGAAGAGTTGCCGCATACCCATTCGGTAGCGATCGGTTGTTTCATTGACATTGGCGCTCGCTACGAGCCGGCGGAAGTGGCCGGCGCCGCCCATTTTATCGAGCACATGCTCTTTAAGGGCGCCGGTGCGTACCCAACGGCCCACGCCATTTCGCTGGCGATTGAGGGAGTCGGCGGCTACCTCAATGCCTCAACCGGTTATGAGACCACCGCTTTTTACGCAAAAGTCGCCGCGATCCATTTCGACCGCGCCTTACACGTGTTAAGCGAGATGGTGCAACACCCGCTGTTTGACGCGACGGAATTGGAAAAAGAGCGACGGGTGATTATCGAAGAGATTCGCGGGATTCAAGACAATCCGACCGAAGTCGTACATGAGTTGTTGCAGCAGACGATGTGGGGCGATCACCCGTTTGGGCGCGACATCGCCGGCAGCATTGCCACTGTGAGCGCCATATCCCGCGCCGAGCTGTTGCGCTTTTTCCGGCAAGGCTACCATGCTGGCAATCTGGTGGTATCAGTCGCCGGCAAGATCAACGCCGAACAAGCGATCCCCGCGATCGAGCGCGCCTTTACCGAGCTGACCGTCGGTCAGCGCCCAGTCGCAATCGCGGCACCAGCGTTGCCGCACGAACAACGGCTCAGTCTGTTGCCGCGCGAGATCGAGCAGGGCAATGTCTGTCTTGGCCTGCCCGGCGTCTCGTACCACGACCCCGACCGGCGCGCGGTGCAGGCGCTCGATGCCTTGCTCGGCGGCGGTATGTCGTCGCGCCTGTTCCAGACCATCCGCGAAGAGCACGGTCTCAGCTACAATATCGGCTCGTATCATAACGAGTTTGCCGATACCGGGATGTGGGTAATCTACGCTGGGGTAGAGCCGGAGGCCTTGCGCGATGCCGTAGCAATGACGCGCCAGATTGTGCGCGATTTAGCCGAGCACGGCCCGACGGCGCAAGAGCTGGCGACGGTGAAAGAGCAACTGAAAGGCAGTTTGCTGCTCTCGTTGGAAGACACGTGGGCAGTGGCGTCGCGCAACGCCGCTAGCTTGCTCCGCCACCAGACGGTGCAACCAATTGAGCAGATCATCGCCGAGATCGATGCGCTCACCCTTGCCGATTTACAACGCGCTGCGCACCGCTTGTTGGGATCTCAGCAACAGTGGCTAGCGGTGGTTGGACCTTACGATGACGATGATCGGGCCGATTTGCAAGCCCTGCTTGAGGAATGAGGCCGGTTGATGAAAACAGTTGCCGTTGTTGGCGCTGGGATGGCTGGGTTGGCCGCCGCTTGCGCGCTGCAAGCCGCTGGTATCGCTACGGTCGTGTTTGAAAAGAGCCGCGGCGTTGGCGGTCGCGCCGCCACCCGCCGTATCGGCGATTGTTGTTTCGATCACGGCGCGCAGTATGTGAAAGCGACTTCCACGGCCTTGCAAGACCTGATCGCCGCTACCGGCGACGCGGTGCAAATCCAGCGTCCGGTGTGGACGTTTACCGCCGCCAACCAGATCGGCCCCGGCGATGTGGCCTATGGGAATGAGCAGAAGTGGACGTGGCCCGCCGGCATCACGCGCTTGGCGAAGTATCTCGCCAACGGTCTCGATGTGCGGTTAGAGACCACCGTCGCGAGCATACATACCGCTGACGACTGCTACCGCCTCACCGCTGCTGACGGCAACGATCTCGGCTACTTTGACGCTATCTTGCTCACAACCCCCGCTCCGCAGAGCGCCACGATCCTCGCCGCTAGCGATCTGGCACCGGAGAGCACCGCTTTGATCACGGCGCTCCATTCTGTCCAGTACCGCCGCTCGATCAGCATCACTGCCGCCTTTCCTCATCGCCCCGCCGTGCCGTGGTATGCACTGGTCAACACCGATCGCCACCACCCGATCAGTTGGCTGGCGTGCGAACACGACAAGCCGGGCCGCGCCCCAGATGGGATCGGTTTGTTGATCGCGCAGATGAGTAACAGTTGGGCAACCACCTATTGGGACGAATTACAGAAAGGGACGTTCACGCCCACTGATCCCTTACCGCCGCCAATCCACGAAGCGCTGGCGATGATCTGGATGCTCGCTGGCGATCTTGATGCACCGCTGTGGGTCAATGTGCAACGCTGGCGCTACGCTTTGCCGGATACCGCCACGCCGTTGACAACAATGGATCGGATTGTTGTAGCGGGTGATATGGTAGCCGGGCAAGGGCGAGTGCATCTGGCCATCGAAGATGGCTGGCGCGCCGCTGATCAGATTCGGGGGTGGTTAGGGTAGGTGAAAACGTGTCATAGCGCGGAAGCGGCAGCGCACACAGCCAGCGACCATCTGTCATTGCGCGGGAGCGGCGGCGCCCAGCGAAGCTGGGTACCGCCCGACCGAAGCAATCTCCTGCGATAGCGGGAACGAACACTGCGCGGTTATGCTTGCAAGAGCAGGAGATTGCTTCGCCACGCAACGGCAGAGCATCGAGCCGCTCCTGCCGCGCGGCTCGCACGAGCATGAAGAGCGCGTTGGACACCTGTTTCCTCCCCACCAGCGGGGTTCAGAGGAACAATCAAGGAAGATATTATGACAACCTCTACGTGGCCGCCAGTCTTCGACGGGCACAACGATGTGGTGCTCGACTTGTACCGGTCTGAACCGGGTAAAGAACGCGACTTCTTTACCGCCAGCCCACACGGCCATCTCGATCTGCCCCGCGCCCGCGCCGGCGGATTTAGCGGCGGATTCTTTGCGATCTACGTGCCGCCGCCGCCGGCTCCCAAACCACCGGCTGCACCGCTGCCCGAACCGCCCTACCACCTGCCGCTGCCGCCGGCGCTCGATCACGATTATGCCCTGCGCACGACCCTCGCTATGGCGGCGCACTTGTTTCGCGTCGAGGCCGAATCACAAGGCCAGTTGCGCGTTTGCCGCACCGCTGGCGAGATTGCCGATTGTCTAGCGAACGATGTCATTGCCGCCGTCTTCCACATTGAAGGCGCTGAGGCGATCGGCCCCGATCTCGATGAGCTTGAGGTGCTCTACCAAGCTGGCCTGCGCTCGCTTGGCCCGGTCTGGAGCCGACCTAATATCTTTGGTTACGGCGTACCGTTCGCCTTTCCCGCTTCGCCCGATATTGGCAGCGGCCTGACCGAGGCCGGCAAGGCGTTGGTGAAAGCGTGCAACCGGCTGTGCATCATGATCGATCTCTCACACCTTAACGAAGCCGGTTTTTGGGATGTTGCCCACCTGAGCGACGCGCCGCTGGTGGCAACCCACTCCAACGCCCATGCGATCTGCCCCAGCAGTCGCAATCTGACCGACCGGCAACTCGCGGCGATCCGCGAATCAGGCGGGATGGTCGGGCTGAACTTCGCCGTCACCTTCCTGCGCCCCGACGGCAAGCGTGATGCCACGATGCCGCTGGCGGTGATGGTGCAGCATATCCAGTATTTGGTCGAACGATTGGGGATTGATCACGTCGGTTTCGGCTCTGACTTTGACGGCGCGCTGATGCCGGCGGCCATCGGCGATGTGCGCGGCCTGCCCCGGCTCTTACAGGCGCTGGCCGAGGCCGGGTTTACGCCAGCCGAACTGCGCAAGCTGGCCTACGAGAATTGGTTGCGCGTCTTGCGCTTGACATGGGGAGGATAAACGAACGAGTATGCACGACCTCAATCCAACCGAGCAACGAGTGCTCGCTGCCATCGACGACGCTGGCTTGCTAGAGGCGCTAGCTGCGCTAGTCAGCATCCCTAGCCTTGACGGCACTGCCGCCGAAAACGAGGCGCAGGAATACGTTGCTGCACTGCTGGCTGAACAAGGAATGGCTGTCGATCGCTGGGAGATCGATTTGCCGCAGTTGTACGCACATCCCGCCTGTAGTTGGGAAGTGCCGCGCGAGCGAGCATTGGGGGTGGTGGGAACGCTTGGCGCTGACCGCGGCGGGCACAGCCTGATCTTCAACGGCCACGTTGATGTGGTGCCAGCCGGTGACCGCCGCCACTGGCGCAGCGACCCATGGCAAGCGACCATCCTTGATGGAAGGGTGTATGGGCGCGGCGCGCTGGATATGAAAGGCGGCTTGTGCTGCACGATCTTTGCCGCGCGCGCAATCGCCGCCGCCGGGGTGCGCCTGCGCGGACGGTTGCTGATCCAGAGTGTGATCGGCGAAGAAGACGGCGGCTTGGGCACCTTGGCAACCATTGTGCGCGGCCATACCGCCGATGCTGCGATCGTCGCCGAACCGACCGCACTCAAAGTCGCGCCTGCCCAAGCCGGCGCGCACAACTTCCGCCTGACCGTCTACGGCGCGGCGGCCCACGGCTGCATGCGCGAAGAGGGAGTGAGCGCGATCGAGAAACTCGCTCCGCTCCACCAAGCCATCCTTGATCTCGAACGCCGCCGCAACGAACGCCTGCGCGCCGCTGACCCCAGCGGTCTGTTCGCCCGCTACCGCACTCCCAACGCCATCTGCATCGGGATCGTGCGGGCCGGCGCGTGGGCCTCTTCCGAAGCCGAGCAACTCGTGGCCGAAGGTCGCTACGGGATTGGAGTCGGCGAAGAATCCGCCGCCGCACGCGCCGAACTTGAGCAGGCGATCGCCGCTGCCGCCGCCCAAGACCCGTGGCTGCGCGATCACCCGCCCACGTTGGAATGGTGGGGCGGGCGGTTTGATCCGGCCAGCACCCCGCTTGACGCACCGATTGTGCAGACCTCAGCCGGCTGCGATCAGGCTGTGCGCAGTGCATCGCCCACTTTTGAAGGCATGACCTACGGCGCCGATATGCGGCTGCTGGTGAATGTCGCCGGCATCCCCACCGTCTTGTACGGGCCGGGTGATGTGCATGACGCGCACCGGCCCAACGAATCGGTCGCTCTTGCCGATCTGCAAGCCGCAACCCGCGTTTTTACCCTCACTGCGCTCCGTTTTTGCGGTTACGACGAGGAATAACCCGATGAAAACCAGTCTCCAAATCGCTGCCGAAGCCCGGCTCGAACCGATCGGCGTCATCGCTGAGCGGCTCGGTTTGCCCGCGGAGTATCTCGAACCGTATGGCCGCTACCGCGGCAAGATTGATCTCGCCTTTCTCGATGACTACACCGATCGCCCGCGTGGCCGCTACATTCTGGTCAGCGCGATCACCCCGACCCCGCTCGGCGAAGGCAAAACGACCACCTCGATCGGGTTGGCGATGGCGCTCAACCGGATCGGCAAGCGGGCTGCCGTCACCCTGCGCCAATCGTCGCTCGGGCCGGTGTTCGGCATCAAAGGCGGCGGGGCCGGCGGCGGCTACAGCCAGATCGTGCCGTTGGCCGAAAGCATTTTGCACCTCAACGGCGACATTCACGCTGTCTCGCAAGCCCACAACCAACTAGCGGCGCTGGTAGACAACAGTTGGTACCACGGCAATCCGCTCGACATCGACCCCGACCGGATCGAGATCCGGCGAGTGGTTGATGTCAACGACCGCTTCTTGCGGCAGGTGACGATTGGGCTTGGCGGCAAGCAAAACGGTATCCCGCGCCAGACCGGCTTCGACATTAGTGTCGCTAGCGAACTGCTGGCAATACTGGCAATGGTGAACGGCGCAGGAGCGAAAGCGGCGCTGCGTGACCTGCGCGCGCGCATTGGCCGCATGGTGGTGGCCTTCAGCCGCGACGGCACAGCGGTCACGGCTGAAGATGTGAAAGGGGCAGGAGCGGCGACCGTGCTGATGCACGAGGCACTCAAGCCCAACCTCATGCAAACCATCGAAAATACCCCGGCACTCATCCATGCCGGCCCCTTCGCTAACATCGCACAGGGCAATTCATCGATCTTGGCCGATCTAGTCGCGCTGCGCTGCGCCGAGTATGTTGTCACCGAAGCCGGGTTTGGGGCCGACATCGGAGCCGAAAAGTTCTTCCATCTCAAATGCCGGGCCAGCGGTCTCTGGCCAGATGCTGCGGTTGTTGTCACCACTATTCGCGCCCTCAAGGCTCACAGCGGCAAGTACGAGATTGTGGCTGGCAAGCCATTGCCGGAAGCGTTGCTGCAAGAAAACCCCGACGACGTGTTGGCCAGCGGGGATAACTTGCGCCGCCAGATCGCCAATATCACCCAGTTTGGCGTACCGGTGATCGTAGCCCTCAATGCCTACCCCGAAGACACCCCGGCGGAGATCGAAGCGGTGGCCCAGATTGCGGCTGCCGCCGGCGCTGCCGGTATGGCGGTGAGCAACGTCTACGCCGAAGGCGGGGCCGGCGGCATCGAACTGGCTCGGCTGGTGGCGCAAGTTGCCGAACGGCCCGGCCCTCGTGAGCCGAAATTCCTCTACCCACTGGAGATGCCCTTGGTCGAGAAGATTGACCTGATCGCCCGCCGCATCTACGGCGCTGCCGGCGTCGAGCTGAGCGAGACCGCTGCCACGCAACTACATACCTTTGAGGCTGCTGGGTTTGGCACACTTCCCATTTGTATGGTCAAGACCCATCTCAGTCTCAGCCATGACCCCAAGCTGCACGGCGCGCCGGAAGGCTTCATCTTCCCCATCCGCGAAGTCCGGATCAGCGCCGGGGCCGGATTCATCTTGCCCATCGCCGGAACAACCGTAACCATGCCGGGATTGGGCGCGCATCCGGCGGCTCACCAGATCGATATTGACGAAGACGGGAACATCGTCGGATTGTTTTAACGCCGCCTCCGTGCCCGTCACCAATGTAACGGGCACGGTACCAAGATGGTAATACGCGCACAATACTATATAAGAAGCGTCGCAACCAACCTTCATCACCAACAGCGCTTATGATCATTTCACATCCGTGCCGTACTGCCATCTCACGCCACGAACAATTCCAGCTCGCCCAACAAGCGCTGCGCCAGCACGACCGCGGCGTCGGTTTGCTAGCGCTCGGCGCTAGTCTTATCGTTAGCGCAATCGGAGCGGTGATCTGGTTGCAACCGCTCATCGCTCCCATCCCGGCCAGCATCGCGATCAACCTGATTGCGATTGGCACTGGCGCAGCTTGCCTGATCGCCGGCTGGCACCGCTACAGCTTTCATCGCCAACTACGAGCCGCGACCACCATTACCGACGCCCCGATCATCGATTGCTGGATCGAAAACGCTTTTGAGGGCGAGCCGGGGGTGATCGCATGGGAGTTGGTCGTCAGCCAGCCTGATGGCAAAGAGGTGCGGTTGCGGCAAGCGCAATTGATCGATCCGTCATTGGTTGCGCGATGGCAGCATGCCGCGACCATACCGGTGCGCTATGTGCCGGTGAATCCTGCGGTAGCGATCTTGGCAATCGAGTAGCAAATGCGTGCGGGACAGGCGCTTCCGAATATCCCACACCACTCAGATCGCAGGCGGAAGTGAGCGAGAAGATGCCGGCGGCCCGAATATCATGCACCATACGGTTCACAAGCGATAGCTGCGCTGTCGCACGCCGCAAGAGATCACGGTTGCTGTGCGTTCATCAGAGCCGGTGTAATGACAAAACTGAAACGCTGGCAAGATAGCGCGTATGCTATGATGTACCTGCCACTGTTGCCGATCACTTTATCATAATCATCATCACAGCCTATGAAGCACCGATTGCTGCTGATCCCGTTGATCATTGCTAGCCTCGCCAGCCTACTGGCGCTTGCTCCCGCCGCACCGGTACGCGCCGACCCGGCTACTCTCAGCGCCATCCCTACTAGCCTTGCTGCTACGGTTGAGCTCGGCAGCACCGTCACCCTCAACCTCACCATCACCAACACCAGCAGCACTCCGATCACGCCGCTGCTCTACACTGGTCTCCCACCGTCCAGCGCACCAGCAGCGCGGATGGCGCCGCCATCGCTCCCGGTGCCACTGCCGCAACAGACCGAGCGAATCGATCCCGACCTGCAAACCGAATTGGCGAGCGGCCCTACCCAGTTTCTCGTCTTTTTCGCCGACCGGCCTGATCTCGGCGAAGCATTGCTGATGCGTGACTGGGAAGCGCGCGGCGAGTATGTCTACCGCACGTTGGTCGAGCACGCCGAACGCAGCCAACACACGGTACGCGCCATGCTCGACGCCGCTGGCGTACCCTACAAACCGCTCTGGATTGTGAATGCATTGTTGGTCGAAGGCAATGCCGCGCTGGCCAATGCCCTCGCCACCCACGCCGACGTGGCGATGCTCACTGCCGACCACGAGTTGCAGATGAGTGAACCGGCGACAACCGCCACCGTCTCGTGCAACGCGACCGCGAACAACGTTTGCTGGAACATTGCCAAAGTCAACGCCGACCGGGTGTGGCGCGAATTCGGCGTCACCGGGACTGGAATTACGGTGGCGAATATTGACAGCGGCGTCGTCTACACTCACACTGCCTTAATCAACCAATACCGCGGCAATCTCGGCGGCGGCAGCTTTGACCACAACTACAACTGGTTCGATCCGGTCGGGAACAACCCAGAACCGGTTGATTCAGGTATTCATGGTACCCATGTCATGGGTACGATGGTAGCTAACCCACCCGGCCAGCCAGCAATGGGCATGGCGCCGGGAGCGAAGTGGATTGCAGCACGGGCATGCAACAGCATTAGTTGTAACGATAGCAATATTATCGCAGCAGCGCAGTGGATGCTGGCCCCTACTGATCTTAACGGCAACAATCCTCGCCCAAGCATGCGGCCGCATATCCTCAACAACTCATGGTCGTTCGATAGCGGCGGCAACCCGATCTACGCCGGCTACACGGCAGCCTGGCAGGCAGCAGGGATTTTTACTGTTTTTGCGGCTGGGAACATCCTTGGCAGTGGTAATAACACCGGCTGCAGCTCAATTGCCTCACCCGGTGATTACCCCGATGTGACCACGGTTGGCGCAACCGATCAAGATGATTTGATTACTAATTTCAGCCGGATCGGACCAACAACCGATAACCGGATCAAGCCCGATCTAGTGGCACCGGGGGCCGGAGTTCTATCAACGACCGGTATTAATAGCTATAGCTCGTTATCTGGCACCTCGATGGCCGCGCCGCATGTTGCTGGCGCAGTAGCGCTGCTATGGTCGGCAAACCCGCAGTTGATCGGCGATTACGCAGCAACCTATGCTATCCTCACCGACAATACGCTGCCGATCACCAGCGACTCACGGTATATGGGTTCTGCCCATACTGCCTGCCGGCCAACGACCGTTCCCAACAACATCTACGGCTACGGCAGGCTTGATGCTTTTGCAGCGGTGGCTGCAACGCAGGTGCAGGTGCCGTGGCTGGTCTTGCCTGCTACAGCGCCGGCCAGCCTTGCTAGCAACGGTACGCAAACGATCTCAATCACGCTTGACGCACGGAAAGTAGCCGGGCCGGGCATCTACACGGCGCGGGTGTTGATCTACGCGAACAATCTGACCGATCCGCCGCTGGCGATCCCGGTGACGATGACGGTACCGGAGCGACCAACCCACGCCACCATTACCGGCACGATCATCGATAGCGAGAGCGACCAACCATTGCGCGGCACGGTGACAATTACTAATGGCGCCACCGTCACTAGCAACGCGACCGGTGCCTACACCCTCGTCGTACCCGGCGGCGTGGCTCAGACGCTCTCGGCAGCCGCTAGTAATTTCGTCACCCAAACCCAGAGCATGACACCAGCTCCCGGCAGCATAGTCACGCTCGACTTCGCGCTTGACCCGCTGCAACCTACATTGACCGTCTTGCAAGACCTCGTTACTGCCACTGTTGACTTTAACCAGACAGTGGACGTAGCGATGCCATTGCGTAACGACGGCAACAGCCCGCTCAGCTACACCCTCCGCATCGACAGCGAACCGTACGGCGTCTGGCGCAGCGACGAGCCAGATGGTCCAACCGGCGGCTGGATCGACCCGCCATTTGACCGCGAGATTCTGAACCTAGCCGATGACGAGAGCAGTGACGCACTCGATCTAGGCTTTGACTTCCCCTTCGGTAATAGCTATTATCGCCACATCTATGTTAGCACCAACGGGATCATCGCGTTTGCGCCATTTACGCCACCCACGAACTATTTTAGCCCCTCGTGCATGCCTCTGAATGAAACCGGCGCACCGGCCATAACACCGCTCCACGTTGATTTTGACAGTAGCGCCAGCGGCGAGATCAGCTTTGCCCGTATCAGCGCCGGTGCGCTGATTACGTGGGATGATGTGCCGTTGTACAACACGAGCCGCCGGCTCAGCGTGCAGGCGCTATTGCAACCTAACGGGCGTATTCGCTTCCATTACCGCGATGTGACGAGCCTCATCAGCGGCGACAGCGGCACAATTGGCTTGCAACTCAACGGCGCTGTGCAGACGGTTGGATGCTCGTTTGACATACATCCACCTCTTAACTTGAGCAATGGTCTCGTGATCGAGCTGCGACCGCAAATCAATCCGCAGTCATGGCTCAGTGTGGCGAGCAGCGAGAGCACGACGGTCGCTGCTGGCGCCACCAGCAATGCGCAACTTACGGCGCGCTGGATCGGCCCAATCTACCAGACCCAGCAGGCGCGGGTGCGGATTATCAGCAACGATCCACGCAAACCGGTCACAACCGCCCGTGTCCAGCTCAACGAAGGCGTATCGGCGCCGTATCAAGTGATCATCGTGATGGTCTATCGCTAACGATGCAACGTTTTGGTGGTGGCGTTCGTCTGTTCTACTACCAACATACTTTGGCAGAGAGGACACTATCATCTGTATGGAACACCACCGCAACGATGTCTTTGCGCCGATCGACATTGATCATGTCATGGAACGGGTTGCCGGCGGCAACGAGACTGAAGTCTATCGCAGCGACGATCACCGTTTCGTCGTCAAACTCAAAGGCGAACTAGGCAGCCGTGACACCGCAGCGATGCTGGCTGACGCCCGCCGGATGCAACAGGCGGCCCGGCGGTTTGCTGCTTGCCTTGGCTCGCGCCACGCTATCCCAACCTATGTCGTGCTCAGCCGCGATAGCGAAGGGTTCGTGCATACGTTAGCAATCCAACCGTATCTCGCTAACGCGCGCGTCTTGGCTAGCATTGACTGGCGGACAATTGATGCAGCCCAGCGCCGGCAGATCGGGCACGACCTCCGCCACATCATTGTCCGCGCTGTCGGATGCTTGTTCCGCACCGGCCATCTGCCCGACCTGTATGGCCGGGTCAGTGCCAGCGCCGCCGAACGCCAGCGCCGCAAACAGTTGCGCTATTTACCTGAACGGATCTGGAGCTTTCTCGTCAAGCGCACTATCCTGCATTCACAGAACCTGATGCTGACCGCCGAGCAACCACCGCGCCTCGTCCTGATCGATTATGACGAGGTGCGGCGGAGCCAGCTCTACCGGGCGATCTATTTTTTGACGAGGCTGATCTTGTTTGGGCGCGACCTGATCGTCATCTGGCAGCGATTGGAACACGGATAAGGCCGAGCAGCCCCGGTTACTTTACTAGCGCTGCTCTGCCAATGGTCACAACACGCTCTGGTCACGAGCCATAAGACACGGTTTTGGTGGCTTTTGCGTCTTTTCGCGGCTATTTTCAACAATTATCACCGCACCTCGCGCACGCCCCGGGCCAGATCGAGCAGCGCCGCCCGCCCACCATTGCCCAGATCCCAGACCCACAGCGTGGTAGGTGAGCGCTGGTTCTGAGCCTGCGGGCCGCGCAGCCCGGCGCCGGCTTGCTCAACCGCAGCATAGACCAGTTGTTGCTTGCGCACCGTCGCCGGGCCAATTCCACCCAAACTCTGGCCAGTCGCCAACAACTCGCTGCGCTGCAAGCCGCGCCAACGGTAGAGCTGGTAATCTTGCAACAGATCGCTCGCGCACAATGTAGTAAGGTAGAGCAAACGTCCTTCGTTATCCCAACCGAGCGGGCGGGTCCAGAATGGCCCTTCACGCAACGGCTGCGGCGGCAACGCTTCTGGCGTGGCCGTCGGAATGGCTGTAGCCGTTGGCGTTGCAGTAGGCGGCTGCGGCGTCACCGTACCGGTTGGCGTAGCCGTCGGAGTGTCGGTAGGGATCGCGGTAGGCAGGCGCGTTGGCGTGGCCGTGGGCAGCGGCAACATCACTCGTTGCTCACCGATCCGCTCAACCAACTGACCAGCGCTATCAAGGACAAGCAGGTCAGCGCCGGGGTCATCGGCGCGCAGCGCCTCGACGGCGACATACTCACCAGATGGGCTAGCAATCAGCGCACCAAACCCGCGGTAGCGCACGATCAACCGGGCATCGGTCAACAGATCGGCGCCCACATCGCGCACTTCACCGCTCGGCAAGCGCAGGAAGAGCGAGCTACGGCCATCAGGCGCATCGGCGCGATAGATCAAGCGGTTACCGCTCAACCACTGCGGTGCAAACCGGCTCCACTCATCGAGCGCCGTCTCAACCCGCACCGGCTCGCCACCGGCAACCGGCACCGTGTAAACCGTCCACTGGGTTGGGATGGTGCCGGTCTCATCTACGGCAAATGCCACCGTGGCCCCATCGGGGCTAAAGACCGGATCGGCGCAACTGACGCCGACTTGTGCCAGCGGACGAGCCTCGCCGCCGGCTAGCGGCAACAGCCAGAGGGTGGAGGGAACCGCCAGCGTCGCGTCTGCCGGATCAAGCCCCGGCTCGGCGCGGCAGAAGGCAAGATAATCACCGCGCGGGCTTACCGCCAGATACGTCTCGGTTTCAGTGGAATTGGTCAAGTTGACCGCACCGGCCAGCCGGGGTTGCATCCCTTCGCCGGCAGATGCCACACCCGGATCAAGCCGCCAAATATCGCCATCAAAGAGGACATAGAGCGACTCAAGCGCAAGAGGTGGCGCTCCCTCCGGCACACGCAGCGTATCACTCGCAACGCCAAAGGTCGCCGAACGAGCCACTGCCACCGATAACCGGTTCGACGCCAGCGTCACCCGAAACGGAACCGGTTCAGCCAGTGGCAACAGAATCGTCGCGCCGGTATCGGCCTGTGGATCAACCAGCACTAGCGCCTGCGAGAGAGTCCGAGTGCCGGTAAAGGTGATCGTCTGGGCCGTAGCCGAGGCAGCAAACCGATCATCGCGAATCCAGCCGGACAGATCGATCTGTAAAGCATACGGCGTGTTGAGGGCCGCAGTCGCGGGCACAATCCGAGCATCGGCCAAAGCGAGACAACCGACCGCAGCCCCGATTGGCGGTGAATTCGGGCTCAGCTCAAAGAGGAGATCAAGCTGTTCAAAGGCAGGATTCCCACTCGCCCGCACCTCTTGCAATGCTGCCGAGAATCGGCTGGCCGGCAAACCGACCACTTGCGTACAGTAGCTAAACCCGTCCAGCGCCGGATTGGGGGTCGGCGTTGGCGGTAACGGGGTTGCTGTTGGTTTCGCCGTGGCAGTTGGCGTCGGCGACGGGCCAAAGGTCGGCGTCGCGGTTGGCGTCGCGGTCGCCGTCGCGGTAGCGGTTGCCGTTGCCGTAGGCGACGGCGTGCCGGCCACAATTGTCTCAATATTCGAGATCCGCTCCTCCTCGCCAACAGGAAACAGATCACATCCGGCCAATAGAACGCCCAGCAACACCAGCAACAGGTACGGGCGGGCAAAACGGAAACGCCTCACAAACGTCTCCTGTGTTGCACCCGGCGAATCACCGGATACAACGCTGACACCGAAACCCAGCATCGGGTCTTACGAGCCATTCGGCAGCACGACTTTGATCCAGCCGCGCCGCATGGCATAGACGACCGCTTGCGTGCGATCATTGACAGCTAGTTTTCGCAGGATCGACGAAATATGGTTCTTGACCGTCTGATTGCTAATATCGAGCAGGGTAGCAATCTCACGATTAGTGCGGCCAGCGGCTACTAGCTCGAGCACTTCAAGCTCGCGCGCCGACAGCGGCGAGAAGACAGTCTGCGTATCATCATCGCCAACCATCTGACGAAAAGCCTCGAGCACCGTTGCCGCCACTTCCGGCGATGACAACACCAGATCATTAATCGGATACTCGCCGCGCCGCACTTGCCGCAGCGCCTCAAGCAGTTCGGCAAATTTAATACTCGGCGGGATAAATGCTGAGACACCGGCTCGAATTGCTTTCACGACGGAAGAACCATCATTCACCGGCCCAAACAAGATCACAGCAATGTGAGGGTGACTCCGCTTGATCGCGCGCGCTACTTCCAGCCCATGGACACCGGGCAGATCGATATCCATCAACACAAGATCAGGATCGACTTGATCAACCATTTGGATCGCCTGTTGGCCATTGCCGGCTTCGCCCACCACCTTAAAATCAGGCGTGGCCGACAGCGCAAGGCGCAAACCGTCGCGAAACATCGATACGGTATGCACAATGATCAGCGTCGTCACACTCACAGCCAACTCCTCGACCACTGAAGCGGAATGCCACCGCTACCGCATACTCATCGGCATCACAATATGAATGTAGCCATCTTGGCCCACCGGCTTAAACACCGCCGGACTTTGCGAACTCTGCATCTCGAAAGCGATCTGGTTCGAGCCGACCGCAGCAATCGCATCGGCCAAAAACTTCACATTGAGCGCGATCACGCCGCCTTCACCAGTCACGCTCCCATCAAGCTCACTCGTATTATCGCCCAATTCGGCAGAATTGGCGCTCAGAATGACCCGGCCCGGCCCAACCTCACCGGCTGGCTCGATCTTGAGCTTCACCACGTTCTGGCTGGCGCCGGCAAAGAATGACGCCAACTTCACCGCTTTAGACAATTCATTACTGTCAAGCACCATGCGCGTCAAATACTGCTGCGGGATAATCCGCTCAAAATCAGGAAACCTTCCCTCTATTAAACGTGACACTACCTCAATATTTTCGGTATGAAACAGCACATGGCTGCCACCCGGCATATAGACCATCGCGACCGCAGCTTCGGTATCGCCGATAATGCGGGCCAGTTCGGCGAGGGTGCGCGCCGGGATGAGACAGTCAACCGCGTGAGCCACCGGCTCGGCCGCATGGATCGTGCGCATCGCTAAGCGGAAGCCATCGGCAGCGACCAGCGTGATCTGTTGGTCACGGGTGCGCACCAGCACGCCGGTCAAAATTGGGCGCGACTCATCAGAGGCAGCGGCAAACGCCACCTGCTCAATCGCCTCGCGCCATACTTCCGCCGGCAAACTCACCAACGGCGCGCGCGCGCTCACTGCCGGCAATGACGGAAACTCGTCCGCATCAACTCCTTTGATATTGCTCACAAAGCGCCCGCATTCGACACGCAGCGTTTGCGTCTTCACATCAAGCGTCAACGTCACTTTATCGTTTGGCAGACCGCCCACCACGTCCGCCAACAACTTCGCCGGCACCGCCACCGCGCCGTCTTGCAACACATGCGCGCCAATCCAGCGGTTAATGCCCACCTCTAGATTGGTGGCAGTCAATTTCAAACGGCCTTCATCGGTTGAAAGCAAAACATTCGCCAGCACCGGCAAGGTCGAGCTTTTACCTGCGACGGCATGGCTCACCGCGGCCAGACCGCGCCTGAGATCATCCTGCATGCATGTGAGCTTCATCATCGCTCCTTAGAAGAGACAAACACAACCGCGGCGCTCACGCGCCGCCCACATCCGGGTGTGGCGCATTATAGCATATCGCGTTCGCTTATGGCAGCGCAAGCCATGATCGACCACCAGTGCTGTGCAAAGGTTGTGCGTTTTCACAAGAAACACCTTGACTTTTTTCAGAGCCGTGGTACCGTTCTATAGGGAAGAGATTTTAGACCGCGATGGTTGACGTAGCGATGGTCAACAGACAGAAGGGATGCTTCGTATGGTGATTGCGACACGCCGCTTTGAATTTTCGGCCGCTCACCGGTATTGGCGCGATGATTGGAACGCCGCTGAGAATGAGCGGGTATTTGGGCCGTATACCAGCCCGTATGGTCACGGGCACAACTATACTCTCGATGTCAGCATCACTGGCCAGCTCGACGAGCGCACCGGCATGGTGATGAATATGACCGAGCTGAAAGCGATTGTGAATGAGGTGCTAGAGGAGTTTGATCATAAGCATCTCAATTTCGATACGCCGTATTTTCGCGATCAGGTGCCGACGACTGAAAATTTCGTCCGGGTGCTCTGGCGGCTGATTGCCGCTCGCTTGCCGGCCCATGCCCGGTTGGCGCATCTGCGCCTCTACGAACAGCCCGATTTGTGGGCCGATTATGATGGGGTGGGTGAGACGCAATTCTCGCGCTTGTACACGTTCGCCTCCGCTCACCGGCTCCACGCGCCGGCGCTCAACGACGCCGAGAACCGCGAGATCTACGGCAAGTGCAACAATCCCAACGGTCACGGCCATAACTATATGCTGGAAGTGACCGTGCAAGGCGAGATTGATCCGGCCACCGGCATGCTGGCTGATATGGCATGGCTCGATCAGACGGTGCATTCGGTGATCGATCCGCTGCACCTGCACCACCTCGACAACGAGATCGCCGCGTTCGCCGACCGGCCATCAACCGCCGAGAACATTATCGTCTATCTCTGGAACGAACTCGCGCCGCGCCTTGAAGGCCGGCTTGCGCTGCTGCGGCTGTGGGAAACGCGCAAGAATATCTTCAGCTATGCCGGCCCGGTTTCGGTTCCCGCCTGATCGTCCGCTCGTCTCGTTTTCGCCTGCCAGCGCGAGCGTCGCGCTGCATACCTCTGTAACGGAGATTAGTTTTTATGTCAAGCAACGGTAATGGTTATCATCCCATCCACGATCACGATATTGACGAAGAGCACTACGATAGCCTGATCATTCCGGGTCGCGGCAAGATCGAGGGGATGTCGTTCAATTCAGACCCGCACATCGAAGAGGCGGTGCGCACGATCCTCGGCGCGATCGGTGAAATTCCCGACCGCGAGGGTTTGCAGAAGACGCCGTCGCGGGTGGCGAAGATGTACGCCGAATTGACCGCCGGCTACCATATCGACCCGCAGGCGCTGATCAACGACGCAGTCTTCAGCGTCGCCTACGATGAGATGGTGCTGGTGACGAATATCGATTACTATAGCCTGTGCGAGCACCACATGCTGCCGTTCTTTGGTCAAGTTCATGTCGCCTACATTCCAAGCGGCAAAGTGGTGGGGCTGAGCAAAATTCCGCGCATTGTCGAGATGTTTGCCCGCCGCTTGCAAGTGCAAGAGCGGATGACGGTGCAGATTGCCGATTTCATTAACGAGACGCTTGAGCCGGCTGGCGTGGCCGTCGTGGCCGAGGGCGTCCATATGTGCGGGGTGATGCGCGGCGTAAAGAAGGCGAATGCCCGCATGGTCACTTCGGCAATGCGTGGCGCGTTCCGCGAAGACCCCAAGACGCGGGCCGAGTTTATGGCGCACATTGACCGCAACCGGCAAGAGTGATAATACAGGCGCGAAGGGAGCAGAGGATCAAACGCAAAGGCGCAAAGAGCGCAGAGGGGATTAACTATTGTCGAGTTTTGCCTGACTCGTCCTTTCATCTGTGCGCATGGCGCGTTCCAGCGCCTCCACCGAGCGGGGGAAGGTTGGAAGGGGGGGTCGAACGAGCGGAACCCTTCGCTGACAAGCTACCGTGATCGAAGTGTTGCGTCTTTGCGTTAGAATCTTGGCGTCGCTGCTTTTGAACATTGCGTCTGTGGGTGATGAAGAATATCACTATGCGATCAATCTTGATTACCGGCGCGTCACGCGGGATCGGCGCCGCCACCGCGCTGGCGCTGGCTCAACCCAACACCCGGCTAACCCTCGCCGCGCGCAGCCGCGCGGCGCTTGAGGCGGTGGCGGCGCAAGCTGCCGCTGCCGGCGCAGAATGCGTCGTAACGCCGTGCGATGTCACCGATCCTGAGCAGGTCGCCGCAACCGTGGCGCTCGCTGCCGACGGCGGACGGCTCGATGTGGTGTTGCATAGCGTCGGCGGCGCGCTGGTGGCGCCGCTTGAGGCGATGAGTCTCGCCGAATGGGAAGCACACCTCCGCGCGCAACTAACCAGTCTCTTTCTGGTGGCGCAGCATGCCACTACGCACATGGATCGGGGCGGTCTACTGATCAATATTGCCTCGGTCGCGGCCCGCCAAGCCTTTCCCGGTTGGTCGGCCTATGTCGCCGCCAAGCACGGCGCGCTCGGCTTTGCCGCTGCCATCCGCGAAGAGCTGCGCCCGCGCGGCATCCGGGTCTGTTCGATATTGCCCGCCGCGACCGACACTGCAATCTGGGATACCATTCCCGGCGAGTGGTCGCGGGCGAATATGCTGCAACCAAGTGATGTGGCTGCGACGATTGTGGCCATCGTGGCGTTGCCGCCTTATGTCACGGTTGAGGATGTGACGATCGGGCATGTGGCGGGGCGGTTGTAAGCGCAGTTGGTATCGCCACGAAACGACGCAAAATGTCGTGGCGTGGCGTCTTCGCGGCGCAAGCAGCAAACGCCCCAACCGCCACTGACATTTACGCTGCGCTCACGGTGGTCACATCGCGGCTCAGCGAGCGCAGCCGTCTGCGAATTTCGGCGAGGCCGTCGCTGAATTGGGCCGTCACTTCGTGTTTTCGGCGGATGGCCCCAGCGACATCACCTGCCGCTACCAAGCCATTGATGGCGTCGAAGGCGTCATTGAGTTGATCAAAGACGATGCGCAGCGTGTCGATCAACCCGGCGCGTGTTGCGATGTGTTGTTGCAGCAGCGCGTTGAGCTGGGTATGCTCAGATGGCGCGAGCGCCCCCGCCAGTTGGGTCAACGCAGTACCAGATTGAACCAGTCGCGCCGTCGTCACCGGAGCGACCTTGCCGTCATCGCCTTCGAGGTAGAGCACTGCGCCCGCCGGCGTCACCCGTCTATGGCAGAGCAAGTACGCCACATCGGCGTCGGCCCACGCTGCGGTGAGGGAGCTAACGCCGGCGATTGTGCGCCGCTGATAAACACAGTTACGGCACCTTCAGAGCGATCGAAGAGTAATTGAGCGGCGGCTATATCGGCCTGATCGATCGGATCAAGCCCAAACGCTGGCAGGTCTGGCGGAGAAGCGACGCCAAACACGACCCGCAACGGACGGCGATCGGATGGTTACGGCCCGCCCCAGCGTTGCACCGGGATAAGGTGCGCAAACGGCGTATCGCCCAGCAATGTCAGCGGTTGCCACTGAGCGCCAACCGGCGCATAGAGCCGTTCCCATGCTATCGCGGACAATGCCGCCGGCGCCGGATCCAGATCGAGCCGCACGCGCAGCAATTGCCCGCTAGCGCGCACCACTGCCAATGCTTCACCGACAAAATGCATCAGGATTAGAGAGCGCCAGCAACGCGGTTTGATCCAGCCGGACCAACCCGCGGACCATCAACAATTTCTAATTCGACGGCATACTCAGCCGGCGCTGCGCCGCCGCGCACCCGGATCAGCAATGTCTCTTGTGCGCCGCGCGCACCGGTTAATAGCACGATCTTACTCCAATTCTTGGGGATTAGTGGGAAATACTGCCGGCTGCCGCCTCTTGCAAGGCCGTTAACGCATCAACACCGCCTTGCCGGTAGGCCAGCCAAGGCATCGCCGGTTTCGGCTGCGCTTGCACTTCAGCCAGCGCCTGCCGCCACTGGGCCAACTCGGCGGCCAGCGCCTGCTGCCACGTTGCCGGATCGGCGCTGCGCAAACAGCGGCGCACCGCCATCAACGCCGCCAGCTGGCCCTCATCGTACTTCACGCCGCCGGTCACACGACCATCGCGTTGCAACTGGCACCACGCCGCGCCGCCGGTGCTCGCCATCACTGCCTGCTCAGCGGCAGCCAATTGTTGTTCAAGGATTGCTATCAGCGATGCGGTCATGACAAGTGCTCCAGATATGCGCGCAACCACGACAAATTATCAGCATTGGCATAGTGGCAGACCGCTGCACCATCATCGTAGGCGTCAATCAACCCAGCCTCACGCAGCACACGCAGATGTTGGGAAATCGTTGACTGGGCATGAGGGCCATCGGCGGGCATATGCAGCAGGATCTGGTTGCCGATGCAGCCGGGGTTGCGCATCACGTAGCGGAGGATCTGCACGCGCGCGGGATGACTGAGCGCCTTGCACAGCAGCGCCAGTCGCCGGTCGTCTTGCTCAAGCGCATGTTGGTACGCCGTGGCCATCGTTGGCCTCCTTTCCGCGTGTGTTTTACTGTACGACGGCGCAGGGGCGCTTGTCAAGAGGGGGGAATATGTTTCATAGCCCGACCGCAAGCAAAGACACCGCCACTGCCCTTCTCCAACAACCACGCCAGCGTGAGCCAACGCGACCCTCAACGGGAAACAATATCCGACCCCGCTCCCCATGCATCATGGGAAGCGGGGCCAGCGGTGCGGGGCAGATTACCGTTGGAGCATCGGGATGAAGACCTGCAACGAAGACGGCCCAGTTTCAAAATCCGAGGCAAGGTAGGCCAGACCATCGATCAGCGGTTGTTCATCGGCCATCAACGCGCCATCACTCACCCGCACGATCTGGGTGACGACCCGGTACGGCCCATTCACCCCAGTCGGCGCGATCTCACCGCCGTTGAACTCAACCAGCAGCGGATTCTCACCGGCAGCCCACTCAACCGTCGTCCGCGTGATCATCATCGCGCGCCCATCGGCATCTTGCAGGGTCGCCATCACCGCATACTGGTCAGCAGCAGCGACTTGGTATGTCGCGCGGATCTGCAACCGCTCGTACTTGCCATTCCCATCCCGATCAGGAGTGGTCGTCGCCGTATCGCCACGCCGTTCGAGACCGGGAGTGCGCACCGTGAGCAGCGGAGTTGGCGGCTAAACGTGGCACCGCTCGCGCTCACCGAGACCACATACGACCCTGCCGCAGCGGGTGCAATCAGTTGGCCGCGATACTCGCCGGCAGCCGTGCGCACCAGTTCAACCGTCTGCACGCCCTGCGGCGTCAGCAGGCTCGCTGAAACGGCGGTCGCCTCAGCCGGCGTCGCCGCTTGGGCCAGCCGCGCCGTGAGAGTGAACGGTTCACCGATCGCGACTGACGATGGCAGATCAAGGAAGAGTTGCAACAGTGACTGCATCGCAGCCACGAGCGTAACCTCAGCGGTCGTCGTTGCCGGCCCAGCCGTTACCACCGCCGTCCATTCACCAGCCGGCGGATTGGCCAGCCGGTACGAGATCAGACCATTCACCGGATCGATCAGATACACCGAACCGGGCAGTTCTTGGGCGAGATTGGCCGGCGTGATCGCACGGCCATCGGGCGCGATCAGGGTCAGCACCAGATCGCCATCGTTCCAGCCGAGCAAGATTTCGCTGGCATTGCCATCGAGCACGATCGGCGCGGTAAAGGTCTGACCAGCCATAAGTGTTGTGGCAACCACCGGCGTGAAGCTGACCGGCGACTGCTCGGCGGCCAAGAGTGACGGAGGTCGAGAGTACGAGGGGCAGGTGTCCCGATAGCTGGTTGAGCCACGCTCGATCCCCTCAACGAAGTCTTTCACACAGCTCTTGGTGGAGGCATCGGCGAAGAACCAACGTTTCGTGCCGGTTTCAAAGAACGAGACGTGGGCAGCGTTGGTAAAGCGGCGGGTGATATCGCCACCACTGACGATCAGCGCATCATGGCGCAACGGTCGCCCGATGAACGGTATATCCGACAACGGATTGTACAGATAGCCGACTCCGCTCCGATAACCGACAATCCCGTCGTTACGGCCTTCGGTGAAGTTGAGGAAGGCCATGTAGAAGGGGCCGCCATAGCCGCCGACAAACAGGTACGGCACGCCAGACGGGCAATAGACGGTGTTAAACAGCAACATCTGGTCACTGCCCAATTGGCAGAGACCGGGATCGCTGGCGCAGAGCTGATCGACCAACAGGCTCGTACCGGGGTTGAGGAGAAGAATGGCTTTGATCAACGAGGCAAAGTTGACACCAACGTGAGGTGTACCCAAAGTAATCAACGCCTCAACCGGCGGATCAAGCGTTCCTTCAATGTACGCCCGGCTAACGACGCCACCCATTGAGTGGGCAACCAGCAGTACCTTCCCATCCCGATCACGTCCGGCGACTGCCGCAATTTGGGGCGCTAGACATTGGTCGGCAGCCACTTCGGCCCGCATCGTGTAGCCGGGACGCGTCTCCCAACTGGCCAGATAGACCTCGTAGCCGGCATCGACCAGATACGCGCCAATATAGGCAAACTCTTGTTGGGCGATGGTGCGATCAGCGGGATGGGGCTGTCCAAGCACGAACGTCCACTAGGGTTGAGCAGATTCCATCCTTGCCAGCCATGTACAAGGATAGCAACCTCTTTGGCCGGCGGCGTCGTCGCCAACGCGTTTGAGACCAGCGCAGGCGAGGCCAGTGTGCCGATCAACAACACGACTGTCACCAGACCAAAGAGCGAACCAACCGTTATGCGCTTCATCCGTTGCCTCCTTTACCGTCACCATTGATCGATAACCAGAAGCCTGTGTGCATAACACCGTGGTGTTTTCCCCCACTACGCGCAGGTGCAATGCTCGCTGCGGATGAACGCGCAAACCGGGTTGTAGTTTCACCTCCTTATCTTTTCTTTCAAGCGTGATTGTTGCAACAATAACTGTTATATTCAATGACTAATTATGATTTATCGATTATAATTTATTTGAAATATTGTTGTCAATAGAAAAATCGTAAACAGATAAATAATAAGATTAACCATGATTTAATAAATAACCACGCAATAAAATAAACAAAAAACACAAATGTTTGTCAGGAAAACTATTACACCAGAGGGTTCACCTCGATTTCCACAATAAAAATTCACCGTACATAAACGCGAGGGTTACACACCCTCGCGTTACCAGACTACACAATCGTGACCGGTTGCGTTCAGCGCGCTACACCCCGGATCGCATCGAGCGCCTGCTGGATCGCTAACCCATCAGCAAACGTTGCTGCCGGAGTAATCGCCTCGCGCTGGCCGGCCAACGCCGCGCGCAAGGCATAACCGAGATAGACGGTGCCATGGGGAAATTCGCCGCTCAACGCCGCCGGCAGCTCAACCGTATGCGGCGGGGTAACATCGTGGAAGGTGTCATCGCTGCTGATGAACAATTTCCCGCCGCTGAACCGCAGCGTACCGGCACTGCCATAGACCGTCACCGAGAGCGGCTCATTCGTGCGCGCCACGACCGTCGCCGTCACCGTTGCCGCTGCGCCACTCGCAAACCGCAGCGTCGCCGCGGTATAGTCATCGCTTGTCACGGGACGCAGCGCACCGGCAGAGTCAGGCCGCTGCGTGATAAAGGTTTGCACCATCCCCTGCACCTGCGTCACTTCAGCGGCTAGGATGAAACGCAACAGATCGATCTGATGCGAGCCAATCGCCCCCAACACGCCACCACCGGCAGCGCGATCGCTCCACCAATCCCACTGCCGCTGCGGATCGGCCCGGCTACTGGCGATGAACCGCACCTCAGCGGAGCGTACCTCGCCGATATCACCAACAGCGACCCGCTCTCGCACTGCTTGCACGGCCGGCAAGAAGCGCAGTTCGTGATCGATCAGGGCCAGTTGGGCGGGGTGAGCCTGCGCCGCAGCCAGCATCGCCTCAGCCTCGGCTGCGTTCAACGCGGTTGGCTTCTCGCAGAGCACGTGCTTGCCAGCGGCTAATGCCGCTTCCGCCATTTCACGGTGCAAAGATGGTGGCGTAACAATACTCACCACATGCACATCAGATCGTTCCAAGACCTCTCGCCAATGGGCTGTCGCAAACGGAACTTCCAACTCTTGCGCGATCCGCACTGTCTTGGCCGGATTGCTGCCGGCTATGGCGGTCACTGCTAACCCGACAGCGCGAAACGCAGGCACTTGCACCCGCGCTCCCCAACCGGTGCCAATAATGCCGATCATGGGCTGCTCCAATCCATAAAGGCGCAGAGAACGCAAAGGCATGAAAATCGCAGCGGACGCAAAGGTGTCGGGTAGGGTCGCATAAGCATGCTTTTGCCCAACCCAAAAGATCTTTGCGCCTTTTGCGCCTCAGCGTTAACAATCTTGGCGCCTTCGCCACCTTTGCGTCTTTGCGTTTAATACTTCGGCACTGACGGATCGACCTCGTCGGCCCAGCGTAGAATACCGCCAACCAGATTCTTCACCTTACGGAACCCCACGCTCTTGAGCAATTCGACCGCACGGCCACTGCGCGCGCCACTGCGGCAATAGACCACCATCTCGCGCGCCGAGTCGAGTTCGTTGATCCGCTCGGGCAACTGATCAATCGGGATCAGCTTATCGGTGCCGGGGATCGAGGCAATCGCCACCTCATAGGGGTTACGGACATCGAGCAAGAAGGGGCGGTCGGGCCGCTCCAGCCATTCCGCCAGTTCGCGGGGCGTGATCTCAAATTGGTTCGACAACGTAGGCTCCTCTACAAGACCACAAAACTGCTCATAGTCGATCAGCTCAGTGATCGTTGGATGATCACCGCAGACCGGGCATGACGGGTTGCGGCGGAGCTTGAGCTCGCGGAAGCGCATCGCCAGCGCATCGTAGAGCAACAGCCGGCCAATCAACGGCTCGCCGATGCCTGTGAGCAATTTTATCACCTCTGTGGCTTGAATGGTACCGATCACGCCGGGCAGCACCCCTAACACGCCCCCCTCAGCGCAGCTCGGCACCAACCCCGGCGGCGGCGGTTCGGGGTAGAGGCAGCGGTAGCACGGCCCGCCATCCCGCGCCGAAAAGACCGTGACTTGCCCCTCAAAGCGGAAGATGCTGCCGTAGACGTTCGGTTTGCCCAGCAGCACGCAGGCGTCGTTGGTCAGATAGCGAGTGGGGAAATTGTCGGTGCCGTCAACGATCACATCATACGGCTGCATCAGTTCCAGCGCGTTCTGCGAGGTAATCTGGGTTTCGTAGGTGGTGATCTCGATATACGGATTAAGATCCTGCAACCGGCGCTTGGCCGACTCGGTCTTGGCGACACCAACCGTGCTGGTGCCATGGACGATCTGGCGCTGCAGGTTCGAGGCGTCAACCACATCAAAATCAACCAATCCGATATGGCCGACCCCCGCCGCCGCCAGATAGAGCGCCAGCGGCGAACCCAACCCGCCGGTGCCAATCAGCAGCACGCTGCCCTGCTTGAGCCGGCGCTGCCCGGCCATGCCGACTTCAGGCATAATTAAGTGGCGCGAATACCGGGCAATCTCTTCATTCGAGAGAGTCACCTCGCTCATGGCCGTCCTCCACCGGCAATTGCCGGGATAATGCTGACCGTATCGCCGTCGCGCAAGGGGGTTGCCTCCCCATCGAGGTAGCGAATATCCTCATCACCAACGTACAGATTGACAAAGCTGCGCAGCCGGCCCTGATCGTCGAGCAGATGGCGGCCCAACGCTGGGTAGAGTTCAACCAACCCACGAATCAGGTTGCCGACATCACTGACCTCAAGGCTGACACTAGCATTGCCACCGGCATACTGGCGCAGCGCCGTTGGGATCGTTACTGTTACCGCCATAGATGACTCTCCTTTATCTTCAACTCTATTGAGTGCTATGACATTGCTTATTCAACCGGTGCGATCTGCACTTCCTCTGCAATAAAGCGCACCCCTTCATTCACCAACAGCCACGATGTCAGTTCAGCTGCCACGCCATTGCGAATCGCCTGAATCACAAACGAAAAGCCTGAACCGCCAATTGCCTGCGCTCCAATGCGATCACGTTCTGACGGAATCGGATCGGCGTCAGGATGCGAGTGATAGCAGCCGATGATCTCGTAGCCGGCGGCGCGAGCAGCGCGTTCGGCGCGCAGATAATCGCGGGGATCGAGATAGAACCGATCGCGCCGCGAGGTAGAATCATCGGTGGGCGCCAATTGCACTTGCCCGCTCCAGCGATTTTCGAGCGTCACCACCTGTAAGACCGTCTTCTGCTCGCCGTTGAGCGTTCCCACCAGCAAACCAACGCATTCGTCAGGATAGGTCGCTTCGGCATGGGCGACAATGGCCGCCACTGCCTTCGCCGGCAGTATCAGGGTCATAACCACCTTGCTCGTGTTGTAGCCTGTATCCGAATCAGTTGCGTATATTTCTACGCCGTCCCCCGTTGTCATTGCGAGCCGCCGCAGGCGGCGAAGCAATCTCCCCCGAGCACGGTACCATCCTGCTCAGCCATTTTTCCCGCCGAAGCGGGAGATTGCCTCGGGCGCTCCGCGCCCTCGCAATGACAGAAGGGCTGCGCCCTTCGCGATAACAGTTGCGCGTCAAATCCCAGCCCCTTCCGCAAACCCCGGCTCTTCCCAGAACCGTTCGCTGAGATACCGATTGGCGCTATCGCACAGGATGGTCACTACTACCCCCTGCCCAGCTTCACGGGCCACCCGCGTTGCTGCGACCACATTGGCCGCCGCCGAGATACCAACTAACAAACCGGCCCGCCGCGCCAGCCAGCGCGCCATCGCAAAGGCGTCTTCGCTCCGCACTTCGAGGATGGCGTCGGCCTGTTCGGGCCGGTAGATCGCCGGCACAAACTTGGTTGAAGCCATGTGCTTCACGCCTTCGAGGGCGTGGTACGGGCTGTCAGGCTGCACAGCAATCATCTGGATCGCCGGATTGTAGTCGCGCAGACGGCGGCTCGTACCCATAAAGGTGCCGCTAGTACCCAATGCCGCCACAAAATGGGTGATGCGGCCATCGGTTTGTTGCCAGATCTCAGGCCCGGTCGTTTCGTAATGGGCTTGCGGGTTAGCCGGATTGCTGTATTGGTCAGGGTAGAAGTAGCGATCGGGATGCTCGGCCACCAGTGCTCGAATCGCCGCAATCGCCGCGTCCATGCCCTCCGCCGCATCGGTGAGGATCAGCTCGGTGCCAAGCGCGCGCAAAATCCGCTGTCGCTCAAGGCTGGCGTTGGCCGGCATTGCGAGCGTCACCCCGTACCCCAACGCAGCGCCAATCGTCGCATACGCGATGCCGGTGTTGCCGCTCGTCGCGTCGGCAATCCGCATCCCCGGACGCAACAAACCGCGCCGCTCGCCATCACGGATCATCCAGAGCGCGGGCCGATCTTTTACCGAACCGCCGAGGTTGTACCATTCCGCCTTGCCGTACAATTCGACTCCTGCCGGCAACTCGAGCGCGCGGTGCAGCGGCAGCAACGGTGTATGGCCGATCAGATCAAGGAGTTCTGTCATAAGGTTGGCTCGCTCTCGCGTTCGCCGTTGGTGCAGGTTGTGTGTACCCAGTCCGTCCGGCATTATCCAGCGCCGCGCTCATTGCGGTATGCGGCAGGGTTACTGCCGTATTCGATCGCGTGCCACCATTGCCTTCACCCATCCGCCGAACGGTCAATGAGCCGGGCCGCCGCCTTGAGCGCACTGAACACCAACGTTGCACAACGGGGCCGCGCTTGCATAATCTCAGCGCCGACAATGTTCACCGCTCCCGCTTCATCCAGTGCCAACAGGTCGGCAAGGGTCGTCCCTTGCAATTGCTCGATCACGATCGAGGCTGTCCCCATGCTGACACTGCACCCTTGGCCGGTAAATTGCAGCGCCTCAAGTTGACCGTCCGGTGCAGCGCACACATAGACGGTAAGCGTATCACCGCACTCAGGCACGCCAATGGTGTACGTTACCGCATTCGCCAACTCGCCGTAGTGGCGGGGCCGCCGGTAGTGGTCGAGCAAGCGATCAATGATATCTAAGTGAGTCATAGGTGTCAACGAATGCTTGTGTATAGTGGGAACGAATAAACGACTGGTCAGAACAATTATAAAAGTATTTTTCCCGCCCTGTATTCATGCGTTTATTCGTTCCCCCGTTCGTTGACAACGCTATGTGTTCTTCTCGATCGGCAGACCGACGCTATTGCCCCACTCCGTCCAGCTCCCGTCGTAGTTGCGCACATGCGGGTAGCCAAGCAGGTAGGTCAAGACAAACCACGTATGGCTGCTGCGCTCGCCGATCCGGCAGTAAGCGATCACCTCTTTGTCGGGGGTAATCCCTTGTGAGGCGTACAGCGCACGCAGCTCATCAGGGCTCTTAAAGGTGCTGTCTTCGTTCACCGCCTTGGCCCAGGGAATGTTGACCGCAGTCGGGATGTGGCCGCCGCGCAGCGTACCCTCTTGCGGGTAGTCAGGCATGTGGGTACGCTCGCCGGTATACTCCTGCGGACTGCGCACATCAACCAGCACCCCCTTGCGCTGACGGACGAACTCCAGCACTTGATCGCGGAAGGCGCGGATGCGGGAGTCATCACGCGGCGGGGCGATATAGTTGCCGGGTGGATACGACGGCACCTCGCGGGTAAGCGGGCGGCCTTCGGCGATCCACTTTGCCCGTCCGCCGTTCATAATCCGCACATCGCGGTGGCCGAACAGCTTGAAGACCCAGAACGCATACGTCGCCCACCAGTTATGCTTGTCGCCATAGAGCACGACGGTTGTGTCGTTGCTGATGCCTTTGGTGCGCATCAGCATCGCAAATCGCTCAGAATCGAGATAGTCGCGCACCACCGGATCGTTCAGGTCTTGCACCCAGTCAATCTTGACGGCGCCAGGAATGTGGCCGGTCTCGTACAACAGCAAGTCCTCATCGCTTTCAACGATGCGGACGTTAGGATCGTTCAAGTGGTCAGCAACCCACTGGGTTTCGACCAGCGCTTCAGGATGGGCATAACTGCTCATAGCAACCTCCGCTTAGCCGGCAGCAGCTTCTTGATACTGCCATTGTAGCGCGTTTCGGTATATTAGTCAAGTTCTTACGCTGTAAACTCAACAAATATCCGGCCATCGCGTATTTCACTGCGATAGGTCGCCACCGGCGTAAACGCCGGCAGTGTGCGCGGCTTGCCAGTGCGCAGATCGAACAGCGAACCGTGCATTGGGCACTCGACGCACAACTCCTCGAGATCAACATCGCCTTCGCTCAGCGAAGCTTCATCGTGCGAACAGCGGTCATCAATCGCGTAGACTTCACCTTCCGCCACCCGAAAAACCGCAATCCGGCGGCCTGCAATCGTAAACGCGCGCCCGCCGCCCACCGGTACCTCGTTGACATCGCACACATCAATCATGACTTGCTCCTCTCTGTATGGGCAGCGCGGCGCGCTGCCCCTGCTCCGCCCAACAACAGAGCGCCCCCAATGTATGGGAGCGCTCGTCTCTCTCACCCCTACGCCACGCTCTTAGCCGACCGACCCTTCCATCTCAAGCTGGATCAGGCGGTTCAACTCGACCGCATACTCCATCGGCAGCTCGCGGGTGAACGGCTCCATGAAGCCGAGCACAATCATCGAGAGCGCGTCCGACTCGGAAATGCCGCGGCTCATCAGGTAGAAGAGCTGCTCGGCACCGATGCGGCCAACGGTCGCCTCGTGGGCCAGCGTGCAGCGATCCTCTTCGATCTCGATGTACGGGATCGTGTCCGAGGCCGACTTCTCATCGAGGATCAGCGCATCGCAGTTGACGTTGATCTTGGCACCATACGCCCCCGACGCAACTTTGGCCAGACCGCGGTAGGTGGTCTTACCGCCATCTTTGCTCACCGACTTGTTGGTGATGCGCGAAGTCGTTTCTGGAGCGAGATGCACCATCTTGGCGCCGGCGTCTTGGTGCTGGCCGCGACCGGCATACGCCACCGAGAGCACCTCGCCGCGCGCCTTGCGGCCCATCAGGTAGACCGACGGGTACTTCATGGTCAGCTTCGAGCCGATATTGCCGTCCACCCACTCCATGCTGGCCTCTTCGTAAGCCACCGCCCGCTTGGTGACCAGATTGAAGATATTGTTAGCCCAGTTCTGGATGGTGGTGTAGCGGAACTTGCCGCCCTTCTTGACGATCACCTCGACCACCGCCGAGTGGAGCGAGTTGGTGCTGTAGATCGGCGCGGTACACCCTTCGATGTAGTGCGCTTCGGCCCCTTCGTCAATGATGATCAGCGTGCGCTCGAACTGGCCCATGCGCTCGGCATTGATGCGGAAGTAGGCTTGCAGCGGAATATCGACCTTGACCCCCTTCGGCACGTAGACGAACGAGCCGCCTGACCAGACCGCGGTATTGAGCGCAGCGTACTTGTTGTCAGCCGCCGGCACAATGGTGCCGAAGTACTCCTTGAAGAATTCAGGGTACTCTTTCAGCGCGGTATCGGTATCGAGGAAGATCACGCCTTGCTTGGCCCACTCTTCGCGCAGCGAGTGGTACACGACTTCCGACTCATACTGCGCGCCGACGCCGGCGAGGAACTTGCGTTCGGCTTCGGGAATGCCCAACCGCTCGAAGGTACTCTTGATCTCCGGCGGCACCGCATCCCAGTCGGTCTGCGGACGCTCGTTGGCGCGCACGAAGTAGTGAATGTCATCGTAATCCAGCTCGGCCAGTTCCGGGTTGGCCCACGTACCCACCAGCGGCGTCGGCTTCTTGTTGAAAATCTCGAGCGCGCGCAGCCGCCGCTTCAACATCCATTCCGGCTCGCCCTTCATACCGGAAAGTTCGCGCACAATGCGCTCGTTCAAACCTTTGGGCGCTTTATACACATAGCGCTCTTCCTGCCGGAAGCCATAGCGCGAGTAGTCAAACTGCAAATTGACCGCTTCAGCGACCACTGTTTCTCTCCTTTGCTAGTATGATCGACGCCACTTATATCTCTTCATCCTCTTGACCCACCCCGTACAGGCCGGCTTTGAGCGCCTTGAGCGAAAGCAGCGCGCACTTGAGCCGGGTCGGATTGTGGGCCAGCGGTATTCCGATGATGTCGAGCAAATCATCCTTACTAAATTGCTTGGCCTCGGCGACCGGCTTCCCCTTGATCGCCTCGGTGAGCAGCGAGGCGCTAGCTTGGCTGATCGCGCAGCCGCGCCCGGTGAACCGCACATCGGTAATCACATCGTCAGCGATGGCCAACTCGAGCCGGATCTGATCGCCGCAGAGCGGATTACGCTCTTCCCGCACGACCGTTGGCGCCGGCAGATGGCCGAAATTACGCGGATGACGGGCATGTTCGAGGATCTGTTCACGATAGATGTCGTCCATAGCCATAGCTCGCTGTCGTTCAGGCAAAGATCTGGCGCGCCTTCTGCAGCGCCGCCACGAGCCGGTCGATCTCTTCGGGCAAGTTGTAGAGGTAGAAGCTCGCTCGCGTCGTCGCCGGCACCCCCAACACCCGGTGCAATGGCTGGGTGCAGTGATGGCCGGCCCGCACCGCCACCCCCTCTTGGTCGAGGATGGCCGCTACATCGTGTGGATGCACCCCTTCGAGCGAGAAGCTCACCGCGCCACCCCGATCCGGACCCGCCGGCGGCCCATAGACGGTCAGACCCGGCACCTCGGCCAACCGCTCTAGCGCATACGCGGTCAACTCCTGTTCGTGGTGGTAGATCGCCGCTAAGCCCACCTCTTGCAGATAATCAGCCGCTTCGCCGAGCGCAATCGCCTCGCCGATCGCCGGCGTGCCCGCCTCGAAGCGGGCCGGCACCGCGGCAAAGGTGCTGTGATCCAGCTCCACCAGATCGATCATCGAGCCGCCGCCAAGGAACGGCGGCATCGCATTGAGCAGCTCACGCCGCCCCCACAACACACCGACGCCAGTCGGGCCGCACATCTTATGCCCGCTGAAGGCGAGAAAATCGATTCCCAATGCCTGTACATCCACCGGCATGTGCGGCACACTCTGGGCCGCATCTAGCAGCACCCGCGCGCCAACCGCCCGCGCCCGCGCCACAATCGGCTCAACCGGATTGATGGTACCAAAAACGTTCGATTGGTGAGTAAAAGCAACCAGCTTCACCTGCTCGTCGAGCAGGCGGTCGAGATCATCCAACACCAATCGGCCTTGGTCATCAAATGGCAGATAGACCAACTCGGCACCGGTGCGCTGGGCCAGCAACTGCCACGGCACGATGTTGGAATGGTGCTCCATCATCGTTAGTAGAATGCGATCGCCGGCCCGAATGTTGGCGCTGCCCCACGAGTAGGCCACCAGATTAATCGCCTCGGTGGTGTTGCGCACAAAGATCACTTCACGCTGGCTCGGCGCGTTGATCAGGCGGGCCAACTTGCCGCGCGCGCGCTCGTAAGCAAAGGTCGCATCTTCACTCAGACGATAGACACCGCGATGAACGTTGGCATTGTAGCGCCGGTAATAATCTTCCAGCACCTCAATCACGCGCCGCGGCTTTTGCGACGAGGCTGCACTATCGAGAAACGCCAGCGGCTTGCCATGCACCTCCTGATGGAGGATTGGAAAATCGCGCCGCAGCGTAATCACGTCAAACTGTGACAGTGTCGCCATAGCTCCACCTTATCTGCACGCCGGCCAGCGACCGGACGCCAGGCATACCGGCGAGGCGCTTCCCTCGCCCATCGACGGCGAACTACCTAACAACGAACCCAGTATAACGGGCTTGTTCCGCAGCCTGCGTGCGGCTTGAGCCCATGAGCCAGCAGAGCGGCGCTCTGTTGGAGGTGCGGCAGTGAGCCTGCCGCACGCCACCCGATTGCAATCAGATCTTGGCTGCAATCTCAGCCGTCAACTCTGCCCGCAGCTCTTCCAGCGGCACCGTTTCCAATGCCGGTTCAAAGAAGCCCATTACGATCATCCGCTGCGCTTCGGCGCGCGGAATGCCGCGGGTTTGCATATAGAAGAGCTGCTCTTGATCGATGTCGCCGCTAGTCGAGGCATGCCCGCCCTTCAGCACATCGTTCGTGCTAATCATCAGGCCGGGGATGCTATCATTGCGCGCCTTGGGGCTAAGGTGCAACGCATGCTCTTCCAGCCGGGTGCTGGTCGCCGCCGACTCGTGCTCGATCTTGATCATGCCATCGAACACGCTATAGGCGGTATCGTTGACCACCGTCTTAAACTGCATGAAGCTCTCGCAGTTGTGGCCAACGTGGCGCATCCACGGCGCAATCACCAGATGCTGCGCATCGGCGGCAAAGGTCGCTCCCAGCCAATTGAGGCGCGACCCGTTGCCAACCAGCGTGGTTTCGGCTTCGATATGCTGCACTTGCCCGCCCAGTTGGATCGACGTCCATTCAATATTCGCATCGCGGGCAAGGATCGCGCGCTGGCCGGCCAGATGGTAGACCCCGCTGCCCCAATGCTGGATGCTGACAAAGCGGACGCTAGCGCCATCACCGACGAAGAGTTCGGTGATCGGGCCGGCAAACGAGCCAGCACGCAGATCAGGCGAGGTAAACTCCTCGATCAAGGTCACACTCGCCTGCGGCTCGACAATCACCAGCGTGCGCGGGAAGATCGCTGTACCGTCGGCAGCGAGGGTATAGATCAAGCGCAGCGGCACCTCAATCGCCACGCCCTTGGGCACATAGAGCAACGCGCCATCTTGCCAGAGCGCCGCCCGCAGCGCGCTAAATTTATGCTTCAACGGCTCAACCGCCGTATCCATATACTTCTGGATCAGCGCCTCGTGGGTATGCAGCGCCGCCGCCAGCGTCGTAAAGACGACGCCTTGCGCCGCCAAGGCCGGATCCCACTGGATCGCGGTGGCATGCGCGCCGTCAGACGGAGCAATCGTGGTCGGATCAAGCTTGCTCAGATCGGTGCGCCGCCACTCCGGCGGGTTCATCTGGGCAAACGTAGTCCACGCCTCGCGCCGTCGCTCGGTAAGCCATGCCGATTCGCCGGCTGACTGCGAACGAGCCACGACCATCTCGGCGCTGATCTCATTCAGGGTTGGCAATGTCATTGTCATGCGCATCTCCCTTAAGCCGCACCGGTCAGCTCCTCGCGGAGCCAGTCGTAACCCTTCTCCTCTAGATCGAGCGCCAGTTCAGGGCCGCCCTCGCGCACGATGCGGCCATCCATCATCACCGACACGACATCGGGCTTGATGTAGTTAAGCAGGCGCTGGTAGTGAGTAATCACCAACATGCCCATCTCGGGGCCAGCCAAGCGATTGACGCCATTGGACACAATCCGCAACGCATCAATATCAAGCCCCGAGTCGGTCTCATCGAGCACCGCCATCGACGGCTTGAGCAACATCATCTGCAAGATCTCTAGCCGCTTCTTCTCGCCGCCGCTGAAGCCATCGTTGAGATACCGGCGGATAAAGCTCTCGTCCATATCCAGCAAATTGAGACCTTCGCGCAGCAGCTTACGGAACTCAGCGGCCGGAATCGCCGTCTCCTTCGGATCCTTGCCCTCTTCGGTGCGGTGGGCATTGATCGCTGCCCGCAAGAAATTCGCCACCGTCACCCCCGGCACTGCCACCGGATACTGGAAGGCAAGGAAAACACCTAACCGGCTACGCTCGTCTGGCTCTAGCTCCAGCAGATTGTGACCCTTGTACCAAATCTCGCCGCCGGTCACTTCATACGACGGATGGCCGGCAATGATGTACGACAAGGTGCTCTTGCCGCTGCCGTTCGGGCCCATAATCGCATGAATGGTGCCTTGCCGCACCGTCAGATTGACGCCGCGCAGAATCTCTTTGTCACCGATCCGCGCATACAGATCTTTGATGATCAGATCGTTGCTCATGTGCTCCTCATCAAACAATCAAAGTAGACCAACACCTAAGCCTTCGCATCAGAATCAGCAACCGATGGCGCTACCGTGAGCGGAATATCGTTTGGACGCAAGACGAAACGGCAATTATGCGCCCCCGCCCGGATGGTGTCTTCGAGCACAAGCTTTTCGCCGAGCACGTACTCGATCATGCGCCGCTCCATCGAGCAAACCTCCGGATGATCGGCTGCGACATCGTAGAACGGGCAGGCGAACAGGCGCAACACATCACCTTCGGGATCAATCTCAGCCGGCACGCCGCGCTGTTCCAGCAACGCGCGCAACTCATTGAGGCGCGCCGCCACATCGCTGCCGGCCATCCGGTCGGCATACTCGCTCGCCAGCCGCTGGCTGACCCGGTCGAGCAACTGCTCAACCTTCCCCTCGCCTTCCAGCTCGATCAGCTCGCGCAGCAAGCTGCTGATCAACCGGTCGTACTGCTTGGGGAACGACTTTTGCGCCTTCTCAGACAGGGAATAGACTAACCGCGGACGTCCCGGCCCATTGCGCTCGCTCGTCACTTCGACCATGTCTTCGGCTTGCAGATGCACGAGGTGATCGCGCACCGCCGTCGTGCTGACGCCGAGCAGATCGGCCAGCTCTTTGACGGTAGCCCGCGCATGGCGCTGCAAGTACCGCAAAATGATGCCGGCTGGACTATCGGACGGATAGCGTGAGATTTCCATAGTCGCACTACTCCGAACTACTACAGTGTAGTCTACCAGCATTTCAAGCTATTGTCAATAAAAAAGCCAAAAACTTTTTTAATTCCGGCAGCACCACCCCTACCGGCCAGTGAACCTTTTGCAAGAAGTGTAATTTTGTAATTGACATTACGTGAAATCGGTACTACACTACTTATGTGCCCGGCAGACCGGGGTACAGCGGCAGCGACGGGGGCCGGCACCACGGCCACCCGCCGCATCACACTAAAAGGAGCATTGTATGCGTTGGGAGTACAAAGTCGTGTTTGTCGAGGCGTGGCAGCGCGTCTCGGTCGAAGGACAAGAGAGCTACCCTGAAGCGGGTGAGCGCAATACCGGCTTTGCCCGTCGCTTTCTCAACGGGTTAGGCGCTGAGGGGTGGGAAGTGTGTGGGGTGCAAGCGGTGATGCCGGGCCGCAGTTATCTCTTGCTCAAGCGACCCTTGGCTGATGGGGCCGAACCCGATCTCTCGGTTTCGCGCCGGCCCAACCCGAACGCGCCGTAAACAGACACCAACGAGGCGAAGGCGCAGAGGGGGCAAAGCCGCAGAGGGATGTTAACGCAAAGGCGCGAAGGTTTTGGGGGATACGCTCTAGTTGGCTTGGTGGCTTTCTTTATGCATTCCTTACAAAGGACGCGAAGAGTTGTTGGAGGGGGCCGCCAGCATCCTCAAACATCTTCCCTCCAAAACCCTCTGCGCTCTTCGCGTCCTCTGCGGCTTTGCGTTAACTAGCCTTTGCGTTCTTCGCGTCTCCTACCTTCCATCACGCGGGTCGCGGCGTGGCGTGGCCCGTGGGCCGCGGGTGGTAAAGATCCCGCCTTCGGCGGCGTTGCTTCGCTCGTGGGTCAGGCTAATACTCGGTGGTTGCGGCCCATCGCTCTGGCCGACCGCCAACCGCTGCAATTGGTGCTGGCGCAACTCCTCGGCCCGCTCGATCAATTCCGGCGCTTCCTCATAGTAGAATTGCAACGCTTGGCCGTGCTGATCGACCCCGGTGTAGCGCAATTCAATCATACTGCCGGGAGGAATGCCGCCCGACGCCAGCAAATCGGCCAGCGGCGCTTCGATATCTTTCAGAATGCGCTGGCGCAGTGGTCGCGCGCCAAACCGCGAGTCAAACCCTTTGGTGAGCAGGTACTCTTTGGCGGCTGGCGTGACGCGCAATTGCACCGCGTATCGCAGATATTGCTGATTGCACTCGGCAATCATGCGATTAAACACTTGGCTGAGCGTTTCTGCCGAGAGCGGTCGGAAGGCGATAATTTCATCAAGCCGGTTGATCCACTCTGGCTGAAATACCTTCTGCAAGGCTTCAAACCCTATCTGGTAGATCTCGCGCCCGGTCGCTTCCACGTCTTTATGCGGCGTGCGGAAGCCGATCGTGCGCCGGTCGAGAAAATCGACCATCTCTTTCGCGCCAACATTGGTGGTGAAAATCACGATACTATTCTGAAAGCTGACCCGCCGGCCGCCATTGAGCAAGAGAATCTCGCCGTCCTCCATCACCTGCAAAAGCAGATTCCACAGCTCTGGCTGCCCCTTCTCAATCTCATCGAACAGCACAACGCTATTCTCTTGCTCGATAATATCGGGGTTTAGCAGCGGCTTTTGGTCGCGCCCGACATAGCTTGGCGGCGCACCCACCAAGGCGCTCACTTCGTGGCCTTGGCTAAATAGCGAGCAGTCGATTTTGAGAAAGGCGCCGCCATCGGGCCGGAGCAGCTCGGCCAGCGCGCGGGCGGTAGCAGTCTTGCCAACGCCGGTAGGGCCAAGGAAGAGGAGGGTAGCGCGCGGACGGCGCGTATTGCCAGCAGAAAACCCAAACCGCGACCGGTTGAGCACCCGAATCACACTCTCGATCGCCCGCTCTTGGCCAAAGATCTGTTCACGCAACCGGCGCTCGACCACATCGAGCGGGTTTTTGTCACCGCGCACCGCCAACTTCATCTGACCTTCGTTCGCCATAACGCCTCCCCTGCCACCCACCGGCAACTATCCTGCCATTGCCTCAGCGCCGGGTAAAGCGCCACTATGCTGCGTCATGATGCGGAGATGTGCGCCTTGCCACCCGCCCCTCATTGTCCATCCAGTATTAGGATGTTTCAGCCTTTATTGTACCACTGCCAGATAGCCTGTCCACGTGGTTAAGAAAACTGTCATCAGCGTAACCACGCCAACGCGGTGGTCACGACGATAATCGAGTAAAACAGCAGCGCCAACGGAAAGCCGCCGATCAAGATGACAAAGCCGATGTAGGGCAACGAGCCGCACGCATACGCGACGCTCACCACAATCATGAGCATACGCCCGCGCTTGCGACCGGTGGCCCAATCGACCAACCGCGACAGGGCATTGCCGGTCATTGGCCCAAGCAGGAAAGCGACAATGAACCCAAAAAAGCCGGCCCAGCCGATCACCACACCGGCTGCTAAGGTCACAATGAGCGCATACACAAGCGCAACCACGCCGGCCACTAACAACTGCGCCGGGCCGACTTGATAATTGACTGGCGTGCGCTCGCGCGCGCATTCGGGGCAGATCTGGCCGACCGGCGTCGCCCGCGCGCATTCAGGGCAGATCGGGCGACCGCAACTAATGCAGCGCAACCCGGTTTCGCGCTGCGGATGGCGGTAACAGACCAAGGTCTCGGTAGCCGGCTCAACCGGCGCCAGCGGCGCTTCCCGCGCCACTGCCGGCTCTTCGCGATCGCGCACCTGCACCCCCGTCGGCGCAAGCAACTCACCGGCAGCCAACCGCGCCTCAACCTGCGCCAGCGTCGCGCGCGCTTCACTATTGTCAGGTTCGACGTCTAAGGCGCGCAGCAGATACTCGCGCTTATCGCGGTAGGGCCGCACCGCCGCCGCCATACCGAGCAGCGCATCGACGTGATGCGGATCTATTTCCAGCGCCTCACGAAACCGCAGACGCGCCGTCACCGTATCGCCGGCAATCAATGCAGCTCTACCGGCAGCCGTTAATTCGGCGGCTGTTATCGTTGACTCAGTCATATCGCCTCCGCAAGACGAAAAAGTAGCAGGCCCCATCATCAGGTGCCGGCACTTCATAGATCCGCCGCAGGATCGGCTCCCAAAGCAGATTCGGGTTGAAAGGCGGTGCCAACAGCCAGCGCCTGGTCAAGGCGCGGGTGATGAGGCTCGGCGCACCGTAATAATGGCTAAAATCAAATAACTTGAGCAGCGTATCGCTTATGTAAGGCCGGCATACCTCCACCGTAAAGCCAGCTTGCCCAAAACGCTTCGACCACTCGGCCCGGCTGAGCGTGTTGTAGTGACAGGAAATGCGATTAAACCACTCTCTATACCAACTTCCGTTCAAGCCTAGCCGATTAAGCAGCCGCGTGCCAAGCAGCTCGCGAGGAAATCGATCACCCACGACCGAGGCCACAAATAGCCATCCCGGCTGCACCACCCGCGCTATTTCGCGCAATGTCTGATCGAGAGGCACAACGTGCTCAAGCACGAAGTTTGAAATCGCAGACGCAAACGTTGCATCGCCAAATGGCAATGCTGCACCGTCGGCAACGCAAAGAAACGTATATACATTACGTCGCGCCGCTTCATGGGTATCGCTCACGCGCGGATCAATCCCCACAATCTGCTTGCCGGGCAAGGCAATTTGGACAAAGGTACCGTCACCTGAACCAATGTCGATAATCGGTTTGGGCAGATCAGGCGCTAGCTCGGCAAATAAGCGCGCTTCAATCGAACGAATCATCGCCCGATGAATGGGGAGTGTAACCAAATGTGGCCGTAAGTAATCAGGCATAACCGTATCGTCATCAACCTCATTGTGCTATGTTCTAGCTGCACATATGTATTGTACCGCGTTCATTTAATCGGCGACTCCCAATTCACGGAATAAACGCTCATACTCATCAATGGTGCGTTCAGTACTAAACAACGCTGTGATTGCTTCCCGCGGGCGCACGTACCGTTCGCGCTGGGCAATAATCTCAAGGATTGCTTCAGCCAACGCCGCTGCATCACCGATTGGCACCACTTTTCCCATACCGGTCATAAGCGGCGGTTGGCGCACCCCCGGCAAATTGCTGGCCACTGTTGGCGTACCGCACAACATCGCCTCAACCTGCACCAGCCCGAACGTCTCGGTCGAATTGAGCGACGGCACTACCAAGACATCAAGGTTCGGGAAGAAGGCGGCCATCTCGCGCGGGTTCAACGTGCCAAGAAACGTCCAATGATCACGAAATCGCTCGAACAGGGGTGCCAACCGGCGCGCATACGCTACTTCACCCAAGACTTGCTCATGCTGGCCGGCAAAGAGCACCTGTGCCGTTGGGTGAACGGCAAGGATGCGGGGCAATGCTTCCAGCAACACTTCTACCCCTTTCTCAGCCGCCAATCGGGCCGCCATCCCGATAACCGGCCGTTGCACGTTCCAGCGCCGCCGGAAGGCTGCAATCTCCGCTTCAGACACCTCAGCCACCTCAACTGGCGGCGGAATGATCGTTACCTTGTTTCGCCAACGCCGGAGGTAGGGCGAGTGATCGGCAAAATCCTGCGTGTAAGCGACTATCCGGGTCGCTAAAGCTGCCGCGGCTTGATTCGCCGCGTGAACAATGTGATTCGCCACTTGGTTCAGCATCCCGGGTGGCAGCTTCAGATCGCTATGGTAGGTCAACACAACCGGTTGTTTGAGCAACTTGCCGCGTAGCGCCAGCCCCGGTGCATCAAATTGCGGCAAATGCAGGCTCATTGCGTCATGCTCGAGTGCAAGGCGGGTGGCTAGCCAACCAAAGGTCGGCATAATAACCCCTTTGCTGACGCGGGCCAGCACTGGTGCACGCACGACGCGCACCCCATCGATCATCTCGTTCTTGGGCAAACTCGGATCGTACTGCGAGGTCAATACGGTCACATGATGCCCCTGCCGGGCCAAGCCGCGAGCTAATCGTTCAACATAGATGGTGAGACCGCTGGTATGAGGGCGATAGTAGGTCAGTGCGCAGAGAATCCTCATATTGCTGACGTTGAAATAAAGAACGAGAGGCGTTTAACCTCTCGTCACTAGGCGCCTCTGGAGGCGACGGCGGGAATCGAACCCGCGAATGGCGGTTTTGCAGACCGCTGCATTACCACTTTGCTACGTCGCCCTCAGCTTTCATTCTATCACAAACTAGCCTATGACGCAAATCGGTGTGGATAGTAGTCACTTGCCCCATCCGTACCATTATATGCAGCAACACCTGCGAAAGAATAGCTCTTTGCAGATCACATTGCATTTTTGATAAAAGTATTGCATACAACCACAATTATATCACACTTTAAAGGTCAACGTAATATGATTAGATCACTCTTCATTAAATACCCTCTTCTTGTTATGATATAGTGTTGATCTGCATATATCGATCGAGTCAACCATTCAATTGAATGCTTCTGAATCAAAAAATGTTGTTGAGGCAATTCGCTCAACACTGGCCGGCTTTGCTCAATTCAAAGTTGGCAACGCAACTGTAACCCTCCCGCATGGTCAGAGCATGACACTCAAACCAGACTATCAGCCGTTCGTTGCTCCGACAGGAACACCAACACATCTTGCCACAGTTCCCTACCAAATCCATATTCCAATTGTGATGTCTCCCCCACCGCTTGATATGATTGAGCGGAAAGTCTATGTTATCGTCTACGATCCGATCTTGAGTAATGGCCTGCATCTGAGCGATTTCTTAGGTTGGTACGATCACCACACTTTAACTCAGGGCACGATTGACTGTTTCAAACAAGTAACGAATAACCGGCTCCATTATACTGTCGCATACACGACGATCGTGACCGATGGCTGACCAGTAAAAATAGACGGGTTTCGTTATAGCGAAGCGGAATATTTAGCTGTTATCAGACGCCAACGTCCGGCGCATGCACCAGATACCGTTCTATAACGCGATCGCGATAGTGAATTCGCCAGCATTCGACATCTGTGGTAAGGCCAATCGCGGCGAAATCGATGAAGTATGGATCTACAATGGCCCCTATTTTGGCTTCTTCGAGTCCTCCCTTGTTGGCCCGAACGCTTTCCGGTACAATTCACCGCCGGTTGCAATGCCCCATACGTGTAACCGGTTGATCCCAATTATGGGGCCAACCTGAGCGTGATCTGGATGCAGCCTTGCACAACTTTGGCCATCGCACCGAATCAACCATCGGCTAAGCCGGTCAATTGTACTGCATGGGGTTGTGATCATCTAGGATTCTTGCGCTATTGGTTTAGTCACCCACCGTCCAATCCCGGTTGTGATGCGGATAATGTCGCAAATAACTGGTGGAAGTACGTTGTCGATCCTGCTCTGGCCCTCAATCCGGCCACTGCATGCCTGTAGCGAGCTGAAATAGTTAGGTTTCTTCATGCTTCGTCGTATTTCGTACTATCTCCCTTCACTTGCGCTGCGCAAGCATCGCCTAAAGATTCGGTTACGCCCCGGCTACGCCTTCTGGGTGCGCGGTTTGATGGATGTATGGGTCGTTAAGGAAACCGTGCTCGATCGCGATTATGAGACTCATGGCAGACCAATATAGGATGGTTAGACAGGGATTGACATCGGCGCAGGAATTGGTGAAT
Organism: Chloroflexus sp.; assembly: GCF_034431535.1. Lineage (GTDB taxonomy): Bacteria > Chloroflexota > Chloroflexia > Chloroflexales > Chloroflexaceae > Chloroflexus. Next base: position 114,078 of record NZ_DAOUDC010000027.1, on the reverse strand, counting down.
TCTCCATTTTGACCGTCAAGGAACACCCAAGCTGTCACGTATACGCCATCGAGCCGTTTCCAGAGTTTTTTGCACTCTTGCAAGAAAATCTACGCTTAAACGCAGTTGGTAATGTTACTGCGCTCCAAACCGCTATCGGCGCTCAATCAGGCCAGATATTGCTAGCAACGATCGGCGAGGCGGTGCAACACTCGGCCACCAATCAGGCTACTGTTACTGGATCGAATACGTTGGCCGTAACAGCGCTGTTGTTAGAGGATGTGTTTCAGAGGTACAACACCGAACAGTGCAACTTTCTGAAGATGGATTGTGACGGTTGTGAGTCTGAGGTGCTTCTGAACGCAAATCCTAGTACATTAGCTCAGATCGATCATATTTGTCTTGAGTATCACAATGGATGCACCGCCTATTCCCATACCGACTTAGTGCAGCATTTACAGCGCCAAGGCCGCCAGATCCAGCTTGCTGAACCCAAATCCATAATGATTTAGGGTTACTCTATGCGTACCGTCCGGCAGCTCATTAGGTGCGCTGTTTCCCAATCGGATTGGCGCATCTATGGTTTGGTTAAGTGATGAGATGCGCCGCACCGCTGCACAGCGCTAGCGCGATGACGATACCGGCGCAGCAATTGCACCTATGGTGGCCCCCGCCACCCGCACCAAATCGTCCGGCGCGATACCGATCATCACCCCGCGTTGACCGGCATTAACATAGATGATCGGATACGCCAGCGCCGACTCATCCAGATATGACGGCCACCGCTTCGCCGTCAGCGCTAGCGCGCCAATGCCGCCGACCCGCAGCCCAGTCAGGCGTTCGGCTTCGGCATGCGGCGCCATATCAAACCGCTTGACGCCGGCCACCACCGCAAGGCGTTTAAGATCAAGCTGGCAATCAGCCGGCACCATCGCCAAGGCAGGCCGCCCACCGGCGCCAAGCACGACCAGCGTCTTGAAGACCTGCGCCGCTGGGACGCCAATCGCCGTCGCAACCGCCACTGCATCCGGCGCTGAAGGATCGTACTCGTGGACGGTATACGTGATGCGCTGGCGATCGAGCAGGCGCATCGAATTCAGTTTATCTGCCATAGCGATATTCAATCACTTGTCATTAACGGCTATCGCTAACGGTGTACGAGTAGCGACCAGCGGGATGGTCACCAAAAACGTTGCCCCTTTACCGGGTTGGCTCGTTGCCGCAATCGTACCACCCATCACCATACACAACCGCTGGGCAATCGCTAAACTAATCCCAGCGCTGCTATGGCGTTGGGTTAACGCTTCATCAAAGCGGATGAACGGCTCAAACAGGACATCAAGCTGCTCACGGCTCATCCCGATGCCGGTATCGCTCACACTGAGGCTCAACACTGCCGGACCCTCTCCGTCATCACGGATCGCCACTACCAATCTAATCTCACCTTGGCGGGTAAACTTCACCGCATTTTGCAAGAGGTGCAATAAAATCTGGCGCACTTTAGCCCGATCGACCTCGATGATCGTTGCTGGATCAATCGCTAGATCGATCGACAGCCGGTTGCTATGCGCATTCGCTAACGGTGCAATTGCCATTTGCACTTCGTCAATCAGCAGCCTCAGCGGCCAACGTTCCCGGCTCACCACCACCTCGCCAGCCTCCAGCCGGGCCAGATCGAGCACATCGTGAATCAGGCTCAGCAACTGTCCGGCTGCTTCTCTGATACGCTGGAGACGAGTAATAGCCTGCTCTGGAATCAGCGCACCTTCCAGTGCGTCTTCGTACAATAATTCGCTGTAGCCGATAATCGTATTGAGCGGTGTGCGCAACTCGTGGCTCATATTCGCCAAGAACGCACTTTTGGCCCGCATCGCCACCGTCGCCGCAGCGCGCGCTTCAGTCAATTCGCGCTGGAGATCGACAAGATGGCGTTGCAGTTCGGCCTGCTGTGAGCGCTCATGCCAGCTATACCATGCGAGCGCTACGCTTATCCCGCCCAGCCCAGCCAACGCCGCCCACCACCAGCCGTTGCCAAATGCCAAGACAAGCGCTGCTGAGGCAACCAACATGCCCAACAACAACAGAGCGACCCGATACCAGCTTACCGATGGCAACCACAACCATCGCTTGAGCCAAAGTACGGCGTGTTTCAAGGAACCCTCACTCACTGGGACGGAAGGCATCTATATATAGAGCACTGCTATCTTACCGCAAACCAGTGTGAAGGTAAACAGCCTCGTGCAACCAGCGCATCCGCTGTGCTGCCCTTATTGAAGGCTTCAAGCGGGCTTGGTATCCGTTCCTCCCCCTATTCAGCCTCCAACCGATCAAGGAAATCGCGGATCAATACGCTCTGTACGTCAAGATCAGTCAGAAACGCGTCGTGACCGGCATCGGTTGCAATCAGGTGAGTGGTAAACGAACGGCCCGCCGCTTTGGCTGCCGCCTCCATTTGATACGTCTCGCTCGGCGGATAGAGCCAGTCACTGCTGTAGGCCAAGCCAAGGAACCGCGCCCGCGCTTGATCAAAGGCCGCCGCCAGCGAACCGTAACACGCCGCTAGATCCCAGCTATCCATTGCGCGGGTGATGACAAGGTACGAATTGGCGTCAAACCGGTCGTTGAAGCGGGCCGCTTGGTGTTCAAGGTAGTGTTCAATAGCGAACCGCGGCCCCAAATCGAGGGCGCCGGGATCGCCGCGCCGGCCAAACCGCTGCTCCAGCTTCTCTTCACACAGATAGGTGATGTGGCCGAGCATACGCGCTACTGCCAGCCCGTCGCGCGGCGGTTCGCTATCGTAGTAGTCGCCGCCTTGCCAGCGTGGATCGGCCATAATCGCGCGCCGGCCAATGTAGTTCCACGCCACCGTTTGCGGGCTTGAGCGGGCGCTGGTGGCGAGCAAGATCGCGCCACGCACCCGCTGCGGGTGCTCAACTGCCCATGCTAAGGCCTGAAACCCGCCCATCGAGCCGCCGGCTACCGCCAGCAAGGTCTCGATCCCCAACGCATCGATCAAGCGTTGTTGGGCACGCACCATATCTTCGATCGTGATGATCGGAAAGCGCGATCCATACGGCTTGCCATCCGCCGGATGCGGACTCGAGGGGCCAGTCGATCCGCGACAGCCACCGATCACGTTTGAGCAGATGACAAAGTAGCGGTTGGTATCAAACGCGCGCCCCGGCCCGATCATGCCATCCCACCAACCCGGTTTACGGTCGGTGGGACTGTGATACCCAGCCGCGTGCGCATCGCCCGAAAGGGCGTGCAAAATCAGGATCGCATTCGAGCGATCGGGCGCCAATTCACCATACGTTTCGTAAGCCAGCGTCAACGGGCCCAGCGTCGCACCGCTCGCCAACGTCAGTGGCGTTGTCCAATGCATCCGCTGGGTGCGCACATAGCCAACCCCCTCTGGGGTTGGCGCATGAACAAATGCTTCCATCTACATTTTCTCCTGACTGCAAGGAAGCCGGGCAGCCGGCAAGAGCGGCGACGCCATTGTCGCCGCCCCGCCCACTGGGTATTATGACGGCGTCCCGGCCAGCGCTTGATCGAGATCGGCCAAAATGTCGTCGATCGTCTCAAGGCCAATCGAGAGCCGTACATAATCATCGGTCACGCCAGTCAGCCGCTGCTCTTCCGGCGTCAACTGGCTGTGGGTCGTCGTGGCCGGATGGATGGCGAGACTCTTGGCGTCGCCAATGTTGGCCAGATGCGAGAAGAGGCGCAGCCGCTCGATGAAAGTGCGGCCTGCCACCCGCCCGCCTTTCAAGCCGAAGCCGACGATCCCGCTCTGGCCGCGCGGCAGATACTTCTGGGCCAGCGCGTAGCTCGGATGGCTGGGCAAACCAGGATAGTTCACCCATGCCACCTTCGGATGCTCGCTGAGGTAGCGGGCCACCGCCAGCGCATTCTTGCTGTGCCGCTCCATCCGCAACGGCAGCGTTTCCAACCCCTGCAAGAAGAGGAAGCTATTGAAGGGGCTGAGCGCCGCGCCAATATCGCGCAACCCTTGCACCCGCGCCTTGAGGATATAGGCCAGATTGCCAAAGGCCTGCGTGTACACTAAGCCGTGATAGCTCGGATCGGGGTTAGTAAATTCGGGGAAGCGCCCGCTCGCCGCCCAATCAAATTTGCCGCTATCAACGATGATCCCACCGATAGCGGTACCGTGCCCGCCGATATACTTCGTCGCCGAGTGAATCACAATGTCGGCGCCATGCTTGATCGGCTGCCACAGGTAAGGCGTCACCGTCGTTGCATCAACGATCACCGGCACGCCACGCTCGTGGGCAATCGCCGCGATCCGCTCTAGATCGAGCACATCGAGCCGCGGGTTGCCGACCAATTCGAGGAAGAAGGCTTTGGTGCGATCGTCAATCGCCGCCGCAAAGCCGTCGTAGTCACGGGCATCGACAAAGCGCGTGGTGATGCCGAGCTTCGGCAAGGTATGGCGGAAGAGGTTGTACGTGCCGCCGTATAGATCCGACGAGGCGACGATGTTGTCGCCGCTGCCGGCTAGATTGAGAATCGCCAGCGTTTCGGCAGCTTGCCCCGACGCCAACGCCAACGCGCCCACCCCGCCTTCCAACGCGGCCATCCGCTGCTCGAACACATCGGTGGTCGGATTCATGATCCGGGTGTAGATGTTGCCAAACTCTTGCAAGTTAAAGAGGCGCGCCGCGTGATCGGTATCTTTGAATTGATACGATGTGGTGGCATAGATCGGCACGGCCCGCGATCCGGTCGTCGGATCAGGGGTCTGGCCGGCATGCAGGGCGAGCGTCTCGAAACCGGTGAAGCGCGGAGCATCGGACATGAACAACCTCCTCAAGCATTCATCAAAGCGAGCCAGATTGTAGGCAACAAAATCGCCCTCAACGTGCGATGAGGGCGTGAAATCATTGCGGCAAGCCGCGCTGCCACGTCGCTCATCTTCCAGAACACTTCTGCCGGAATTAGCACCGTTCGCACGCGGCGACGCATGCGAGGGTTGCTGCGGTTTCAACGGGCCGGTCCCTCCACCGCTCTGGATGAGTGCGTGTATGTTGTTGAGGTGCGTGTTGGTGTTGCCTACACCAGTACGTTGTTGTACGTTGTTGGTAATATAAACTATGCGACGTGTATTTGTCAAGTATCTCGGCTAGGAATTTTGCCCCGTTTTCGTTACTAGTCCATGCGGAACCGGCGATCGCTGCGCTATCCGTACCGCAACCAACTCGACCTGCACATTGCCTTGACAAAGCCTGTTCTATTGAGTACGATAGATATGGAACCCATAATGAAACGTGCATAAGACCATCTCGAGTATACTACCAGTGTGAAGCAGGCTCTCCCATTCTGTGGGGAGGTTATGGAACACACAAGGTATACTTGTCTTTCTACAGAGGTTGCCCAGCTCAATACCTCCGAACTGGGCAGCAAGGAGTCAGTGTGAAGATCGCCGGCAATTACACCTTTGCGGCTAGCCGTGATGAGGTGTGGGCTGCATTAAATGATCCGGAAGTTTTAGCCCGCACTATTCCCGGATGCCAACGTCTTGAACAAGTTGGCGAAAACGAATACGAGAGCACGCTGAAGATTGGCCTCCAAGCAGTGCGTGGCGTGTATAGCGGGCGGGTGAAGATCGACAATATTCAGGCGCCAGAGTCGTATGAGATTCACGTTGATGGCAAGGGAAGCAATGGCTTTCTGAAGGGTTCGGGCAGCATCACCCTTCGCGAAGAAAACGGCCAGACGATCCTCGATTACGGCGGCGAGGCGCATGTGGGAGGCACCATTGCCAGTGTTGGCCAGCGCCTGCTCGATGGCGCCGCCAAAACACTGATTGCGCAGAGCCTGAAGGCGCTTGCGGCCCAGATCGAAGCGCGGCGTGCCGGCAATGCTGCACCCGAACCGGTCGCTGCACCCGCACCCGAACCGGTCGCTGCACCCGCACCCGAACCAGCCGCCGCACCGACGCCTGCACCAGCCGCCGCGCCCGAACCGGCTGAGGCGACTGCTTTCCGGCGCACCATTCACGTGCCTGCCGGTGAAGGGCTGAGCGAGGTTGATGTCGCCCTTGGCGTCGTCGAAGATTTTCTGAAGGAGCGCCCATGGGTACCGTGGGTGATTGTTGCCTTCTTGCTTGGCTATTTGCTCGGCCAGCGCCGGTCTGGCTAAATGCCTGAACGCCAGCTCTGCTGATGATGGGCCGTGCAGAGAGCAAAACCAGTGTTCCGCGGGAATAGGCGAGGAGGGGGACAAAAGAGCAATTTACAACCCTAGAGGGACAAACAGAGCATTTGGCCGAGTGTAACGATGATCGCTGTGCAATGCCTGAAAGCTCGGTGGTGCGCTCCCCTCTCCCGTGTCGGTGGGAGAGGGGCTGGGGTGAGGGCCATCAGCCCACGCAGCGGGCTTCGTAACCCTAGCCCGGCAGACGTTCTGTCCGCCCTTAAACTTCCAACACGGGGTGTTGGGGAAGGTCTTAGCCGATTACCATCGTTCCATCCCGATCTGTAGTTCGTTTCGCAGTCAACGAGGAGGTTGGAGAGTGACAACGATTACGGTCACAGTCAACGGCGTTCGCTACACCAGCGAGGTTGAGCCGCGTGTGCTGCTAGTTCATTACCTGCGCGAGCACCTCAATCTGACCGGCACCCATATCGGGTGCGACACGAGCCAGTGCGGTGCCTGCGTCGTTCACATCAATGGGGTCAGTGTCAAGTCTTGTACCACACTGGCCGTTCAGTGTGATGGCGCCGAGATTACGACGATCGAAGGGCTAGCGCATAATGGCCAGCTCCATCCGCTACAAGAAGGTTTCTGGGAGAAACACGGCCTCCAGTGCGGGTTCTGCACCCCCGGCATGATTATGGCCGCCGCCGATCTGCTCAAGCGCAACCCTAATCCCACTGATGAAGATATCCGCCACGGTCTTGAAGGCAACCTCTGCCGCTGCACCGGCTACGAGAACATTGTCCGCGCAGTGCGCTACGCCGCCGAGAAGATGGCTAGCGCCCCAACCGCTGATTAATCGTTAATCCGTCCAGCAGGTATTCACAACGAACCTAGTGAGGAGTCGAGGATGACCGCTACTGAGATGAAGGAGCGACTGGTTGGGCGGGCGCTGAAGCGCCGGGAAGATCCGAAGCTGATTACCGGTCACGGCAATTATCTCGATGATATCAAGCTGCCCGGCATGCTGCACATCGCGTTGGTGCGCAGCCCCCATGCCCACGCTAAGATCGTTTCGATTGACGCGAGCAAGGCATTGGCAATGCCCGGTGTGGTCGCCGTCTTTACCGGCAAGGATATGCTCGATATCAATCCGATGCCGGCAGCATGGCAGGCGGCTGGGGTGAAGAATTATCCGGTGCCGCCGCGCGCGCTGGCCGTCGATAAGGTGGCGCTGGTGGGCGACCCGGTGGCAATGGTGGTGGCTGAAGATCGCTATACCGCTCGCGATGCGGCTGATGCGGTTGAAGTCGAGTACGAACCGCTGCCGGCAGTGGTCGATGCCCGCAAGGCGGTCGAACCCGGTGCATCCCAGATTCACGAGGCGGCGCCGAACAATATCGTGTTTGAGTGGGAGTGCGGCAATAAGGTGGCAGCCGACGCTGCGATTGCTAGCGCCGAGGTGGTGGTGAAAGAGGAGATTATTAACCAGCGCCTGATCCCCACCCCGATGGAGACCCGCGGCTCGATTGCCCGCTACGATGCCCTCACTGGCGAGTGGACGGTCTGGATGACCTCGCAGGCGCCGCACGTCCATCGCTTGCTGCTGACCGCCTTCGTCTTCGGCGTGCCCGAAACCAAGCTGCGCTGCATTGCCCCAAATGTCGGCGGCGGTTTTGGCCAGAAGATCTTCTGCTACAACGATATGGCCTTCACCATGTGGGCCGCGCGCAAGCTGGGCCGACCGGTGAAGTTTGTCGAAGACCGCTCCGAGAATTATAAGTATTCGACCCACGGGCGCGACCATATCACCGAGGCCGAACTGGCCGGCACTCGCGACGGTAAGATTACCGGTCTGCGCGTGAAGACGTGGGCGAATATCGGCGCGTATTTCTCGACTGTCGCAGCCGGCATCCCGACGACCCTCTACGGGCGCATTATCACCGGCGTCTACAAGATTCCGGCAGCTTATGTCCACGTTACCGGCGCGTATACCAACACCGCGATGGTTGATGCCTACCGCGGTGCTGGCCGGCCCGAAGCCAGCTATCTGATCGAGCGCATGGTCGATCGCTTTGCCGCCGAGATCGGGATGGATCCGGCGGAGGTGCGGCGCAAGAATTTCATCCAACCGGAAGACTTCCCCTACGATAACGGGTTGGGTTTGCTGCCTTACGATAGCGGCAACTACGAGCCAGCCTTGAATAAGGCGCTCGAAATCGCCGGCTACGCCGAGTTCCGCAAGCAGCAAGCCGAACTGCGCCAGCAGGGCCGTTATCTCGGCATCGGTATCTCGTCGTATGTTGAGATCTGCGGCATCGCGCCGAGCGCGTGGATGGGTGGTCAAGGTTGGGGCGCCGGCCTCTGGGAGAGCGCCAACGTCCGTGTCCATCTCACCGGCAAGGTGGTGGTGACCACCGGTTCGCTGCCACACGGGCAAGGGCTCGAGACGACTTTTGCCCAAATCGTGGCCGATGAGTTGGGGGTGCCCTACGAAGATGTCGAGGTGCAGTGGGGCGACACCCAAGGCACGCCGTTCGGCTACGGCACCTACGGCTCGCGCTCGCTGGCCGTCGGCGGGGTGGCGATTAAGCGCAGCGTCGACAAGATTAAAGAGAAGGCGCGCAAGCTGGCCGCTCACCTGTTGGAAGCCAACGAGGCCGATATTGTGTTCGAGAATGGCCGCGCGTATGTCAAAGGCTCACCCGACAAGGGCAAGACGATTGGCGAGCTGGCTGCCGCTGCCGCCGTCGCGTATAACCTACCTCCCGGCATGGAACCGTTCCTTGACGAGACCAGCTACTACGATCCGCCGAACTGCACCTTCCCCTTCGGCACCCACGTCTGTATCGTCGAGGTCGATCCTGAAACCGGCCACGTCAAGCTGTTGCGCTATATCGCCGTTGACGACTGCGGTAACCAGATTAACCCGCTGATCGTCGAAGGCCAGATTCACGGCGGCATTGCGCAAGGTCTTGCGCAGGCACTCTACGAAGGCGCGGTCTATGACGAAGACGGCCAGTTGCTGACCGGCACCCTCATGGACTATGCGGTGCCGACGGCGGCGATGGTGCCGCACATCGAGACTGACTATACCGTTACGCCGTCGCCGGTGAATCCGCTCGGCGTGAAGGGGGCCGGCGAGGCGGGCACGATTGCCTCGGCGCAGTGCGTGATGAACGCGATTATCGATGCGCTGGCGCCGTTCGGCGTCAAGCATCTGCAGATGCCAGCTACGCCGGAGCGGATCTGGAAGGCGATTCACGGGAAGTAAACGAGTGGAGTGCAGGCCCGGGGCAGGTTTGGCCTGCCCCTGCCGTAACGCATAAGGGAGCAACTATGATTCCAGCCCCATTTGATTATTACGCGCCAACCAGCCTCGCCGAGGCGCTGACGCTGTTGCAACAGCACGGCGACGATGCCAAGATTTTGGCCGGCGGCCACTCGCTGTTGCCGGCAATGAAGCTCCGTCTCGCTTCGCCGAGTGTGTTGATCGACATCAACCGGGTGGCGGAACTGCGCGGAATTAAGGTGAACGGGACGGTTGAGATCGGCGCGATGACGACGTGGAGCGCGATCGAGCACCACGCGGCGCTGGACAAGGCCTGCCCAGCGATGGCCGATGCGGTCGGCCTAATTGGTGACATTCAGGTGCGCAACCGCGGCACAATTGGCGGTTCGCTCGCCCACGCCGACCCCGCCGCTGATATGCCGGCAGTGATGCTGGCCGTCGATGCCCACATTCACGTCGAAGGCCCCAACGGCCCGCGCGCAATTGCCGCCGCCGATTTCTTCACCGATATGCTCAGCACGGCCCTCGAACCAGGTGAGATTATCACCTCGATCACCTTCAACAGCCACGGCCCCGGCGAAGGCTCGGCCTATGCCAAGTTCCCCCATCCGGCCAGCCGCTACGCGATCGTCGGCGCAGCCGCCTATGTCAAAATGGAAAACGGGCAGGTGACGGCGTGCCGGGTTGCGATCACCGGCGCCGGCCCCAAAGCCGAACGCCAGACCGCGGTCGAGCAAGCGCTGATCGGCACTGACAGCAGCACCGATGCGGTGGCCGCCGCCGCGGCCCATGCCGGCGAAGGTATGGATATGCTCGGTGACATCCACGCCAGCGAAGAGTATCGGCGAGCGATGTGTAAGGTCTATGCCAAGCGCGCCTTGCTCAAGGCGATCGAGCGGGCGCGGTAGCGCAATACCTAGCAGAAATTGAGGAGCGCAGCAAGCAAGGGCGGGTTTGCAACCCGCCCTTTCGACTCATAACTTCCGCTGGGGTGTAACAATCATCGTACCTGTTGGCCGGTCATGACATTCAATCACGTGCCAAACCCAATTACCGCTATCGCCCAACAATATCCCGCGATCCAGCTTGTCTACTTGTTTGGGGCGCGTGTCACCGGATCAATCGGGCCGATGAGCGATACCGATCTCGCAATCTTGTTCGATCACACAGCCTCAGAGCCGGCATTGCGCGCCGAGCTCACGCAGCGCTTGGCTGAGACACTTCATAGTGATGAGCTTGATATTGTTATCTTGAACCAAGCGCCGATTGAATTCGCCTACAGCGTTATTGCTGAGGGCATTGCATTATACCAACGTTCAATGCTTGAACGCATTGAATATGAAGCGAAGATTATAAGTCAATACTGCGATTATCTACCTGTCTTGCGCGCCCAATCCCGCACGATTATCGATGGAGCCGGTGATGAGCGTCGAATTCAGCGGTATCGGGCGGCGTATAGACGAACTCAACGAACGCTTGGCACGCTTGCCTCCATAATGCAGTTGAGTAAACCAACCCCCGTGCATCGGCATACCGCGCGGGGGTTCGATGCTTCAATGGCAACAAGGCATTATACCTTCTTAAAGTAGGCAATCGCCTTATTGCCGGATTGCACCCCTTCAATCGTCAGCGCATAAAGCCCCCGCGGCACATTCGGGCCTACTTGAAATGTGGCGAGGAACGTTCCATCGGGCTGAGCAACATCACTGCCGATAATCTGCACTCCTACCACCTCGCCAGTCGCCACCAATGTGAAGTAGGCGCCCAGCCGTTCTCCGGGGGTAAAGCCATACCCCAGCACGGTGACAACGACCGTGTCGTTCCCCCGAATACAGGCTGGATCAACGAACGCGTTTACCGGCGGCGGAATATCGGCGCAAGGATCAGCCGGCGGCGGGGTTGGGCGCGGCGTAGGTTGCGGCGTAAACGCCTCACGACCTAACAAGCCCAACAGCACCACATTCGGCCCTAGCCGAGAATGCAGCTCAAAGCGCGCTCGCTCAAACCATTGCGTCAGCACTGTGTCACCCGACGAGTTGGTTTCGACTCGCGCTTCAGTCAACGGCAAACCAAACAGGGCTAAGCTCTCGGCCTCACTAAAGCCACGCCGGCCATCGAATTCAAGACCATACGATTGCCAATAGCGCAAGAAGAGATCACACACCAGATGTTGGGTTTGGGCAAAGTAACGGCAGCCAACCTGCTGCGTCGTTGGCGCTTTCGGCTCGTTCTGCCACGGTGTGCCCCGCCGCTGCAACAGCTCATCACCCAACCGGCCTAACAGCACATCGTAGGGACGCGCGTTCTCTGGGTACAGCTCGAAGCGGTTACGCTCGAAGATTTGCACCAGCCGCACCTTGCCTTCCACCTCCTGCTGAAACGCAGGCGTGATCGGGAAGCCAAACACCGGCAAGCCACCATTCTGCTGCCAGTATTCAGCAAACCGGCCTTCGATGCAATCCGGCACTTCATTGAAGCAGATCCGGTTCTGCGCTTGCACCGACTCTGCTGGTACAAGCGCTGCCAACAGCGCTACCATCACGACGATTGTGCATCGGTACATCTGGTGTGACTTCATAGGAATCCTCCTTAATATTCGCTGACCAAATACAGAAATTAAAGATGATTAAAAGATGATTAAAATTGTACAAATTACAATGTCAGCAGACAATGTTTTAATTTAAAACTTTACGTTAATAAAATTTTACTAGGTTATTTGTAAAACTATTTATTTTTTAATTATTTATTAACTTTAGATTAAGGTAAATCTATTAAAAATAACTCTTTAATCTTATTACGATATCACACATATAAACTTTACCCAAAACCTTTCGCGCCGTTGCGTTCCACCCCCCTACATCGCTGCGCCCTTCGCGCCGTTGCGCTAACGGCCTATGGTAATTGGCATTTTCGATCACCAATTTCTTAACCACAAATTGTCATTTGTCTAGTCAAAAGTTGCCAATCCTTGCTATGATAATCACGAGAAATCGTTCACAAGCAACATGGCAAGGAGGCCAACGATGCTACCGAAAACCCCCGTCAACGAACGCGGCGAAGTCCAATTCCCCGATCCGCCCTTCGTCCAAATGCTTTTCAGCAGCACCAAGTTCGCGTGGTTGTTTCTGATTATCCGGCTATTCCTCGGCTATTCGTGGCTGACATCGGGTTGGGGGAAATTTAACAACCGGGCATGGATGGAAAGTGGCACGGCGCTGTTAGGGTTCTGGAAGAATGCAGTGGTGGTTCCTGAAACCGGACGCCCGCTGATCGCTTACGATTGGTATCGCTCGTTCATTCAATTCTTGATTGACACCGAGTCGCACACGTGGTTTGCCAAACTCGTCGTCTACGGCGAAATTCTGGTCGGCATCGGCTTGATTGTCGGCGGTTTGGTCGGGTTCTCGGCCTTCTTTGGGGCGCTGATGAACTTCAACTTTATGTTGGCCGGTACGGCTAGCACCAACCCAGTGATGTTCACCCTCGCTATCATCTTGATGTTGGGATGGAAGGTCGCCGGTTACTATGGACTTGATTACTATCTGTTGCCGTTGCTCGGCACACCGTGGGGTCGCAACAAACCGACCCGACCGGCAGCAGCGGCGGCGTGACAGAATGGTGACGTATGGAGGGGCCTTACCGTGCAAGGCCCCTTTCCACGTGCCATCACTTCGCCCGGCTTTGCATACGCGCTAGTTCCTCCTCAACCACCGCTTCATCAAGCTTCTTGAAGAGCGGCTGCGGCTGGCGCAAGACTTGCCCCACCGGCAAGGCCGATGGCTCCCAACGCCCGACCCACTGGTCGTAGTCGCCGGTGAGCACGCGGTGGGTGCGGCCATCGGCTTCGGTCACGTCTTGGAAGCGGAGCGGCCCGGCGATATAGCCGTCATAGCCCAAGTACTCATGCAGGCGCTGGCTTGAGAAGGGCAAGAAGGGGGTAAAGATGATCTTGAGCGTATCAACGCAGCGCAACGCGACGTACCAGATCGTCGCCGCGCGCTCGCGATCGCTCTTGATCACCTTCCACGGCTCTTGTTCGCTCAGGTAGATATTGACTTGGGCCGCCAGCCTCATCGCTTCGCTCAATGCAGCTTTGAACCGCGCCACCGCCAGCAATTCGCCCACCGCCTCGATCCCGCCGGTCACTTCGGCCAACACCTGCTCATCAGCCGCAGTGAGCGGGCCGGGTTGCGGCACGCTGCCAAAGTTCTTGTAAACGTTGCTGAGCGTGCGGTTGACGAGATTGCCCCACGTCGCCACCAATTCATCGTTGTTGCGCCGCACGAACTCGGCCCACGTGAAATCGGTGTCTTGATTTTCCGGCCCGGCGATGGTCAAGAAGTAGCGCAGCGCATCGGCGTCATAGCGGCTGAGAAAATCGTTGACATAGATCACAATCCCGCGCGAACTCGAAAACTTCTTGCCCTCCATGGTCAGAAATTCGCTCGACACAACATTGTAGGGCAGTTGCAGCGGGATGCCATCGTACTGGCCGCCCGGATTGGCGCCAAACTGGCCGCCCGCGCCGTAGCCAAGCAACATCGCCGGCCAGATCACAGTGTGAAAGACGATGTTGTCTTTGCCCATGAAGTAGAAGTGGCGTGAATCCGGGTTTTGCCACCACTCCCGCCATGCATCCGGCTCGCCGCGGTTGATCGCCCACTCAATGCTGGCCGAGAGATACCCAATCACGGCGTCAAACCAGACGTAAATCTTTTTGTCATCGCGGTTGGCGTATTCGGGCAGCGGGATCGGCACGCCCCACTCAAGATCGCGGGTGATCGCGCGCGGTTTGAGGTCTTTGAGGAAGTTGAGCGAGAAATTGCGCACGTTGGGCCGCCAGTGGCCTTGCTGGTCGATCCACGTGCGCAACTGCTCGGCAAAGGCCGGTAGGTCGAGGAAGAAGTGCTCGGTCGGCTTGAATACCGGTGGTTGGCCGTCAACCTTTGAGCGTGGGTTGATCAAGTCGGTCGGATCGAGCTGGCTGCCGCAGTTATCACACTGATCGCCGCGCGCTTCATCGTACCCGCAGATCGGGCAAGTCCCCTCGATATAGCGATCCGGCAACGTGCGCCCGGTCGTCGCCGAGAACGCGCCTAACGTTTCTTGGCGAATGATGTAGCCGCGTTCGTACAGGGTGCGGAAGATATCTTGCGTCACCGCATAGTGGTTGGACGTGGTGGTGCGGGTAAAGGTATCGTAGCTTAGCCCCAGATGGTACAAGTCATCGCCGATAATCTTGTTGTAGCGATCAGCGATCGCTTGCGGTGTTGTCCCCTCTTTATCGGCCACCAGCGTGATCGGCGTGCCATGCTCATCAGTGCCCGAAATCATCAGCACGCGATTCCCCCGCAACCGGTGATAACGGGCAAAAATATCAGCCGGTACGCCAAAACCGGCTACGTGGCCAATATGGCGCGGCCCATTGGCATACGGCCACGCTACCGCAACTAAAATATGCTCAGGCATAATCGCACCTCAAAATAAGCCTCAAACTGAACAGTTCTCTGGCGAAACAACCTGCAATCGAGCAGAGCCACCACACCTAAGGAACGCAACTGAGATTCAAAGAGGAGAAATGGCGGTTAGCCCGCCATAAAACCACGGGCAGTGAGGCGTAGACCGGGCCAGTGGGTCGGTCGAAAAGCGCAGCGAACCGTATTGTTTGCCAAACTGCGATTCATGCGAACTCCGCGCGCGTCAAGCGTAGCAAGAGGTAGTATAACACAGCCGATAGTTGCAGATAGCGCCAGATTCGCATATTATAAGCATCTGAAGCCATTGTGACTGAGGTTGCTCATGCAAACAACACTCAATCAGATATCACCACCCTTAGCGATTGGTCTCATCGTTCTCGGTCTCGTCATCATTCTGTTGGTAGTGGTGCTCATTCGCCGGCGGCGCGCTGCCAATCAGGCGCCACCGATTCCTGAGATTCCATCGGCCACCACCATTGACTATACTGCTGTGCCACTTGAAGAGCCGCAGAGTTGGCAAGATCGGCTGCGCAGTCTTTCGCTAGCGGCAAAGATTCTCTTTGTGCTCATTCCCATCTTGCTTTGTTTGGGGATTGGCGTACTCGTATTGAGCCTCAACAACGACAGCGTTGCCGAGCCGCCGCCAACCCCCACCCCTTCGCCAGTACCAATCACACTCACGATCGAAGATGCCACTGTCGTGCGGGCCGAACCGCCGACGATCAATATCCGGGTACGCAGCACCGGCCTTGCCGATGAGACTAAGTTGCAGGTGGAATTGCGCGCCGATGGCCAACCGTTACGCTGGATTGATCCGGCTCAGACGATCCGCATCCAGCGTGATCGCGGCGATCTGCGGGCAACGAAGCTGGCCGATGGCGACGCCACGCCAGCCGGCCCCCGCTACACGGTGTTTGTCAGCGCCACTGACGGCAGCGTCAGCGCCGAAGCTGAGTTGGTGATTCCGGAACGGTTTGCGGCAGCCTTTTACGGTGAAGTCGCCGCAGCGCCAACGGTTACTCCAACGGCTACGCCGGCGCCGGTTGTCCAAACTACCCCTACCCCGCCGCCAACGCCCACGGCCACTCCAACGCCAGCATTGCCCACCGGCCAGCCGGTGGCGGTCACGAACGGCGGCAATGTGCGCAAACTGCCCTTCCCCGGCATTAATAACATCATCGGCGGGATCAATGCTGGCGAACAAGTGCAAATCCTTGCCCGCACCCCCAACGCAGAGTGGTACTACGTGCGCACCATCCGCGACGAGATTGGCTGGGTCAGTCGCATCTTAATCGTGGTCACCGATCTGATCGCCGCCGAAACGCCGGTGGCGAATGTAGTGACGGTCTTCGTCAGTGGCCCGATCTATTTGGCGGCCGATCCAGCAAGTGCCCAAATCGATCGGGTCGAACGGAACGAAGTCGTTGAGCTGCTCGCGCGCACCGCCGACGGTTCGTGGTACCGGGTTCTGAACGTTCGCGACAAAGAGGGTTGGGTGCAAGCGGATCTGCTCGGTATCCCTGATGATGTCGTCCAGCAAGTGCCGGTCACACCATGAGCACGCTTGATCTCCAACAACCGCTGGCTGAGCTACCGCTGCTCTTTTTCGATGTCGAAACGACTGGTCTCGACATCCGTGATGGCCATCGGGTCTGCGAACTTGCCATGCTGCGCCGTGAGGGTGGTACCGAAACCGGCAGGATCGAAACCTTGCTCAATCCAGAGCGCGATCTCGATCCGCAAGCGGCGCAGATCAACGGTCTGCGCACCGAGGATTTGCTCATTGCGCCGCGATTTGCCGATATTGCCGGCCACGTAGTGCAGCTCAGCCGGGATGCGGTGCGCGTGGCGCACAACCTGCCGTTCGACGAGACCTTTCTCAATATGGAACTGGCGCGGGCAGGCTATCCGCCGCTTACCGGCCCGGTGCTTGATACGCTTGAGCTGGCGCGCCGGCTCGGCATTCGGCGTGGTTCGCTCAGTCTTGGCGCGCTGGCCAATGCCTTTGGCCTGCCAACGCCAACCCACCGGGCAATGGACGATGTGTTAACGCTGAACGCCCTCTTCGATCAGCTCGTCGCCAAGATGGCCGCGTATGGCGTCACCACCCTTGGCGACGCGCTCCGCTTTGCCCGCGGCCTCCTCCCCGGCCAGCCCGAACCGGAAGCGCCGCCGCCACTGGCCGAAGCGATGGCTAGCGGCAGCACCTTGCGCATTATCTACACCTCAAACAGCAGCCCCCAACCGACCGAACGGCGCATTCGACCGCTGGAACTCGTGGTTGAGCCAAGCGGCCTCAGCATCCGCGCCTTCTGCTACCTGCGCCACGATATTCGCAATTTTTTGCTTGCCAAAATTAGCGCCTATTTGCCCGATTCTCCTGCCGAATCAGACCAAAGAAGGGGTTGACTCCGGCGCGCAAAAAGTGCTATAGTACCCCTAGTTACGTCTAATGGGGTGCCACGTATGCGTCCCTCCATCGCAATGACAGCTTGGGGTTTGAGGGCATTCTCTCAACCCCATCTCTTTGCCAAAGCATAACGGAGAGCGCGACGTGTAAGGCCCGGCGTTTCAGACAGGTCGCTGAGGCCTTTCAGTTTTCCTGTGGCTAATGAGCCAGACAGTTGCAGCAGCCCGCCGTCGCCACGACGGCCTAGTGATGGTGTCATACCGGCCTGACGCCATCAACTGAGTACTGGTTGAAAGATGTTGAGCAAAGCTACACCGGAGTCAGAGGCGATGATCGAGCAACTGCTCGCCGCAGCACGGGTGCGCGGGTATATTACCCACGCCGACATTCTTGCTACCTTTCCTCACCCTGAGCACGACATTGCCGAGATTGATCAGCTCTATGCAATGCTGCAAGCCGAGGGGATCAAAGTCGTCGAGTCAACTGATGAGCTTGAAGGGCCGACTGATTTTGAACCAGATGTAGAGCATGAATTAATTGCCGAATTGCCCGATCTCGGTGATATTGCATTTGATGATCCGGTGCGGATGTATTTGCAAGAGATTGGGCAAGTGCCGCTCCTGACCGCTGAGCAAGAGGTCGAATTAGCCAAGGCGATGGAGGCCGGAGCTGCGGCTCGCCAACGGCTCGATCGTGAAGAGTATGCTTCTGCCCGCGAACGTTTTGAATTGGAGCGCGCTGTTCAGCAAGGGCAAGATGCGCGCCATCACTTGATTCAGGCCAATTTGCGGCTCGTCGTGAGCATTGCCAAGAAATATACCTCGTATGGCCTGACGATGATGGATTTGGTGCAAGAGGGCAATATTGGCCTGATGCGGGCAGTTGAGAAGTTTGATTACAAGAAGGGCCACAAGTTCAGCACCTACGCGACGTGGTGGATCCGGCAGGCGATTACCCGCGCCATCGCCGATCAGAGCCGCACCATCCGTTTGCCGGTGCATATGGGAGAAGCCATCAGCCAAGTCAAGCGCACCTCGCACCGCCTCCAGCAGACGATGCAACGCGAGCCGACCCCAGAAGAGATTGCCGATGCGATGGGCATTTCGGCGGGCAAGGTGCGTCGCACACTTGAAGCCAGTATGCACCCGCTCTCGCTGGAGATGCCGGTCGGCCAAGAGGGCGAAGGCCGCATGGGTGATTTTATCGAAGACGATCGCATCTCGACTCCGGCTGAAGCGGCGACGGCCTCATTGCTGCGCGAACAACTTGAAGAGGTGCTGATGAAGCTGCCTGAGCGCGAGCGCAAGATTATCCAATTGCGCTACGGTCTCAAGGATGGCCGCTACCGCACTCTCGAAGAGGTTGGGATCGAGTTTGGCATCACCCGCGAGCGCATCCGCCAAATTGAGGCGGTGGCGTTACGCAAGCTCCGCCACCCACACCTCGGCAAGAAATTGCGCGGCTATCTCGATTAAGCAGGTCTGCGTCTGGCATAGCCACCCCCGTGAGCTTAACGGGGGCGGTTGGTTTGTGTTTCGCTGTGTTGACGAAAGAACATGACCGCTATGCATCGCCTTGATGAAGCGCAACGACCCTTTGATGTGGCGATGGTGGTCATCGCTGCGCTGACGTGGGGAACGATCGGGGTGGCCATAGGCTGGCTCTACCGCGTCGCTGACACCAACTCGCTCTCGATTGGCTTCTTGCGGCTGCTGCTCTCGGCGCCGGTGTTGCTCATCACTGCCCGCCTGCTTGCCGGCCCACAAGCGTTTCGTATCCAACCGCGCCATCGTTGGACGCTGGCCCTGATCGGGGGCGCGTTTGCCGGGTATCAGGTTGCCTACTTCGCCGCAATTCCTTATCTCGGCGTGGCGGCAGCGGTCTTGATCAACATTTGCAGCGCGCCGATCTTTACCGCCTTGTTAGCGCGCGCCTTGCTCGGCGAGCGGCTGCGCGCCAGCACGTGGCTAGCGGTTGGCGGCGCTGTGCTCGGCGCGGGGTTGCTAGTCGGCGGCGCGCCACAGGTGCAGTCAACCGCTGATTTGCTGATCGGCGCGGCCCTGGCACTGACCGCCGGCTTCTCGTACAGTTTGGTCGTGCTCGGCGCGCGCCTGATCGCTGCCAATTACCATCCGGTGGTGCCGGTGGCGCTATCGTTTGCGCTGGGCGCGCTCTTGCTCTTGCCCGCCGCCCTTACCACCGGCTTAGCAATTGATTATCCGCCATTAGGCTGGTTGGTGTTGATCTATCTCAGCATTGTGCCGACGGCCTTGGCCTACGCGCTCTATGTGCGCGGGATGCGCAGCGTGCGCGCCACCACAGCGGCTACGATCACGTTGCTCGAGCCGCTCGGTTCGGCGCTCTTGGCCATTCTCCTACTCGGCGAACGATTCACCACCACCGGTATGGTAGGCGCTGCGTTGCTGATTGCCAGTATCGTGGTCATTGCCCGACGATAGGGACGATGGACGCATCGTCCCTACCACTCCTGCATAGCAGACCTCATCATTAGCCGGGAAACGGCTTTGTGTCGCAGAGAACGGCGCGCGCCGCCTTTTCTTAATCCGCCGAACGGCGCACGTCATTATTGACCGGATTGCTAGGCGTCACAAACGCCTTGAGCGTATCGATCGGCAAGGGGAAGATAATTGTGCTGTTCTTCTCGGTAGCGATTTCAGTCAAGGTTTGCAGATAGCGTAATTGCAACGTCACCGGCTCGCTGGCCAGCACTTTTGCGGCTTCGGCCAGCGTGCGCGACGCTTGCAACTCACCATCGGCGTGGATGAGCTTGGCTCGCTTTTCGCGCTCGGCCTCGGCTTGACGGGCCATCGCCCGCTGCATGTTCTGCGGCAGCTCCACATCTTTCACTTCCACGATCGTCACCTTGATCCCCCACGGCTCGGTCTGCTCATCGATAATCTGTTGCAGCTTCTGGTTAATCTTCTCGCGCTGCGCTAACATCTCATCGAGTTCGACTTGGCCAACCACGCTGCGCAGCGTCGTCTGCGCGATCTGCATCGTGGCCCGGATGTAATCCATCACCTTAGTGACGGCCCAGTTGGGATTGATAACTTGGAAGTAGAGCACCGCGTTGACCTTGATCGTGACGTTATCGAGCGTGATAACCTCTTGCACCGGCACATCCATCGTGATGACACGCATATCGATCCGCACCATACGCTCGAAGACCGGGATCACGAAGAAGATACCCGGCCCGCGCGGCCCCATCAACCGGCCTAACCGGAAGATCACACCCCGCTCGTATTCCGGCACAATCTTGATCGCCGAGAGCAAGATCATCAACGCGATAAACGCTAATACCGCCAGACAGGCCAAGAGGAAAAATGTGAGACCACTCATGCCCTAACCCCTTTCCGTAAGAAATCTCTGAAGCGGCGCACTGACGTGCGACGCACGGCCACACACCGCTACGACGACGGCAACGACAATTCAGACTGTTCCAGCCGCCGGACGGTCAGCCGCAGCGCATAAATCCCAGTGACCCGCACAAACTCGCCCTCTTCAGCAGTGCCGTTTTCACACACTGCCCGCCAGAGCGCACCCTCCACGAACACCATTCCTTCTGGATCAAGACGCTTACGCACCTCGGCCAACCGCCCAATCAACCCTTCTTGGCCAGTGGTCACTGGCCGGCTACGCGAGCGTAACGCCAGCCACACCCCAGTCATCGCGAAGATCGCAATCAGCACTGCTACCAGAATGATCACCCACAACGCTACCGCAACTCCGGGCGCTTGCGTTGCATCGAACAGCGTTAATGCGCTGGCGATCATAACTCCCACCCCAATCACAGTCAGGGTTCCATGCGACGGAACGAAGAGATCGGCTGCGACTAACCCAAAGGCGATCAGGATTCCAATCACGCTCAGCCACTGCACCGGCAGTGCGATCATACCAATCATAGCGCCAACCAGCAGCAACACACCTAAGCCGGCTAGAATGCCGACCGTCGGGCTGAGAAACTCGGCATAGAAGGCTAGACCGGCCATAATGAGCAGGATAAAGACGATGGTTGGGTTGACCAAGACTAACAACGCCGCTTCAAGCAGATTCACCTCTACTACCAAGGGACGGCTGCCAAGGGTTGCGAGGACGATTTGTGAGCCATCGGCCAGCGTCACTGAGCGACCTTCCAACCGTTGCAACAACTCGGTGCGATCACGGGCCACGAAATCAATTAACGGCGGATTTGACTCAATTGCCTGTGCAGCAGTCGCGATAAAACCGCTGCGCAGCGCCGTTTCAGCCCAATCGACATTACGGTTGCGCGTCGCACCCCACGTTTCAAATTGTTGCAACTGTTCACCCAGCAGCAAATCCTGCGTCGCCTCACCGACACCCATCGTTGGCACAAATAACGGCGCGGCAATCCCAAACCGGCTATCCGGCGCCATCGCCGCCACATGGGCCGCTGGCAACAACCACGAGCCAGCCGCGCCAGCGTTATGTCCAGCAGGACTGACATAGACAACCACCGGCACCCGCGCCGATGCAATATCGTTCGCCAACGCGCGCGCCTCTTGCAATACCGCACCGCGTGGGGTCAACTGAATAATCAACGCCTGTGCCTGAGCCGCTTCCGCCTCACGCAACGCACGGCGAATATAGCCAGCGGCATAACTGCTCAACACGCCATCGTACTCAACCAGATAGACTGGCCGCACTGACTGGGCCGTGGCGCCAGAAGCCAGCCACAGCCATATTACGCCAAATAGCAACGCCCGGCTTACCAGCGTTGTGATGTTCACAAGGAACGATGACTTGCGATAACGCACTTGGAAGAGCAGACCGAAGGTTCGCATAGTGTGTATCGATGCAATATAATGGCGACATTGCCATCATACCGCGTTTAGCAAGGTTGTCAACGAACACACCCATCAAGGAACAAACAAATAACCCTATTCGGTTATTCGTTCCCCCATTCGTTGTCCCCTTGCACAATAAACCGTTTGATCCGGCGTTCGAGCTCAGTCCGCGGCAACAGCACCCGCCGGCCACACGTTTCGCAGCGCAGACCAATATCGGCGCCAAGACGCACAATCCGCCATGTATCGCCGCCGCAGGCATGCGGCTTGCGCAACTGCACCACATCGTTCAGATAGAGTGGTATCGGCGGCGACATCCTACTGTCCATCACTGCGCGCTTTGGCTGCCGCCCACCATGCCATCATGTCGACAAGCGTGCAATCACGTAGCGCCCGCCCGCTTGCGGCAGCCATCTGCTCGACCACTTGGAAGCGTCGCTTGTAGCGAGCATTGGCTTCCCGCAAGGCAGTTTCGGCGTCGATATGCAGCCAATGGGCCAGCGTGGCGATAGCAAACAACAGATCGCCGGTTTCAGCCATCTGGGCAGTTGGGTCGCTGGCCTCCCGCAGCTCGGCTATCTCTTCGGCGACTTTCGCCCACACGTGATCGATCGCTTCCCACGTAAAACCGGCCCGAATCGCTTTCCGCGCCAATGCTTGGGCAGCGGCCAAGGCCGGCAACGCTGCCGGTACGCCATCGAGCGCGCTAGACCGCGTTTTGCCCTTGGCCGCCAACTCTTGGGCCTTGAGCGCCTCCCAGTTCCGCAACACCTGCCCGGCATCAGCAACATCGGTTGTGCCGAACACGTGGGGATGGCGGAAGACGAGCTTATCGGCAATGTGCTGTACTACCTCTTCGAGCGAAAAGTGGCCGGCTTGGCGCGCCATCTCGCTATGCACGGCGACTTGCAACAAGACATCGCCTAACTCTTCGCGTAGCAACGCCATGTCACCGGCATCGAGCGCCTCCAGCGCCTCGTAAACCTCTTCGAGCAAGGCGCTGCGCAAGGTCTGATGGGTCTGGCGCACATCCCACGGGCAACCGTCAGGGCCAAGCAAGCGTGTCACCACCCAGCGTAGGCGATCGAAGCCGCGCCGGTCTTCAGCTATCGCCAGCGCCGGCACGATCAGGGCCAGTGCCGACGTCGGCGGCAAGACCGTTGTCGCCAACTCAGCTAGCGCCAACGGCACGATGCGCTCATCCGGCACAAGCACCAGCGTGAGCGGATGGTGCGGCGGGTAGTGTTCCAGCAACAGTGAGGCCAGCGCCGGCAGATCAAACGCGGCAGCCTCACCCCACAGTAAGGCCGGCGCGTGCGGAGCCAGCGGGTAGGGCACACGCGGCGGGTGATACGAACCCAATCCTTGCTGTTCGACCCACGGCGCCACCTTCGTTGCCGCCGGCACAACCGGCGGCTGCAGCAACCGCTCAACAGCCCACACCTGCATTGCCGCCGGGTCGATCAAACCCCGTGCCAGCGCCGCGTTCAGTAAGGCGGTCAACGTGGCGTTCATGGCGTCTCAGGGAATGGGATCGGCAGCGCATTGGGGTCGAAACCGGCGGCAATCTGCAACTCGCCGCTCCGCTCGGCTTGCCGACGCAACTCTTCGTACCACGGTACAAAGGTCTCTTGGTAGAACTGGCCGGCATTCTGGCGCGTGCGCAGTTGTTCAAACGAGTCGAACGGGCGTTGCAATTCGCGTTCGAGCACCTCAACCACATGAAAGCCGAAGTCGGTTTGCACAATCTGCGGGGTATTCAGCGGCATGGTAAAGATAGCTTCTTCAAACTGCGGCACAAAATCGCCGCGGGTCACCCACCCCAAGTCGCCGCCGTTGGCCGCCAAACCGTTATCGCGCGAGCGAGTCGCCGCGAGCGTGGCAAAATCGGCACCGGCCTGCAGCTCGGCCAAAATCGCCTGCGCCGTCGCTTCATCACTCACTAAAATATGGCGCGCGCGGGCCATATCAGCGCGGGTATTGCGCGCAATCACTTCAAACACGATCTGCTCGCGCGCCAGTGTACTGCGTAGCTCACTCGCCTCAACCGGATCGGCATCAGCCGGCAACCGGCTAAACACCACCTCATCAAGCGCCGCCGGATCAACACCCATACCATGCTGGCGGGCATAATTCAGCAGCAACTCATTCTGAATCATCTGTTCAAAAATCTGCCGACGCAGATCGTTCTCAACCACAATCTGCTCAATCTGCTCGCGGGTCTGGCCAGCAGCCAGCGCATTGGCCACGCCATCACCAATAGCACGCTTGATTTCGGTATTCACATCGGCCACGGTATAGACCTGCGTACCCAGCCGAAACGCGACCGGCGAACCGGCATCTTCCCACTGGCGGCCATTCGCCACGCTCTGGCAACCCACCAGCAGCAAGAGAGCAAACAACCAGATCAGGCGACGCATTATGTTATTCTCCGCATCTCAAATCGGTACGGGCACAGCGCCGCTGTGCCCCTTCACTCTGCCCTATCGCTCCCGCTCGTTCCCCGACTCATTCAGCGACAAGATCGCCATAAACGCCTCTTGCGGAATCTCGACGCTGCCAACCATCTTCATGCGCTTCTTGCCCTCTTTCTGCTTTTCGAGCAGTTTGCGCTTGCGGGTCACGTCACCGCCGTAACACTTGGCCAACACATCTTTGCGCATGGCACGGATGGTCTCGCGGGCAATGATTTTCGAGCCGATTGCTGCCTGAATCGGTACTTCAAACATCTGGCGTGGGATCAATTGGCGCAGCCGTTCCACCAGATCGCGCCCGCGCTGATAGGCAAAATCGCGATGCACGATCAGCGACAGCGCATCAACCGGCTGGCCGTTGACCAAAATATCGAGCTTGACCAGATCAGCCTCTTGGTAGCCGGCCAGATGGTAATCAAGCGAAGCGTAGCCTTGCGTGCGGCTCTTGAGTTGATCGTAGAAATCGATCACAATCTCGGCCAGCGGCATGCGGTACTTCAAGAGCACCCGCGTCGGGTCGAGATAATCCATACTGAGAAAGACGCCGCGGCGGGTCGTCACCAGATCCATAATCGTGCCGATGTAGCGCACCGGCGCAATCACGCTAATTTCGACCACCGGCTCTTCGATTGCCTCGATCCGCGACAGATCGGGCATCTCGGAGGGGTTGGCGACTGTGACAATCTCGCCATCGGACAGCAAGACCTGATACTCTACTGAGGGCGCGGTAATCAGCAGATCGAGCTTATACTCGCGTTCGAGCCGCTCACGGACAATCTCCATGTGGAGCAGGCCGAGGAAGCCGCAGCGAAAGCCAAAGCCGAGCGCCGCCGAGCTTTCGGGTTGGAACGAGAGCGCGGCATCGTTGAGTTTGAGCCGTTCGAGCGCCTCGCGCAACTCAGGGTAGGCGTTTGAGTCGATCGGGTAGAGACCGGCAAACACCATCGGCTTGGCCGGACGATAACCGGGGAGCGGTTCGCTGGACGGATTCTCAGCCAGCGTGATCGTATCGCCAACTTGACAATCGGCCACGCTCTTAAGGCCGGTCGCAATATAGCCTACCTCGCCGGCGACCAACTCGTTCAACGGCGTCATCGCCGGGCGGAAGATACCGAGTTCGAGCGTTTCGGCTTGGGCGCCGGTACCCATAAATCGCACCCGGTCACGGCCAGTAAAGACGCCATCAACCACCCGCACATAGGCGATCACACCCTTATACGGATCGTAGTGCGAGTCGAAGATCAGGGCGCGGGCCGGCTGCTGGCGCTGGCCGCGCGGCGGCGGGATGCGCTTGACAATCGCTTCGAGAATCTCCGGCACGCCGATGCCCTCTTTGGCCGAGGCAAAGATGGCTTCTTCGGCAGGGATGCCGATCACTGACTCGATCTCTTGCGCGACCTCTTCGGGGTGTGCGCCAGGCAGATCGATCTTGTTGACAACCGGAATGATCACGAGATCGTTTTCCAGCGCCAGATAGGTATTGGCGAGAGTTTGAGCTTCGATGCCTTGCGAGGCGTCAACGACCAGCAACGCACCTTCGCAGGCGGCCAGCGACCGGTTGACCTCGTAGCTAAAATCAACGTGGCCGGGAGTATCGATCAAGTTCAGTTGATACAACTGACCATCGGCAGCACGGTATTCCATACGCACCGGCTTCAGCTTGATCGTAATCCCCTTTTCGCGCTCAAGATCGAGCGAGTCGAGCAACTGCTCGCGCTGCTCGCGTTCGGTAATCGTGCGCGTCAGCTCAAGCAGGCGGTCGCTCAACGTCGTCTTGCCATGATCGACGTGGGCAATAATGCTGAAATTACGGATGTGGAGTTGATCTGACATATATGCTTCAACCGGCGGCGAAACCTCATATAGTGCAGTACGTCTGCTAGGAAGTATACCATAGCCGCAGTCACGCCGGCGTCATCAGCGGCTCACCCATCGCATCCACGGCCAAGCCCCCACCGTCACATCACGCCGGTCGAAGCTAATGACGGCAAGGCCATACCAGACCAGCGCCGCCACCGTCAAGATGGCGAGGTCGCCCAACGCCGGCCCATCATTGAGCGTCTCCGGCGTGACGGGGCGATAGTGGAACGGTGAGAATGGGCGCAGCCATTTTCGAGCGTGAGCGGCATGGTCTCGAGCTCGATCGCTCCCAAATCACCGTCAATCCGCAGCACGTGCGCCAAGTTCTCGCGCACCTTCAGCATCACCTCACCCTCGCCGTAGACTAGCTCGGTCACACCGGGGAGGAAGGCCGCCGGCGGGATCGGCTGGGCAAAACGCAAGCGCAAGCGATACACCTGCTGGCGCTGCAACAACGCATCAACCCGCTCAACCGCTGCCAGCCTGCCGACGCGAATAATCCCGACCCGGTCACAGACTGTCTGCACTTCAGGCAAGATATGCGACGAAAAGAAGACGGTGCGCCCCTCGGCGCGGGCCGCGCGCACCAATTCGATCGCCGTCTGCTGGACGAGCGGATCGAGGCCGCCGGTCGGCTCATCGAGGATGAGCACTTGTGAACGAAACATGAAGGTCGCGATCAGGCCCACTTTCTGTTTGTTGCCCCGCGAATAGGTACACGCATTGGTCAGTCGAGGTCGAGATCAAGCTGGTCGCACAGCCGAGCAAGATAGGCGGCTTCAACAACGCGGCCACGGGCAGCATCGAGTATAGCGAGATACTGGCGCGCCGTCAGACTGGCCGGTAAACTCAGCTCGCCGGGCAGATACCCAACCTGCCGGCGAATCTGCGGCCCCTCGCGCCAGCAATCCCGGCCAAAGATCAACGACTGCCCGCGGGTAGGCCGGATAATATCCAGCAACACCCGCAGCGTCGTCGTCTTGCCAGCGCCATTGGGGCCAAGAAAACCGAACACCTCGCCGGGTTCAACGGTCAGATTGAGGTCTTCAACCCCGCACCGCTGGCCGTAGTAGACGGTCAGGTCACGCAATTCGATCACCGGGGTCGCCATGCCAAGATCCTCGTTGCTCCCATACCAACTCACGCCTTGCACACCGCACGATCATCGTTCGACAAATACTCTTGCCCCCAGAGATAATGACTACTTCACACCCCCACTACACAATTGCGCCCCTGCCGCTTAGCCGCATAGAGGGCTTGATCAGCCCGATCGATCAAGCGTTCAATCAAGGTATCAGCGGGCTGCCGGCCAGCCACGCCGGCACTGATCGTCACCGTTATATCGCCTTGTTCAGTGCCCACGCGCAGATCGGCGATCGCAGCGCGCAACCGCTCAGCCAGACTCAACCCCGACGACATATCGGTATTCGGCAAGAGCAAGATAAACTCTTCGCCGCCAAAGCGGCCAATGCAATCGGCTGCCCGGATCTGGCGCGCTGCCGTCTGGGCCACTGCGCGTAAGACCTGATCGCCGATCAGATGGCCATATCGATCATTCACTTGCTTGAAGTGATCAACATCGAACATGCAGATGGCCAGCGCCTGATCGTAACGAGTGGCAATAGCAAACTCGTGGGTGGCCAATTCGTAGAAGCGGCTACGATTGTACACACCGGTCAACCAATCGATCCGGGCCAATTCAGCTTCACGGGCCAACGCCCGTTGCAACTCGTGGTTAGCCATTTCCAAGGCGGTACGTGCTTGGGCCAACGCCAGATGCGTGCGCACCCGCGCCAACACCTCGGCCGGCTGAAATGGCTTGGTCACATAATCCACCCCGCCGCATTCAAACGCGCGCACCTTGCCATCGATATCATCGAGCGCACTGATGAAAATGATCGGGATGGAGCTCGTTTCCGGATCAGCCTTCAGCTCGCGGCAAACGGTATACCCATCCTTATCCGGCATCCGAATATCAAGCAGGATGAGATCGGGCCGGATGGCGCGAGCAGTGGCTAACACTATAGCGCCTTGGGTAACCGGACGCACATCGTATGACTGACCATCAAGCAACTGGGTCAGCAACAACAAATTAGCCGGGATATCGTCAACAATCAGGATAGTTGGCAAACGATTATGAGACATGGTGATATCATTCGCTATGATTGAGTCTTCAACAATCACGTTGCGTAGATACTAGCATTACAATACAACACGGCTTTGCGGCTGCACATTCGCCAATGTTTCAGCCCAAACTATAATCGCCTGATAATCAAACGACTCAATCCATTGGTGCAATTGGCGCGCATCATCAGGGCGATCAGACTCGATTTGTGCGATCAAGGCTTGCAAGCGCCGAAAGTTGGCTTCACGAGCCGCTTGCAGCAACGCTTGGCGCCACTCAACATAGTAGCCCTGCTCATCAATGGCTGTAACCGGCATCGTAAAGGCTGCTGGCTCAGCATATTCAAACTGCACATGGAGGTGTTGCTCGATCAATCGCACCACATCGCCCTCGCGAAATGGCTTGACGAGGAAATCATCGCAACCCGCCTCCAGCACACTGGATGGCGCATTTCCGAACACATGGGCCGACATTGCCACAATGAAGGGTCGGAGCAACCCCGGCGTATGGGTACACGTATCGCGAATCTGGCGCGCTACGGCGAGACCATCGACACGCGGCATGCGCACATCTAGCCAGATCATATGTGGTTGCCAGACGCGCCACACAGCTAATGCTGCTTGGCCATCGGCAACCGATTGCACGACAAAACCCAGCCGGTGCAGCAGCGTGACCAACAGCAAGGCACTGGCCGGTTGATCATCCGCCACCAACATCCGGTAGATAGGCTGGCCGGCCCGGAGAGATACCGCCTGCAGTGCTGGCGTTTTTTCAGGCAATGCTACGAGCGCAGCAGTATTCGGTGTCTGCAACGGCAGTGCTAGGGTACAGCGAGCGCCGCACCCAACCCCCTCGCTGTAAACGGTGAGATCACCGCCCATCAAGCGCGCTAACTCATAACTGATGCTCAAGCCTAATCCTACTCCATTGGCGTTCGGTGCAGATTGTTGCCCCTGAAAGAATGGCCGGAAGAGCTGCGGTTGGTCAAGGGGCGATATGCCAATACCCGTATCTTCGACCACAAACAGCATCCGTGTGGATTGCGCAAGCTCAACGCGCAACTGCACCATACCGTGATTGGTGAACTTAATGGCATTGCTCAACAAGTTGATCAAAATCTGGCGTACTTTTGCTTCATCGCTTACAATCACTGGCGGAATCTCAGGAGCGCATGTTACTGTGAAACACAATTGTTTCGCTGCGGCCCGCGGGCGAAACAGGGTTTGCAGATCGGCGATCAGTTGGCGGACATCGAGCGGCGCTGCGGTATAGGTGTAACGTCCGGCTTCAATTTTGGCCAAATCGAGTACATCATTGATTAATTTCAGCAAATGTTCGCCGCTGCGATTGATAATGTCGAGATATTCACGTTGGGTAGCGGTCAGATTACTATCACGACCTAACAACTGCGCAAAACCTAAGACCGCATGCAACGGGGTGCGTAACTCGTGGCTGACATTGGTCAAAAAAGTGCTCTTGGCCCGATTGGCCGCCTCGGCCTGCTGGCGGGCAAGACGCAGTTCGATTTCGGCTTGCTTACGCACAGTAATATCACGCGCCACGCCGAGCACCACCAGCCGGCCCTCTTCATCGCGCACAAATGAGGTGACAATCTCGGCATGCACAATGCGACCATCGCGATGCACGAGATCGATCTCTGCCGTCCACGGCGGTGCGGCAATAAGATCGTCACCATCCCACTCGTGCAACATATCGTCCAACGCCGCTTGGACATGCCGGGCCGAATTGGGTGCCAAGAAGTCGGTAAATGAGAATGCTAACGCCTCGGTCGCCGAGTACCCTATCAGCTTGCTGACCGATGGGCTGAAGAAGGTGAACTGAGCTGTTTGCGTATCGAGCAACCAGATCACGTCGGTGGCATTTTCGGCAATCAAGCGATAGCGCGCATCGCTGCGCCGCAAGGCTTCTTCCATCTGTTTACGTTCGGTAATGTCGTGAATGATGCTGATCGCATGCGGCACCCCGCGAATCATCACGGTCTGCGAAGAGAGCAGGCATGTGCGCAGCTCGCCATCGCGCCGGCGGAATTGGAATTCAAGCCCAACGCAATACCCATCACGCCGCATCAACTCCACCCAGTGCCGCCGATCTTCCGGCGAACGCCAGATGTTGAGCGTTAGCCCGTCTTTGCCCAAGACCTCTTCCGCCGAGTATCCGCTGATCGTCGTAAAGCTGCGATTGACTTTCACGAACACGCCATCGGTCAAGCGCGACAGCAAGACGGCATCCGGTTGCGCACCAAAGACGTGTTCCAGTTGTTGCAGCGCATCGCGTTGCCCGATGACTAGCTCGCGATTGACCAACAAGATCAGGCCAAACGTCCAGAGAGTAGTTGTTGCGATTGCGATGAGATAGGTAGCGGTTTGCCATGGCGGCGAGACAACCAGCCAGTTGACTTCGGTCGCCGAGGAGATACCGCGCAGGGCAAAAAACACCCCATTGGCAAAGAAGACGATCGCAAGAAACAACACCAGCGAGTGGAAATCGGGGCGCGATTCACGCAAGAAACGCAAGCCAATCAAAAGAGAACAGATCGCTACCACGACTGAAAAGAGGATGCGACGCAACGGCGGCATATCGCCGGTTGACGCTAACAACAGATTGGCAATCAGAATAAGGAGCCAAATCAGCAGCAAGCGACGCAGATGGCCTCGATCGCCGAAAAACTGCTCCACACCGTGGTAGAGCAACAGCATGCCGCCACCCACCATTGCATTACTTACAGCATGCAATACGAGCGGCACTTTGGCAACATCGCGCAAGGTGGTGATGAGCAAGCCAAACGCTAACACCCCCATTCCTGCAGCCCACCACACCGGGCCGACCCGCCCGCGATTAGCCAGCGCCAAGCCGATCAAGGCGGCGCATTGCAAGACATTTGCAAGGCTGAGGGCAATGGATAAGGTTAACAGATCGACCGTCATGCAATGCTCCGGTTGTCCCGCCTAAGATTGATTACAGATATTGTAGCGTGAATGAATAGTATTTGCCTGCACTGGCTGATGAAATTACTGCTGTGAAAAGAACCCGGCCTTAAAGGGTCGGTCTACACTGCGAAACGCAGCAGCGCCCCTCTCCCGCACCGGTGGGAGAGGGTGATGCGGAAACTGGCAGTAACGCAGGCAGTCAGCCGCTCTCCCGTGCCAGTGGGAGAGGGGCTAGGGTGAGGGAACGTTCCCCTCCCCCAGCGGGAGAGGGGCAAAGGGAAAGAGCTGTAGGTCATTGCAAGGTAAACCATGCACCCCAGCCGGGAACCTTGATTAGCCCTTGCCTCCTCGATTGTTGCACGAATAATCGTCTTCGTTCGTTATGAACCTTATTGGCAAGACGCCAACGCTCGTCGAGATAGGTTTTATGGCCAAGGATTGCTATGAAGCCATAACTTCTGAACGGACAGACATTAGAGCGAGATGCGTTGCCGGCATTATGCCGAAGATGGAAAAGGTGATAAAGATCTTTCCCATTCTTGGTGAAGCAATGGATGTTGCCGAGTGCAGTGGTAAATGCACTGGCGGTTCGACTGAATATAATTGCGACAAGGATTATATCACTTGTAACGCTGCATGGTACAACATCTACGCTTGGCTCGGCGTACCAAACTACACCGTATGGCGCTGTCACAATGGCTGTTACAACAACTTTCCGCAATATGTTACCTGCGCGTTCGACCAGTGCTGCATTCCCGGCGTCGGCTGCGGCAATATCGCCAACGGCGGGTATTGCCGGCCAGAATTGATCGGTCAAGCCCATGACCCGAACGAAATCTGCGGCCCCGCCGGCGATGTTGTGCCCGGCCAGTGGATGAGCTACACAATCGACTATGAGAATATGGGCAGCGGACGCGCTTATGGCGTCTTTGTCAGCGCTCAGCCCGCACCGGTCTTCGATCCGGCGACGCTGCAACTTGGCAGTAATGCGATCTTTTACCCCGACCAACGGCCGATCGTCTGGGCGATCGGCGAGCTGACGCCGAACGGTCAAACCGATTCGACCGGTTCGGTCACGATGACGGTGCGACTGCGCAGCGATCTGACCACCGGAACAGTGGTGGCGCAGCAGGCGACGGTCTCTTTCCCCAGCGCGAGTGAAGAGACCTCCACTAACACGTGGATCAATATCGTGAATCCTTTGGTCGCTGTACCGCAAGCTGTGACCACCAACTACCAAACGGCGCGCACAATTACACTCAGCGGCCTCGGCGCGAGCGGATTGATCTACGAGATCGTCGATCAGCCGAGCCACGGCGACCTCACCGGCACGCCGTCGAACCTCACCTACACGTCGGCAGCCAATGTGAGCGGCGGCGATGCCTTTACCTTCCGGGTGCGCAGCGGCAGCGTGGCGAGCCGTGTCGCGCAAGTGACGATTACGATCAACGCTAGCGGTGACACTACCCGTCCCACCATACTCTGGAGCAATTCGGCCAACAATGCAAGCGGATTGGTGGCCGGCACAACGCCGGTCTACACCGATACCATCGGCCCAGTCTTCGCGCCGGCCATTATGCTTGGCACATCAGAGGCGCTTGATGCGACGACGGTGACGACCGGCACGGTGAAGCTCTTGCGTGCCAACGGCGCCGAAGTGCCGATCAGCATTTCGTATACGCCATCCAGCTACCAGATCACTATGATGTCGCGTGTCACCCTAAGCGACGGTGCCTACCGCGTGACAGTCACTACCGGGGTGAAGGATGTAGCCGGCAATGCACTGGCAACGCCGTATACCACCAGCTTTACCATCGGCATTCCGCCACGACAGGTCTTTGTACCGATGATCCAACGGTAGGCTTGACGAAGCGGGGGGGCACACCTACGTTGTGACCCCCATTAATGCATCAGTCGTAAGCGAGTGGCTTCACCGCAAGATCGTCAACGGCAGCGGCACCGCTTGCGCAGCTACAAGCTCGCCGTTGCGCACCTGAAATTGAGCAATCGGAAGGCCATCGGTGTCAGGACTGAGCTTCACGTACGCGATGTACCGGCCATCCACCGCAGCCCGTGATGGGCTTAACCACGCCGCCTGAGGCTGGCGCGCGTCAATAGTCACGTCCACCGCTCCTGCCGCTGATACCGGCAGCGTTCCGCGCGCCAACATCACGGGCCGTTCAGTTCCCGCTTCCGCGCCATGAATTTCAAGCAGCAGGGGGGTGTTCCCGCTATACTGCGCAGTAATCTGCAGCCGCGAGCCGGCAAACGTGCTCTCAACCGTCAACGCCACGCCACCCACTGCATCCAGTGCCGGCGTTCCCCGCCAGAGCTGCACACGCACGATGCTGAACGTCGCCGCATCGCCGCTGATCGTCACCGGTTGATCACGGCTGATCGGCACAGTTAGCGTCTGCCCACCGGCTGCCAACCGCTGCTTCGTCTCGCCCACCTGCACCTCTTGCTCGGTCAGACTCGCCACATCGAGCAGCAGGGTCGCGGATTCCACCACAGTAGGCAAGACAATCCGGCTCCGGCCAACCTCCACGCTATCACCACGCAACCGCACCGTCAGCGTCGCCGGATGGCGTGGATGGAATTGGCCGATGTCCGGCACTCCCGGCGTGAAAGACGTCAAGAGTATATCAGGCACTTCATAGAGAACAATGCCTTCACCTTGCCATCGCGCCTCACGCTCGCCTACGCCAAAGGAACTTGGATCCTCGGAACGCGCCAGCATCACGTAGTCGAAGACTTGGCCGGGTTGCGGAGTCTCCCACGCCGGATAGTAGCGTATCCGCGCTGATCCATAGAGCACAGCGCCAGCTTCGCGCCAACGCCGCGCTAACCCCAAAACAACCAAACCGGGTATGCGCTCGTTGGCTGAGAGATAGACCGTAGCACCGGCTATATCTTCCGGCATGACCGGCTGGGATTTCAGCGTATATACCACCGCCTCGCCAATCGCTGCCGTTCGTTCGAGCAATGGTGTCTGATCAGCCCACGTTATCAGATGAGCTGCTTTGGTTGGATCAGAAAAATCATTGCGATGAATAATGAGCGTATCAATGCCCAGTGTTGCTAGATAGCGCACCGTATCGTTATCGGGCAAAAGCTGAACTCGTCGCGCCAATTCGAGCGAACCATTCGGAAACAGGCCGCTATATCCGATTGGTAACGAACGCCAATGAGAGATTTGAAAAAACTGGCGCCACGTAATCCGCTCAGAGCGCAATTTTGCGTCGATTGGCAATTCCAGCACAACGCGATGAGCAGACGGCGACGATTGCGCTAGCCATTGATAGACCGGCGGCGGCGCGGGCAGCTCGATCCGCGGGATGGGCCATACCAGATGTTCAAGCAGCGCCAGCGCCCCCACCACCGGTACGAGCCAGCGCCCCCATCCCCGCCACAGCCACGCCGCCCCCATCCCCGCCAGCACCGCGACCGCCAAGCTGCCAAGCATCCACCACCGCGCCGGCACCCGCAGCGCGTTAAACCCCGGCACTCGCTCGTACAACCAACCATACGGCAACGCCGCCACCACTCCCGCTTCATCGCCGCGCACCCGCAACGCCACCCCCAGCGACAACACCACGCCCACCGCCCCGATCAACAGCAGCGCCAACCCGTCACGCCGCGCCACGCGCCACCACCGCCAGCCGCCGATCCCGGCCAACACCACCGACAGCGCCCCCGGAAACAGCAGCAGCTCCTGCTCGCTGCCCGGCTGCACCGGCGTCACCCCGGCGCCATACAGCACATTCCCCGCCGGCACTGACAGATACGCCGTCAGCGGCGCCGACCACCGCACCAGCTCCCCCAGCGAACGCACAATGCCGAGATAGGCATAGACCGTCATATAGGGCAGCAGCAACGGCAGCGCGATCAGCGCTGCCACCGCGCCGGCAAGCGCCAATCCACCAATGCTGCGCCCCACCGCCCGTCGCGCCAATGGCGACCGCCAGCGCACCGGCCACAACCACACGAAAGCCGCCACCCCCACCGCCAGCGCCACCATCGGCGCATAGTAGATCGCCGTCGCCGCTTGCACACCGGCAAACACGCCGGTCAACGCCGCCGCTCGCCAAAACGCCCCGCCCGACCGCACCGCCATCTGGCGCAGCCAGTACAACGCCAATGGCAACCATGCCGTGTGGAGCAAGTTGAGATGCGCCAAATGCGCCATCCGGTAGGTGCTGAAGGCAAACAAGCCACCGGCCAGCAACGCGCCGATGGTCGCCGCCGGTGCTTCGGTGTGCTCAGCGAGGATATCACGGCTGAGCAGAAAGACTGCCCAGCCGCTGAGGGTAAAACTCAGCAACAGCAGCGCGTTGTACGCCGCCACCGGCTGGCCGAACGCCAAGACCGGCAACATCACCACTGCCCAGAGCAGATGGTGGTCATTGTACGTCAACGTGCGCGGATACGGAAAAAAGATTGGCGCATCCCAGACGCTTGCCGGATGGTGCAACAGCGCGTGGCCATCCCACGCCAGTATCCACGTCTGCAACAACGGATCAGCCCCGCTGCCGGGCAAGACGGTGGTCATCTCCATCGCTAGCGGCCACGTCCAGAGAATCGTCAAGACCAAAAACCAGAGGAAGGGCCAACTCACGCGCCACCAGTACGGCAATCGCAACCTATTCTCTGCTGTCATTAGTCCTGTCGCCTACCTGCAACAACCCTGCGGACATACTCGCCCCATCGTATCACACTTACCGGCCCGCCGCACTCACCCCCGCCCGCCAGCCAAGCGCGCCGCCGCCGGCAATCGCCGGAGCGTCGCCATCGCCCAGATGCCAATCGCCGGCCCAAGCGCCAGCCCAGCAAAGGCCCACCGCCAGCCAACCCAAGCCACCAGCGGCGGCACCAGCCAGATCGTGATCAAGGTGAGCAGAAAGCCCAAGCTGGTTTGCAAGGTCAAAGCGGTGCCGGTGCGTCCGGGGGGCGAGAGTTCGCTTACCGCTACCGAGAATTGGGCTGAATCGGCGACGACGGTCAAGCCCCAGAGCAAGGCCAAACCGGTGACCAGCCACGGATTGCCGCCGAACGCTAGCCCAATCACCAGCGCGCAACCGCCGCTGATGGCCATCGCCGCGATCGTAATTGTGGTACGCCCCAGCCGGTCGGCGAGCGCGCCAGCCACGACGCTGCCGAGGCCGCCCATCGCAATTGCGGCAAAGGCAGCCACGCCGGCCCAATGCGCTGCTACGCCACTAGCCTCGAAGCTGGCCAACAGAAAGAGCGGCAGCCATGCCCACGCCGCGTACAATTCCCACATGTGGCCGAGATAACCGAGATTCGCTAACAACACTGGCCGCTCGCGCACCACATCAACCACCTGCGCCCAGCTAAAGCGCGGCGTAGCCGCCCGCAGCGGCCCTTCTCGCACCGCCGCCGCCACCATCACGCCCCCCAGCGCCGCCAACCCGGCAGCCAGCAACAGCGTGCGCCGCCAATCGCTAATCCCGCCCAACACATTGAGCAAGTGCGGCGAAGCTGAACCGATCGTCAGCGCGCCAACCAACACCCCAATCGCCAACCCTCGCCCGCGCTGCGTCCACGTTGCCATGATCTTCATCCCGACCGGATACACCCCTGCCAGCGCCATGCCGGTCAAAAACCGCAACGGTAACGCTAACCCCGGCCCCTCGGCAAACAACGCGATCAATGCCGTGCAGAGGGCCGCTAGCGCCGCCGCCCCAGCAAAGAACCAGTGGGTGGGCCAGCGGTCGGCTAACCCCAGCGCCGCTGAACCAAACGCGCCCACGGCAAAGCCCAGTTGCACCGACATCGTCAACCACGCCCGCACCGTATCGTCTAACCCCCACTCAGCGGTCAATGCCGGCACCACCGCTGAAGCGGAAAACCACGTGCCTTTCGCCAGCAACACCGCTAGCGCCAGCCAGAGGATGACCAGCCACGGGCGGGCCAGCTGCGCGGGGATGGTTGTCATGCGTTTACTCCGTCAACCAAACGACAATACACGGTTGCCAAAGAGTGACCCTATTTTACTGCACGCAACTATTGCACATGCTATACTAACATCTGTAAATACCCAAAGCGATCTATCAATCGATCCACCCACTACCCACAACGCCCACTACCCACAACGCCGCTCTGCATGTGATTATGCCGCGAGCGAGCGTGGCCATTCGTTCACAGGGAGGAACGACCATGACTCAGCGCGATACGGAATCATCCGCTGCCGCTCCATTAACCCTCCGCGCCCGGATCGAGGCGCTCCGCCAGCAGCGCCACCGGCTCGAACAGGGTGGCGGCCCCGACCGGATCGCTCGCCAGCATCAAGCCGGCAAATTGACTGCCCGCGAACGATTGCACCTACTGATCGATCACGATACTTTTCAGGAACTCTATCTCTTTGCCCGCCATCGCTGCACCGCCTTCGGCATGGCCGATAAAGAGATGCCCGGCGAGGGTGTCATTACCGGTTGCGGCAGCGTTGATGGCCGGCAAGTGTTTGTGGCGGCGCAAGATTTTACCATTGCCGGCGGCTCGGTCGGCGAGATGCACGCCGATAAGATTTGCCAAACGATGGATCTCGCCCTCAAGTGCGGTTCGCCATTCATCACCATCAACGATAGCGGCGGCGCGCGCATTCAAGAGGGCATTGACGCACTGAGCGGCTATGGGCGCATCTTTTACCGGAATGTGTTACTTTCTGGGGTCGTGCCGCAAATTGCCATCATTGCCGGCCCCTGCGCCGGCGGCGCTGCCTATTCGCCGGCACTGATGGATTTTATCATTATGGTGCGCGGCAGCGAGATGTTTATCACCGGCCCGGAAGTGCTCAAACAAGTGACCGGCGAGCATGTGACCGGGGAAGAGTTGGGCGGGCCGGAAGCGCAAGTGCGCAGCGGCGTCGCCCACTTTATCGCCGAGAATGATCAAGAGGCGATCGAGATTTGCAAGCGGTTACTCAGCTTCTTGCCCGCGAATAACCTCGAAGATCCGCCGGAGCGTGGCGATGGCGAATTGCGCTGGTTCACCGATCCTGTGCTCGATAGTATCATCCCCGATGACCCGCGTGAACCGTACGATGTGATTCCGATCATCAAGCGGCTAGTTGACGACGGCGATTTTCTCGAAATTCAGCGCGGCTTCGCCGATAATGCCGTGATCGGCTTTGCTCGCATTGATGGCAACACGGTCGGGATTGTCGCCAACCAGCCGATGGTCATGGCTGGCGTGCTCGATATTGACGCCTCTGATAAGATCGCACGCTTTGTTCGCTTCTGCAACGCCTTTAACATTCCTATCATCACCTTCGTTGACGTGCCCGGCTTCTTGCCCGGCGTCGCCCAAGAGCGCGGCGGCATCATCCGCCACGGCGCAAAGATGCTGTTCGCCTATTCGGCTACCACGTCCCCCAAAATTACGGTGATCCTGCGCAAAGCCTACGGCGGCGCGTATCTGGCCATGTGCGGCAAAGACCTTGGCGCTGATCGCGTCGCGGCATGGCCAAGCAGCGAGATCGCGGTGATGGGGCCGGAAGGCGCGGTCAATATTATCTTCCGCGAGCAGATTAAGCAGGCCGAAGACCCAGCCGCCGCCCGCGCTGAGTTTTTGCGCCTCTATCGGGCTGAATTCGCTTCACCCTACGTTGGCGCGGCCCGTAACCTGATCGATAGCATTATTGCGCCGAGCGAAACCCGGCGCTACCTCAGCCTCGCGCTGGCCTCGCTACGCACCAAGCGTGAGTTCCGCCCGCAGAAGAAGCACGGTTTAGTACCGCTATGAGTGAAGAGAAGAGAGGGAGGGCGCATGATTGATCCGACTGCCGATCCGTTGCTGGTTGGGTTGCAAATCACGATCACCGGCGTCACGATCGTCTTCATTGTGTTAGCTATCGTCGCCATCAGCCTTAGCGCACTCAGCGCCAGCCAGCGCCTGTTCCGGCCCAAGCCGGTTGCGCCGGCAACGCCAGCTACCCCACCGCAGCCGCCGGCAACCGCCGATCAGCTTGACCCCCAACTGATTGCCGTGCTAACGGCAGCCGCTGTGGCAACGTTGCAGCAACCGGTGCGGGTCCTGCGGGTGCGTTACTACCGCCAACCGTCAGGCATGTGGACGCGCTTAGGCCGGGTAAGCGTGATGGCTTCGCGCCAACTGCACCGGTAACAGTGCTTTGACCTATCACCGCCCGTTCACTGCCTGCTCGCCGATACAAATAAACCGGAGTCGCTATGAAACGCTTGCGCATTACTGTCAACGGTATCAGCTACGAAGTCGAAGTTGAGGTCTTGGCCGACGATGATGAGGCGACCCTCACCGCGCCAACCAGCATCAATGCGTTGCCTCCGGCTCGAGCAGCCACGCCGCCAGCGCAAACCGCCGCCCCCGCTGCCCCGCCCCCCAACACCCATCCCAGCGGGCCGGGGGTATTGGCCTCGCCCATTGCTGGCATCGTGGCCGAGATCAAGGTGAACATCGGCGATCACGTGAAGGAAAATGATCCGTTGGTCGTGATCGAAGCGATGAAGATGAACTCGAACGTCAGTTCCCCGGTAGCTGGCACGATTCGCGCGATCAATGTCAAGGTTGGCGATTCGGTGCGGCAAGGCCAACCATTACTGGAGTTTGCCTGATGGAATGGCTGATCGGCTTCTTTGAAGCGAGCGGGTTGGCCCATCTGTCATGGGGCAATCTGCTGATGATTGTTGTCGGATGTGTCTTCGTGTACCTTGCGATTGCCCGCGGCTTCGAGCCATTGCTGCTGGTGCCGATCGGGTTTGGCATCATCCTCGGCAATATGCCGTTCGAGCCGGGGATGGGGCAAGGCGTCTACGATCAGGGCAGCGTGCTCAACTATATCTACTTTGGCGTCATTGCCGGCGTCTTCCCGCCCCTGATCTTTCTCGGCATCGGCGCAATGACCGACTTTTCCGCCTTAATTGCCCAACCGCGCCTGATCTTGCTCGGCGCCGCCGCCCAAATCGGAATCTTTTTCACCCTGATGATGGCGGTGTTCCTCGGTTCGCGGTTGCCGTTCCTCAATCTCGCCAGCGCCGATGATCCGCTGCGGTTGTTGCGGGCAGCAGCAGCGATCGGGATTATCGGCGGAGCCGATGGCCCGACGGCCATCTTTATCGCCACCCGGCTCGCGCCTGATCTGCTTGGCGCGATCGCGGTGTCGGCCTATTCCTACATGGCGCTGGTGCCGGTGATCCAGCCGCCAATTATGCGCTTGCTGACCACCCGCGAAGAGCGCCTGATCCGGATGCCGCCCCCCGCTGAAGTCAGCCGCGCGCAACGGATCCTCTTTCCGATTATCGGGTTGATCGTTTGCGTGCTGATTGTGCCTGACACCCTCCCGCTGCTCGGCATGCTCTTCTTCGGCAATCTGCTCAAAGAGAGCGGTGTTACCGAGCGGCTAGCCAAAACCGCGCGCAGCGCCCTGATCGACAGCGTGACGATTATGCTCGGTTTAACGGTTGGCGCCAGCACCCAAGCCAGCAACTTCCTCACTCCGCGCTCGGTTGCGATCTTCGCCCTTGGCGCTTGCGCCTTCGCCATTTCCACTGCTGGCGGGGTGCTATTCGCCAAATTCTACAATCTCTTCACGAACAACAAGATCAACCCGCTGATCGGAGCTGCTGGCGTTTCAGCGGTGCCGATGTCGGCCCGCGTAGCTCATGGGGTGGCGCAAGCGGAAGATAAGCAGAACTTTTTGATTTGGCAAGCGATGTGCCCCAATGTGGCCGGCGTGATTGGCTCTGCCGTCGCTGCTGGCGTGCTGTTAGTCATTCTACGCTGACCGGGAAGAGGATCCGGCGCGCCATCTGGGGCCATTCCGGCATCACCCGCAACGCAG
The DNA here is from genome assembly GCF_034431535.1 of Chloroflexus sp. Classification (GTDB taxonomy): domain Bacteria; phylum Chloroflexota; class Chloroflexia; order Chloroflexales; family Chloroflexaceae; genus Chloroflexus. The sequence goes on along the minus strand of NZ_DAOUDC010000027.1, from coordinate 72,687 downwards.
TGCAGAGCATCACCAGATCGATGCTCCCATCTTGAATGACCGCATCAGCCAGCAGTGGATCGCTGAGTTGGCCAGAACCGATCACCACCGCTTCGCTGGCGATGCGGCGAATGCCGATGATCAAGGGGATCGTCCACCCCGGAAACCGGGCCACATCGGGAGTGTAACGAGTGACCGTCACATCGAGAAGCTGCGCGCCAGCAGCCACTGTCCGCCGTGCAATCAGGCGCGCGTCTTGATGGCCCAACCCGCCGGGGATCAGTTCAGCCGCCGGCATGCGCAGCCCAACCCACAGCCGCCGGCCAAAACGCTGGCGAATGTGTTCGATAATGGTGAGCACCGGTTGGATTCGGTCGCCGGTAGCGCCGCCATTGTTCAAGGTCAAGCACGGCGAGACCAGTTGCGCCAGCGCGCCATCGTCGGCAATCGAGAGGAAGACTCCATCAGCGCCGGCTGCCAGCGAGCGCCACGCCGCTTGGAGGTACAACTCAACGAAACTCGCTGCTGGCATGCCAACCGCCGGCGCTTCCAGTAAAAAGGCGATCCGGCTGCCAAAGGCATGCGCTGCCGCCGAAAGCCGGCGCAAACCGGGCAAGAAGCCATCGTGCCAAATGCCGAGGTGCGCTGCCGGCTCACCCGGTTCGCAGATCAACAATGGCTCGGTGACGATCAGACCAACCCCGGCCCGCGCTCGCCGCTCGTAATAACTCACGAGCGCAGCATGGCAGAACCCATCGCGCCCGGCCAGCCCACTCGGCGCCGGCGCCATCACAATTCGATTTGCCAGTCGCCGGCCAGCCACTTGTAGCGGTGTAAAGAGATCTGCCATACCACGCTCGCATTGCAACCTTGCTTACCGTAGTATAGCCAGAGAGTTTACTCTTCCGCAAGACGCTGCGCAAAGCGGAATCTTGACGGCGTTTGATATAATAACGGTATTATTCGCCTATGCACCATGTCGCCGTCTATTGCTTGAGACTCGTATGTTACCCATTGCCCATTTGCCGTCCGCTCGCCTACGTTTTGCGCTCTTGCTGCTGGGCAGCGGGCTCTTGTTGTTCGGCTTGCGGCTCTACTGGAACACAACGGCAGCGGCTCACCCTATTGCCCAACTCGACCGGTTGCCGATCGTGCGTACCGTTTACTTCCCAGCCACCGGCCATCACCTTTCCAATCGGGTTGGCTTTCTCGATTTCTGGCGCGCCAACGGCCAACTGCACACCTTTGGCATACCGATCAGCGAAGAATTGGTGATCGATGGCCGGATTGTGCAATATTTCGAGCGCGCTCGCTTTGAGTACCATCCCGAATATGCCGGCACGCCGCTGCAAGTTCAGCTTGGTCTGATCGGGCAAGAATGGCTTGTCCGCCAATCGATCGCTTTGCCGCCGGAAGCCGCCGGCGCGGCTGGTGCGTTCTTTCCCGAAACCGGGTACACCCTGAGCGGCGAGTTTCTTGAGTTTTGGGAACGGCGCGGCGGTTTGCCGATCTTTGGCTTCCCCATCAGCGCCGAACACACCAGCGATGGCAGCGTCATCCAATATTTCGAGCGTGCCCGCTTGCGCTACCGGCCCGATGCCCTCTCGCCCTTTCTCCGCCAGCAACAAGGTATTTATGGCTTCGATCTCGATGCACTGCACGAAGTCGCGATCGACGACCTAGGCCGCCAATTGGCCGACCTGCTCGGCATCAATACCGCCCCCGTCGCGCGCCTGCCCGGCGCCGTTGACTGGAGTCCGGCGCTGTGGTCACGCCGGATCGAAGTCAATCTGGCTCGCCAGCAACTCTTCGCCTACGAAGACCAGTTGCTCGTTTTTACGGCCCCCGTCGCAACCGGACGCGACGGATTTAACACGCCCCGCGGCGATTTCGCGATCTATTACCGCTTGCCCGAACAGACGATGACCGGTTGCCTCGGCGGCGAGTGCTGGTACGTCCCAAACATTCCATGGGTGCAGTACGTGGTCGGCGGCGTCGCTTTGCACGGCACCTACTGGCACAATGCTCACGGCACGGGGGTGCGCATGTCGCATGGGTGCATCAATTTGCGGATTGATGACGCCCAATGGTTGTATGAATGGGCCGATCTCGGCGTACCGGTACAGATTTATTGAGCAATGGAATTCATTGTCCGGCATATCCGCTTCGGCAGTGCAGCGCATCCCTTATCGCTGCGTCTGCCGCAATAACCAGATTCCGCCCGCCGCATCCTCGCTGGTGCATCCGCATTGCAATGAGGCAACGCTCACCGCAAACCAACGGTCACGAGCTGTTCCGTGTTATAATGACGCAATAAATACCGTCACGCACAGGCACATGCACTATGCTGTACGTACCCGATGGCGTTCCTCCAATTATCAAGAGCACGCTGGCCCGCGTCGAACGCACCCTGCCGCAACCCGGCGAGATATTGGTCAGGCAAGGCGGGCGCGTCGAGCCTGATGATGTGATTGCGCGCGGGGTAGACCCTAGCGCGCCGCACATTCTCAATCTGGCGCGCGCGCTCAACCTGCCGCCGGCGCAGGCAACACGAGCGGTCGTAGCGCCGATCGGCCAACCGATCAATGCCGGCTCCGTGCTGGCCCGGCGCGGCGGTCTGTTTGGCCGCCGTGTGCTGAGCCCAGTCAACGGCACGCTACACGCAGTGGATCCAGCCACGGGCTATGCGTTTATTGTGCCCGAACCGCGCCAGATAATGCTCACCGCCGGCATTCGCGGCATTGTGATGGAGGTTATCGACAACCGGCGGATTGTGATCGAAACGCCGGCTGCGCAACTGTACGGCGCCAGCGGGTTTGGCAGCGATTGCAACGGCGTCACCCGCTTGCTCACCCTCGATCCGGGCGAACCGATCACTGAGCAGATGATCGATGCCCAGAGCATGTTCGCCATTATCATCGGCGGCAGCGGGATCAGCGCGGCTGCCCTCAGGAAAGCGGTTGAACATCAAGTGCGTGGGATGATCATCGGCAGCATCGCCGAACGCGAACTGCGCGCGTTCTTTCAGTGGGCCAAGCGTGTGCTATGGCCAATCGGCGTTCGCAATTGGCAATGGTCAGGCAACATTGCCGCACCGCTGACCATCGTGCTTACGGAAGGCATCGGCAATGCGCCCATGGCAGCGCCGCTGTTTGACTTGCTCACCAATAACGACCGCCGTGAAGTCTTCATCGAGAGCAACACCAGCCTGCGCCACCCCCATCGCCGCCCGCGGGTGATCATCCCGCTATCGCGCAGCAGTACAGCATCACTGGAACCGCCGCGCCCGCCGCTGCGCATCGGCGCGCTTGTGCGCCTGCTCGATCATGACCATCTCGGCCAAACCGGATCGGTGCGCAGTCTGCCGGCCTTGCCCCAACGCTTGTCGTCGGGCGTGCGCACTGCGGCAGCCGAAGTGCTGCTGAACAGCGGCGAAGCGATTTGGCTGCCGCGTAGTTGTGTTGAAGTGATAGCCTGACTACGTACTTCCCCGAAATTTCTACTTCAAGTCGTAGCTGTTTCGGGTATACTTATGGGCAGTAGTAGACGGTTACACATTGAGCGATACCGTGAGAGAATTCAATGACCTATCGTCGTATTGTCGTGGTCGCCCGCGCTAATCCTATCTTGCGAAACTTACCCGCAGCGATGGCCGGCGATGCAACGGTACAAATCTTCGACTCAGCCAACGATGCGCTCTGGGCCATTAGCACTGAGCCGCCCGATCTGGTGCTGAGCGAACTCGAACTCGACGAGATGAGCGGTCTTGATCTCGCCGAGATTGTACCGAATTTTGACCCGCATACACGGGTCGTATTGTGGGGCGCTGGCCTGAGCAATGCTGACCGTGAGCGGGCCAAGGCCGCTGGCGTGAGCACGGTGCTGAGCGGCGAGGTGAGTCTAGATGCAGTGCGCGCAGCCGTGAGCAGCGCACTCGATACGCCGCGCGCTGCGCCGGCACCGCCATCGCCGCCGGCAACAACGCGCGCCGTTGCCGAGACACCGCGTAGCGAACCGCCCGCATCTGTTGCAAAGGAAGAACCACCCGCACCGCCGGCTGCCCCCCCTCCGCAGCGACCCTTTACCCCGGCGCGAGTAGTGTTGCCGTCGCGGGCCGAACGCGAAGCGGCTGAACGCGCTGCCCGCGAGGCGGCTGAGCGGGCAGCGGCCGAGCGAGAAGCAGCCGAACGCGCTGCCCGCGAGGCGGCTGCCCGTGAAGCGTCGCCGCATAAAGGCGGCTTGGCCGCCCGTTCACGCGCGGCCACCGAGCGCCGGTCCAGCACACCATCCACCTCGGCGGCTACCCCCGCCGCGGCTGAGCCGCCGCTCGCTTGGCGCAGCGATGGCCGTAACCTGATCGTGACCGAGCAAAATATTGCGGCAATCCGCAGTATTATGGGTCAATTGGGCCAAGATCTCGGTACGCAGAGTATTATGCTGACCGACCGCGCCGGGATGATTTTGGTCGAAACTGGCGATAAAGGCAACTTGCCGTTGATGGTGGTTTTGCCTCTCCTGTCGACCGGTTTCTCAACGACCGGTGAGGTTGCGCGCCAGTTGCGTGAGGAAGATGCGACCAGCGTCTACATCCACGAAGGCGTCAACATCGACCTCTACTGTTTCGATGTAGCACAGCGGTTTTTGCTGGTTTTGGTCTTCAACAAGCGAGTTGCAAGCTCGAAGATCGGTGCCGTGTGGGTGAATGCCAAACGCGCCATTCGCGAATTGCGCGATGTGTTGGCGCGGTCGTCGTAGGGGCGTAGGGTCGCTATGCCCCTACCACCCCTACGACGACTGCACTGCATCTCTGCCCCCTTCCTCGCCGTTTGCCCGTACCGTATAGCTATGGTATACTCGCGACGGCTTCGCAAAACCGTAATAATCTCTGCATGAGTTGTTTGCGAAATGTTGCGAAGTGCGTTATACTGCTTGTGAAAGACGGAACAAAAAAGTGGTCGTTCGCGCTCCGGGCTGCAGCGCGCACAGAGCAGGGCGCTGAGCAATGCCCGACGTTGTCGAGCAGGAGGTAGGCGTTGTCAACGCGGACTCGAAACATTCTGATCATTGTAGGGGCGCTCATCATTTCGATTGCTAGTCGCTTTTTCCTCTACACCGGCCCGCCGCATGTCGAAGTCGCCGCCGAAGTCATCTTTGACGGCATCCCCGGTTTCCCCATCACCAACTCGTTCGTTGTTAGCATCATTATTGACATTTTTGTGATTGCGCTGGCATTTGCCGCCACTCGCAATTTGCAGATGGTGCCGCGCGGGTTGCAGAATGTGATGGAGTTTATTCTCGAAACGCTGTACAATCTCTTCCGCAACATCAACGCAAAGTATGTCGCAACCGCATTCCCATTGGTAGCGACGATCTTCCTCTTCGTGCTGTTTGGCAACTGGTTCGGCTTGTTGCCGGGGGTTGGCTCGATTGGCGTTTGCCACGAGAAGAAAGAGAAGCATGGCGTCGTTGTAGACGAGCGGTTGGCAATTGCTGGCCCGGCCAGCGTGCTAACAGCCGAGAGCGAGGAAGTGCATGATACCTGCGCTGCACAGGGCAAGAAGCTGATCCCGCTCTTCCGCGCGCCGGCGGCTGACCTCAACTTTACCTTCGCGATTGCGATCATTTCGTTCGTCTTCATCGAGTATTGGGGCTTCCGCGCCCTTGGGCCGGGCTATTTGAAGAAATTCTTCAACCTGAACGGCATTATGTCGTTCGTCGGCATTATCGAGTTTATCTCTGAGCTGGTGAAGCCCTTCGCGCTGGCCTTCCGTCTTTTCGGCAATATCTTCGCCGGCGAAGTGCTGCTGGTGGTGATGGCCTTCCTCGTGCCGCTGTTGCTGCCGCTTCCCTTCTACGGCTTCGAGGTGTTCGTCGGGTTTATCCAAGCGTTGATCTTTGCGCTGCTGACCTACGCCTTCCTCAACATTGCCGTAACCGGCCACGACGAGGAGCACGCACATTGATCGGGTTCACGCGGATCTTCCGCGATCGTTTAGGTGTAAGGTATCGTTGCAGAGTCTGCTTTAAGGAGGCATCTCAATCATGGAGGGTCTGAATCTCGTCGCAACCGCGCTCGCCGTTGGTCTGGGCGCTATTGGGCCGGGTGTTGGCATTGGCATCATCGTGTCGGGTGCGGTGCAGGCGATTGGCCGCAATCCTGAAATCGAGAACCGGGTCATCACCTACATGTTCATCGGTATCGCCTTTACCGAAGCGCTCGCTATCTTCGGTCTGGTGATTGCGTTCTTGATCGGTTTCGGCGTGTTGCAGTAGAGCATTGCGCGTTTACGGGAGGTTTGCAGGGTGGAAGCATTAGGTATTAATCCGACCCTATTGATCGCGCAACTGATCAACTTTCTGTTGCTGATCTTCATTCTGCGCGCGCTGCTGTACCGTCCGGTGATGAATTTGCTCAACGAGCGCACCAAGCGCATCGAAGAGAGTGTGCGAGATGCAGAAAAGGTGCGCGAGCAGTTGGCCAACGCCAAGCGCGATTACGAGGCTGAACTAGCGAAAGCGCGTCAGGAGGCAGCCAAGATCGTGGCGCAGGCGCAAGAGCGGGCCAAGCAGCAGGAGGCTGAGATCATTGCGCAGGCGCGCCGCGAGGCCGAGCGCCTGAAGGAAGAGGCTCGTGCGCAGGCTGAGCAAGAGCGCGCGCAGATTATGAGCGAAGCCAAGACTCAGATCGCTGATCTGGTCACATTGACGGCGAGCCGTGTGCTCGGCGCCGAATTGCAGGCCCGCGGCCACGATGCGTTGATTGCCGAGTCACTGAAGGCGCTTGATCGCCGCAACTAACGTCGCAGACTGGCGCCACTAGTCTGCCAGAGGAAACAGAGCGTATGGCAACGACCATTGATGCACGGGAGCTGGCCAGCCCGCTCGTGGAAGCGCTGCTCACCACCGCCGCCGAGCAGATTCGGGCCGCGGTGCCGCGGATCGCTGGCCTTGGGCCGAGCGATGCTGCGGCGGCCCTGCCGGCCGATCTGCTGCCCCAAGTGCGCAATTTCTTGCTCGCAATGGCTAAAGAGGGGCTGACCGGCGAGTTGGGCGCTGTGGCGACCGCCTTGCAGAGCTATCTCGAGGCCGGTAGCCGCGTAATCGACGCGAGTGTGACCAGCGCGATCGAGCTGAGCAGTGAGCAGAAAGAGCGCATTGCGAGCGAGTTGCGCCAGCGCTACGGTGACGTTCACGTGACGTATTATGTTGATCCGACGCTGATTGGCGGGTTGATTATCCGGGTTGGCGATCAGGTGCTTGATAATAGCCTGCGCGCCCGCCTCAGCGCCATTCAGCGCGCATTGCAGGCAAGTTAAAGTAGCACTCAGCTCGCTGGCCCGGTGTCGCCGGCCGCCAGCGCGACGGAGTAGAGCATGACGACGATTACTGAAGAATTGATCGCCCGGCTGAAGCAGGGGATCACCAGCGGCGTCGACCTTCAGCCGCGTCAGGTCAATGTCGGAACGGTGATTGCCGTCGGTGACGGCGTCGCGCGGCTGTCCGGCCTTGATCAGGTCGTCGCCTCTGAGATTGTTGAGTTCCCGCCCAAGGCCGGCCGGAATGAATCGATTTATGGCATTGCCCTAAACCTCGAACAAGATAGCGTCGCCGCGATTATTCTCGGCGATGACGAGACGATCGAGGAAGGGGATATGGTGACCTCGACCGGGCGCGTGATTTCCGTCCCGGTCGGGCAGGGTCTGCTGGGCCGCGTCGTGAACCCGCTCGGCCAGCCGATCGATGGCAAGGGGCCGATTCTGTACGACAAGACGCGCCCGATTGAGCGGATCGCCCCGGGCGTCATCACCCGCAAGTCGGTTGATACGCCGGTGCAAACCGGTATTATCGCGATTGACGCCCTGATCCCGATCGGGCGCGGCCAGCGCGAGTTGATCATCGGTGACCGCCAGACCGGCAAGACGGCCGTCGCAATTGATACCATCCTCAACCAGAAGGGCCAAGGGATGGTGTGTATCTATGTTGCGATCGGCCAGCGCCGCGCGCAGGTGGCGCAAGTGGTCGGTACCCTTGAAAAGTATGGCGCGATGGAGTACACCATTGTTGTATCGGCAACTGCCTCGGAAAGCGCCGCTCTCCAGTATATTGCGCCCTACGCCGGCTGCGCGATGGGTGAAGAGATTATGGAGAATGGCGTGATGCTCAATGGGCAATTGGTGCGCGATGCCCTGATCGTCTATGATGACCTGAGCAAGCACGCCGTCGCCTACCGGCAGGTATCGCTCTTGCTGCGCCGCCCGCCGGGCCGCGAAGCGTACCCCGGTGACGTGTTCTACCTGCACTCGCGCTTGCTCGAACGCGCCGCCCGCCTCAGCGAGGAATACGGCGGCGGTTCGCTGACCGCGCTGCCGGTGATCGAGACGCAGGCCAACGACGTGTCGGCTTACATCCCAACCAACGTGATTTCGATTACCGACGGCCAGATTTATCTGGAGTCTGACCTGTTTAATGCCGGTCAGCGCCCGGCGCTCAACGTCGGTATCTCGGTGTCGCGCGTGGGTGGTGCGGCGCAGACGCGGGCGATGCGCGCAGTGGCCGGCAAGCTGAAGGGCGAGTTGGCCCAGTTCCGCGATCTGGCCGCTTTTGCCCAGTTTGCCAGCGACCTCGATGCGACCACCAAGGCGCAGATCGAGCGTGGCCAGCGCCTGCAAGAGCTGCTGAAGCAGCCGCAGTACCAGCCGCTAGCAGTCGAGGATCAGGTCGCGGTGCTCTATGCGGCTACCAACAACTACCTCGACGATGTGCCGGTGCCGATGATTACCAAGTGGCGCGATGATTTTCTGGCCTTCTTGCGCACCGCCCATCCAGAGGTGCGGAAGCTGATCTACGACAATCGCCTTGATCGCAAGTTCCCCACGCCGGAAGTAAAATCGGCGCTGGAGTCGGCGATTAAGGAGTTTAAGGCAACCAGCAATTATAGCTAGCAGGCTCCACCGGCGGGCGGGCACAGGCCCGCTCGCCGGTCGCATGACTGCAAAGGGTTCGATATGCCGAGTAGTCGCGAGATTAAGCGCCGCATCCGATCAGTGAAGAACGTTGCCCAAATTACGCGGGCGATGGAGATGGTATCGGCCTCGAAGATGCGGCGCGCCCAACGGAATGTGTTAGCTACTCGCCCGTATGCCGACCGCATGCGGGAGGTGATGGCCAATTTGACGGCGCGGGTGGTAGGCGCAGCGCGCCGCGGCACGCTGCTCGAAAAGCGCGAAACGGTCAAGAGTGTGGCGTTGTTGGTGGTGACGCCTGATCGCGGTCTCTGCGGCAGCCTTGTCGCCAACGTCTTGCGCCGCGCTGGGCGCTTTATCACCGAGCAGCGCGCTATGGGCCGCACGGTCGATATTTACACCTTTGGCCGCAAAGGGCGCGATTTCTTCCTGCGCACGGGTTTTGCACCCGCCGGCGAAGCCACGCGCCTCGGCGATGCGCCCAAGCTTGAGGCGATCCTCGGTGTGGCGATCAGCGCCATTAGCGGTTTCCAAGCGGGTAAGCACGACGAACTCTACATCATTTATAGCGAGTTCATTAATACGCTGGTGCAACGACCGGCGATTAAGCAGTTATTGCCGGTAGAAAGCCCCGATATCTCAACGACCACCAACGTCGATTATACGTACGAGCCGGGTGAAGAAGAGGTGTTGAATAGCATTCTGCCGCGGTACGTCGAGACCCAGATCTATCAGGCGGTGCTTGAGAGCATCGCTAGCGAGCATAGCGCGCGGATGGTGGCGATGCGCAACGCTACCAATAACGCGAAGGATCTGGTGCGCGATCTGACGCTTTCATTCAACAAGGCGCGGCAAGCCGCTATTACGAAAGAGGTCAGCGAGATCGCTTCGGGCGCCGCTGCTCTCGCTAGTTAATGCTAAGAGGAGGAGCCGATGCCGGCAAAGGGGGTTATTCAAGAGATTATCGGCGTGGTCATCCGGGCTAAGTTCCCGGAGGATCAGGTGCCGGAGATCTATAACGCAATTGAGATTCCGCTGGAAAACGGCGGCCGCCTCGTCTGCGAGGTGCAGCAGCAGCTTGGCAATGGCGTGGTGAAGGCGGTCGCGATGGGTTCGACCGATGGCCTGCGACGCGGGCTCGAGATTATCGATACCGGTCGCCCGATTGCGGTACCGGTTGGACCGGCGACGTTGGGCCGCGTGTTTAACGTGTTGGGCGACCCGATCGATGGGATGGCGCCGATTGGCCCAGAGGTGGAGCGCCGCCCGATCCACCGCGACCCACCCAGCTTTGAGGAACAGAACACCCAAGCCCAGATTTTTGAGACTGGGATTAAGGTCATTGACCTGATCGCGCCGTTTACCCGCGGTGGCAAGACCGCCATCTTCGGTGGCGCCGGCGTGGGCAAGACGGTGGTAATTCAGGAGCTAATTGCGAATATCGCCAAAGAGCAGTCGGGCTTCTCGGTCTTCGCCGGGGTGGGTGAGCGCTCGCGTGAGGGGAATGACCTTATTCACGAAATGCGCGAGGCCCGCATCGACGAGAACACCACCGTGTTTGATAAGACGGTGATGGTCTTCGGCCAGATGAATGAGCCACCGGGAGCGCGTCTGCGCGTCGGCTTGACCGCCCTGACGATGGCCGAGTACTTCCGTGATGAGGGGCGTGACATTCTGCTCTTTATCGACAACATCTTCCGTTTCGTGCAGGCCGGTTCCGAGGTGTCGTCACTGCTCGGCCGTATGCCGTCGCAGGTGGGTTATCAGCCGACGCTCGGCACTGAGATGGGTGAACTGCAAGAGCGGATTACCTCGACCAAGCGCGGTTCGATTACGTCGATGCAGGCGGTGTACGTGCCGGCAGACGACTACACCGACCCGGCGCCGGCGACCGTGTTTAGCCACCTCGACGCGACGATCTCGCTCGAACGCAGCATCGCCGAGCGCGCGATCTTTCCGGCGGTCGATCCGCTGGCATCAACCTCGCGTATTCTCGACCCGAACATCGTCGGCGAGGAGCATTACCGGGTGGCGCAAGAGGTGAAGCGCGTGTTGCAGCGCTACAAAGACCTCAAGGACATTATTGCCATTCTCGGTATGGAAGAGCTGAGCGACGAGGACAAGCTGACCGTGCAGCGCGCGCGCAAGATTGAGCTGTTCTTCTCGCAGCCGTTCACGGTGGCGCAACAGTTCACCGGCCGGCCTGGCAAGTATGTGCCGGTGAAGAAGACGGTTGAGAGCTTTGCCCGTCTGCTCAACGGCGAAGGCGATCACATTCCTGAGTCGTTCTTCTACATGCAGGGCGATTTCGACGACGTGCTGGCCGCGTATCAGGCGAGCCAGAAGTAAGACCGGGTCGGCGGCGCGGGCTAGCCGTCGCCGCCGGCGTTGGTCTATGGCAGGCAGAAGGAGCAGTCCATGCCCATCCATTTAGAGATTGTCACCGCCGAGCGGGTCATTCTGTCAGACGACGTTGATATGATCAGCGCACCGACCAAAGACGGCCGGGTTGGTATTCTGCCGCGCCACGCTCCGCTGATGACGATCCTCGAACCGGGTGAGCTCGATATCATCAAGAATGGCGAGCGCACGCCGTTTGCCGTGTCGGGCGGGTTTATGGAGGTGCTGCCGCACCGGGTGACTATTCTCGCCGATACGGTCGAGCGGGCCGATGAGATCGACGAGGCGCGGGCCGAGCAGGCACGGGCCGAAGCTGAAGCGCGCCGACGCGAGGCGCAGAGCGAGAGCGATATGGCGCTGGCCGAAGCCAAACTGCGCAAAGAGATGGTGCGTCTGCGCGTGGCCCAACTCAACAAGATCAAACAGCGCCAATCGTAACCACCTACCGGTGTGCAGCGCGGAACGCAAAGACGGTAAACGCAAAGGGACACAGCAGTGCTGTGTCCCTATTGTCAATTGCCAGTATCCCTCATCATTTGTTATAATACGCCGCGATTGGGCTGAGGCGGCTTTGTAGCCGATGGAAATCAACCATGCTGCGCTCAGTGAAGATGACTGCCGGCGCTGAGCGTCCGCGCAATGGCATGCGAAACGCTGACCCATCACGACTACTTTGAAATGGCATCACACGCTGCCGTTTCCGACATTCATCAGTAGGAACACCTATGGCCCGCAAAATCGGGATTGATCTTGGCACAGCCAATGTCTTAGTGTATGTCAAAGGCAAAGGCATCGTCCTTTCCGAACCATCGGCGGTGGCGCTGAGCACCCGCGACGGGCGCGTGCGCGCCGTCGGCGCCGAAGCGATGGCAATGTTAGGCCGTGAACCAGAGAGTATCGAAGTGGTGCGTCCGATGCGCAACGGCGTGATCGCCGATTATGTGGTGACGGAAGAGATGCTCCGCCACTTTATTGGGCGCGCGGCTGGACGATTTCGCTTCTCGCGGCCTGAAGTGATGATCTGTATTCCCGCCGGCGTTACCAGCGTCGAGATGCGGGCCGTGCGCTACGCGGCCCTTGAGGCGGGGGCCGGCAAGGCTTACCTGATCCGCGAGCCGTTAGCCGCCGCGATTGGGGCCAATATCCCGATTGCGCAACCATCGGGCAATCTGGTGATCGACATCGGCGGCGGCACAACTGAAGTGGCCGTGATCTCGCTCAATGACATTGTGGTGAGCACCTCGGTGCGGGTCGGCGGCAACCGGTTCGATGAAGCGATTGCCTCGTACATCAAGCGGAAATACAACGTGCTCATTGGCGAACGCACCGCCGAAGCGGTGAAGATTGAGATCGGCTCGGCGTTGCCGCTCGATAAGCCGCTGGTGACGCAGGTGCGCGGGCGCGATCAAGTGACCGGGTTGCCGCGCACGATCCAAGTTGACAGCAACGAGATTACTGAGGCGATCCAAGAGCCGCTGGAAGCGATTGTCAATGCGGTGCGCGCGGTGCTGGTCGAAACGCCGCCGGAACTCAGCTCAGACATTATCGACAAAGGGATGGTAATGACCGGCGGCGGTTCAATGCTGCGCCGGATCAATGACCTGTTGACTGAAGTGACGGGCGTGCCCTGCTACGTGGCCGACCAACCGGCATCGTGTGTGGCGATCGGCACCGGTTTAGCGTTGGAAAACCTTGATGTGCTGTACGACAGCCTGAGCGGGTTGGATCTGACGTGATGAGGTATGGCGTGCGGCTTTTGGAGCCGCACGCCGTTTGGTGCTACGGGTGTAATATTTCTTGCGCAATATCGATGACGCGGTTATGCCCGTACAACATGTTATGGCGCATTTGCGCTAATTCGATCAGATGCCCCTGCTCGTGCGCAACGACCCAATTCCCCTGATGCAAAAGCGGCACCGGCCCGTAGATTTCGTGATGGCCGATCCGCTGCCACGCCGCTTGGGTGAGACCGCGCAGCAAGCCTAACGTCTGCTGGCGGCTGGTGGTATAGTGCTCGAGCAACTCGTCGATTGGCATCGTGCGGTATTTCACCGCACTCCGCAGCGTCGGCGGATGGGCTGAGGACAGTTTCGGTTGGTTGGTCTCCAAGATCATCCATGCTCGCTCGCGGAAGACAATATCCATGTCGGCGAGATGGCCGATCAGATCCTTGAAGGCCGGGAAACCGTTGACTGGCATGGCCAATTGGTCTTCGCTGAGACCGGCCACCAGCGCTTGCACCGTTTTCAAGCCTTGCTCAAGCCGGCGCACGATGGCGTGCGGCCCCAGCGTGCCCATGCCATCGACAATCCGGAATTCGAGAAATCCCTCGCGCACAGTGCCGCATTCAGGGCAGAATGCCGGCGGATCGCCTTCCATCAGCCGGCCACACGTACTGCACACAAAGAGATCGCCAAGCTCGGTATAGGTGAGATCACGGCCATCGGCTAGCGCACGTGCAGCCCGTTCAAGGAGTTCGCGCTGAAAGGCGCTGGTACCAGTCACTGACCCGGTCGCCACAGCTTCCGGTTCAAGGCCGGCCAGTGCGCGATTGATATTGGTCAGCGTCTGCACCACTTCACCCAATCGACGCATCGCCTGTTCGACGCGCACCCGTTTGACCGCCGCCGATGCGTCGAGCAGACGGGCAATGTTGAAGAAGCGCTCACGCCGCGCCTGTTTTGCCCACACGGCGTAAGCCGTCTGACCAACGCTCATGCTCACCAACAGGCGGCGATCATCTGCGTCGTTGGTTATCATACGTCTACTCCGATTGTCTCAAGATACATGTACTATCACGGGGCAAGATGCCCGTTTACGCATGGTGCGAGCGATGCTGCACCAGCTCAACCAACACCCCTTGGCCGCCTGCCTTCGGATGGACAAAGGCCACGAGCGTATCGTGGATGCCGGGACGCGGCTCGCGGTCGATCAATGGAATGCCCCGCGCTTGGAGGGTGGCCAGCGCGGCATTGATATCATCGACGCGATAGGCAATATGATGCATCCCCGGCCCCTTCTCGCGCAAGAAGCGGGCAAAACTCGCTTGATCACTGGTCGGCGCAATCAACTCGATCAACACATCGCCAAACCGGGCCACTCCAATCGCAGCATGGCGCTCAGGCAGCTCGATCCGCTCCCATTCCGTAATATCGAAGGCGGTGCGGTAAAAATCGATCGCCGCATCGAGATCAGCCACCACAAGGCCAATGTGATCGACCGCAGTAAACATTGCATACTCCTTCACTGCCACCGGTACACCGATGGACATAGCATATCATAGCACAAGCATAGCACAAGATCATTGACAGCCACTCGGGGTTGACTACAATGAACAACAATGACACACGAAACAGATGATCCGACAACGAGTATGCTGATCGTGGTTGCGGCTGCCTCCCGCATCTTGCAGGAAGAGCAGCCGCTGGTGCAGCGTATTCACCATCTCTTTGGACTGTTGCGCCTCGCCACCCGTTACCGTGACGGACGGCTGACGTGTTGGCTGCAATCGGCACGGCCGGGGGCAACCCGCCAGCAAATCTACTCGCCAGAGTCATGGGCCTACCCTTGGGACGACAGCCTAACGCGGGCCGTGGCGCTCGGCGGCAAAACCGTTACCAAGACGATTGCGCTGGGTAACGGTCGCCAAACTGAAAGTTTGCCAGTGATCTCGGCAGGGTATCTAGGGGCGCCAATCTTTTGGGGTGGGCGGCTCTGGGGCATTCTTGAACTACGCAGCGATGATCAGCGCCGGCTAGACGGGCGGATCAGCGAAGTGATCGAATCGATCAAGCCGCAACTAGCAGCGGCTATTGCCCAAGAAGGAGCACGGTTGCCACGCCTGCCCGCGCCGCGCGTTGCCGGCGAGACGCCGCTCGGCCTGACGCTCGCTCCCTCGCTGCGCCAGAAAATCATTGCGCTGAATGAACAGCTTGACCGCACGCTCGACTTGCACGAGTTGTTGGGGATCATCTTACGGCGGGCATTAGAAGGCAGCAGTGCAGAAGCCGGTGCGATCACGCTGGTCGATTCCGAACGGCATGAACTTGTGCTGCATCTCTACGAAGGATATGAAGCCGAACGCACTGGCGCCGCACTACCGGCTATGCCGCGCCAGCGCTGGAACTGGGATATCGGGCTGGCCGGACAGGCGGTCAAAACGCAGCGCCCGCTCTTGGTGCGCGATGCCGGACGCGAGCCGGGCCTGCCGCCCGGCATGCCATTCCTAGCTGAGCTGGCAGCGCCGATTATTGCGGATGATCGGGTGTTGGCGGTCTTGATCCTGCACAGCCGGCGGGCCAATACCTTCAACGAAGAGGTGCTCGCGTTTATTGATGCGCTCCGCGAGCGGGCTGGGAGACCGCTGGCCCGCGCTGCGGCGTACCAAGTTGCGTATGAAACGTCATACCATCTCGGTCAAGTGTTTAGCAGCTTGCCCATCGGATTGGCACTGATCGACCTGAACGGTCGTGTCATTCGCGCCAACCCCGCGTGGTATCAAGTCTGGCGCTTGGCGGAGCAATCGCAACGGCCTTCATTTTTCGTCGGGATTGATTTGGTTGAGCATTTGCTAGCCCGGCTAGCCGACCCGTTTCGCTTGAGCGAGTTCTGCGATCTTGGTCAGCGCGCGCCCGATCAAGTCTTTGAGACGAGTCTGCAACTCCGCCAGCCCTACCAAGCGTTGCACGTGCTTTCGGTGCCGACCCGTGACAGCCAGCAGCAATTGACGGGACGGTTGTGGGTGGTGAGCGATCGCACCCGCGAACGCGAGTCAGACCGGCTGAAGGATGAATTTATCGGGATTGTGTCGCATGAGTTGCGCACGCCGCTGACATCGATCCTTGGTTACACCGAAATTTTATTGAACCGGCAAGATCTCGATGAAACCAGCCAGCGCGAGTTTTTGACCACGGTCTCGAACGAAGCCGAGCGGCTGCACAAGTTGGTGAAGGA
This sequence comes from Chloroflexus sp., assembly GCF_034431535.1. Taxonomy (GTDB): domain Bacteria; phylum Chloroflexota; class Chloroflexia; order Chloroflexales; family Chloroflexaceae; genus Chloroflexus. The sequence continues at coordinate 56,392 of NZ_DAOUDC010000027.1, read as the reverse complement.
TCTGCTCGATGTTTCGCGGCTGGAGGCCGGGGTGGTGAAGCTGAACCGGTGGGCGGTTCGGCTGGGCAACATTATCGAGGAGTTGACCCTGCAGCTTCACACCCAACTCGTGCAGCACAAGCTCCTGATCGATATGCGCCCCCCGTTGCCGCCGGTATTCGCCGACCGCGACAAGGTGAAGCAAATTATCTTCAACTTGCTGAGCAATGCCATCAAGTACAGTCCGGAAGGCACTGAAATTCAATTGACGGTGCGTTACGCGGAAGCGAGCGATTTGCCGGCTAACCATCCGCCCGGCCAGTGGATGTTGATTGTGGTGCGCGATCAGGGGATTGGGATTGCGCCAGAAGATCAGGCAAGGCTGTTCGAGCGGTTTCAGCGGGTTGATAACAGCAATACGCGCCAGAAGAGCGGTGTTGGGCTAGGATTGTACATTACACGCCTGCTGGTCGAGTTGCACGGAGGCCGGATTTGGGTGCAGAGCGCGGTAGGAAAGGGAAGTAGCTTCTCGTTTACCTTGCCAATCTGGTCGGCGCCGCGCGGCGAGCTTGCCGGCGATGAGGGGGGAGATAGAGAGGAGGGAATGGGCAATGGAGGGGAAGCAATGAGAAGTGCTGGACCCACCCCCGCTGGGGGAAGGTTATCCCCACCCCCTCTCCCGCTGGAGGAAGGGAGATAGAAAGGGGGATTCCTGTCTGGAGAAGGGTTGGGGTGGGTGACAATATTCACCCACCCTCATATCGAACGCTACCCTTGCGCCCCAACATAGCCTTGTAACCACTCAACCAGCAGCCGCACGCCAATACCGGTGGCACCACGCGATTGATACGTGCGGACCGGCTTTTCCACCCATGCCGTGCCGGCAATATCGAGGTGCGCCCACGGATAATCACCGACAAAGGCGGCAAGGAAGACGGCAGCGGTAATTGCCCCGCCATAGCGACCACCGGTATTCTTCAGATCGGCAATCTCGCTCTTCATCGCATCGCGGTACTCTTCCCACAGCGGCAACTGCCAGACCCGTTCGGCAGTGGCTTCGCCGGCAGCGATAAGGCGGTTGGCCAGCTCTTGGTTGTTCCCCATTAAACCAGCCGCATGCGGGCCGAGCGCAACCATGATGGCGCCAGTCAGAGTAGCTAGATCAACAATCGCGGCAGGCTGGTAGCGCTGCGCATAGTAGAGACCGTCGGCAAGCACGATCCGGCCCTCGGCGTCGGTATTGAGCACCTCGACCGTCTTGCCGCTCAGGGTGCGGATAATATCGCCGGGCCGATACGCGGCGCCGCTCGGCATATTTTCGGCGGCGCAGACAATCCCGACCACGTGGAGCGGCACTTGCAACTCAGCCACAGCTTGCATCGCGCCAAAGACTGCGGCGGCGCCGCTCATATCCATCTTCATTTCATCCATCTTCTCGGCGGGTTTGATGCTGATACCGCCGGTGTCGAAGGTAATGCCTTTCCCGACCAGACAGATGGTGGGGCCATTCCCGGCAGCGCCGTGCTCCATCACGATAAAGCGCGGCTCGTTGGCCGAACCTTGGCCGACGGCGAGAATACCGCCAAAACCTTGTTCGATAAGCTGCGGCTTATCAAGCACCATTACCTTGAGGCCAAGGCGTTCACCCATCTCAAGCGCGGTCTGGCCGAGGAAGGCCGGCGTAACTTCGTTGCCGGGGCCATTGGCGAGATCGCGGGCAAACGCGGTAGCGCGGGCAATGATATGACCGCGCTGGACACCGGCGGCGGCAACTTCAGCATCAGCGCCGGCCTGCAAGATAGCGTTCAATGACGGCGGCTCTTCGCGATCACTCTTGTAGCGAACATAGCGGTACGAGCCGAGCACACTCCCTTCGGCAAACGCTTGGCCGAACACCGCAGGCGCCAACGGTAGATTGCCATTGTAGCCGAGGTGGTAGGTCGTAACCTTCAGCTCTTGCGCGCGCTGCGCCGCCAGCGCCGCTGCTTGGCGGACAGTATCAGCCGTTATGGCCGAGCGCTTGCCTATACCGATGAGCAACAACCGGCGGGCCGGCAGCGTGCCGCGCGGATAGAGCAGCGTCTGCTGATTCCAGCGCCCCGTCGCATCACCCGCCTCGCATAGGTCAGTGACCGGCGTGGGGAGTGGCTCGTCTTCGGTGTGCAGCAAAACGGCAAGATCGGCTGCGGCGTCGAGTAGGCTGCCGCTCTGAACTTCACATTGCATAGTAGCCTCGAAAGGTGACAAATCATTAGTTTCAGAATAGTATTGTACGGTGGAGCAGGCCGAGCGTCAAATGAGGGGAGAAGCCGGCAAGAGATCCGTGACGTGCAAACCAAAGCCTATGGTAGAATAGGCGAACACATACAGGCAGTGCAGAGGGGCAACTATGACACCCATCATCCAACTCGGTCTCGGCGGCGTAGGACGCGCGCTAGCCCGCCAGATTCTCGCTGTAGCGCCTGCCATTCGCCGCCGGTACGGAATTGATTTACGATATGTGGCTGTGGTAGACAGTCGCGGCGCAATGGCCGGCGATCCGGCCTTGACTGAAGCACAGGTGCGTCACATCCTCGCCGTGAAAGAGGCCGGCGGCGGAATTGATAACCTTGCCGGCGCCACTATTGACCGGCACTGGATCGAGATGCTCCCCGCAGCGATGGCGGTTGTCGTGGACGTGACAGCGGCGAGCGGCCATGCCGCGCCATTGGCAGCGGCCATCTCGGCTGGACATCGGGTGGTGTTGGCGAACAAACGGCCACTGTGCGAAGGGCACGATCTCTTTGCGGCCTTGACCGAACGGGGTGCAACCCGCTACGAAGCAACCGTTGGCGCCGGGTTACCGGTGATCAGCATGTTGCAAAGCCTGCTCGATAGTGGCGATGAAGTGGTATGCATTGAGGCGGCGCTGAGCGGCACGCTCGGTTTTCTGATGAGCGAGCTGGAAACGGGGAGCAGCTTCGCCGACGCGGTGCACATGGCGTACCGCTTGGGCTATACCGAGCCGGATCCACGCGATGACCTGAGCGGCGCTGATGTGGCGCGCAAAGCGTTGATTCTGGCCCGCACCTGCGGGAAGCATCTGCCGGCTGAGGCAGTGATCGCCGAACCGCTCTTCCCGCCCCATCTGGCTGAAGTGAGTGTCGCCGAGTTCCTCCAACGACTCAGCGAGGCGGAAGAGGAGGTGATGAACCGCTTGGCTGCGGCCCGTGCCAACGGCAACGTCTTGCGGTACATCACGCGCATCACGCCAGAGAGCGTCGAAGTTGGGTTGCGCGAAGTCGCCGCCAGCCATCCGTTGGCCAGCTTGCGCGGCCCTGATAATCTGATCAGCTTTACTACCCACCGCTATCACGACCGGCCATTGGTCGTGCGCGGGCCGGGAGCTGGCGTCGAAGTAACAGCAGCCGGCGTGTTGAGCGACATTATTGCTACCGCTCGAGAATTATGAATCCGCTTGCCGAACCTGCTGCCGGCCCAGCACCGATCGCCCGCGATCTGCCGCTGATCGACCTGCACCGCCATCTCGATGGCAATGTCCGGCTGACGACGATCCTTGATCTAGCCCGCACCTATGGCATTCGCCCGCCGGCAGATACGGTCGAAAGGTTGCGTCCGTATGCGCAAATCCAAGGCGTTGCCGCCTCGGTGATGGATTTTATCGCCCGCTTTGAGTTGCTCAAGCTGATCTGCGTTGACGAAGACGCTGTTGCCCGCATTGCGGAAGAGAATGTCGAAGATGCCGCCCGCGAAGGCATTGACTACATCGAGCTGCGCTGCTCACCGGCATTTATGGGTGAGCGGTACGGCCTCGACCCGACCCGCGTCTTGGCCGCAGTCTGTCGCGGGGTGCAAGCCGGTATGAAACGGCACCCGGTACAAGCGCAGATTATTGGCATTATGTCGCGCCACATGGGTGAAGAGAGCTGCTGGCGCGAACTCGAAGCGGCCATTACACTGATGGGTGAAGGCGTGGTCGGAGTCGATCTGGCCGGCGACGAGGCCAACTTTCCCGGCACGCGCTTTGTCAAGCATTTTGCCCGGGCCCGCGCCGCCAGTCTGCGGATCACGGTGCATGCCGGCGAAGCAGCCGGGGCATGGAGTGTGCGGCAAGCGATTGAAGAGCTAGGAGCGGAACGGATCGGACACGGCGTGCGCGCGATCGAGGATCCGGCAGTGATACAGCTACTGGCCGAGCGCGAAATTCCGCTTGAAGTGTGCCCGACCAGTAATGTGCAAACCCAGACCGTCAGCGGGTACGATACGCACCCGTTACCGCAATTATTGAGCGCCGGCCTGTGCGTCACCCTCAACAGCGACGATCCCGGCATTAGCGCGATCGATTTGCCCCACGAATATCGGGTGGCCCGTGACCGGCTCGGCCTGAGCGCCGCCGAATTACGCACCGTGCAGGCCAACGCGCTTGCGGCAGCATTCATCGACGATAAGCGCCGGGCAGCATTGCTGATCAACGCGCAACGCCGCGAATGAATGCGCGCCACCGGCGTATGGTTCAGGTTCACGTGCCACGATGTCATTGCGAGGGCGCGGCGGCACCCAGTGCAACGGGGTGTCGCCCGCCCGAAGCAATCTCTCCCTTTGGCGGCAAGTATGTCTGAGCCGGCAGCATCCGTCCTCGGAGGAGATTGCTTCACCGCCTGCGGCGGCGCGCATGAACAACCGGGGTGCAGTTGGGGGCGGCGGCGCGCACGCTCGCATAGCAGACGTTGGTCTCGCCCTACTTGAGTTTTATGACGCGGCGTGTTACACTATGACGCACAGCGGCATCTTTTTTCACCCCCGCCAGATAAAGGAGTCTTGCAATGAGGCACGAACACTCCCCGGAAGGGTTGCCCCACTATGACCTGTACATCGACGGCGACTGGCAGCCGGCGAGCAACGATCAGACATTTACCGTCTTTGATCCGGCGAATGACCAGCCGCTGGCCACTTGCGCCAGCGCGACCCATGCCGATGTGGATCGGGCGATTGCCGCCGCCCGCACCGCGTTTGATCAGGGGCCATGGCCGCATACCAGTCCGGCGCGCCGGGCCGAGATTTTACATGCGATTGCCGATGCGCTCGAAGCGCGCAATTTTGAGCTAGCCGAGATCGAATCTCGCGATGCCGGCGTGCCGCTGCGCAAAACGACGTATAATGACATTACCCTCGGCCTTGAAATTTTGCGTGGTTGCGCCGAAATGGCGCGCAAGCACCCGTATGAGCCGCTACCGTGGACTGATCTGCCCTCGGTGTCGTGGAATTTTGTCTGGCGCGAACCGATCGGTGTCTGCGCGCAGATTATTCCGTGGAACTATGCCTTTTGCATGGCGGCGTGGAAGCTCGGCCCAGCGCTAGCCACCGGCAATACGGTCGTCTTTAAGCCCTCGTCACTGGCCCCGCTCAGCACGATTGCGATTTTCCAGACCATTCACGAACTGAACCTACTGCCGAAGGGGGTGATCAATCTCGTGCTCGGCCCCGGCGGCGAGGTCGGCGAATATTTGGCGGCCCATCCGGCGGTTGATAAGGTCGCCTTCACCGGCAGCACCGAAGTTGGGCGCAAGATTATGGCGCTGGCAGCGCCGCAGATCAAACGGGTGACGCTCGAACTGGGCGGCAAGAATGCGATGATCGTGTTACCCGACGCCGATCTTGATCTAGTGGTCGATGGCGTGTTGTGGGGCGCGTTTTACCATTCTGGCCAACTGTGCGAAGCCGGTTCGCGCCTCCTTTTGCCGCGCAGCCTGCACGACACCGTGGTCGAACGGCTGGTCGGGCGGGTGCGCGGGATGAAGATTGGCGATCCGATGGACTTGGAGACCGACCTTGGCCCGCTGATCAACGAACGGCAACGCGAGAAGGTTGAGCGCTACATCGCGATTGGCCGCGAAGAGGGGGCGACGGTCGCGATCGGCGGCGGCAGGCCGTTGGGCGAAGCGTTTGCCAATGGCCATTATGTCGAACCGACCATCTTCACCGGTGTGCGGCCAGAGATGCGCATTGCCCGCGAAGAGATTTTTGGGCCGGTGCTAGCCGTGCTCGCCTACGACGAGATCGGCGAGGCGATCCGGATCGCGAACGATAGCATCTACGGTCTTGCTGCCTCGGTGTGGTCACGTGATCTGCAACAAGCGCTGTACGTCGCCCAACGTATCCGAGCCGGCACCGTCTGGATCAACGAGCACCACGTGCTTAACCCGCGCGCGCCGTTCGGCGGTTATCGCCAGAGCGGGTTTGGCCGCGAAATGGGCCAGTACGGTCTCGATGAGTATACTGAAGTGAAGCATATTCACGTCGATCTGATGCAACGGCGGCAAGGCCGGCTGTGGTGGGATACGTTGCTGCCGGAATAGCCGCGATGGTCGCGCTCGATGATGACAACAGGCATCACCCTCAACTTACAACGCCATCACCTCACTATCGCCGAGAACATGCGCACGATCATCTCGTTCGATGGCGAGGGCCGCCCGATCGTGGCGTTTCGCCACGGCGCCAACTACGTGCGCGGTCTCAGCGGCGAGGTCTTGTGCAAACGAGCGCTCGCCCCCGGCCAGAAAGAACGGCGCAAGCTCGACGACACCGAGCGGCGCGCAGTATTGGCCGAGCTGCTGACCAAGGCCCGGCGGATGATCGAGCAGATTGAAGCAACAGCCTCACCGGCAGCGCGTGACTGGTTTGAACGGATCCGGCGCTGGGATGTTGAGCGGCTCGAAGCTGAGCGCGAGCGGTTTCGCACTGTCTACAAGCCGATCAGCATCTTGCCGCCGGATCAGTATCGCGCGCTGGTATTGCAAGCGACTGAGGGGTGTAGCTGGAACCGCTGCCACTTTTGCACGTTTTACCGCGACCGCCCCTTTCGCATCCATTCACCGGCCTCGTTTCGCGAACATATTCAACGGGTGAAGGAGTTTGTCGGGGCCGGCTTGGGGTTGCGGATGGCAATCTTTCTCGGTGATGCCAATGCGTTAATCATCCCGCAGCCGCGCCTGCGCGAGCTGTTGCAGGTCGTGCATGAAGAATTTCTCATCGGCCCTGATGCTGATTTCAAAGGCATTTACGCCTTTCTCGACATTTTTGGCGCGGAGCGCAAAACGTTGGCCGAATACCGTGAACTGGCCGCCGCCGGCGTGCGCCGAATCTACCTTGGGATCGAGAGCGGTGATGAAACGGTCTTTCGCCTGTTGAACAAACCCGGATCGCCAGCAGAAGCGATCGACGCGGTGCGCACGATCAAAGCCGCCGGGATCGCGGTTGGCGTGATTTTGTTGGTCGGGGCCGGCGGCGAACGCTTTGCCGCTGAGCATGTGCAGCATTCGCTGGCGGCGCTAGCAGCAATGCCACTCGGCCCTGATGATATCGTCTATCTTTCGCCCCTGATCGTCTCGGCTGATAGCACGTACTTTGCCCAACTACAGGCCTATGGCAGCTCCCCGTTGCCATCAACCGCCATCAACCGCCAACTCGAAGAACTGAAACACGGCACGCGCACCGTAACCGGCCCCGGAGCAAAAGTGGTGATCTACCACATCGAAGAGTTTGTGTATTGATGCGCACCGGCGTCCTACCGAAGCCCAACAATTGGGCTGTCGATCCCGGCTTGCCTCTGCTATAATGAAGTCGATACGCAGTGATGATCGCTTGCCAACCAAGCTATCCATACACAGGATCGGCCTGACGATGTCTGAGCATCGCTTCATCCAGATCGATCGCAACCGCATTGCCCGCTACCTCGACGCCGCGCAGGCACAAGCGCTGCTCGGCGGCGAAATGCGGCCACACGAACTGTATGCCGCTTGCGCCCACCTTGCCAATGCCCAATACGCTCTAACAACCTACCTCCCGCGCCGGTTGGTCGCGTACCGGTTAGCCACGACTGATGACCAGCCGTGGGTGGAATGGGTTGACAGCTCGCTACTCTTCGCCGATGTAAGCGGTTCCACCGCCTTGGCCGAACGGCTGAGCAGCCTTGGCCGCGAAGGGGCCGAGATTGTCACCGATACGCTCAACACCTACTTCGGGGCCTTGATTCGCCGCATCCAACAGGCCGGCGGCGATTTGATCACGTTTGGCGGCGATGCGCTGCTCGTGCTCTTTACCGGCCCCGATCACGCCTACGTAGCCACAGTAGTGGCCCGCGATATGCTGGCCGCGCAGGCCGGCTTCGTGCGGGAAGTACCGGGGATCGGCTCGTTTCCGCTCACCATGCACATCGGGGTCGAGAGTGGCCGGGTGGCGCTCGTCAGTGCCGGGCGATCTGAGTCGCTGCGCTACAGCGTGATGGGAGCCTGCGTTGAGCGAGTTGCCCGCGCTGAGGAATTGGGTGGACGCGGCGAGATTGTGCTCGGCCCACAGGCATGGGCGATGATTGAGGGGCGCGCACGAGGTGAAGTACTTATTGATGGTTATGCGAAGTTACATGCAATTAGCGGCGATACGCCTCACACGCCACTGCCTTCTCATACCGATCCGCCGCCGCCAAGCCGTGAGACCGCCCTTCATTTGATTTGGACGTTGGAACGGCTCAGCCCATACTTACCACCGATTTTGGTTGACCGGATCATGGCGGAACCACGGCGGCCCCAATTGGAAGCCGATCTGCGCCCAGTTTCAATCTTGTTTGCGCAGATTGAAGGGTTAGCACCGCTGGTCGAATCGTTGCCACCTGCCACCACGGCGCAGGTCATCGACGCCGTTTGGCAGGTCTGTTTCACGGCAATCGAGCATTACGGCGGCTATGTCAATAAGATCGACTTAGCAACCGAAGGCAGCAAGCTGCTGGTCATCTTTGGCGCGCCGGTCGCGCAAGAAGATCATCAAGAACGCGCGGCGCAGGCTGCACTTAACCTCCAGCGCGCATTCCATACTCTAACCACCACCCAACCAGCCGGCATCGCACTCGATCGCTTGCGCCTGCGGATTGGCTTGAACAGCGGCACCGTTTTTGCCGGTAATGTTGGCGATGTTGAGCGCAAAGAGTACACCGTGATGGGTGACGCGGTGAATGTCGCGGCGCGAGTGATGGTGCATAGCGATTGGGGTGAAATCCGGGCAACAACCCCGTTTGCGGTCAGTATCGGCGCCACGATGGTCTTTGCCGACTCACGTTCGGTCAGCGTGCGCGGCAAACGCGAACCGCTCGAACTCTTGCGGTTGATCGGCGAACGTGAAGCGCCAACGCCTACCTTCCACCACGAGCTGGTTGGCCGGCGACACGAACTGGCGTGGCTGCGCGAGCGGCTAGAACTAGCGTTGGCCGGTTATGGCCGGGTCGTGCGCATCAGCGGTGAAGCGGGCATCGGCAAAACGCGGCTCGCCGCCGAGCTGCTGGTTGCGAGTGTGCCTCGCACGGCCAAGATTGTGACGGTACGTTGCTTGGCATACCAGCAAAGCACGCCATACGCGCCGTGGAGCGACGCGATGCAGGCGCTCTGCGCGATCCCTGCCGGCGCTGATCAAGCAACGCGGGCCGCCCAGTTGCGACAGGCCCTCTCGGCTGCTGCGATTGCCGACGATTGGACGCCAATTGTGGCCGATTTGGTCAAGCTGAATATTGACGACAACCCGTTAACGCGCGCGCTTGATCCGAAACAACGGCAGGAACGCCGGTTTGAGATCATCCGTTCCATCATTCTCGCTATGGCTGCCGGATACGGCCTGATCCTCGTGTTTGACAATTTGCAATGGGCCGACCGGATCTCGCTTGATCTCTGGCGGTATATTGCAAGTGCGGCAGCGCAAGCGCCGATCTTTTTGCTCGGCTTACACCGCGACACCTTGCAGTGGGATAACGACCCGCTCGCCGACAAAGCCGAGGTACTCACGCTGAGCGAACTGCCGGCCAGCGATAGCGCAGCGTTGATTGCCGCTATTCCCGCCGGATCCCGGATCGATCCGCAGGTGCAAGCGCAGATCATCGCCCGTGCCGCCGGCAATCCACTCTTTATCGAAGAACTGGTGCGAGCCGTGCAACACGGCAACACGGCGCTTGACGAGTTGCCCGACAGCTTGAGCGGCTTGCTGCTCGCTCGCGTTGACCAGCTTGATGAGCGTTCACGGGCGCTGCTGCGGGTGGCCGCCGTAGTCGGCCAGCGCTTTCCGCTGCTGGTGCTGCAATCGGTCTATGGCGAAGACACACGCCGGCTGATCGAACATGTCAGCCAGCTCGATGCGCAAGAACTGACCCTGCTCGAACGCGAAGCCCCAGAACGGGTTCACACCTTCCGCCATGCGTTGCTGCACGAAGTCACCTATCAGAGCATGCTCTTCGCTCGCCGACGTGAACTGCACCGGCGAATCGGCGAATACCTTGAGCAACGGTATGCGAATGAGCTGAACCAGCTCCGGCACGATGTGAACAATGCACGCCAGTTACAGTATGTGCAAATCGGGCGCAACGGCCCAATGGTGACGCGCGCCGTCCGTGCCATTGCAAGCCCAATCTTCCTGTTGGCGCACCACTACCGGCTGAGCGACGCCCCGGAACGGGCCATCCAATACCTGTTGCTGGCCGGCCATTTGGCCCGTGACGAATACGCCAACGAGCAAGCGATCACCTATTATCGTTGGGCGCTTGACATTCTCGGCGCACGGGGCGACGATCCGCGGCTGTGGGAAGCGATGGAGGCGCTCGGCGAAACCTTGGCGGCGATTGGCCAATACGATGAAGCGCAGCGTACGTACCAACGCTTGCTGGAGGTGGGAGGCGATCGTTTACCGCCGGTCGTGCAAGCGGAGACGTTGCGCTCGTGGGGAGCGGCGCTCGAAAAGCAAGGCCGTTATCAAGAGGCGCTAGAACGTTTGCGCAGTGCAGAAGCGATCGCCGGCGCCGCGATCAATCGCACGCCGCCGTTGTTGCTGGCAGCGATTGCCGCCGATCTCGCCCAGACCCTCACCCGACTGTCAGCATTTGACGAAGCGCTGGCAATGTGTGAAGCAGGTTTAGCCCGTATCCGCAACGATCAACGTAGCATTGAGGATGAACGGATCGAGGCGGAACTCCAGCAGCAACTGGGTATGATCTACGGCATGCGCGGACGCTACGATCTGGCTCGCTACCACTTTTTAAATGCGTTAAGCGTGCAAGAGGCGATTGATGACATCTACGGCTGCGCCCGCACCTACAACAATCTCGGCTACTTAGAGCAATTGCAGAGCAACTACGCGGCAGCGGTCGAACTCTATACCCACGCCGAAGAGCTGGCGCGCAAGGGCAGCGCGAAATACGCCCTTTCTAGCGCGTTACTGAATGCGGCTTACGCTCATTACCGGCTGGCCAACTACGACGCCGCCGAAGCCACATGCCGCGACGCGCTGGCGCTGTGTGAAGAGATGGGTGATCAGCTAGGGATGGCCCAAGCCGATGACATGCTCGGCATTATTGCCTACGCACGCGGCGACTATCAGCGCGCGCTACAGGTCTATCAGCAGGCGTTGCAGATCTATGCCGAACAGGGCAGCACCTACCAATATGGAAACACGTTAGCATTGGAAGCATTGGCAGCTACCGCCAACAGCGATCCCACAACTGCTCTCTCCTACGCCAATCAGGCTTACCACATCGGCGAGCAGATACAAGTGCCGCAGTTAACGGTCGAAGCCCTCTGCGCTGCGTCGGAAGCGCTGTTGACCCAAGCCCGCCAAGCTGCTGAGAGTGATGAACGCGAGCGATTATTGCAAACCGCTGCCGATCACGCGGCGAAAGCCGCGTCGCTCGCCGAACAGATTGGCAGCCGGTTCGATTATGCGGTGGCGTTGCGTCTGAGCGGCGAGATTGCCGCTGAGCGCAATGAACCATTGAGCAACTACTTTACGCGCGCGATGGAAATCTTTGCGGCGATTAACTGTCGCTTTGAACACGCCTGCGCTGCCGCCCGTTTCGGTCATGCGCTGCAACGACGCAACCTTCCAGCAGCTCATACGTATTTAGAATTGGCCCGAAATGAATTGACCTCAATTGGCGCCAACGGCGAACTTCGCCGGCTGGCCGAACAAGCAGGGGAGGTGTAACATGTCACAGTCAGCCGTTGAGCAGGTACTTGGTCGCGCCGTCATTGATGCTGAGTTTCGCGCCCAACTGATCGCTGATGCCCGCGCAGCCTGCGCCGGTTATGATCTCACGGAAGAAGAACTGGAAGCGCTGGAACGGCTTGATGCCGAGAGCTTGCAAGCCTTCGCCGGCAAGCTTGACCCCCGCCTGTCGAAGAGCGCTGGTCGCGGCTTTTTCTAAACAAACCAAGGTGAGGGTCACTGTCAGGGAATGACGATATGCACGAGCGGAGCGCCGAACGTCCTGAACTCCATTTTGTGCCGCGCGCGCTCCGTGAATTCTTTTTACCGCGCCGGATGCCACGTAATGTGCGTGCAGCCGTCGAACATTGGCTCACGAGCGAACCGTTGACGCAATTGTTGCCGGCAGCATTGGCGGCGCCTTTCGGGATCGATCTCGCCGCTCTCTTCACCGAGCCAAACCAGCTCGCGATCATCGGGCCGCCGGCCAGCGGGCGTAGCCTTGTCCTCGCACAGATTGCCCAGCGTTGGCTCACCGATCAGCCAAGCGTACCGCTCGTGCGATTATTACTCGCTGAGCTTGACACACCGAGCTTGACGCCACGCGTGATTACGGTGCGCGCGTTGGCTAAGCTGAATCTGGCGCCGAATCCGCTCGAACACAATTTGCCTTGTCTACTGCTGATCGATGATTGGGAAGATTTACCTCCTGCCCGGCGCGGGATCTGGCAACGTTTCTTGACTGGCCTCGCCGAACGTTGGCCGCAAGCGCGGGTGGTCATTGCGTTGCCGCCGGGCGAATTGTGGCCGGGATTTCGCCATCACGCCATCGCACCGTTGCCCGCCGAACGGTTGATCGCGTGGATCCAGTGCCTCTTTCCCCACAGCGATCCACAAGCCATCTTGCCGCTATTCGAGCGCGATCCGCTGATCTTGCTGCGCGAGCGTCCGGCTGAAGTGATGTTGTTGGCGCTGACGCAGCCGCTCAGCGGTTGGCCGGTCTCGCGCGCTGCGCTGTACGAACGAGCGGTAACTTTTGCAGCTCCGCTGTTGGCTACCCTTCCCGATCAGGAGGGCTGGCGGATTGGGCGCACCGCCTATCAGCACTACCAACAAGCGATCGAACTCGCGGCCCAACCGCGCCTCGATCCCGCTGCATTCCGCAACGCTGGCCTGCACCGGCGCGCACTGGTGGCGCCATTAGCCTTTGGCGCCGCGCCGGATCCACGCCCTCTGATCACCAGCCTCTACGAAACGGAGCTGTCACCGGCGGAGCGGTTGTTGTTGCTGGCCCGTTCCCTCCGTGAACGGCCACGGCTCGATCCAGCATTGAGCCGGCCTCTGATCGACGAGATCTGCCAGCACGGCGGTGAGGCATTGAACATGTTGGCGCCAGCATTGCCGGTGATGCTCATCGACATTAGCCGCACCCAACCAGATCAGCGCAACCCATTATTGGAACAGATCGTGAGCCAGCTCGCGCCGACGGCTGGCATCGCATTGCTGATGACGCTGCTCGACACCAGTGATGCCCCGCCAGCGCTGCGCTGGCACGCGATCGACCTGCTCTGCCGGCAACAGATTCTGCCGCCGCCCTTGCCTGCCTACGCCGATCTGATCAGCCAAGCCGGTCGTTGCCTCCTCGCTGTGAGTCGCGCCAGCACCATCGATCAGTTAGCCGATCCGGCAGTGCATCTTGGTCTGCGGTTGCTCCTTAGCGGTGCAGCCGGTGAAGAGCGGCAACAGCTCATTGCGCGCCATGTGCTGCGGCAGACAACGCTGCCATCCAGCCTGCGCGCACTTGCGCCGGCAGCGTTGCCCCGCGACGAATTGCAACAGGCCGCCATTGATCAAACCGCGGAGGTGCGGCAAGCGGCCCGCGCGGTCTGGTTGCGCACCGGCAATCTTGACCAACTAGCCCGCTTTGTCATTCAACCGAACCATCCGTGGCTAGCCCGTGATGAAGCGCTTGCGGATCTGGCCGCCACCCCTGCCGGCCATCCACTGCTGGCCGGATTCGCATTGAGCAACCGCTTGCCGCTTGATCTACGCTTGCGCGCTATCAGCCGGCTGCATCGCTTGCCACAGGGCTTTGACCTGCTCACCCGCTTGCTGCACGCAGTCGATGAACCGGCGCTTATCCGCGCTGCTTCGGCTCGCCAACTGGCTCACTTCCCGCATGCCGTCATGCTGCTCAGCCCATTCTTAGGCCAGCAACACCCGCCGCTGGTGCGCCGGGCAGTGGCCCAAACGCTCGACGCATTGGCTGCGCACAACCATCCATCAGCGTTAGCCGCGCGCACAACCCTCATCGCTGCGCTCGATCAGCCCGACCTTGACGCCACGTTAACCACGACCATCATCATGGCGCTTGGCCAACACGGCGGCAAGCAGGCATTGGTCACGTTGGGTCGCTTGCTCGCGCCGAGGTATGGCGTCCACTTGTTAGAAACGTGGATCTCCGCGTTACCGGCGCTGATCGGGCCAGTTGATCAATGGCTATCGCAAGCTGAAGAGCCGGCCACCCGCGCCCTCTTAGCCGATGTGATGGTGACAAGCGACACCGTAGCCAGCGCAGTGACCATCCCGATTGACCGACCTTCGGCCCTGATTGCCCGCCACGTGTTACGGATTGCTAGTGCAGCAGCGCGCGCCATCAGGATGATCGGACACCATCAACCTACGCTAGCCCCAGCCATCAGCGCTTTGATCGGCGTCGCTCTACACGACACCAGCGCGCCGCGCTCGCTCGGTGAGCTGTTGGCTGCCGATCCATCCATTGACCTAACCGCCATTGCGCGTAGCGCCCAACATGATGCCCCCTTGCGCGCCGCGGCGCTGCAAGCGATTGCCGGACGGCCTGATGGATCAACGACGTTGCTGCACCTCGCGGAAAACGCTGATGTAGAACTTGCCTGCGCCGCGCTTGACCGCCTTGCGCCGCCATGTTCCGCACCGATGATCAAGACGCTGTTGCGTCTTGCCAGCGTAGACAGCGCCGAACCGGTGCGGCTGGCAGCGTTGCAAGCGTTGGGCCACAGCGCCGACCCCGCTGCAACGCCGGCGCTGATGGCCATCGCCACCAACGAACAGGAGCCGCTAACTATCCGCGCAGCGGCACTCGATGCCGCAGTCGCTGCACCGGTAGAACAGCTCATCGAATGTATTACCATGCAACCCGATCCCATCCGCAGTGCGGCGCTGCGCGCGCTCAGTCGCAGCGATCGCCCGATTCCAGCCAACATGCTGCACCGGCTGGCATTTGACGCTGATCAGGTTTGCGCGCTTGCCGCCGTCAACGCGCTCGCAGCCCAAGCCGAAACCACAACGCCAATCTTAGTCCGCGTTATGCGGAGCCACCCCGATCTCGCTGTGCGCCTTGCCGCCGCCGCCGCCCTCAGCCCAACCACAGCCAACGAAACGATACCGGTCTTTGTCGAAGCATTGCTCGCGCCATACCCTGCCCTGCAAACACAAGCGTTCAGCCTACTCGCCGCTGCCGATCCGCACCACGCGACGCTCCGGCAACCGCTCATCGATCCGCACGCCCCTGATGTATTGAAGTTACTCGCGCTGCAGCATCTCAAGAACGTGGCGCCGGACGATCCGCTCATTCGCGCGGTGGCAAGCGATGCCAACGCCGCCGAATCGCTCCGTTGCCACGCGATTACCGCCCTGAGCCAGCACGCCGATCACGATGTAATCCAGTTCTTGGCCTATTTGGCCATGGCCGGCGACCAACCCCTCAAGGTGCTTCACGCCGCAGTGAAGGCGCTCGACCAGCACTGCGCAGGGTTAGCCAACGTCGCTGTATTGCAGGCGCTGGCTGCGCTCGCTACTGCGCCTATCCCAGAGGTGGCGCTGTGGGCTGGCGAAGCGCTGCTGGATAGGTTAGCAAGCGCAAGTCTGTAAACTCAACACGCAAAAAGCAGGCTGAGCAGGCAGCGGTATAATGGCGATCAAGACCAAACCTGCCAATATGCCTTTGCGCTGTATCCCGCCGCACCTAGGCGCTTACTATGAGAGGAGAACGGGATGGCCCACACCGATTTCATCACCACCAGCCGCGGCTTGCGCCGCAATAGCCCGCCAATGCGCCTGTTTGAGAAGGCCAAACAGTTCGGCATCTGGAACCCCTCGCTGATCGATCTCAGCCGCGATCGCCACGACTGGGAACAATTGCGCGACGAAGAGCGCGACCTGTTGCTGCGCTTGACCGCACTCTTCCAAGCGGGTGAAGAGGCCGTCACCCTCGATTTGCTGCCGCTGATCGGCGCTGTCGCCCGCGATGGCCGCTTGGAAGAGGAGTTGTACCTTACGACGTTTCTGTTTGAAGAGGCGAAGCATACTGATTTCTTTGCCCGCTTTATCAGTGAAGTCGCGCGCGCTCACCCCGACCTCAGCCGCTACCATACACCGAGTTACCGCGCCTTGATCTACGAGGCGCTACCGGCAGCGATGCACCGGCTGGAGCAAGACCCCTCGCCCTTCAACCTCGCCGAAGCGTCGCTGACCTACAACATGATCGTCGAAGGAGTGCTGGCCGAGACCGGCTACCACGGCTACTTTACCATTCTCGACACCCACAACCTCATGCCCGGCGTGCGCGAGGGCATTCGCCTGCTCAAGCAAGACGAGTCGCGCCACATCGCCTATGGCATCTATCTGCTTTCACGCCTGATCGCAACCGATCAGCGGATTTGGGATCACATTGTCGAACGGATGAACGAGCTGCTCTTGCATGCGATGGGTGTGATCGACGAGATCTTTGCCAGCTACGATGAGATGCCGTTCGGTTTGCAAGTGGAAATGTTCAGCAATTTCGCCCTCAACCAATTCCAGCGCCGTTTGAACCGGCTTGAGATGGCGTGCCAGCAGAGCCTCGCCGAGATTGAAGGGCTGGCGACTGATGACGAGGAAGCCGTATGAGCGCATTTGCCCGGCGGGTTGTGTTGCTGACCGGCGCCGGCGGCGGGTTGGGGCGCGAGTTTGCCCGCCAATTGCTAGTCGCCGGAGCTGAACTCATTTTGAGCAGCCATAGCCGCCAACGTCTCACCGCAGCCGCCGAATTTGCCGCGCATGGCCCAACCAACAAGAAGGCCGGACGCATCTGCGCGCTGTTGCCCGCCGATCTGAGTGATCCGGCCAGTTGCGATCGCTTAGCCCAGCAGGTTACGCAGGTTGCGCCTGATCTTGACCTGATCATTCACAACGCTGGCATCGGCCTGTACGGGCCACTCAACGCGATACCGGCGGAAGCCGCCGAACGGCTGCTCCGCATCAACTTGCACGCCCCGATCCGGCTGACAGCGGCGCTCTTGCCCGTCTTGCGCAACCGGCCCCACAGTCAAATCGTGTTTATCTCGTCGATCCTTGGCCGCGCCGCGCTCCCGAACATTAGCGTCTACAGCGCGGCCAAATTCGGTTTGCGCGGCTTTGCCAGCGGCCTCACCGCCGAAGGGTACAGTGTTAGTACCGTCTATCCCTTCTTCACGCAAACCGACATTCTCGACGCACCCCAGTACGGTGACGGGCCAAAGCGGCGCGTACCGGGATGGTTGGTTGATCAACCGCCGCCGGTGGTACGGGCCAGCCTCACCGGCATCGCCGCTCGCCGCCCCCATATCTACCCCAGTTGGAAAGCGCATCTCTACGCGACGGTAGCGGACATCGTGCCTGATATCTTACCGCCCTTCAGCCGGTTGGTCGCAGGGTAAAGCGGATATGGAGTGCGGCAGTTAAACTGCCGTACTCCATACGTTTCGTGGGCATTGTGAGAGGCGAGAGTGTACAGCCCCCTTTCAAGGGCGGACAGAACGTATGAGCGTAGATATGGTTGATGGCGTTGTGATGCGCCATTGCGCCCTCACCCCCCAACCCCCTCTCCCGCCTCACGGCGGGAGAGGGAGAGCCGCCGGATTGGCGGCAACGACATTGCTTGCAGCGGAACGGAGCAGCACCCCTCTCCCACACCACTGGGAGAGGGGCTGGGGGTGAGGGGGAACCATCGCCCGCGTTCCTTCTGTCATTGCGAGGGCGCACAGCGCCCGAAGCAATCTCCCGCTTTAGCGCAAGTGACACCTCAGCGGGTTCACTCCGCGATCGTGGGAGATTGCTTCGCCGCGCTCCGCTTGGGGCGCAATCACAATGGGCGCGCGGGGGTACCGCCCGCTCCCCAGCCTTCCCCCGCTGGAGGAGGGAGGCATACCTCATCCCCAGTAGAATGGAGGGCCATCCCCCAGCGGAGAGCGGGAACACATTTGTTGCCGGTAAAACATCGTAATAGCGCCGTACTGCTCTAGGTCTGTGGTACACTAGGGAAAGTACCAAGACGCACTAGCGCGCAGACGCCCCAACGCTTGGGTACATGGTGTCTGCGCGCTCCTCATCATCAGGATTGAGCGTATGCGCGAGCTTGCCGAAGAACTCACCCGCCTGACGTGCGACCTGATCCGTTTTGAAACGATTGCCGGACGTCCTGATCAGTTGCAGGCGGCGATTGATTATGTCGCTACTTATCTGGCCGATGTGCCGGGCATTTATCTCGAACAAAGCAGCGCCGAAGGCAAACCGGCGCTGGTGGTTACGCTTCGACCAACCCGCGCGCCGCGCCTGATGCTGAACGGCCATTTGGACGTGGTGGTCGGCCAGCCGCACCAGTTCGCGCCAGAGGTGCGCGATGGCCGGATCTATGGACGCGGCGGCCAAGATATGAAGGGGAGCGTAGCGGTGATGATGCGGCTGATCCGCGATTTGGCCGCCCGTCCTCACCCGCCCGACGTCGGCTTTCAGTTTGTGACTGACGAAGAGATTGGCGGGCGCAACGGCACCGGACGGCTGCGCGATGAAGGCTGGCGGTGTGAGTTTATGCTCTGTCTCGAACCGACTGATCTTGGCATCTTGTTCGAACACAAAGGCGGCATGTGGGCCCAGTTGCGCATTCCCGGTCGCGCCGCCCACGGCTCGCGGCCATGGGAAGGCGATAACCCGATCTACCGCCTGACCCAAGGTATCACCGCCATCACCGAACGCTATCCGCCGCCAACCGGCCCGCACGATTGGCGCACCTCGGTCACGCCGACTGAAATTCGGGTGGGAGCCGGCTCGCACAATCAGGTACCGGCTGAGGCGCTGGTGACGTTTGATATTCGCTGGACTGCCGATACGACGCCGGAGGCGATTCAGGCTGATTTGCAAGCAGTATTCCCAACAGCGGAATTCGTGAGCGTGATGGCTAGCGCCGGTCTCCGCACCGACCCCGAACACCACGAGGTCGGCCAGATTGCCGAGCTGATCGAACGCCACACCGGCCAGCCGCCACGCTTCTACCGCGAACATTTCGCGACCGATGCGCGCTACTATTCGCATATCGGCGTGCCCGCCATCTGCCTCGGCCCGGTGGGTCAAGGGTTGCATTCGGCAGAAGAATGGGTCGAAATTGCGAGTCTGGTGACGCTCTATCAAATTATTACCAGTTATATTGACACCATGCGCGAGCAGTAAACGCGCAATACCTTCCCATTGGCTTGCACTGCAATCGAGAGCGAGTTCATACGAATCAGAAGTTCAAACCAGTATGCTTTACCTATTACAAACCCTACCCGGTCTTGCCGCGCTCACGTGGCGGGAAGTCGAGCAAAAGATCCGGCCCGACACCGATCGACCGGTGCCGCGTCAAGTCGGCATCCGCAGCGTGCCGGCACGCAACGACCTCATCCTGCTCGACCATCAAGGTTCGCCGCGCCCGCTGTTGGCATTGCGCACGATTGAGGATGTCTTCGTCGTTGCAGCTCGCGGCTTTAAAATTGCCCCCGATGATCGCGGCTTGCGCCAGATCCATGCCGCCACCCGCAACGAAGAGGCGGTAAAACCGGCGCTCGACGTTTGGCGGCGGTTGAATGGCGGCAAACGCAACGGCACCTTTCGCGTCGTGACCCGCATCGTCGGCAAGCACAGTTTTCAGCGTCGCGAGTTTGGCCGCGCCGTCGCCGACGCGATTCGCGATGGCTGGCCGGGACGCTGGCAGCCCATCGAGGAAGAGGCCGATCTGGAAGTGTGGGCAACGTTGCTCGAACAAGAACTGACCGTCGCGATCCGGCTCTCTGACGCCTCGTTGCGCCTGCGCGGCAAGATTGCCCACCTGCCAGCCTCGCTGCGTCCAGCCTTAGCGGCAGCGATGGTCATGTTGACTCATCCGGCAGAGGATGACATCTTCCTCGACCCGATGGCCGGCGTTGGCACCTTGTTGCTCGAACGAGCGGCAGCAGGGCCGTTTGCCGCGCTGTACGGCGGCGACATCAGCCCGGCGGCAGTGACAGCGATGCAGGCCAATTTGCGCAGCGTGCGCGGCCAGATCGAAGTGCGGCGCTGGAATACGACAAAATTGCCGTTGCCTGACGCGAGCGTGACCAAAGTGGCGGTGAATTTGCCTTTTGGCACCCAGATCGGTGAGGGCGAAGACCTCGAAGAGCTGTACCGCGATGTGCTGTACCAGATTGCCCGCGTGCTCAAGCCGGGAGGGAGACTGGTAACGCTCGTCGCTGATCAGCAGCTGCTCGACCGCGCCCGCGCTCATGCAGCACCGGTCTTGCGCGCCACCACCCGCCACCGGGTGCTGGTGCTCGGCCATCGGGCAACCATCTGTGAACACATCCGCGTGGCCGGTGCGGCAACCCCGCCGCCGCCGCCGCTGCCCCCCGAAGACGACGACTGGGAGTAACACATGCCGCGCCGAATCCGTTCGCTGATCAGCACCTTGATTATTGTGTTTGTCTTTTGGTTGATCTGGTCGCGGCTGCACATTGTGATCTGGGTACAAATGCCGTGGTGGGGGTTATTGATCTTGGCGATCGGGATCTATTTGGTGATCGATTACGGGATCGATCAAGTGTTTGGCCGGCGGCGGCGGTAGGGGTATAGTGGTGCCCCTACGCTTGTCCCTACCGCCGCTCTTTACCGCGGCAATCCCAACGCCGCCATCACCGCCTCTTCGCGAGCGCGCATGGCGGCCTCGTCATCAGGGCCGCGCTCGTGATCGTAGCCAAGCAGGTGCAACACGCCATGCACGGTCAGATAGGCCAATTCGCGGGCCGGACTATGGCCATACTCTGCCGCTTGCGCCAACACCCGCTGGTACGAGATCGCAATATCGCCGAGATAGCGCGGCTGATCGGGTGCCACCACAAACAGCCCCCGATCACCATCATCGGCGAAGGAGAGGACATCGGTTGGCGCGTCAACCCCGCGAAAATCACGGTTGAGCCGGTGTAATTCGGCGTCGGTGGTAATGCGAATGCCAAGCTCGCACCCGGCAGGCGCGTGTTCGTTGGTCAGCGCCGTGCGTGCCGCTTGTTCGACTACCGTCGCATCAACTTCGATCCCCTCATCAACCAGCACTTCAATGGTATAGTTCATAGCCTGTGCGCCCCTTGCGCGAAAAAAACGACGCAGAGAATCGCGCTATTGACGGCTGCGACCCTCTGCTGTCTGACCCAGCTTACGGTTTTGGCTCATCGGCAGCGCGCTGCAATGCCTGCTGCGCCAGCAACAGCACATCACGCTCGCGCTCGAACGAGACGCGGCGCAGCGCTTCGTCAAGCGGAAACCAACGGGCATCATCAACCTCTCCCGCTTGTGGCCGCACCTCACCCCGTTCGTAGCGCAGCAGAAAGAGATCGACGTATTTATGCACTCGGCCCGTGCCCGACCGAAACCAATACTCGATCGTCGCCAGATGCCGCTCAACCACGCCTTCCAAACCGGTCTCTTCGGCAACTTCACGCACGGCGGCGGCCTCAGCGGTCTCACCGCGGTTGACATGCCCTTTAGGCAGCCCCCAGCGCTCGCCGCGATCGGTGGCAATCAGCGCCACTTCGACCTGCGCGGCGACGATCCGGTAAATGACACCGCCAGCCGAATAGGCTGTGCGATGTGACAAAGAACGGCGTGAAGTCATGGATGTCCGAATCAGGCACGCTTGAGTACACGACCGGCTCGCATGTCCCAATAGCGATCGATCGAGTACTGGATCCGCTCGCGAGCGACATCCGCCGACTCCCAGCCGACCGGCTCGACCCGTGAGCCTTCGAGGTCTTTGTACACGGTAAAGAAGTGCTCGACTTCGCGCAAGTAGTGCGCCGGCAAGGCGGTATAGTTGTGGTAATCGGCGAAGAAGGGATCGTACTGCAACACTGCCAGCACCTTATCATCCGGCTCGCCCTTATCGAGCATGCGGAACAGGCCCAGCGGGCGCGCTTCGACAATGCAACCGGGGAAGGTCGGCAGATTGGTCATTACCAGCACATCGAGCGGGTCGCCGTCATCGTAGTAGGTCTGCGGCATAAAGCCATAGTCACCGGGATACTGCACTGCCGAATAGAGCACCCGGTCGAGGCGGAACGCACCAATCCGCTTGTCAAACTCGTACTTGTTGCGCGATCCCTTCGGAATTTCAACCACAACGTGAATCACATTCGGAACGTCTGGGCCGGGCTCCAGATCGTGCCACAGGTTCTGCATTGGTAGCCTCACTCGCATAACGTAACTTGACCCATTACCGCAAGATTATAACACGTCATGGCAGCAAAGAATCGGAGAGACATGGCTAGCCACGTCTCTCCGCTGAGCTCGTTCCTTTATTGGGCGGCGAGCGCCAGCGCAATCCCGCTGGCCCGATAGCGCGGCCATTCGGCTTGCGGCGCATAGCTGATGATCACCACGTTTTCCGCCAACCGCGCCACTCCAGCGATAGCGCTGCCGTTGGCCGCTTGGCCGGTGAAGGTGATCAGGCGGCTGCCGTCAGGGAGTTGGTACGGCGCTTCAGCTTGGGCCACCGTAACCCAATCAGTGACCGCTTGCGACCACGCCGCTTCGCTCAGCACCGCCGGATCGGACACTGCGCGCCGGCCCACTAACCGGCCATTGCCGGTCGCCGCCAGCTCGCCGGGTTGCGTGACCGGCAGCACTTCCCATTCCGCTGGAATCATGATTGCGCCGGTATCGATCTGGGCCGTTGCCAACCCAGCCGGCGCCCAGATCAACGGGCTGGCGTAATCGACGATGGTCGTCAACCGCCGTTGCGGTTCGCCACGCGGCGAGAGTTGCCACACTTCGCCGGCAGTCGCCTCGGCATAGAGTGGCTGATTGAGATCAGCAGCCGGGTTCCAGCCAGAGGGTACCAGCGCCGCCAACGCATTGCCGTCAGGCGACCATGCCGCCGCCACCACCCGGGGCAAACCGGCCACCAGTTGGCCGCGCAGTGTCACATCGCCACCCGGCAACACCTCGCGCCGCTCGCCGCGCAGCTCGACCAACGCCAGCCCCCAGATATCGTAGCCGGTAAAACCGCGGGCATCGCTAAAGTTATACCCTACCAGCGCCAAGCGCTGGCCATCGGGGGCAAACGCAGGCGGACGGTGCCAACCGGCGCCAGCTAGCGCAGGCACGCCACCGCCCTCGCTGCTGCCGGCGATCATGGTTAGATTGATGTCAACCAGCGCCTGATAGCCGAGAAAGCGTTGATACGCCACCTCGCGCGCATCGGGCGACCATGCTGGCGCATAGACGAGATAGCCCGCCTCGACCGAGCCATCGGCAGTCGCGAAGTTCCATGCGTTAGCGCCAGCCCGATTCACCAGCCGGATCGCGTTGGTTTGGCCGGGGAAGGGCAAGAAGTCAGGTTGCGCGGTTGGCGGCGTCGTGTAGGCCAACCGGCGGCCATCAGAGGCGAACACCGGATCGCAGCCGGAGCCGATGGCGCGTTCTGTCGCCGCTGGCAGATCGACGATCGCAACGGTTGCCGCCGCACACCAGCGGCTCCAGCGCTCCCAATCGAACGGCAAAACCGGCGGATCAGCGGCAGCGGCGTAGGCAAGCGACAAGCCGTCAGGCGTCCAACTCAGACCATACGCCGCGCGACCGCGCATCAGCACCCGCGCCTCACCGCTCTGGCGATCGATCACGCTGATCGTCTGACCATGGGCAATCGCAATCTGCCGGCCAGTAGCATCAACGGCGACATCACGCACCTCAGCGGCCAGCACTCGCTCGCGCCCGCTCGCCGGATCGAGCGCCACCAATGACCCATTCCGCAAAAAGAGAATCTCAGTGGGATAGGCCGGCGCGACGACCTGCGTTTGGGGCAACGACGTGGGTGAAATCGGCGCCGGCGTTGGCAGCGTGGTTGGCGTCAAGGTTGGCACCGCCGTCGGCAACGTGACCGTTGCGGTCGCCGGCGCGGCAGTCGGTGAAGGAATCGGCGAAGACGGCGCCGGCGTTGGCGGCAACGACGCCATGCCGCACCCGGCGAGAACGAGCAAGCAGAGCAGCCAGAGACGGTGCAACATTGTGATCACGTCCTTCCTGCAAGCAGGCGAATGCTCATCTTGGAGAGTTGCGGCGCCAACCGGACGCACGCAATCATCCCGTTCACTATAAAGATGAACGTGATCGATCGTTAGTTCCCGCAGTAGGGACAGAGCGCTGCTCTGTCCGGACAGAGCAGCGCTCTGTCCCTACCGATTACGGTTGGGTTAACGTCGTGAGATCAACAAGCATCTCAATCTTACCGGCTGACTGGGCAGCGCTGCGCAACTCGGCCACCCACGGCAAGAAGGTGGTGCTGAACGCCTCTTGGCCGGCAGGCGTATCGAGCAATGCCCGGTCATCAAACGAACGCACCTCCGGCCCGCCGGTCACTTCGATAATGTGCCAGCCGTAATCGGTCTGCACCAAGCGCAGCTCACCCGGCTTCATGCTAAACATCGCCTCTTCAAACGGCGCAACATACAGACCACGCGGCGCCCAACCCAGATCGCCGCCTTGGGCCGCCGACCCCGGATCATCCGAGCGCGTGCGGGCCAGCGCCGCAAAATCGCCGCCATTTTGCAATTCAGCCAGAATCGCCTCAGCCGTAGCTTTGCGGCTCTCGGCTTCTTCAGGTGTGGCCGACACTAAAATATGGCGCGCGCGCACCTGCTCGGCAGTGGTATGCTTGAGCAACATCTGCTCGATCAGCGCATCACGGCGCAGCAACCGGCGCAATTCCGCCTCATCGGCAATGTTATTGCTTTGCAGGAATGCCGCAAACTGAGCCTCGTCACCACCAGCCTGCGCCAGCCGCAACTGGGTCACTTGCTCGTCGATTTTGGTCTCATCGACGGTAGCGCCCTCTTGCAGAGCGGCCTGCACGACTAATTCAACATCGATCATCTGATCAAGCAATGTTTTTGGATCAGCCCCCGGCAAATAAAACCGATCAAAATCCCGCCGCAAGATAAACCCGTCGCCAACCCGCGCAATCACCCCTTCCGGCGCTGAAGCAGTTGCGGCGGTTGGTGCCGGCGGCGCGCTGGTCGTTGGCGAACCGGCTACTGTTGGCCCCGATGGCCCACCGCAGGCGGTTAGCAAAAGGCTCGCGGCCAAAACCAGCCACGCAGCGCGGCGAATAAACCAAGCTAGCCTCACGAATAGACTCCTCTCCAAAACCAAGCAGTTGACGCATTCCAGACAATACGTCGTAATATGTTCATCCTACCACATGTTGCATACCGGCACGAACAAGAGATGGCGATCATACGCACCAAAACCTTTGCGTCAAAGTATGGTAAGATGGCGCGCTAGTGAGGCGAAACAACGTTTGCCCAGATTGCAAGCTGCGATATGATGGAGGAACAACCTATGGGCCTTATGGAAGGCAAGAAGGGCCTGATTCTCGGTGTGGCCAACGAGCGCTCGATCGCGTGGGGCATCGCGCAGGCCCTGCATCGCGAAGGAGCGACGATTGGCTTTACCTACCTTGGCGAGGCGCTGGAGCGGCGCGTGCGCCCGTTGGCCGAGAGCCTCAATGCGCCCTTGATCGAGCCGTGCGATGTGTCGAAAGATGAAGACATCGCCGCGCTGATGGAACGCGCCCGCGAGACGTTTGGCCAGATCGATTTTCTCGTGCATGCGATCGCGTTCGCCAACAAAGAGGAATTGAGCGGAACGATTCTCAATACGACCCGCGAAGGCTTCCGCATTGCGCTTGAGATTAGCGCCTATTCGCTGATCGCGCTGGTCAAAGCCGCCGAACCGATCTTTGCCCCCAACGCGACCGTGCTGACGCTCAGCTACCACGGTGCGCGGCAGGTGATCGGCAGCTACAACGTCATGGGAATCGCGAAGGCTGCGCTCGAAGCCAGTGTGCGTTATCTCGCCGCCGGCCTCGGCCCGCGCGGGATTCGCGTCAATGCCATCAGCGCCGGCCCGATCCGTACCCTCGCTGCGAGCGGCATCTCGAACTTCCGCAGCTTGCATAAGCACTTCGCCGAATATGCACCGCTCCGCCGCAATGTGACGATCGAAGATGTCGGCAATGCCGCGCTCTACCTCTGCTCACCCTTGTCAGCCGGCGTCACCGGTGAGATTCATTATGTCGATGCCGGCTTCAACGCGATTGTGCCCGGCAGCAGCGAAGAGTAGCGGATCGAACGGCAGTGTGCTACAATGGGTCAACATGCGCACTGCAATGCGGAGGAGAGCATGGTAGAGGTTGCAATTGTCTCAACCGATGGCGGAACGGCGCAACGGTTAGCAGCGCTGCTCGCGAACCTTGATTTCCGCGTCACGGCATATACGCCCGATACGCTACCGGCAGAGCTGCCAGCCTTGTTTATCGTGGCGATGCCGGCGCTGGCTTCGCCCGAAGAGCAGGTGATCGAGCGCCTCCGCGCTGATGAGGCGACGGCGAACATCCCAATTGTAATTGTGAGCGCATTGCCGATGAACGAGTTGCAATCGGTGCCCTACGCCAGCGATTGGACGATCGCGATCGTGCCAGAGCCGGTCGAGGCAAATGTATTAGTCGACACGATCCATTTCCTCTTAGGCAAGGGATGATTGCTTGGCAAGGGCGGGTCGTTACGACCCGCCCAACGCTACCAGCGAGCGTTCCACCAAGGCGAACACCGGCGCTGGGATGAGGCCAATCGCAATTGTGCCGACCGCCGCTACCACAATGTCAACGGTAAGACCGCGATTGAGCGCAGGCGCCGGCTCGCCTTCCGGCTCGGTCATAAACATGCGGATGATGACGCGCAGGTAGAAGAAGGCAGCCACCGCGCTAGTCAGCACCCCCACTAACGCCAACCACGGTAGGTCTCCCTCCCACGCTGCGGTGAGCGCATAGAACTTGGCCATAAAACCGGCGGTCGGCGGCACACCAGCCAGCGAGAACATAAAGATGGCCATCGCTACCGCGAGCATTGGCTGGCGCTGGTAGAGACCGGCAAAATCGTCGAGCCGCCACGCATTCTCACCTTGGTGCTCGAGTGCGATCAACACTGCGAACGCCCCCAGATTGCTCAGCGCATACACCAGCAGATAGAAGATAAAAGCCTCTGGCCCGCGCTGCTCGCCGGCGACCATCACCCCCAGCATCACGTAGCCGGCATGGCCGATGCTCGAATAGGCCAGCATGCGCTTGACATTCGTCTGCGCCACAGCGCCCAAATTGCCGACCACCATTGTCAGCGCGGTGAGGCCAGCCAGCACCGGCAACCAGTACTCGATCAGGGTCGGCAAGCCCTCGAAGAGCAGACGCACCAACGCCGCCAGCGCGCCCCCCTTGGTGCCGACGCTCATAAACGCGGCCACCGGCGTCGGCGAACCCTCGTAGACATCGGGGGTCCACATGTGGAAAGGGGCCAGCGCCACTTTGAAGGCAAAGGCGATCAACACCATCGCCGCGCCGCCGAGCAACAACGTGAGATTGAGGTCACCCAAGCCGCGGTTGGCCACATACGCGCCGATCTCGGCCAGCCGGGTCGAACCGGTCGCGCCAAAGATCAGCGCGATGCCATAGACAAAGAACCCGGCTGCAAACGCGCCCAGCACCAGATATTTCATCGCCGCCTCTTCCGAGGTCAGACGCGGGTAGGCAAAGCCAGTCAAAATGTAGAGCGTAATCGAGAGCGTCTCAATGCCAAGGAATAGCACGATCAGATCGGTGCCTTGGGCCAGCAAGATCATGCCGCTGACGGCAAACATGATCAGCGGATAGAACTCGCCTTGCTCGATCCCTTGGCTCGGTAAATACTCTAGCGACATCGCAATGCTGAGGATGCCGACCAGCAAAAAGACCCACGTCAGCGTAAGCGCAAACGGATCGAGCCGCAGCATGCCGCCGAAGGTGGTACCGGTCAATCCCCAGAGCGGCAGACCAACCAACCCGGCAACCACCAACCCGCCGATCGCAAGGTGGCCGGTCAATTTCTTGCGACCATCGGGAATGAAGAACACGTCAACCAACAACAAGACAGTCGCCCACGTGACCACCACCAAGAGGGGCGCCATTAACGTCAGATCCACCGGCGGGATCGTCAATGAATCCATCTGATCTCCTCCTCGCCTGCGCCGGCGATACCATTTGTTTCCGCTACCTCACCTTGCGCGCCGGCCAGATGCGCCATTTGAGCCCTGTGTAGATACGGTAATATCATGTCACATCCGTTCTCACGCCTAAGTAGTTCTCTATGCTATGCCGAGGGCGGGTTAGACAAGGCGGCGCATTGCCGCAATCAGCTTTGGCGAACGTAGCAACGCTTTTTTGCTTAGCCGCTTACCGCCCTCGAGCGCGTCGCACCAACCACCCGTCATTGCAATCTATCGCGCCGGACACCGCCGATCGCTACCCGCCCACCACCTGCGCCATCAATTCGGCTACCAGCGCCGCGACACTGTGCTGCATTCCGGCAAAAAAGAGAGCAGGATAGATGCCAATCACCACAATCGGAATGCTCAACAAAGCGAACGTTGTAAGTTCGCGCTGGTTGAGATCGGGCAAATTGGCATTGGTCGGCTGCGAAACCTCGCCCATAAAGACGGCCCGGAAGAGTTTGAGCAGATATGCCGCCGCCAACACCACCCCGCCGACCGCAATCGCCACATAGACCCAGCCGAGCAGAGGGGAGCGGAACGCGCCGGCGATGATGGTAAACTCACCCACAAAGCCATTCAGCCCCGGCAAGCCTGCCGACGAGAGCGCCACCAGCAGGCTGAAGGCGGCAAACACTGGCATCACCTTCCACAAACCGCCATACTCAGCCAGTTCGCGGGTGTGGCGCCGCTCGTAGAGCACCCCCACCATCAAGAAGAGGGCGCTGGTGCTGAGGCCGTGATTGACCATCTGCAACACCGCGCCGCTGATTCCTTCCGCGTTAAGGGCAAAGATGCCAAGCACGACAAATCCCATATGGCTGACCGACGAGTAGGCCACCAGCTTTTTCATATCCGACTGGGCAAACGCCACCGCCGCGCCATAGATAATGCCGATGACCGCCAGCACAGCCAAGGCCGGCGCCGCCCACTGTGACGCCGCTGGAAAGAGGGTGAGATTATAGCGAATGATGCCGTAGCCGCCCAACTTGAGCAACACGCCGGCCAGCACCACCGAACCAGCCGTTGGCGCTTCGACGTGCGCATCGGGCAACCACGTATGGAACGGCCAGAGCGGCACCTTCACCGCAAAGGCGAGGAAAAACGCGCCGAAGAGGAGCCGTTCGGTGGTCGTATCGAGCGTAAACCGGCCTGCCCGCAGATCGCTGACAAAGCGGCTAAAACTGAACGTGCCGCGAAAACCGGGATCGACAGCGGCAATAGCATCGCGATGGAGCAGGTGCAGCGCAATCAGCGCCAGCAACATGAGCACCGATCCGGCAAACGTGTAGAGAAAGAACTTGCGTGCGGCGTAGATCCGGTTCTGGCTACCCCAAATCCCGATCAAAAAGGTCATCGGAATGAGCGTAAACTCCCAGAAGAGGTAAAACAGCAGCAAATCCTGCGCCAGAAAGACGCCGAGCATCGCTGTCTGCAAAATGAGCAGCAGAATCTGGAAGTTCCGCACATCCTTATGCACCGAATCCCACGTTGACAGCACCACAATCGGGCCGAGAAAGGTGGTCAGCATCACCAGCCAGAGACTGATGCCATCAACCCCCAAACTATAGGTTGCGCCAACGATCGGCAACCACAGCAACTCTTCGACAAACTGCATGACCGGCGGCGCGCCCACCATCGCAATCTGCATCGGATTGGTCTCGAAGCGCAGCGGCAATAGCAGCGAAAGGAGAAAACCGGCCACCATCGTCGCGAGCGATATCCGGCGGGCCAACTCGGCATTGGCGCGCGGCACGAACAACAATGCCAGCGCCCCGGCTGCCGGCAGCCAGAGAACGAGCGAGAGGAGCGGAAAGCCTAGCTGATTCATAGCACTCCCTCGTGGAGCGACGGGCCGGCCAGATCATCGCCAGCCGCCGCTCCGGCCTTCCCGTACCAGAAAACCCTTGACCATCTGTGAACGACGTTTGTATCTGTTTGCACCGGCACCCGTTATGCGGCGCAGCAATCCCCCGCGAGCACAACCCGATCCCGCTCAGCCATCTATCCCGCTACAGCGGGCGATTGCTTCGGTCGGGCGGCATCCAGCACGGCTGGCTGCTGCCGCTCCCTCGCAATGACAGACGGGCACGTCACCCGCCCCAACGGGGGAGGGTTAGGGTGGGGGCCGCGCTTAGCGGGCAAACCACAACATCACCCCCAGTACAATCAAAACCCCAACTGTAAAGACCAGCGCGTAGGTGCGCACATAGCCGGTTTGCAAGGCGCGCACGCCGTTGGCCAAGCCGCCGAAGAGGCGGCCAACTCCCATCACCAACCCATCAACCCCTTGCGGGTCGAAGACGCGAGC
The DNA here is from genome assembly GCF_034431535.1 of Chloroflexus sp. Classification (GTDB taxonomy): domain Bacteria; phylum Chloroflexota; class Chloroflexia; order Chloroflexales; family Chloroflexaceae; genus Chloroflexus. Next base: position 25,680 of record NZ_DAOUDC010000027.1, on the reverse strand, counting down.
CAGAAAATCGGCCAGCCGCTCGAACCCAGCCACCACTGTGCGCTGGTAGAGCCGGTCGAAATACCACGCCTCCTCCATCCCTTCCCAGATGTCGCCGCTGTAGCGGTAGGCCGGATCTTTGCCGCCAATTTTGATCTTGGCCGCATTGGTGGTGTACACCCACCAGCCGAGATAGCCCATGCCCACCGCACCAGCCGTCGCGATTAACGCCAACCAGAGGTTAAATTCGCCGGCCTTCTCGTGCAACACCGGTTCGAGCCAATCGGTCAACCAGTGCAGCACTGGCAAATTGATCGCACCGCCGATGGTTGCGCCAACCGCCAACACCACCAACGGCACGGTCATCACCGGTGGGCTTTCGTGCGGATGGTAGCTGGGATCACGCTGCGTGCCGAAGAAGACCAGCGCGACCTGCCGGCCCATATAAAAGGCGGTGAGCAGCGAGGTCAGGAAGAGAATGACGAAGATTGGCGTCTGGCCGTGACTGATTGCATGGGCCAAAATCTCGTCTTTGCTCCAGAAGCCGGCAAATGGGACAATGCCGGCCAGCGCCAACGCGCCGATCACATAGGTGCGGAAGGTGGTTGGCATAGCGTCCTTGAGCCCACCCATCCGCCGCATATCCTGCGTGTCGTGGGTGCCGTGAATTACCGAACCGGCGGCGAGGAAGAGCAACGCCTTAAAGATACCGTGGGTTAACAGGTGGAAGATCGCAGCCACATACGCGCCCATGCCACAGGCTGCCACCATAAACCCCAACTGCGAGACGGTGCTATAGGCCAGCACCCGCTTAATATCCCACTGGGCCATCGCCGCAGTGCCGGCTAGCAGCGCCGTCAGCGCGCCGATCCATGCTACCCAACCTTGGGTTGTAAACGACGAGACAAACAATGGCTCGGCGCGGGCCATCAAATAGACCCCACCGGTCACCATGGTGGCGGCGTGAATCAGCGCCGAGACCGGCGTCGGGCCGGCCATGGCATCGGGCAGCCAGACAAAGAGCGGGAATTGGGCGCTTTTGCCGGTGGCGCCGATCAGCAACAGGAACGAGATCGCCGTGCTGACGAAGATTGGTTGCCAATCGGGGCCGATGCGCAGACCGGCAATATCGCCAACCCGTTCGAGGAAGCCAAGCTGACCCTCAGCGCCATCACCGTAAAAATTGAGCGTGCCAAAATACGCGAACACAGCCAGCATGGCAAGAATAAAGGCTGCGTCGCCGATCCGGTTGACGACAAACGCCTTCACCGCCGCCGCGCTGGCTGACTTGCGTTCAAACCAGAAGCCAATCAGCAAGAACGAGCAGAGACCAACGCCTTCCCAGCCTAGGAACAACAGCAACAGATTGTTCGCCATCACGAGAAAGAGCATCATGGTGACGAACAGATTGAGGTAGGCGAAATAGCGCACCACCCGCGGGTCGCCGTGCATGTAGCCAATTGAATAGACGTGGATCAACGCGCCGACGCCGGTAATCAACAGCGCCATCACCGCCGTCAGCGGGTCGAACATAATCGCAAACGGCACCCGGAAGCTGCCGGTATTGATCCATTCCCATGCCGTGCTGACAATCCGCCGTTCTTCGGGTGGCATGCCGGCCAGCATCGCCACCGCAATCAGCGTTACCACAAACGCTGCCGCCACCAAGCCGCTCGCCACCAGACCCGCTTCGCGTTCGCGGCGAATGACGAACACATTCAACAAAAAGCCAATAAACGGTAGCAGCGGAATAAGCCAGATCAACAGTTCCATAGCCGGCTAGCCCTTCAATGTACTGACTTCATCGACATCTGCCGTGCGTTTGGTGCGGAAGATCGAGACGAGCAGCGCCAACCCGACGGCCACCTCCGCCGCGGCCACCGTGATGACGAAAAAGACGATCACCTGCGCTTCGACGCCGAGCCGTTCGCGGGCAAACGCAACCAAGGCAAGGTTGGCCGCGTTGAGCATCAATTCGACCGACATAAAGACCACAATCGCATTGCGCCGCAACAAGACGCCGAGCACGCCGATCGTGAACAAGATGGCGCTGAGCAACACATAATACGAGGTGGGCACCATTAGATCTTCCTCCCGCGCTGATTCAAGACCACCACCCCCACCACCGCGATCAGCAGGATAAACCCGGTCACCTCGAACGGCAGCAGATAGTCGGTGAAGAGCAGCACCCCCAACGATCGGGGATCGCTGAATTGGGCCAGCGCCTCGCCATCGGGCGGCGGCGTGGTTGCGCCCCCTAACCCGACCACGACCGACACCACTAACAGGGCTAAGCCCAACAGCAGCGCCAACGGCTGCTGCCATGCGATCCGATCCGGCGCGTCTTCCACCTTCTCAGCGCCCAACAACATCACCACAAAGAGGAAGAGCACCATAATCGCGCCGGCGTACACCGTGAGCTGGATCGCGAACAGGAACGGAGCGCTCAACAACAAATACATCACTGAAATGGCAGCAAAGTTCAGCAGCAAAAAGAGCGCGCTATGCACCGCATTGCGCGACACCAGCATCGCCACTGCGCCGATAATCGCGATCACGGCTGTGATAAGGAACAGGATCAAATCCATACACCGTGCTCCGGATATTGCAACCGCAGAGGCGAACCAAGCGCCTCTACGCCAGATCACAAATCAATCTTGGCCGGCGGGCTCGGCTGCCGGTTAAGCTGCTGCAAAATCGGCGGCGGCTCGCCGTGACCTTTATCTGGGGGCACGAGCAGCATCTCTTTGGTGTAGATGGCTGCGCGCCGGTCGTAAAAACTCAACTCATACTGGTGCTCGAGCACAATGGCGTTGGTGGGGCAGGCATCTTCGCAGTACCCGCAGAAGATGCAGCGCAGCATATTAATCTCATACACTGCGGCATACCGCTCGCCGGGAGAGCGCGGGTTGGCGGGGTCATTTTCCGCCGGAACGACCAAGATCGCATCGGCGGGGCAGGCGGCGGCGCACAACGCGCAACCGATGCACCGCTCTTGGCCGTTGGCGAAACGCTTCAGTTCGTGGCGGCCACGGAACCGCTCACGCACCGGACGCTTCACTTCGGGGTATTGCACCGTCACTGGACGCTTGAACATGTAGCGCAGCGTCGTTCCTAACCCTTTGACCAGTTCTTTGAGCATACATCTATCCTTTCGGGCAATGCCCCGCATCACCCCTACGATTGTGGAAGCTGCACGTCATTGACCAAGGTGACATTATCGACCGGTTTGGGAGTGCGGTTGAAGCTGAGCGCGATAGCGATGGTGAGAGCTCCCAAGCCGAACAAGACCCACGAATGCACCATGCGATCGGGAATAAGAACGATCACGACCGCGGTGTAGACCAGATTGAGCAAGCCGAGCGGCAACAACCACTTCCAGCCGAGATCCATGAGCCGATCGTAGCGCAGACGCGGCCACGAAGCGCGCACCCAAACCGAGATGAACAAGAAAATGACAACCTTGAGCAAGAATGCACCGAGCGAGACGAGGCCGAAGACAATGCTCCCGGCCACCGGTCCGGCCAGCGCGGTCACTTCGCGGCCTAGAATGTCGAGGCCGGGGAAATTCCAGCCACCGAAGAAGAAGGTGACGGCCAAGGCCGAGACCGCAATGAGTTTAATATATTCGGCCATGAAGAAGAGGGCAAATTTCATCGAGCCGTATTCGGTATTGTAACCGCCGGTCAACTCTTGCTCGGCTTCGACCAGATCGAACGGCGCGCGCACCACTTCGGCAGTCGCCGCCACCATAAAGAGCACAAAACCGAGCAATTGCGGGATGATGCCCCACAACCCGCCCTTTTGCTGCGTGACGATTTCGTGGGTCGAGAAGGTGCCGTAGGTCATCACCACGCTGAGCACCGCACACCCTAAAGCCAATTCATACGAGATAAGCTGGGCCGAGGAGCGGATGCCGCCGAGCATCGAGTATTTGTTATTCGAGGCCCAACCGGCCAGCGTGATACCATAGACGCCGATGCTGGTCACTGCCAGCACATAGAGTACACCGATATTCAGATCGGTAATCTGCAAGATATTCCACAGGTTGGCCCGCGCCGGATCGTAACAGGCCTGATAATCCCAGTTGAGGTTGAGACAACCGAAGGGAATGACGGCCCAAATGATCAATGCCGGGATCACGGCGAGCGCCGGCGCCAGCAGGTAGACCGGCTTATCGGTCATGGCCGGCACGATGTCTTCTTTGAAAAAGAGCTTGACCGCATCGGCGGCGGGTTGCAAAAAGCCCTTCGGCCCGGCCCGGTTGGGGCCGACGCGGTGCTGCAAGCGCGCAAGGAGCCGGCGCTCGAACAGGGTCAAATAGGCGAAGGCGGTCGTCACCGCGAGGGTGATGACAAAGCACTGAATGACGATAATCAGAATGGTGAGCCAGTCCATGATCGCTTCCTTTGTGGCATGATGCCCTCATCCCCCTCGCCCCTGCTCCCGTGGTGCGGGAGCAGGGGCGTGGTGGTTTGGCGGAGACGGCATACGCTTACCCCATCACCACTTTCGCGAGACTCACCCGGGTGCGCGGGCCGGTTTCGATCGCGGCTGCCGTGACATCGGCCAATCCCGCCGGCAGCAAGATGATACCCGCCGGCAAATCGGCCACCACGCGCGCCGGCAGCACCAGTTCACCGGCTGCCGAGGTGAGCCGCACCCGATCGCCGCTGTGGATATTCAGCTTGGCCGCATCATCGGCGCTGATCGCCACGTGGCCCGCCGGCACGAGATTCTGCAACTTCGAGCCGCGCAGATGGCGGTCGCCGTCATACGCCAGCACCTGTTCGAGCAGCAAGAGCGGACGGTCATCGGCGAAACCGGTAACTGCGCCGGTGAAGGTTACGGTTGCGCCCTTCGCCAGCGCTGGCGGCAACACCAAACCGACCCCTTCATTATTGGTATAGCTGGTGCCATCGTAGTAGATAGCGTCATCGTATTGGCGACCCCAACTGCCGCCCGTACCGGTGGCCGCTAAGGCAGCGTAGGTGATGCCGGCATAGCCCGGCGCTTTGGCAGCAATTTCGGCGGCGACATCAGCCGCTACCACGTACTCCCATGCCTCGGCAGTGACCGGGATCGGGCCGTTCCGCCCACCGCCAATCGGCACCATCGCCAGCGTTTGGGCCACTGCGGCGATGATTTGCCAGTCAGGCCGGGCCTCACCCACTGGCGCGCAGGCTTGCCGCGAGCGTTGCACCCGCCGCTCGGCATTGGTATACGAGCCTTCACGCTCGGCGACGCTGGCTGCCGGCAGCACCACATCGGCCAATTCGGCGCTCGCAGTGAGGAAGAGGTCTTGCACCACCACGAACTCAGCCGCTTCCAGCGCCGTGCGGGCCGCGGGCAGCTTCGCCGCCGGATCGACGCCGACCAGCCAAATGGCGCGCACCTTGCCGGCCTGCGCCGCAGCCCAGATGCCGTTGGCATCGAGACCGCGCTGTTTGCGCGGCGCGTAACCCGGCCCAGCATCGGGACGCACCCCCATCTCGATGGCGCCACGGCTATTGCCGCCCGCCAACAGCGCAATGATACCATTGTTCGCCATGCCGGCCCGACCGGTCAGCATCATCAAGGCCGCCAGCGCCTCGGTCAGGGCCGGGCCGGCGCTGCGCGCTTCCCAGCCATACACGATCAAGCTCTGTTCGGCGGCGAGGAAGTCTTTCGCTAGCGTTTCTAACTCTGCCACCGGCAACCCGCACGCCGCCGCTAAATCAGCGAGTTTTGACTGGCCCATCGCTCGGCGCAGTTCATTCCACCCATGCACCCGATCGAGCGCTGCCGGCTTGCCACTCGCTTCGAGCGCCGCCTTGAGCAGGGCATAGACAAACGCCAATTCACCTTCGGGCCGGTAGCGCACCACCTTCGTCGCCGAGCGGTCGAGCTTAGTCGGGCGCAGACCGACGACGACCAGCTTGCCGCCGCGCTGGGCAATCCCACGCAGCCGCAGCATATAGAGCGGCGCTTCCTCTTCGGGATCGGCCCCAACCACTAACACCACCGTCCCCGCGCCGAGTTTGCTCAGATCGGTGCCGGGGCCGGGAGCGAGCAGACCGCCGATCTCATCAGGCGGGAGCGCCGCCGGGCCACCGCTGCCGGTATCAATGTTCTCGCTGCCCAACTCGCGCAGCAGTTTCTGGAAGAGGTAGAGGTCTTCGTTGCTCAGATGCGGCCCGGCCAAACCGGCCAAGGCGCTAGCGCCATGCCGCGCGCGGATAATCGTCAACTGATCGGCCACTCGCTCCAGCGCCTCGTCCCAACTGACCGGCACCAGCTTGCCATCGCGCCGCACCAACGGCGTGGTCAGGCGAGCGGGTGACTCGATAAAGCGATGGCCATAACGGCCCTTATCGCAAATCCAGATATCGTTCACCGCGGCATTCTCGCGCGGCATCACCCGCATGAGGTGGTCGTGGCGCATATCGAGGGTGAGGTTACAACCAACCGGGCACAACGTGCAGACCATCGGCTTGCTCTGCAACTCCCATACCCGCGCCTTAAAGCGGAAATCGCTGCTGGTGAGCGCCCCCACCGGGCAAATATCGGTCGTATTACCAGAGAACTTGCTGTTAAACGGCGGATCCGACTTCGAGATAATCATCCAATTGCGGCCCCGGTTATCAAAACCGAGCACCGGGTCATCGGCAATCTCATCTTGGAAGCGGACGCAGCGCCCGCAGAGGATGCAGCGCTCGCGATCGAGATAGATCAAATCGCCGAGCTTAACCGGCTTCTCGAAATGCACCTTATCGTTATAATCGAAGCGTGAGACCGCCGGGCCCCAACCCATCGTCAAGTTCTGCAACGGGCACTCGCCGCCTTTATCGCACACCGGGCAATCGAGCGGGTGCGAGGTCAGCAAAAACTCGAGCACACCGCGCTGGGCAAACTTCACCTGTTCGGTGGTGGTCAACACCACCATTCCCGGACTGACCGGGGTAGTGCAGGCAGTCTGCAACTTCGGCATCATCGCAATCACCGGCCGGCCATTGGCATCGAGCACCGGCTGGCGGGTAGCCGGATCGATCTTGGGAGTACCGACTTCCACCAGACACATCCGGCACATGCCGACCGGCTTGAGGCGCGGATGGTAGCAGAAGACCGGGATGGCGATCCCGGCTTGGCGCGCCGCATCAACAATATTGGTACCGGCAGGCACTGTCACCTGCACTCCATCGATGGTAAGCGTCACATCTGGCATTGTACGTTACCCTATTCTAAGAACGGATGGATGATCCCTCACCCCGGCCCCTCTCCCACGTTAGTGGGAGAGGGAAGCTGCGGTAGCTCGGATGGAGAGGGGAACGGCCATTGCTAGGTCTCCCCACTCCCTACTCCCTACCTTCCCACGTTGCGCTACCGGTGAACTATAAGCGGAATATGGTGACCATTCCGGTGGCTGCTCTGTTTCACCAGCGCCTCAAATTCGTGCGGGAAGAGCTGCAACGCGCTCTTGATCGGCATGACGGCGCTTTCGCCGAGCAGGCAGAAGCAGTTGCCGGCCATCTGGCGATAGATGCTATGCAGCGTATCAATATCGGCAGCGGTGGCATGGCCCTCTTCCACCATGCGATGGAGCACGCGCACGAGCCAGTGCGTACCCTCGCGGCAGGGAGTACACTTGCCGCAGCTCTCGTGCTTGAAGAATTCGTCCATCTTGTAGGCGACGTGCGGCGCCGAGACGGTATCGTTGAGCACAATCACCGCGCCGGAACCGAGCATCGAACCGGCGGCGGCGACGCTCTCGTAATCAAGCGGCACATCGAGATGGTCAGCGGTGAGCCACGGCGCGGATGCGCCGCCGGGAATAATAATCTTCACCGGACGGCCACCCTTCATCCCACCGCCATACTCGGGCGATTCGATTAGTTCGCGCAAGGGCACGCCGAAGGGCAGCTCGTAGTTGCCGGGACGGTTGACGTGACCGCTGAGCGAAAAACATTTCGTACCGGGACTCTTCTCGGTGCCGTGCGAGCGGTACCACGCCACGCCCCTCTCGACGATGCGCGGCACGTTGGCCAGCGTCTCGACATTATTGATAATCGTCGGCTTGCCGTACAGACCGGCCACGGCGGGGAACGGCGGCTTAAGGCGCGGTTGGCCGATCTTGCCCTCCAGCGACTCCATCAACGCCGTCTCTTCACCGCAGATATAGGCGCCGGCGCCGCGATGGACGTACATATCGAGATCAAAATCGGTGCCGAGGATCTTCTTGCCAAGAAAGCCGGCGGCATAGGCCTGCGCAATCGCCCGTTCGAGCGTGCGAGCCGCGGCGGCGAATTCGCCGCGCATATAGATGTAGGCCACATTGGCCTCGATCGCATAGGCCGATAAGGCCACCCCTTCGATCAACTGGTGGGGATTCTTGTCGATAATCTGATGGTTATTGAACGTCCCCGGCTCAGACTCGTCGCAGTTGCAGAGCAGGTAGCGGGGATAGACGCCTTTAGGCAGAAAGCCCCACTTAATACCGGTAGGAAAGCCAGCGCCGCCGCGCCCGCGCAAACCCGACTCCTTCACCATCTGGACAATATCAGCCGGCGTCTTTTCAGTCAGCGCATAGCGATACGCTTTCCAGCCGCCGTGGCGGCGATAGACCTCAAAATCGGCAATCTCGGGAATATCGAGTTCCCGCATCACAATATGTTCACTCAGCCCCATTGCACTCAACTTTCTAGCGCGCCCAACGGCAGCGGCGCAGCATCACAACGGCGAGGCCGTGCGCGTATCAGGCCGGTCAAGCCCGGCATCGGCTTCGGGGGCCACCGACGGCGGCGGCGTAGCCGGTGCAACGGGTGGTTCGATCACAAACTCGCGCGGACGGTACGGGGCAAACCGCTCGATCTGCACCAAGCGGCCATCGCGGGTGAACTCATAATCTTCAGCGAAGCGGCCACTAACACCGCGCTTGCGTGCTTCGGCAGCGCGAGCGCGCAGATCGTTCAACAGCGTCTGCACCCGATCAGGGGTGACATCGTACACATAATCGAGGTTCGCCTGCAACACCGGCGCGCGGTCGCACGCGGCCAGACACTTCACCCGCTGCAAGGTGAACATCCCGTCGGGCGTGGTTTCATCTTCGCTAATGCCGAGCGTCTGCTTCAGCGCCGTGATCAGCTCCTCGGCACCACAGTAACAACAGGGCACATCATCGCACACTTGCAGCACCCATGTCCCGACGGGGCGGTTGTAGAAGAGGGTATAAAACCCGACCACCTCGAAGACATCGGTAGCCGGCAATTCTAAAATCGCCGCCACCTCGCGGATAGCCTCATCGGTCAGATAGCCGTACGTGTCTTGGGCAAGGTATAACAATGGCAACACCGCGCTACGCTTGCTGGCGTAGCGGGAGATAATGGCCTCGATTTCAGCTTGATGCGTTTCAAGAAGCGTCACGGTCTCCTCCGTGGACAGATATTGACACTCACCTCCCGCCTATCTCCCGCTGGAGGAGGGGAGATTGCCCCCCGGCCTCGCTCCCGCTCGCGGGAGAAACAGAACCACGAAACGACCACAAAAGCCCTTATGTAGTTTTTGCGCCTTTTGCGGCTATTCACTTGTGTACACTCACCCCCAACTACGATCCTACTCTGCGAGATAGAGGAGGTTGGCCCCCACCCCCGACCCCTCCCCCGCTGGGGGAGGGGAGCATGGCCTCCACCCTACTACGATCCTGCTCTGCGGGAGCGGGGTGATAGTTCAGCGATCAACCTCGCCGAGGACTGGATCGAGGCTAGCGATGAGCGCGACCAGATCGGCGACCAGCCGGCCTTTGGCCATGTGGGCCAGACTCTGCAAATTGATAAACGATGGCGCGCGGAAGTGAACCCGCCACGGCTTGGGGCTGCCGTCGCTCACCACGTAGCAGCCGAGGATGCCGCGGGGTGACTCGATGCTCACGTAGGCATCGCCGCGCGGCGGCTTAAAGCCTTCTGTCCACAGCTTAAAGTGGTGGATCAGCGACTCCATGCTCTCGGTAATCTCGCGCTTGGGTGGCGGAGCCACTTTGCGGTTCGGCGTGACCACCGGCCCCGGCCCCAACTCGCGCAGCCGCGCGGTCGCCTGCTGCACGATCTTGACGCTCTGGCGCATCTCGGCGATGCGCACGCGATAGCGATCGTAAATATCGCCATTCTTTCCGATCGGAATTTCAAACGAGTAGGTCTCGTAGCCGCTGTAGGGCATCGCCTTGCGCACATCGTAGGCGACGCCAGTCGCGCGCAAGTTGGCGCCGGTGAGACCAAGGGCAATCGCCGATTGGGCATCGATTACGCCGACACCGACGGTACGCTCCAGCCAGAGCGGATTCGCAGTCAGCAGATCCTCGTACTCATCGATACGCGACGGCATAATAGCGAGGAACTGCTCCACAGTAGGGATGAAATCCGCCGGCAAATCGTAAGCGAGACCGCCAATGCGGAAATAGCTGGTCATCATGCGCGCGCCGGAGACCAGCTCAAAGATATCGAGAATCTGCTCGCGCTCGCGGAAGGCATAGAGAAAGACGCTCATTGCCGCTAGATCGAGGGCATGGGTGCCGAGCCAGACCAGATGCGACGAAATGCGCTGCAACTCAGTGAGCAAGACGCGAGCAATCTGAGCTCGTGCGGGAATTTCAACATCCAGCAACTTCTCGACCGCCAGCGCATAGCAGAGATTGTTCGAGAGCGGGGCCAAATAATCCATGCGGTCGGTCAACACCACCGCCTTCTGGTACGTCTTGCTCTCCATCGTCTTCTCGATACCGGTATGGAGATAGCCGACATCGGGGGCAACGTTGACCACGACTTCGCCATCGAGTTCCAGCACCAAGCGCAACACGCCGTGCGTGCTAGGGTGGTGCGGCCCCATATTCAGCACCATCGTCTCGGTACGCCCGGCGATGGCAGGCTCAATGATCTGTTGGGGGGTAGGAACAATAATCGGTTCGGCCATACACTACTCCCTCGCAAACGGCTTGCGCGCGTAGATACGGTCTTGATTAAACGAAAACGCGATCTCTTCGTCGCCGAGCGGATGATCCTTGCGCAGCGGGTGGCCAACCCAATCATCGGGCAGCAAGATGCGGGTGAGCGAGGGATGGCCGGTGAAGGTAATCCCCAACAAATCGAACGTCTCACGCTCTTGATAATTGGCGGTGGGGAAGAGCGGGGTTAGCGAGGGCACTGCCGGATTTGGCTCATCGCAGCCAACCTTAAGGCAGATGCGGTGGCGATGGCGCATACTGGTGAGGTGGGCCACCACCTCGAAGCGCGGCTTACGGCCAAGATAATCAACCCCGCAGAGATTTTCGAGAAAGGTGTAGGCAAACTCCGGATCATCGCGCAAAAACTGGGCCGCCGCCAAATAGCTAGCCGGCGTCAGCGTCACGCTCAGATCGCCCCGGAACTCGTTCACCGCCAGAATCTCGCTGCCAAGCTTTGCGCGCAACGCGGCAAGCACCGTCTGATTATCCATACTACTTCACCTGCACAAGCGGATGCTCAATCCGGATCGGCGCTTCCTTCTTACCGTTAATCTTCTCGCGCATCACCTTCTGATGGAGCATCATAATGCCATCGATCAAGGCTTCGGGGCGAGGAGGGCAGCCCGCAACATAGACATCAACCGGCACCACCTCATCAACGCCTTGGACAATCGCATAGTTATTGAAAATCCCGCCGCATGCCGCGCAATCACCCATCGCGATCACCCACTTAGGTTCAGGCATCTGGTCATACAGCCGGCGCACAACCGGAGCCATCTTGCGCGACACCCGGCCGGCGACGATCATCAGATCGGCTTGGCGGGGCGAAGCGCGGTTCAGCTCCATGCCAAACCGGGAGAGATCATAATTACTCGCCTGCGCCCCCATCATCTCGATCGCGCAACAGGCGAGACCAAACAGCAACGGCCACATCGCATTGGTGCGACCCCAATTCACCACCGTCTCAAGGGTGGTGGTGACAATGCCCAAATTGCCGGCCTTCTCTTCTATTCCCATCGCAATGCCCCCTTCTTCCACTCGTAGATAAAGCCGACGAGCAACACCACAAAGAAGACACCCATGACCGCAAGGCCAGCCGGGCCAAGATCGCGGAAGACGAGCGCAAACGGATAAAAGAAGACGACTTCAATATCGAACACGATGAACAGCATCGCCACGACATAGAACTTGACCGGGATGCGCCGGATCGCCGGGCCGACCGGATCCATGCCCGACTCGTAGGGCGCGAGCTTGCGCGGAGTGCTGCGGCGCGGGCCGAGCAGAGCCGAGAGAGTGATCACGAAGGCGGCAATAAACACGGCGATCAGAAAGAGGATTAGCACCGGAATGTAGGCATCAAACATAAGTAGCCTCACAGCGTGCAATCGCGGGACCAGCCAGCGCGGACGGAGGTGTCAATGGAATTATACCTGTCTTCAGGGTTGTGTCAATCAGCACGATCTAAGGAAATCGCCGGTGCGATCTATATGAAAAAGGTTGTGCAACCAAGGCAAAGGCGCAGAGGGGGCAAAGGCGCAGAGGGCGAAACGCAAAGGGCGCAAAGACGGTTAACGCAAAGACGCCGCAGATCCGGACGGCTGTCCGGCTCCGCAGAGGGCGCAAAGGTATGATGAATAGTAATGGTTGGGGTGCAAGCATACTTGTACCCTTCCCAAAAAACCTTCGCGCTCTTTGCGTTCTCTGCGCCTTTGCTCTCTTTGCGCCTCTGCTTCGTGCGCGCCTTACAATTCCGTGCAGGAGGTGTGCAAAGGTTGGGCGATCAATCGGAATTATCTTGCAACATTGACAGTAGTCAAGACAGCGATTGTCGGCTATAATACAGGCCGCAATCTATTGTAAGGTGTGAAGGAGCAGGAAGATGAACTCGACGCCAACAGGCGAGGCCATTCGAATCGTTAACGGGGGCTTGCAGGTGCCTGATCACCCCATCATTCCCTTCGTCGAGGGTGATGGCACGGGTCGCGACATCTGGCGGGCTAGCGTGCGCGTATTTGATGCAGCGGTTGCACTGGCCTATGGCGGCAAACGCAAGATCGAGTGGGTCGAGGTCTTGGCCGGCGAGAAGGCTTTCCAGCAGACTGGCAACTGGCTGCCGGATGAGACGATCGAGACATTCCAGAAGTATCTGGTCGGCATCAAAGGCCCGCTCACCACGCCAGTCGGCGGCGGCATCCGCTCGCTGAACGTGGCGCTGCGCAAGCATCTCGACCTCTACGTCTGCCAGCGTCCGGTCCGCCACTTTGCCGGCGTGCCTTCGCCGGTCAAGCACCCGGAAAAGGTTGATATGGTCATCTTCCGTGAAAACACGGAGGATGTCTACACCGGCATCGAGTATCGGGGCGGCAGCGCGGAAGCGGCCAAGATTATCGAGGTTTTGCAGCGCGAATTTCCGAAAGACTTCGACAAGATTCGCTTCGGCACGCCGGAAAAGACCGATGAGTTCCGCCAATTGCTCGGCGAGGGGCCGGAGGGCCGGATCGAGGTAGGCATCGGCATCAAGCCGATCAGCCGCATTGGCACCGAGCGAATCATGGCAGCGGCGATCCAGTATGCGATCAACTATAAGCGGAAGAGCATCACCATCATGCACAAGGGGAATATCCAGAAGTTCACCGAGGGCGCCTTCCGCGATTGGGCATACGAGTACGCCGAGCGTGCTTTTGGTGATTATGTCTACACGTGGACGCAGTGGGAGCGCACCAAGGCGGCGCGCGGCGAAGCGGCGGCCAACGCCGAGCAGAAAGAGGCGCTGGCCAGCGGCAAGATTCTAGTCAAGGACACGATCGCCGACATTATCTTCCAGCAAGTGCTCACGCGGCCCGACGAGTTTGATGTGATCGTCGCGCCAAACCTCAACGGCGACTACCTCTCGGATGCGCTGGCGGCGCAGGTAGGCGGGATTGGCATCGCTCCCGGCGGCAATATCAACTACGTCACCGGCCACGCCATCTTCGAGGCGACCCACGGCACCGCGCCGAAGTATGCCGACCTCGACAAGGTCAACCCCGGTTCGGTGATTCTGTCGGGCGAGATGATGCTGCGCTATATGGGGTGGACGGAAGCCGCCGACCTGATTATCGCCGGGCTTGAGCGCACCATCGCCGACAAGACCGTTACCTACGACTTTGCTCGCCTGATGGAGGGCGCGCGCGAGGTAAAGACCTCGGAGTTCGGCAGCTTGATTATCGCCAATATGGAGAAGATCGCTGCCGGACAGGTGCCGCACCCCGAAGAGACCTTTGGGCCGGAGATTTTGCGCCGGGCCGATGGCAAGGTTTATCCGCACGATAGCGTGGGGTCGGTGATGACGCGGGCGGTGGTGGCCGTGCCGGCTGAGGCGTCGCTGCGCGAGACGGCGATCTACATGCGCGGGCGCAACATCCATTCGGTGATCGTTAAGCCTGACACGAGCGGGCAATGGGGCATTATGACGATGCGCGACGTGTTGAAGAAGGTGGTACGCGAAGGACGGGCCGTCAATGGCCTGACCGTGGGTGATCTGACCTCGCGGCCACTGCTGAGCGTCAGTCCTGAGACGCCGATTGCCGAGTGCGCGGCGTTGATGGTCGAGCGCAACATCCGCCGGCTCGCGGTGGTTGAGAACGGTGAGCCGATCGGGATCATCTCGGAGACCGACATCTTCAGCCACGTCGCCGAGTAAAGGCGCACACGAGGCAGAGGCGCAGAGGATGTTTAACGCAAAGATCGCAAAGGACGCTACGAATTGTTGTAGGGTTGTGATACAAGCGCGTTTGTACCATTCCCCGAAAAACCTTAGCGACCTCTGCGTTCTTTGCGTCTTTGCTCGCTCTGCGTCTTGCTGTAGCCGGTTGACGACGTGATGGATTCCGTTTTTGAGCAGCCGTTCGCCGCAGTTGATGACGAGCGCGAGCTTGAGACCGGATAACCGCAAATAGGTGAGGGCTTGCGCCGTGAATATGTCGTGATAGGTTTCGACGGCTTTGCATTCAACAATGACTAACCCACCGACCAGTAGATCGACGCGCAGCGGGGTGGCGAGGGTGGTGTGTTTGTACTGGATCGGCAAGCATTTTTGTTGCTCAACCGCAATCCCGGCTTGAGCTAGCTCCTAGATTCAGATCTTCTTCGTAGACTCGTTCGAGCAGACCCGGCCCGCCGAGGGCTTGATGCACTTCGATGGCGGCGGTGATGATACCGCGGCTGAGGATGTTTTCGTGCATGGCTGGTTTCTTTGGCCGTAACGGTCTCTCCTATAGAAACCGCAGGAACCGGCCAAAAGTTGCGAGGCAAAGGCGCAGAGGGGGCAAAGACGCAGAGGACACACAGAGCGCAGAGGGTTTAACGCAAAGGCGCCAAGAACGCAGAGAGCGCGAAGGTTTTTTGGGAAGGGTACGAGCGCGCTTGTAACCCAACCATTACCATCAACCATACCTTTGCGCCCTCTGCGGAGCCGGACAGTCGTCCGGCTCTACGGCGTCTTTACCCCCTCTGCGCTTTAGAGGTCGTTGAAGGCGGTGCCAATGCGGGCGATGCCTTCTTCGATCTGGGCGCTGCTTTGGAAGCTAAAGGCGAGACGGATGGCGTCGTCGCCGTGGCCGGGTTCGGCGAAGCAGGCCGTGCCGGGGAGGAATTCGGCGCCGCGGGTGCGGGCGGCACCGAGGAGGGCGTTGGCGCTGACACCGGCTGGGAGCGTGACCCAGATGAAAAAGCCGCCGGACGGCAGCAGGAAGCGCGCGCCGGCAGGGAAATGGCGGCGGATCGCTTCGGCCATCACTGCGCACTTGGCGGCGTAGTGCTGGCACAGCGCAGCGATGTGCCGCTCAAGCCGGCCTGCGGCGCTGAAGCGGGCCACGACGCGGGTGATGAAGGGGCCGGTGGTGCCTTCGGCTTTAACCATCAGCAGGCGGTCGATGATTTCGCGGCGGGCATGCACCCAGCCGATGCGCAAGCCGGGAGCGAGAATCTTGGAGTAGGTGCCGACGCGGATAACCCAGCCTTCGTGATCAAGGGCGGCCAGCGAAGGCAGCGGTTCGCCGGCAAAACGCAGATCGAGGTAGGCGTCGTCTTCGACTACCAGCACGCCGTATTCGGCGGCGAGCGCCACCAACTGCCGGCGGCGCTCGAGGCTGAGCGTTACGCCGGTAGGATTGTGAAAGGTGGGAATGGTGTAGATAAATTTTGGCCGCCGACCCTCTGCGGCTAAACTGCGTAAGACATCGGCCAGCACAGTAACGTTCATACCGTGCTCATCGACCGGCACCGTTATCAGTCGGGCACCACTCTGGACAAAGCGCTTGACCGCACCGAGAAAACTCGGACCCTCGATGATCACAATATCGCCCGGCTCAACAAAGATTTCAGGCAAGAGAGCTAAAATCTGACCAGAACCGTAACCGACTAATACCCGTTCGGGTTGGGCATCGACTCCTTCAGCCTGTAAGCGAGCCACGATCTGGTCGGTCAGGCCGGGATACGACATCGCGTAGTTGAGCGATTCGGCCGATTCATAAGCTAACACGTGGGCAGCGGCAGCCATCAGCTCGGCGCGGGGGAAGAGGGCGGGGTCGGCTAACCCATAGGCAAGGCTGACGAGCGGTCGGACCGGCTCGCCGGCAGCCCCAAAGAGCGGCGGCGTCACCTCGCGCACGCGGGTAGCGAACAGATCGATGAGACGGTCGGCGGTTGAGGTCATGAACGTATACTCCTTACATCACTTAAGCAAAAGCCGCAGAGGACGCCAAGATCGCAAAGGTTTTTTGAGAATGGCACAAGCGCGCTTATGCCCCACCATATAACATTCTTTGCGTTTCCCGTCTTTGCGTCTCTGCACCCTTTGCGCCTTCAGTATCCGGCTTGCTTGTCAACGACGTTGATCATCGGTTCGTTATGTAAAAACGCCCGCAGATTGCGAGCGAAGATATCCAGCGTGCGGGCGCGAATATGCGGCGAACTCCACGAGATATGCGGGGTGACAAAAACGTTTGGCAGCTCCCAGAAGGGGCTGTCGGGCGGCAGCGGTTCTTGGGAAAAGACATCAAGACCGGCGCCGGCGATGCGGCGATCACGGAGCGCGGCAATCAACGCGGCTTGGTCAACGATTTCGCCGCGGGCAATATTGATCAGGTAGGCATCTGGCTTCATCAGCGCCAGCTCCGCTCTGCCAACCATGCCGCGCGTCAGGGGCGTCAGCGGCGCTGCGATGACGACAAAATCGGCCTCCGGGAGGAGTGATCTCCATTCCCCCTCGCCAACCACCCGCTCGACGCCGGGAGTCGGGCGTGGTGTTCGGCGCGAACCCCAGACTCGCATTCCAAAGGCGCTCGCGCGCGTGGCAATGGCCTGCCCGATCTGACCGAGTCCGATAATGAGCATGGTTGATCGGGCTAGCTCGCGCAATTGTAGATCGTGTTCGCGCCACTGATGAGCGGCTTGTAATTGATGCAGACGGGTGGCTTGCTTTACGTGGCTGAGGGCAAAGAGCATGACGAATTCGCTGATCGGGATGGCATGCACGCCGGCGGAGTTGGTGACGATAATGTCGCGCGCGACGATTTCGGGGATAAGCGAGCCGTCCACGCCAGCGCGGGGAATGTGGAGCCAGCGGAGAGCCGGCATCTGACGCACCAAGCAGGCCAATTGCTCGGTCGTGAAAAACCAGCGCAAGAGCACTTCGGCATCGACGATCGGCGCTTCCGGTTCACCGTGCTGATCGTACCAGACAATGGTCGCCTGCGGCGCAACGGCCTCAATCCGGGGGAGGAGTTCATCGTGCAGCAGACCGGGCAACACGAGCTTCATGGAGTCTCCTAATGGATGGGTGATGGAACGATTCCAAGGGTATTGTACCCAATCTCTGGGAAAGGCTGATCAGTCAAGAGAACGGTTTTGTAGAGGGGAAAGACGCAAACGAAGCAGAGACGCAAAGGGGGCAGAAACGCAGGGGATGATCAACGCAAAGGCGCGAAGAACGCAGAGGACGCGAAGTATTTTATAGGTAGGACACAAGCGCGCTCATACCATTCCTCAAAACCCGCTGCGCTCTCTATGTCATTAGCGTCTTTGCGTTAGACGCTTTGCGTACCTTTGCGGAGCCAGACAGCTGTTCGGCTCTACTACGCCTTTGCTCACTCTGCGTCGTTACTTGCGCAGAATCGAGTTTCCGCCTATAGTGATAACATTCGCCGGGAAGCGAGTCCTACCCGGTTTGTATTGTATTGTCACAAAAAGCGTGATCACGAGGAGTATATTCGTATGGCAGCGGGAACAACCTCAGATTTGCGTAACGGTATCGTCATTCGGTACAACAACGATCTGTATCAGGTCATTGAGTTTCAGCACGTTGCGCCGGGCAACTGGCGCGCCTTCGTGCGGATGAAGCTGAAGAGTCTAACTACCGGTAAAGTCATTGAAGATCGAGTACGCGCCGGTGCAGAGATCGACATTGTGCGTATCGAGCGCCGTCCGATGCAGTATCTCTACCGCGAAGGCGACAGTTTTGTCTTTATGGACAACGATACCTTCGATCAAATTCCGGTTTCGGCGGAGTTGGTCGGTGATGCAGTGAAATTTATGAAAGAGAATGAGACGGTTGACCTTGTGTACGACGCCGAGAAGGATCAGATTATCGGTGTCGAGTTGCCGATCTTCGTCAATTTGAAGGTTGTTGAGACGACGGTAGCGGTACGCGGCGATACGGCGACGAACGTCACTAAACCGGCTACGTTAGAGACGGGGGCGGTGATTGAGGTACCGGCCTTCATTAACGAAGGTGACGTATTGAAGATCGATACGCGCACCGGCGAATACATTACGCGGGTGTAACGATACCGCCATAAGGCGTTCATCACGATCACGGTATAACCGTAGCGCCGCACAGCCGTGCGGCGCTACCCATTGATCGCGATCACTTTATGGTTGGGGAGCCGCACAGCCGTGCGGCTTTACAGGATTCGTCACCGGATTAGAAATCATCGTCCGGCATTGGTGGTGTGTTGTTGTTCTTCTTGGGTTCGGGAGCTTCAACGATCAACGCCTCGGTGGTCAACACCATACCGGCGACGCTAATTGCATTCTCCAGCGCGGTGCGCACCACTTTGGCCGGGTCGATAATGCCGGCTTGCATGAGATCGACATACGTACCGGTCATGACATCGTAACCATAGTGGTTGTTGTTGTGCTTCCGCTGCTCGTTGCGCACATTCTCGACCACCACCGAACCATCCTCGCCGGCGTTGGTCGCAAGCTGGCGCAGCGGCTCTTCGAGCGCGCGGCGGAGGACATTGAGCGCCATGCGCTCCTCTTCAAACTGGGTGGTGACGTTATCGAGCGCCGGGATGGCGTTGAGAAGCGCAACACCACCACCGGGAACGATACCCTCCTCCACCGCAGCGCGGGTCGCGTTGAGCGCATCTTCGACGCGGGCCTTGCGCTCCTTCATCGCCGGCTCGGTTGGCGCGCCAACCTTAATCACAGCCACGCCACCCGACAGCTTCGCCACCCGCTCTTGCAGCTTCTCGCGATCGTAATCCGAGGTCGTCGTCTCAATCTGCTGCTTGAGTTGGGCAATGCGGGCTTGGATGGCTTGCTTATCACCGTGACCCTCGACGATCACAGTGTTATCCTTGTCGGCCTTGACGCGGCGGGCGCGGCCAAGGTCTTGCAGGGTCGCACTTTCGAGCTTACGGCCAATCTCCTCGGAGATGACCGTACCGCCGGTAAGGATCGCAATATCTTGCAGCATTGCCTTGCGCCGGTCGCCGAAGCCGGGGGCTTTCACTGCCAGCGCGTTGAGCGTCCCGCGCAGCTTGTTGACCACCAGCGTCGCCAGAGCCTCGCCGTCCACATCCTCGGCGATGACGAGCAGATCCTTCTTGCCGCTGCTCAGTACCGCTTCAAGGATTGGCAGAAGATCCTTGATCGAGCTAATCTTCTTGTCGGTAATCAGGATGTAGGGCTCGTCGAGCACCGCCTCCATGCGAGCCGAGTCGGTGATGAAGTAGGGCGAGATGTAGCCGCGGTCAAACTGCATACCCTCGACCAGCTCGTGCTCGAGGTGGGTGCTCTTACCCTCTTCGACCGTCACGACGCCGTCACGGCCAATCTTATCCATGACGGTCGCCAGCAACTCGCCAACCTCAGCATCTTGGGCCGAGATTGTCGCGACATTCCGAATCTCATCGCGGGTCTTGAGGGTGATCGCCTGCTCTTTGATACGAGCGACCAGCGCTTGACCACCTTTATCGAGACCACGCTTGAGCAGCATGGGGTTGGCGCCGGCAGCGACCAGTTTCAAGCCCTCGTTGATAATCGCTTGGGCCAGCACCGTTGCCGTAGTGGTACCATCACCGGCAACATCGTTGGTCTTGACGGCTGCCTGCTTGAGCAGTTGGACGCCAAGGTTAGCGAACGGATCTTTCAGCTCGATCTCCTTCGCGACGCTTACACCATCGTGGGTGACGGTCGGCGTACCCCATTTTTTATCAAGGGCGACATTGCGGCCACGGGGGCCGAGCGTTGTTTTGACTGCTAGCGCGAGTGTATCGATACCGTGTTTAAGCGCAGTACGAGCTTGCTGATCGAAGATCAGTTGCTTCGCCATATCGCTTACTCCTCGATGATACCTAGAATATCCTTCTCTTGCAGGATCAGATACTCTTCCTCGTCGATCTTAAACTCAGTGCCGGCGTATTTCGCGTAGAGCACGTGTTGACCAACCTTCACGCTCATCGGGATGAGCTTGCCGTCGTCAGCGCGCCGGCCCGGCCCAACCGCAATCACCTCGCCCTCCATCGGGCGCTCTTTGCTTGCGGTATCGGGCAGGAAGATACCACCCTTAGTCTTCTCCTCTTTTGGTTTTGGTTTCACCACAACACGATCATGGAGTGGTCTTACTTGCACAGGATACCTCCTCTCGACTATGTGGGCGCCGGGTTGGGCGACGCCCAAGCGCCTGCCTAGCCGGTAGCTTGACCGGCGCTGTGCGGTGTCGCCATTGCACGATGCTGACGCCCGAATAGCGCGAACGCGAGACCAAGCAGCACGAGGATCAGGCCAACCCAAAAGGTTTGCGGTTGCGGCAGAGCGATACCCAACACCCGATCGAGGGTATATGCGCCGGGTTGCCACAATCCCATCACCAAAGCCAGCACGGTCAGCACGAGCGAATACTCGCTCCCACCGTTGCTAATCCACAGACCGTGCGACCAGTGGACGAGCGCAATCGCCGCGATCATGACCGCAATGATAGCGAGAGGGCCAATCGGATGGAAGAGGCCAAGTGCGAAGAGCAACCCGCCGCCAAACTCAGCCAGACCGGCCATCAGTGCCCAGAAGCGCGGCGCACGTAGCCCCATGCTTGCCAGCCAATCGGCAGTGGCGCGTAAGCCCTGACCGCCAAACCAGCCGAACAACTTCTGCGCACCGTGCCCCATCATCAGCAAACCGATAACCACTTGCAGGATGATCAGGCCAAGATCCATCGTCATCGCGCATCACCTCCTTCTGATCGTCAGCGTGTATCGGCACGTAGCGATGCAACGGTGATGACCAGTAAGGCGTACACCTGTGTAGATAAAAAAGTGATGTTAGATCGTCATCAGCGGAGTGTTAGTAATGTGTTAGAACCAACAACAGCCCAAGAGGGAGGAAGAGCGAACTAGAAAACCCATGAGCGATACAGCGCTTGCCCAATCAGCAGCGCCACGCCGATCAGAAAGGCGATCACGACCACGATCAGCAGGCGCAAACAGAGACTGTTTCGCCATACGGTGTGGTCGCAACGCCGGTGAGAGGACGATTGATTGCGCATTTGCCTTGCCCCCACCCCTAACCCCCTCCCGCTGGGGACGGGGAATCGCAACGCCGGTGAGGAGAAGATTGGTCACTCATACCCATTCTAACAGGGAGTAACGAGACAAGAGTTGCAGTCAGTATACCATTGCTGCATCGCCATCTGCTATGGCAACATCTGTTAAAATGGTGCCAAGATAGCATGCCGGGGAGATCTCAGCTATGCCATCGCAACCTTCATCCGCACTGAGCGACATCCGGCTTGGGTTACGCGCCAATTGGACGCAATTTAGCTTGCTTGTCCTCGTTAATGCCTTCGTCGGCAGCATGGTCGGCATCGAGCGCACCGTCTTGCCATTGCTGGCCGAAGCAGATCTCGGCATAGCTTCCAAAACCGCCATCCTGAGTTTCATCTTCAGCTTTGGGATTGTCAAAGCGCTTGCTAACCTGGTTGCCGGCAGGCTCAGTGATCGCATTGGCCGCAAGAAGGTACTGATTGCGGGTTGGATCATCGGTTTGCCGGTGCCGGTGATCATCATCTTCGCGCCAAGCTGGGAGTGGATCGTCTTTGCGAATGGGTTGCTCGGTATCAATCAAGGCTTATGCTGGTCAACCACCGTCATCATGAAGATCGATCTGGTCGGCCCCCAACAACGCGGTTTAGCCATGGGCCTTAACGAAGCCGCCGGCTATCTGGCCGTCTCGGCAGCGGTGTTCGGCACCGGCTACCTTGCTACTACATACAGCTTACGCCCGCAACCATTTATCATCGGGATTATCATCGCCCTCGCCGGCCTCATCAGCTCGATCTTCTTGGTGCGCGAAACGCAGGGCCATGCCGCCGTCGAAGCGCGCACCCGCCACAACGGCATGCCGCCCGTCGCACGACTGGCGTTTGCACCCATTCTGCTGCTGACCAGTTGGAAAGATC
This sequence comes from Chloroflexus sp., assembly GCF_034431535.1. GTDB lineage: Bacteria > Chloroflexota > Chloroflexia > Chloroflexales > Chloroflexaceae > Chloroflexus. Next base: position 3,010 of record NZ_DAOUDC010000027.1, on the reverse strand, counting down.
GCGCGCTCTTCGCGGTCAACCAAGCCGGTATGTTCAACAATCTCAACGACGACATGGCATAGGGTCTCTTTCCGCTCTACTTTGCCCTGCACGGTCTGTCGATCGGCGATATCGGCATCTTGACTGCAATCTACCCGGCGGTATGGGGGATCAGCCAACTCGGTGCCGATGCGCTCTCTGACCGCGTGGGATGCAAACCGCTGATCACACTCGGCATGATTGTGCAGGCCGGCGGCATCTTCCTCTTTATCCTGACCGCAGACTTCTGGATGTGGGCACTAGGCAGTACCTTGCTCGGCCCCGGCACCGCCCTCGTCTACCCCACCCTTCTCGACGCCATCGGCGACGTGGCCCACCGCACATGGCATGCTTCAGCAGTCGGGGTCTACCGGCTCTGGCGTGACGGCGGCTACGCAATCGGCGCGTTGTTAGCCGGCAGTTTAGCCGATGCACTGGGGATCAGGTGGGCCATTGGCGCCGCCGGCGGTCGCACCCTGCTATCAGGAATCATCGTTACCACGGTGATGTGCGAGACTCTGCCGGGGCGACGATGCCTCATGCTGCGGAGCGCTTTGTTACGGCTGCGCGCGCGGCCCCATCTGCGATTCGCACAAGAACGGCGGTTGGTTATCGCCGCTGTGGTAGGGGTAGAGCTGATCGCCAACCCGCAACAGAATGCGCAAGCCGTCAATTAACACCTGAATGTAGGCCATGCCGGGCCGCGGGCAACCCAGCGCGCCATCAGGCCACGTCACCGCTTCAACCGAAGCCACCTCAATCGCGGCCACATCAATCCCCAACCGCTGGGCCAAATCCTGCTTCGCCACATCAATCTGGCGCTGGATAAAGCTATCAAACGGCGGTGTCAGCGGCTGAGCATTCGGCGCGGGAGCGGGCTGAATGGGCATCGGCGACTCCTTAACGGGCAAAACAGTCGGTGCCAAGGTCGCTACCGGCGCAACAGTTGGTGGCAGAGACGCCGGCATTTCGGTGGAAGCAGGTACCGGCTGCGCGGCGGGATTGCCGGGCAACTGTGTCGCCGTTGGCTCAGCTACTCCCGGCACCGGTGCCGCCGGATCGCGCGTGGCCGCCGGCGGCTGAGTAGGAACGGGTTGGTCAAGCGCTGCGGTAGGCTGGGCAGGCGCCGAGGCGGTAGACACCCCGCAGGCGGTGAGCAAGAATGCAGCGATGATAACGATCAAGAGAAACCCACGCATAGACAATCCCTTGCAATCAGAAAACTGCTCTGATGAGATGACGGAAAAGGGACAAAGATAGTTCCTATATTGTCATTGCGAGTCACCGCACGCGGCGCAGCGATCTCCCGCGAGCGGGGAAAGGCGGGCAGCATCTCTGATCCGGCACCCGGCCCCTCTCCCACGAGCGCGGGGTAGAGGCAAAGACGATGTGCCTCTACCCCATCCCAAAAATTTTGCAAAAAATGTTACCGTTTTCAGTCCTTTTGTAGTGTATACTCGATCCTACCGGTACTCGCACCCTCAACGAAAGGAGACTAAACCTCGCATTCCGTCGCAACGGGATCGGCACAGGGAGTGTTTACGTTGATGAATTCGCGTCTTTGGAGCTTACGGAGTTTAGTCAATGACCGTTCCATCCCACCACGACATCATTACCGGACTTCAACAACGCGACCCGCAGACGGTAAGCTGGATCTACGAAACTTACGGGCCGCGCATCTACCACTACCTGTGCCGGCGCTTGGGCGATCCCGAACTGGCCCGCGACGCCCACAGCGACGTATTTGTCCGCCTACTTGAACGGGCCGCCCACTACGAAGACCGCGGCCTGCCCCTCACCGCGTGGCTCTTCCACCTCGCCCGCGATCAGGCCGCCAGCATGCTGCGCCGTGACCGGCGGCTTGTCCCGCTCGAAGACGGTGACAGTGAGCGGAACGGCGACCCCGAAGCCCTGCTCGCCCACCAGTGGGACTGGGAGCACCTCCAGCAGGTGCTCGCTGCTCTACCCGACCACTACCGGCAGGTGCTCTGGCTCCGCTTCGGCTATGCCCTGTCCCTCGAAGCAACTGCCCAACAACTCGGTTGCACTGTCTCCGCTGTCAAAGCTCTCCAGCACCGGGCGATGACCCTTGCCCGCAAACTGGTGCGTGAGCAGCAAGAGATCATCCCCAACCTACGGCGGACGTATACCCCGCCGATGGCGTGAACGGGGGAGGGAGGTATTCAAAGCTCGTTATCGCGCTGCTCAACTTCGGCATACAAGCCGACCGCCGATGGCGTGAACGGGGGGGGAGAGGTGTTCAAAGGGGGATCAGCGATGCTGATCCCCTTTGAACATGGACGAACACACACTAGGATGGAAGCCGACAGGTATTTCGCAAAGACTCATATAACCGTTTTGCGAGATCTTCAACCTTTTGCGCGTCGTGCGGTTGTTTCCGCTTGCCGGCATGCATAAGATCGTTGCGCAAATCGCCAAGTTGGTTATAAAGATTAACCACTTCTTTCAGTGAGGGAATGGCATTGAGATCAACAGGTATCTCATCAACAGGTATCTCTGCCTTGTTAGTACCTCCCCTCTGTGCTTGGACAGCCGCACCAAGCGTCTGTTCGACCAGTTGACGCGCTGTCTTTTTCAATATATCATTCTTACCAAGTTGTTCCATGACCCACGACACCAACCACTCACGCATCAATGCCACCGCTTGAAAGATCTGATCGCGTTCTAGATACCAGCCAATCAATTCCCACTCGGACTTAAGCTCATTGTCGCCAAGCGCAATCTTTTGAAAGCTATTGATAACTTGCTCAGCGAGAGGATTGAAGGGCCTCGCTAGAGAACCAATCGATGAAATAGCCTGCGGTAACTGTTGGTAGATTTGCTTGCTCACCTCCATAACCTTAGCCGGTCGCACGACGCGCAGTGCCTTTGAGATTTTCATCAGATTATTCGCTGTTGCTTTAATTGGTGACTTGTTCCAAGCAGCCATTTCATCCTTACTAGCAGTTTTTGGATCGGGCTTGACCCGGTT
>NZ_DAOUDC010000026.1:0-1619 GCF_034431535.1 Chloroflexus sp. | reverse complement strand
CCGCGAAGATCATCCAACTCTCGCAATCAAGGCCGGCGGGCCGCCCGGTGCAATACTTTGATGTTGGGCACCAGACAAACATGATCGCTAGGAGTGATATGAATAGCTCAGCTAGCGCCCATTTTTTCGGCATATAAAGCTCCCCGAACAAGTTATTGATCTATGCCTCTATAGCTAAGCATATAGCAGTCTTACGCGGGTCGTGAAAACCTAGACAACTGACAGTGAGTAAAGCGCCTCAGGAAGCCCGCAGCGTATTGAACGCCTTTGCAACCCCGGTAGGATTGCTATAATAGTCGGAAGCATGTTTCTTCGAATTTTATTCCGTTGAACATGACATTCTTGTGTTTATAATCGCATGGTTATGCAAAATGATCCATGAGGGATGCTATGAATTTTGATCGGAGAAATTGCCACAAAGGTGTATGCCATCCTTTAATCGGTCGCGAGCGGAAGTTTGATTGTCACCGTCGTACCTACGTCAACGATGGAGTCTAAGAGGAGCTCACCGCCAGGGTGTTGCTCGATAACGCCGCGGGCGAAAGCGAGGCCTAGGCCGGAACCAGCCGGCGTGCTCGCGTCCACGTGCCCGCGCACAAAGCGCTGCCCAAGCCGTTCCAGATCTGCCGGTGCGATACCCGAGCCGTTATCCGCCACGGTCACGACAAGGTGGGGCGCAACCGCAACGGCAGTGATGGTGACCAACCCGGCGCCCGTTTTCTGCCGTATCGCGGTGTACTTCAGCGCATTGCCGACAATATTGAGCAACGCCCGCCTCGCCAGCGCCTGATCGACCAGAAGGTGCGGAAGCGTTTCGTCGACCGCGACCGTCAGCTGGATGTTCACGTGCTCTGCCCGGGGCTGAAGTTGTCGGGCTACATCGGTGATGAGCGCTGCGGCTGGGAGCGGTGCAAGCCTCAAGTGCAGCATCCCTGCCTCCAGCTGCGCCGCCGCGACCATTGCGCTCAAGAGCTCGTTTGCGGCGCTCAGCCCCTGACGAGCGACGCCGACCTGATGGTCGAAGTTACCCGGCGCCGCCTCATCTACTAACCCCCGGCTTCGCTGGATACGGGTGAGCGCGAGCAAGGTATCCTGCAAAAAGCCGCTCATGTCGTGGGCGAGCGCGACTGCTGTTTGCTGGTGGTGGATGAGCAACTGGGCCTGTTGCTCGCCAGCCGCCTGTAGCCGACGGTTGGCGGCCGCGAGATCACCATTCAGCTGCTCCAGTTGTCGCTGGGCCTGAGCGAGCTCCTCGTTTTTCTCGCTCAGAATCGCGTTGGCCTGGGCCAACTCGGTCTGCCCCTTGTGGAGCTCATAGGAGTGCACCAACTGGCGAAGGGCGACAGCAACCACAAACCATACGGTTGCGCGCAGCGAACTCGCCGCAACAATTGCCAGGACGACAAGCAGCAGCCCCTGGCGCAGCGCTGGCGGCCAACGGCTGCTCTGCAACGTGGGGGCGATCGGCGCCGCCCGCCACGATGGCACCGCGTGAAGCACCCCGGCGAGGCCAAGGGTCCACATGGTCTGAGAGCCTGTCTAATATTCGAACGGTGGAGGACACATATTCAGGATAGGATTAGGGCGACAGCGTCCTGATGCAGCAAAGCGCCCCTTCG
>NZ_DAOUDC010000025.1:0-53844 GCF_034431535.1 Chloroflexus sp. | reverse complement strand
ACGCATGTTGGATTGAATAATTCAGCATCAACACGGCTGGATGTGAGCGCATCACAACGAGGGACGTATGTTTCAACTAACCGACATCCCGCGCCTCTTGCCAGAAATTTTGCTGCTGGTGCTGGCGCTGTTGGTGCTAGGGTCGGATATTCTCGAAAAATGGGGGCGCACGTCGCAAGCGCAGCTTGAACGGGTCAAGTCATCGGCGTCGCTCACCTCAATCGGGTTGGGGATGGTACTGGCAGTGGCGCTCTTGCAGAGCGGCTACATCTACCAGTTACCGGAGACAGCGCCGGTCAATTTCTTCACCAACATCATCCGCAACTTGCAGAGCGGCGGGCCGGGGGGGGATCCGGTGTCCGGCGTGTTTGTGGTCGATCATCTGACCATGATTGCGCGGCTGCTGATCATCGGTACAGCCTTGCTCACCAGCCTGCTCTGTCTCGATGTGCAGCCCAATGCCCACCCCGGCGAGTTTTACGCACTGATTGTTTTCGCTACCCTCGGCATGTGCCTGATGGTAGGGGCCAACGAGCTATTGATTGCTTATCTGGCAATCGAGCTGACCTCGATCCCGCTCTACCTGCTGGCCGGTTATTTCCACAATCAAGCTCGCTCGGCGGAAGCGGGATTGAAATACTTCTTGTTTGGGGCCATCTCGTCGGCGATCTTGCTCTATGGGATGAGCATGGCCTTTGGCGCGGCGCTGAATGGGGTGGGTGGAGCGACGAACCTGAACGACCTTACCCGCTTTGACCGCATCGGCGCACTCACCCCGTCGAGCGGCGGCCTGATCACGTTGGCAATGTTGTTTATTGTCGCCGGGATGGGCTACAAACTGGCGGTCGTGCCGTTCCACGCTTGGTCGCCGGACGTGTACGAAGGCGCGCCGACGCCAATCACGGGCTTTATCTCGACTGCCTCGAAGGCGGCGGGGTTCATCCTGCTCTTCCGTCTGCTGACCGAGACCTTCCCGGCGATGGCTGGCGCGCCGGTGTTGGGTGAGGCAGCGGGCGGTTGGACGGGGGTGCTCGCGGTGCTAGCCTTGCTGACGGTAGTGTTCGGCAATCTAGCGGCGCTGCCGCAAAATAATGCCAAGCGTCTGCTGGCCTATTCGAGCATTGCCCACGCCGGGTTTGTGGTGTTGGGCTTGCTGGTGTGGGCAGCGGCGCAGCAGTTCGACCGCGAACAGGGTTTGGTTGCGCTGCTCTACTATCTGATCATCTATAGCCTCACGAACATTGGTGCGTTCGGTGCGCTGGCGCTGATCGGCCAGCAAGTGGGAGGCGACGATTTCGAGCATCTGCGCGGTCTAGCGCGGCGCAATTTGCCGCTGGCGCTGCTCTTCACTGTCTGCATCCTCTCGCTAGCCGGCATCCCGCCGCTCGGCGGCTTCTTCGCCAAGTTCTACATCTTTATGGCCGGCTGGCAAAGCGGCGCAACGTGGCTGGTCGTCATCGCGGTGGTGATGACGATTGTCAGTCTCTACTACTACCTGCGCTTGCTGAAGGTGATGTTCATCGAACCGGCGGTTGACACGGCGCCGCTGCCGATGTCGCGCGGAGTCGCAGCAGCGTTGACGATTGCGGCGCTGGGTGTGCTGGCGTTGGGCATTTTCCCGAACGTAATTTTGAGTGTGTTGGAACGGGCGTGATAGCGAGTCGCCAAGCGAGCCAAGGTGCAGTAGAGACGGACGGCTGTCCGGCTCCGCAAAGACGCAAAGAGACAAAACGCAAAGGCGCAAAGAACGCGGAGAGCGCAGAGGGATGTTGGGATGGTTGTCATCCTCTGCGGTAAACAACATGCCCTCACTCCTTGCCCCTCCCCCCTGGGGCGAGATGCCCCCACCATTCGCCCATCCCCCGCGGGGCAGGGGAATCTAACTCCTCCCCCTAGCGGGGGGAGGTTGGGAGGGAGCCAATACCAAGCCGCCAAGCGAGTTAAGGCGCAGAGATTTGAACGCAAAGGCGCAGTAGAACCAGACGGACGCAGAGGGATTTTGTGGGAAGAGCCGCTAAGAGCCATAAGCGTTTAGTGTCTTTTTTTGTGACTTTTGCGTGTTTTTGTGGCTATTTCCTTCCTCTGCGCCCTCTGCGGTACATAGCTTGCCCCGCCGGGGGTAAAGGCGTGCTGGTCATGGGGAATGCGGCAGTTACACTGCCGCACTCCATAGAGCATGATTACCGCTCCAGCGGTTTTGCGGGATCGTTGCCCCATTCATTCCACGAACCATCGTAGATCGCGACGCGGCGACCGCTGACAATCTCGAAGGCGATAGCGGTCGGGGTGGCTGAGACGCCGCCGTTGCAGTAGGCGACCACTTCTCGATCGGCGACGGCATCAGGATCAATCCTGGCGGCAAGGAAGCGTTCGCGGAGTTGATCGGGTGAGAGATAGGTCTGGTGCGGCCCGCTGACCAGACTCTGGTAGAAGACGTTGCGCGCACCGGGGATGTGACCGCCGCGGGCAGCGCGTGACTCCAAGCCGCGATACTCCTGTTCGTTGCGAGCATCGATCAAGAGCAAGTCGCTGCCCAGCGCCTGCAATACCTGATCGGCGGTCTTGCGCAGATGCGGTTGCGGGCGCGGGGTGAAGGTCGCCGGCAGATAGTTGGGCACTTCAGTAGTGAGCGGGCGGCCTTCGGCCAGCCACTTGACCAAGCCTCCATTTAAAATCCGCACCTGCTCGAAGCCGTAGTAGCGCAGCACCCACATCAGGCGGCCAGCGAACATCGAATACCAGTCATCGTAGGCTACCACCACCGTATCATCGCCAATTCCGCGTTGACCAAGCTCGCGAGCGATTTTGGCGGGTGGCGCGACTTGCACCAGTATCGGATCGTCGAGATCGACAATGTCGCGCGTCCAGTCAATATAGACTGCGCCGGGGATGTGACCGGCGGCGTAGTCTTCGTGGCGGGCAAAGTAGTGGGGTTTGGGAGCAGTCGGCGGCAAGACGGTGCCGCGCATATCGACAATGCGCAGGCTAGGATGGCCGAGGTGAGTGGCCAGCCAGTCGGTTTCCACCAACGGGCCGGGTGGCAGTTCGAGCGTCATAGCAATACTCCTGTGGAGATGAAGGCGCAAAGCAGGCCAAGGCGCAGAGGGATCGTAACGCAAAGACGCAGAGTGCGCAAAGATCGCAGAGGGTTTTGAATAGGGACTCGATAGCAGAGATGTTCATCCAAAAACCTTTGCGAACACTGCGTCCTTTGCGCCTTTGCGTTTTTCTGATCAGACGATGATGGTCATTGGCGCTTCCAGCAGCTTACGCAGCTCTTGCAGATACTGCGCAGCCACTGCGCCATCGACGATGCGGTGATCGGCGCTGAGGGTCAGATTCATCACCTGCCCGATCACGATCTGATCATCGCGCACCACCGGCACTTTGCGCACTGCGCCGACAGCCAATGAAGCGGCCTGCGGCACCGAAATAATCGAGCCGAACTCGACAATGCCGAACATGCCGAGGTTGGTAACTTGGAAGGTCGCGCCTTCCAGTTCGTTCTGCTTGATCTTGCCCTCACGGGCGCGCAGAGCCATATCGCGGATTTCGGCGCTGATCACGCTAATACTCTTCTTGTCGGCGTCGCGCACGACTGGCGCCACCAGTCCATCATCGAGGGCGACGGCCACGCCGATATTGATCTGGCTATGACGCACGATCCCCGGCTGGCCGTCGGCAGTCTGGCTAAAGCTGGTATTGACGGCGGGTACCTTGGCGAGCGCCTTGGCTGCCGCCTTCACGATCAGATCATTGACCGAGATGCGAGTTCCACTGGCGACAATCTGCTCGCGCAGTGCCATGAGTGCATCGGCATCAACCTCGATGGTGAGGTAGATATGGGGCACGCCGGGCTTGCTCTCGTTCATCGCGCGCGCGATCGCCTTGCGCATGCGGCTGAGCGGCTCAGCGCCAGCCAGCGTGGGAGCGGGGACTGGTGCGCGGGTTGGGGCGGGGGCCGGCGCCGGTGCGGGGGCCGGTGTGGGGGCCGGTGCTGGCGCAGCGACTGGCGCCAGAGCTGTCGTACCACGGCGGGCCGCGAATTCCTCGACATTCTCCTTGATAATCCGGCCACCGGGGCCCGTGCCGGCGACTTGGCGCAGATCGATCCCCAACTCTTCGGCAAGACGGCGGGCTACCGGCGAGGCCTTAATCCGCCCGTTCTCGTCACTGGTAGCGACAGTGACTGGCGCAGACGGCGCAGCCGGATCAGGGGTGGGTGCAGCCGGGGCACGGGCGGGCGCAGCCGCAGCGGGTGTTGGCGCAGCCGGAGCAGCCGCCACCGGCGCTGAGCCATCGCCGATAATCGCAATCGGCTGCCCGATTGGCACGGTCTGCCCTTCGGGCACCAAAATCTGCTGGAGCACCCCAGCCTCAAACGCTTCCAATTCCATTGTGGCCTTATCGGTCTCGATCTCAGCGATAATATCGCCCACGGCGATCGAATCGCCGATCTTCTTCAACCAACGGCCCACCGTACCTTCCGACATCGTGTCGGAGAGACGAGGCATGGTTACTTCACCCATGGAGCCTCCCATGATTCATACTATGAGTGTGTATCGTTAAGATGGCGGGGGTGTGTCCCCTCACCCCAGCCCCTCTCCCCGCAGGCGGGGAGAGGGGTGTTTCGTGTTACCTCACATCGCTGCGTTCAGCGCATACGTTTCGTGCCGCGCATAACCTGCCGGATGGCATAGATCAAGCTATTGGCATTCGGTTTCGAGGCCGCTGACAGCTCTTTGGCATAGGGTAGCGGCACCTCAAGCCCGGCGACGCGCTGCACCGGTGCATCGAGATAATCAAACGCCTCTTCCTGAATGGTGGCTGCAATCTCGGCGGTCACGCCATACGAATACCAATCCTCGGCGATGACCACGGCGCGATTCGTCTTCTTGACCGACTCGATGATGGTGGGGCGGTCGAGCGGGCGCAGCGAGCGCAAGTCCACCACCTCGACGCTAATCCCCTCTTGCTCCATCCGCTGGGCGACTTGCAGAGCGATGGCGGTCATACGAGAGTATGACACAACCGTGACATCAGTACCCTTCCGCTTCACTTCGGCGATGCCGATTGGCACGACGTAATCATCGTCTTCGGGTACCTCGCCTTTGGTATCGTAGAGGGCCAGCGACTCGACAAAGATCACCGGGTCGTCGTCGCGGATGGCGGCGCGGAGCAAGCCTTTGGCATCGTAGGGAGTTGCGGGGGCGACAACCTTGAGACCGGGGCAATAGGCAAACCAATTCTCGAACGACTGCGAGTGAGTAGCCGCTAGTTGGCCGGTGCCTCCCGACGGCGTGCGGATTACCAGCGGCACGCTCACCTGCCCGCCGAACATATAGTGAATTTTCGAGGCATGGTTCACGATCTGGTCAATCGCAACCAGAATAAAGTTGATGGTCATAATCTCGACCACCGGGCGCAGACCGAGCATCGCTGCGCCGATGGCCACGCCGACGAACCCTTCTTCAGCGATTGGGGTGTCAACAACCCGCTTGGGGCCGAACTCGGCCAACAGGCCCTCGGTCACGCGGTACGAACCTTGAAAGACCCCGATCTCCTCGCCCATCAAGAGCACATTCGGATCGCGGGCCAACTCCTCGCCCAGCGTATCGTTCAACGCTTGGCGGTATGTAATCACAGGCATAACAACCTCTTACTTGTTCAGACACGCTGTATTGCAGGCGTTGCTGCGCTGCACCTCACCGCTAAAACTCACCGTGATTCATTTTCACAGCGCGGATGGCATCCTCAGCGGTCGGTGTATTCGGCACCGGCGTTGCATACATATACTGATAGAGATCTTCAAACTTGGGATCGGGGCTATTGTTGGCGAAGTCAATCGCCTCTTGCACTTCGCGCTCGACCCGATCGGCCACACTCTTCAGCCATGCGTCGTCAACAACGCCGTGATCGAGCAAAAGCGTGGCAAACTTCCGGATCGGATCGTACAGCTCGCGACCGCGACGCACCACTTCGGCATCGCGGTAGCGGTCAGAGTCGATCACGGAGTGGCCGCGGAAGCGGAAGCTGACCGCATCGATGATCGCCGGTTCGCCTTCGGCTTCGGCGCGGGCGCGCAAGCGGCGCACCACATCGCGCACCGCCAGCACATCGGTGCCATCGACCCGTTCGCCATAGACGCGGAACGAAGCGCCCTTCTTCCAAAGATCCGGCTCGGATGAACCGGCCTCTACCGAAGTGCCCATCCCGTAGCCATTATTGACGATAAAGAAGAGCACTGGGCACTTCCAAATTTTGGCCAAATTCAACGACTCGTAGAACGCGCCAATGTTGGTGGTGCCATCACCCATCTGGGCAATGACCACCCCCGGCTTGCCCTGATAGCGCAGCGCATACGCCGCGCCGACGGCAAGCGGCACCTGCCCGCCGACGATCGCATAGCCACCCATAAAGTTGGTTTTGCGGTCGAACAGGTGCATCGAACCGCCGCGCCCGCCGGAAACGCCGGTCTCTTTGCCGAACAGTTCGGCCATCACCGGGCCGGGTGGCACGCCGCGCGCAATAATGTAACCGTGCTCGCGATAATTGGTGAAGATGAAGTCGTCGAGAGTGAGGGCGGCCATGAGGCCGACGATGGTGGCCTCTTCGCCGAGATTGAGGTGGCAGTATCCGCCAATTTTTGCTTTCACGTACATTTCGCCGGCGCGCTCTTCAAATCGCCGCAACAGGAGCATCTGATAGTAGTAATGCTTCAATTCATCGGCGGTAGCGCGCTCAAGGAGGGGCTGAGCCGCTTCGGCTACTTCGGCCATAGTTGAGACTCCTCTCGTATGCTGGGTGTTTCGCTCCGGCAGGAGTTGGTGTTCCCATGTGTTGAAGCGACGCACCATCTGGTATGTTCGCCACGCCCCCGCGGGCGGGTGACGCGCTTGGGATGGGCCAGACCCACAACTGATCTGGCAGCACGCAATTGTTTGGTGAACGGCAGATCGACAGTTTGCTGCGTAATGGCACAGCAGCAGCTTGGCGATCGATCAACCGGTGGCAAGCATAGCGTTAAGGCAAACGGTTAGTGCTGCCCCAATGCCACATCACGATTACATGCCCGGCGGCACCACTTCGTGGGTGAAAGCGCTGGCGTCAGCGCCGCATCGCGGGCAATGTTTGGGTGATTCGAGCGAGCGCACGATCTCACCGCAGACGCCACACACCCAACGCATCGCGATCTGGCGCACGAGATCTGACCGGCTGACAATGCCGACCACTTTGCCGTTTTCCACCACCGGCACCCGCCGGATGCGCTGGTTGGTAAGCAGATGCTGGATCTGCTCGACTTCGGTGTCGGCGCTGACGCTGATCACGCTGCGGGTCATAATCTCTTTGACCGTGCGCCCCTCTTTGGCGATCAGATCGTGCTCGGTGACGAGACCAACCAAGATACCGTGACCGTTAATCACCGGCAAGCCGCTAATCCGGTTGCGCGCCATCAGGCGGGCGGCATCTTCGATCGAGGCGTCATCGGTGATGCAAATCACATCACGGGTCATGATCTCGCGCGCTTTCATTCCGCTACACCTTTCGTTTCGCTATGTTGAATTCGTGATATTCTTCACGAGAGTAGTTGCACAAACAACTCTTCCTTAGTATAGCAGAGATTGGCAAGCTGGCGGCGTGGCAGGAATGTGAGGGGCAGCGGTGCGGTTAGCGACCGGTGCCGCGCACGAAGGTGTCGGGCCATGGTTGGAAGGTGGTGGGGATCGTATCGCGCCGGCTGATTTCGCCATTGGTATAGACGGTGCGATAGATTTCGACCCGTAACCCGCCACGTGCGGTATCGGTCTGCCGGATCACGCCAGCCGGCAGGGTGGGATCATCAACGTAGACCGGTTGGGTCGGGGCCGGGGTGCGTTCGAGAATGCGGTAAGCGTATTCAACCCGGCGGTTGCTTGGCGGGCCGTAGAGGATCATCGTCAATTGTTGGCGTTGCAGATCAACTTTGCTGGTCAAGAGGAGCCAGCCGCCGGTATCGTTGACAAATCGCAGATCGTGGACGCCGGTAAAGATGGCGGCATCGAGGCCGGGAGGTTCGCCAAGCTCTTCGTACCAGCCGATGCGAAACGAGTGCTCGTGGCGTTCAGTGATCGGCAAGCCGGCGAAGAAGGCGGCGCGGAAGACAGTGGTGCTGACTTGGCAGAGGCCGCCGCCCCATTCCTTTTGGGTGCGGTTGGCGACGATAGCCAGCCCCTCGACGAATCCGCGTTCCGGGATGACAGGGCCGAGGGTCGTGTTAAACGAGAACACAGCGCCGGGCGGAATGAGCACGCCGTCCAGTTGGCGTGCGCCGGCTTGAATATTGGTAATGCGATACTCAGCCGAGTTGCGGAACGAGCTGACCCCCACGCCAACCGGTTCGGTAATGCCCAATGCGGCGAGGTTATCGGCAGTGACCGGCGGGGGCAATTCGCGCAAGGGCATGCTTACGGTGCGCTCGTAGCTATAGAGCGCGCCATTAATGCGGGCCAGCGCCTCTTCGACCGCAAGGCCGCGACCGGGCGTGCCGGGGGTGCGGATACGCAGGTTGCCGTTATTCCAATCAACCCGCGGCAAGCCGCCCTCTTCGCGCAGCGCAGCGGCGATCGGTGTCAGCGCAGCGCGGATAGCGGCCTGATCGATCGTCACTACCATTGCCGGGCGGCCATCGATCGCGGTGAGACTGCGGAGCTTGATCCACGTGGCGATTTGGGGTGCCGGCCATTCCCAGCGGCAACCGGCGGGACACTGGCCGCCCCGGCCTTCGAGCCGGATCGGGCCGTGCAGCAGTAATTGCAGCTCGGCGACAGTGGGGGCGAGGTCGGCATCGCGCACCCGCGGTTCGAGCAGGCGAGTGCGGATCGTTACCTCTTGCGGTTGCAGACTCTGCACGGCGGCAGCAATATCGGCGATCGTGTCATCGATCAGTGTTTGGCGGCCCCACTGCTCTTCACCAACGATGATGATCCCATTGTGCAGGTCAACGCTCGCCTCAACCGGCGTGCGGTCGATCTCGGCGGCGATGGCGCGCAGCGTTTGCTGCGCGATGCGCTGATCGAAGCGCAGGCGCAGCGGTAGATCAACGCCGTATTGCCATGTAGCGGCGGCGATGCGGGCATTGGCTTGCCAATTGAGATCGTGACCGAGGGCAAACGCCGCGTCGAGCGCCTCGTCAATCGCCAAACTGAGGCCAAGGTCTTCAGCCGCCGGTCGCCAGAGCTGGCCCTCGAAGCTCAACGTTACCGGTGCGGCCAGAAAATCGGCGTAGCGACGGAGGAGTATAGCGCGGGCTTCGGCGCGGGTCAGACCGCCGATCGGCAAGCCACGCACGCTAATGTTAGGATAGATCCGTTCGGCCAGCAGCCGTTCGCCAAGCAAGATCGCGCCATAGCCAAGCAGCACTGCCAGCCCGGCCAGCGCGGTGAGCACGAGCAACCATTCGATCAAGCGCCATAGCCATGAGCGGTGGGCACGGGGCATCCGGGCTGGCAGCGGACGATCCATAATGGTCTCGCAACGGCATTCCAATGCGCAAAACAGCGATGACGCCTTCAGTCTAACGCGCCGTGGTAGCGGTGTCAAGTAGTCGCGCACGGGGTGCGCGGCCCGGCCATGCCTTGCCCCGGCAGGAAGCGGCTGAGCGGTACGAACCTAGCCATGCGCGGCCCGGCCATGCCTTGCCCCGGCAGGTTCAAGGGCGGACAGAACCCATGCGCGCAGATGTGGTTGATGGCGTTGCGATGGGCTGGTGTGCCCTCATGCCCGGCCCCGCTCCCATTGGCGCGGGAGCGGGGAGGGTAGTGCCGGGCTTTGAGGTATTGCACAGCGATCATACGGTTGTGTTTGTCCATATGTTCTGTCCGTTCCTCAACCCACCATTCAGGAGCGGATGTTGTTCCCACAGCGTTCGTTCACGCTGAAGCGGGAGATTGCTTCGGGCGCTACGCGCCCTTGCAATGACAGACGGGGAGCGGAAGCAGGTTCGCCCTCACACCCGGCCCCGCTCCCACTGGCGCGGGAGCGGGGAGCGCAACTGTACACGGGGGGCATTGTTGCGTGCTCCCACTGGCGCGGGAGTGGGGAGCGCAACGCCGGACAGTGATGGCACCGCGATCAACGGTTGTGATCAGCCACATGTTCTACCGGGTGGGGGTGGGGGCTTATCTGCGCGAAAAGAGGAAATGTACGCTGCTGATGACTGCAATACCCCACCCCCAACCCCTCCCCCAGCGGGGGAGGGGTGGCCCTCACGCCCGGCCCCGCTCCCACTGGTGCGGGAGCGGGGAGCGTAGAACTAAGCGTTGAGGCGTCACATAGCGATCAATTGTTGTGCTCTATCACATATGCTGTTTATCCCTCAACCTCAGCAGGACGCGGCTGATATGGTACGAACCTAGCCATGCGCGGCTCTAGCGGTGGGCGGCGTCACGGGCACAGCAGTATTGTGCCCGTACCGGTGTCAAGGAGGGCGCAGCAGCGCTGTCCACGTACTGCGCCCCTAGCCGCTGCGTTTATTCGCGGCGCCGGTGCGTTGGCGCGCTTGCCAGTCGTTAATTAAGGTTGCTGCCTGCTCGTTGGTAAGCTGATCAACCGCGGCGTTGAACCGGCGTTGGGCTTCGGCTTCGGCGTCGAGTGCGAGTTCGCGTGCTAATGATTGGATCGCATTGCGCTGTTTGTCGGACACCGGTTGATTCGCGTAGCGAGCGCGCTCTTCGGCGACTGCCAATCGCTGTTGTTCTTCTTGCACGCGCCGTAGCTCGTCAATAAATGCCGAGGCTTGGCCTTTGGTGAGGGCAACCAGATCGTAGCCATGATCTTGGGCGAAGGCGGCTAACTTTTCGCCTGACCAACCCAGCACTTGTTGGAGCGAGGCAATAAAGTTTCGTTGCCGTTCGCTGGCTGGCGCGTCGGGGTCGCGCACGGTAATGGCGGTGGTTGCGGTATGCTGCTCGCGAATGTGCGCAATCTGCTGCTCAACCGCCTCACGCTGGCTGCGGAAAATGCGCCAGCCAAGATCAACCGCTTGCTGTACCGTCTGATCGTCGGCATCAATCGGTAGGGTGATGGTCTCTTCGATAGTGATAAAGTCGTCGCCAAGTTTGATTGCGGTGCGATACGTGCGGGTGACGCTCCGCTCGCTCTGGGGTTTGGCCGGCATGGTATTCCTCCTCCGACTCTCCGTACTGCATTCTTCCCATCGCGCCCGATTCCTGTCGTTTCTACAGCGCCGGCGCTATACGTATTATAGTACAAATGTTCAATGTTGGCAAGCGGTTGTCAGAACGCAACATTCCGGTTACAATGAAATAGATCCGCTATGTCATCGCATCAATAGTAAATCGCTATGTACGATCTCCTCATCCAGCGCGTTGATGTGCTCCAGATCGCCAATGGTGCTCATGTCATCTTACCGCAGCATGATATTGCCATTGCCGGGCAGCGTATCGTCGCGATGGCCCCGGCGATTAGCGCCGGTCTGGCCCGTGAGGCGCTTGATGGCGCGGGCCAGTTGGCTATTCCCGGCCTGATCAATAGCCATGCCCACATTGCGATGAGCCTGTTTCGCGGTGTGGCCGAAGATGTGCCGATCGAAGAGTGGTTTAACAGCTTTATCTGGCCGCTGGAAACCAATCTGACGCCGGAAGATGTCTATTGGGGAGCCTTGCTGGGTATCGCCGAGATGATCGAAGCCGGCGTAACCTGTGTGGCCGATCACTATTTTGCCGCCGACGCAATTGCGCAAGCGGTGCAAGAATCGGGTATGCGCGCGCTGCTCGCGTGGACGCTCTTCTCTGGCGCTGATGAGCACGATCAATTGACCCGCGCCCGCCAGTTTACCGAGCAGTGGCACGGCGCCGCCGGCGATCGGATCCGGGTCTGGATGGGGCCGCACGCGTCGTATACCTGCACGCCGTCGTTCTTGCGCCGGGTGGGGAAGACGGCGCGTGAGCTTGGTGTAGGCATCCACATTCACCTTGCCGAAACGGCGGCGCAAGTCGCCCAAAGTATGGCGGCGCACGGCCAATCGCCGGTGCAGCTCGCGCACGACACCGGCCTGTTTGAGGTGCCGGCGATTGCTGCCCACGCTGCCCATGTCGTGCCGGAAGATATTGCGACGCTGGCTGCCCATGGGGCGGCAGTGGCGGTCACGCCAAAGACCGAGATGAAGCTGGGGATTGGGGTGGCGCCGGTGACGGCTATGCGGGCCGCTGGGGTTACGGTGGCAATCGGCAGCGATGGCGCGGCCAGCAACAATACGTATGATGTGCTCGAGTCGGCGCGTCTGCTGGCCCTACTCGAAAAGCTGCGCACCAGTGATGCGCGCGTCTTGCCGATTGGCGCGACGCTCGAGTTGGCCACCACCGCCGGCGCTCGCGCCTTGCGTTGGGATGATATTGGCGTGTTGCAGGTGGGTGCGCGCGCTGATCTGGCGCTGGTGCAGTGCGCCACGGCGCATACCCAGCCGCTTCACGATCCAGCGGCGGCCTTGCTCTATAGCTCCCAACCCGCCGATGTCAGCACGGTGATCATTGATGGCCGGGTCGTGATGCGCGATCGGGTATTGTTGACGATTGATAAGCCACGAGTATTGCGCGAGGTAGCGGCTCGGATCGAACGCTTGACCCAACGCCAAACCGAGCAACGGATGGCCGTCTATCCTGAGCTGGCGGCTGGCGAATAGGGCATTGTCAATCCTTGGCTTTGACGATGCCCTATTTGAACAGGATTGCCAATCCACACAAGAGGCTTCCAGCCACACCAATGGTGAGTGCGTGCATCCACAGCGGCCCGTTGGCGAGGGTAACGTCAATGATGGTGGCCGTTAAACCAATCGCACTGCCAATGATGATCGCTTCTCGTTCGCGCTGGCTGAGCATAGCCTTCCTCTTAACGCTCGCGTTCGCCGGCATCACGCCCTTGATCAAGCGAATAGCTGCCGTAGTCTTGGGTTGGCGGTTCAGCCGCTTTCTGTACGATCACGCCGATCTGCACCAAAAACCAGAAGATGCCCGATCCGATCAGTGCTACCACAATGAGGCCCACGATGATCATCACAATCATCAACATTATACTCATCATAAGCGTTCCCTCCGTCTTATGGCTATGACTGCGCCTGCACGCACCGGGCAAGGCGGCAGCCGGATCGCGTGATCGTATGCTACGTTCCATGATACGAACGATTGCCGCCT
The DNA here is from genome assembly GCF_034431535.1 of Chloroflexus sp. Taxonomy (GTDB): domain Bacteria; phylum Chloroflexota; class Chloroflexia; order Chloroflexales; family Chloroflexaceae; genus Chloroflexus. Next base: position 40,657 of record NZ_DAOUDC010000025.1, on the reverse strand, counting down.
GACGTTTCGCCTACGCCGGCTATGATTGCTCTGTCAAATGGTTGTCACTGAAGGGTTGTGGGTATGGTATACTGCCGGCAAGACGAAAAGCATCTAATAGGCGATACCATAGGGAGGGTGGTGGCACGCCACTGGTGCGGCGGAAGGGTAGCGTTATGAGCGAGTTGGGCGCGCGTCTCCGGCGAGCGCGGGAAGCGAATGGTATTTCATTGGCGCAAGCGGCGGCAGATACCCGCATTTTGTTGCAATCGTTGCAGGCATTGGAAGAAGGCGCGTTTGAGCGATTGCCGAGTGATGTGGTTGCCCGCGGCTTTGTGCGAAATTATGCGCAATACCTCGGCTTGCCGGTTGATGAGATGATCGAACTCTACCGGCGCGAGCGCGGCGCCACCGATAAGATCCGCATTGTGCCGGCCACCAATCCGCCCCGCACTCGCATGTATGTCCTCCCCGGTTTTTTTGCTATCTTCTTCATCACCTTAACGTTGATCGGGCTCGCGTATGTGGGGCTCAGCGCCCTTGGCCGCATTGGCGAACGCGCGACGCCGTCGGCTGGAGTCGCCGCTTCGCCCACGATTGTGCCGCCCTCGCCCTTGCCGACGCCAAGCCCGCCGCCGACTGAGATCAGTCTTGTCGTAACGGCTTCCCCGTTGCCGGCGGTGCTCACGCCATTCGTGCTGGTGACGCCAGAGCCAAGCCCAACTCCGGCAGCGCCGATCGTCATTGAGGTGCGCGTGCCTAATGTGCGTGGCACCGAAAATTCTTGGGTGCGGGTGCAGGTTGACGGCACGACTGTCTTTGAGGCGATTATGCGCGCCGGCGAACAACGGGTCTTCACCGCGCAGCGCCGGGTCTTTATTCGCGCTGGCAATCCGACTGATGTCGAGGTTACGGTGAATGGATTGCAGCAAGGGCCACTTGGCACCGTGCCCGGCCAGCCGGTAAATTGGTCGTGGCCGCCGAATTGATCGGTCAAACCGGTGTTGCTCTGGTCATGGGAGGTAATAATGCCGAGCGAAAACAGCTTTGATATTGTTTCAGATTTTGATCAGCAAGAGTTGGTGAATGCGGTTGATCAGACGTTGCGCGAAGTGCAGACGCGCTACGATCTGAAAGATGCGGGTGTGACCATTACTCTGAGCAAGACCGAATTGGTGATCGAAGCTGATAGCGAGCTGTCATTGCGCAGTGTGCGCGATGTGCTGGAAACGAAAGCTTTGCGCCGTAAACTGTCGTTGAAGATTTTTGATTACGGCAAACCGGCGGATGCGAGTGGCGGACGGGCGCGGCAGGTGGTGACGTTGCGCCGCGGGATCGATAGCGAACTGGCGAAGAAGCTGAGCAAGATGATCCGCGATCGCTTTCTCAAAGTGCAGCCGCGGATTCAAGGTGATACGCTGCGCGTGGTGGGCAAGAGCCGCGATGAGTTGCAGGCGGTGATCGCGTTTCTGCGCGAACGCGAGGGTGAGATTCCGGTGCCGTTGCAAATGACCAATTATCGCTGAGTAATATTGTTTGGGTTCAGGTGAGGACGGCGCTCGCGATGAGCGCTGTCCTTTCTTGTTGGCATCACCGCAACGAGACGCGCAAACCAACCCGCTTCGCTGTGGTGACGCCCAACTCGATCTATAATGCAGAGAGATCGCGGATCGGCGCGATAGGCAAAACAAAGGAATCACGAGTACATCGCCAATGAAATACCATATTGTAACGCTAGGCTGTCCGAAAAATGCGGTTGACAGCGAAGGAATGGACGGTCTGCTCAGCGCGCAGGGGCACCAAGCCGTGGCTGCCGCTGAGGATGCTGATGTGATTATCGTCAATACGTGCAGTTTTATTGCCGCAGCGCGGGCCGAGACGCTCGGCGTGCTGAAGGAATTGGGTGAGCGCAAACGGCCCGACCAGCGCCTGATCGCCGCCGGCTGCATGGCCCAGAGCCATCCGGGTGAAGTGGCGACGGTGCAAGGTGTTGATACGACGCTCGGCACCCAGCAGTGGACGCAGATTGGCGCAGTGGTTGACCAACTGGCGCAGCCGGTGATCCCGTTGGCGTCTGCGCCGGCAGCGACCACGATTCCCCTGATCCCGACCTCTGCGGCTGAGCAGCCGGTCTCGTATGCCGATTGGCGCACGACCCAAATCCGGCGCACGCGCCATACCCCTTCCGCCTATCTCAAGATTTCGGATGGCTGCAACTTGCGCTGCGCCTTCTGCACTATTCCCAGCTTCAAGGGTGATATGCGCTCGAAGCCGGTTGGGGCGGTGCTGGCTGAGGCGCAAGAGTTAGTGGCTCAAGGCGCGCGCGAAATAGTGCTGGTCGCGCAGCATCTGACTGACTACGGTCGTGATCTTGGCTTGCAAGACGGGTTGGCGATTCTGCTCGAAGAGCTATGCCAAGTCACGCCGCCGGATATCTGGATCCGGCTAATGTACGCTTATCCGCACGGCATCAGTGAGCGCCTGATCGCAACGATGGCCGCGCATCCGCAGATCTGCCATTATCTTGATATGCCCTTGCAACACGCCCATCCGGCCACGCTCCGCCGTATGCGACGCCCGCCGGACACCGATCGCACGTTGCGCCTCATCGCCGAATTGCGCGCTGCAATGCCTGATATTGCCATCCGCTCGACGTTCATTGTTGGCTATCCCGGTGAAACCACTGCCGAGTTCAACGCGCTGCTCGAGTTTTTGCAGACTGCACAGCTCGATCGGGTAGGAGTCTTCCGCTACTCACGTGAGCCGGGCACGCCGGCTGCCGAATTGCCCGATCAAGTCCGCCCTCAGATAATCGAGCGGCGCTGGCATGAAGTGATGCGCTTGCAGCAAACGATTTCGCATGCGCGGAACCAGCGCTGGATCGGACGCACGTTAACGGTTTTGATCGAGGGCAATGGGGCGACCGATGATGGCAGCCCGCTCAGCGTGGGCCGTTCGTTCCGCGACGCACCCGAAATTGATGGTCAAGTCTTTGTGTGGGGATCGTATCCGGTCGGAAGCATGGTACCGGTGCGGGTGACGCAGGCGACCGCCTATGATCTGTGGGGAGAGGCAGCCGGGTAGAGAAGCGCCAACCTGCGGATTACTGGTTGCCCGCAGGTTGGCCAAGCGAGGCGGTTTAGGCATTCAGGCGCTGGGCAATTTCGCGTTGCAGACGGCGCAGTTCCGAGGGATTGTTGTGCGCGAGATAATCGACCATGTACGAGATGGCGGTGTCGCTATAATCATCGAGTAACCCGTCGAGCACTTGCCGCACCACTAGATTGACAAACTCGTCTTCACTGATGACTGGGGTATAGACGTAGGCTAGCCCATCACGCTCGCGGTTAAGCACACCTTTATCGGCCAGCCGGCTCATCGTTGTCATGACGGTGGTGTAGGCAATATCGCGCTGCTGAGCCAATTTGCGATGTACTTTCTTGACAGTGCTTGACCCTTCTTGCCAGAGGATCTGCATGATCTCCGTCTCGAGTGGGCCCAATACCTTGACGAGACCATCTTTCGTAGGGCTGAAGCGAAAGCGCAGGTTGAATGCCATAACAACACCTCGTTCGTTTGCGTCGATGAAACGTGGTAATCGTTTAGTTCTTACATAGCGAGTGTACGATGCGTAGCATGATTAGAGAAGAGATTAACATTACACGATGATGACATGTAGTACTATTGTCCGAGCATCTGTACGATACCCTGTCGTAAAAGAGTAAAAAATTCTGAATAATATCATTTTTGTTGTTTTTGGAATACCTAATTGGCGAGGTTATCGCAAATTTTAATAGAATTGTAATGCTTATGACGCTAGAACACGACGTTCGATCGCACATTCAAGCGGAAATGCGGGCAGTGTTTCCGGTGGTCGAAGGGCGGTTGCAGCGGTTTTACGCGATGCAGGAGTACCACCTCGGCTGGCGGAACGAGGATCTGACCCCGGCGGAGGCCGATCCGGGCAAGCTGATCCGGCCGCAGTTGGTGTTATTGGCGTGCGTGGCTGCCGGCGGCGATCCACAGCAAGCCTTGCCCTTGGCCGCCGGCATCCAGCTCCTGCATGACTTCTCGCTGATCCACGACGACATCGAAGACGACAGCGCGGTGCGACGGGGCCGGCGCACGCTCTGGAATATCTGGGGGCTGGCCCATGGCATCAATGCCGGTGATGCAATGTTTGTGCTGGCGCACCTTGCCATTCACCGTCTAGCCGAGGCCGGCATGCCGGCTGAGCGCGTGTTGGCCATTTTGCGCCGGTTTGATGAGGTTATTCTGCGCATCTGCGAAGGTCAGTACCTCGATCTGAGCTTTGAGGGTGATCTGAGCATCACGCCAGAGGATTACCTCGCCATGATCGGCGGGAAGACGGCGGCGCTAATTGCCGGGGCCGCCGAATTGGGGGCGCGGGCTGCGGGCGCGCCTGACGCGACAGTGGCGGCGCTGGCCGATTTTGGCCGTGCGTTGGGGTTAGGGTTCCAAATCGAAGATGATATTCTGGGGATTTGGGGCGCGCCGGAACAGACAGGCAAGCCGTTTGCCGCCGATCTCTACCGGCGTAAGGTGAGCTTGCCGGTGGTGCATGCCCTCACCCATAGCCCGGATCGAGCGCGGCTGGCCGAACTCTATCGCCAACCGGCGCTCGATGACGCCGCCGTTACCGAGGTGTTGGCGATCCTCGACGCTGCTGGTTCACGCGCCTATTGCGCGGCGATTGCGAACGATCACCATCAGGCTGCGTTCGCTGCCCTCGCAGCCATGCAACCGCCGACAGCAACCGCGGCTGCCGCGCGTGACCGCTTGCACGCGCTCACCCAAAGCTTGATCGGGCGGCAGTATTAAAGGGCTGGCGCGAGGGTGGCTCGTCGGAGGCGTGGCATGTCACTAGGGCGTAGCGGCGCGATGCCCTACCGCCCCTCGCAATGTTCAAGGGCGGACAGAACCGCCGATCTGGCACCCGGCCCTGAAAGGGGTACGAAGCCCGCTGCGCGGGCTGCTGGCCCTCACCTCCAGCCCCTCTCCTACTCCAGTTCAAGGGCGGACTGAAGCCCTGTGCGAGATAGAGTTGATGGCTTTGAGATGCGCTGGTGTACCCTCACCCCCAGCCCCTCTCTCACTGACGTGGGAGAGGGGAGCGTAGAACCGAGCGTTGAGGCCTCTCACTGCGATCATACGGTTGTGATCGACCGAATGTTCTGTCCGTCCCTCAACCCATGCCAGCGGAAGCGGGGAGCGCAGCGCCGGGCTTTACGGCATCGCACAGCGATCAACGGGTGTGCTCGCCGAGTGCTTGGCGTGTTTCTAGGGCATCGTGCCGCGATGCCTCGCACGGCGAAGTAATCCCTCGCGCCAGCGGATTGCACCCCTCAGGCAGCTCTTCCCCTCGAGCGGGAGATTGCTGCGGGGGTTGCGCCCCCTCGCAATGACAGTATAGCGGTTCAGGGATGGTGGGCGCGAAAGCGGGAGCTGGCGTTGAGCGCGTTGCGCCCGTGCAATGCCAATAAGAGACAGACAAGAATTTCCGTAACTATCTATTAACTGAAACTTCAAAGGTCTTTTCATCTCACGGCGGATGTGCTACACTATAGCCGTTACACAGCGTCACGTCGCCGCGAGAGTCTGTTCGTCCGTCTGGGGCCCGATCGACTCCCTTGTCCGCATGACCTCCACGCCCGAGGATCAGCACGCGGCGCTGTGGACCGCTACCCGCTGTGAGGCGAAGTGAGTAGCGTGCAGTTTCGGAGGCGTGGTTTGTGGGCGCAAGCCCCGTGAGTGACTGCGTTGGGCAAGCAACGCGGAGGGAGTGGGACTGGATGTACGTGAAGCTCTTTGTTGGCAATTTGGCGTGGAGCGTTGATGATGCAACGCTCGAGTCCTTCTTTCAGGCTTATGGCGATGTGCGCAGCGCGCGGGTGATCAATGATCGTGAGACGGGCCGGTCGCGTGGTTTTGGCTTTGTCGAGATGGAAGTCGCCGATGTGGCGAAGGTGATTAGCCAAACCAATGGCCAGCCGATCAACGGTCGTGAGATTCGGGTCAATGAAGCCGAGGATAAGGGTTCGCGCGGCCCTCGTTCCAGCGGTGATCGCGGCGGCTTCGGCGGTCGGCGTTATTAACGCTTCCCTTCGAGCCGGTCGCGCCTCAACTGGCTCGTGCGCGGGATTCCTCCGCCCCCTGTCATTGACAGGGGGCGCGTTGTGTCAGGAAGGACGCATGGTCATCGCCCTGTTTGTAGTCGGGATTGTGTTGTTGGTGTTTGGCGCCGATCTGCTCGTGCGCGGCGCCGCTAGCTTTGCCGCCGGCCTTGGTGTCTCGCCCTTGATTATTGGCTTGACGGTGGTGGCAGTTGGTACGAGTTCGCCCGAAATTGCCGTGAGTCTGCAAGCGGCATTTAATGGGCAAGGCGCGATTACATTAGGCAATATTGTTGGCAGCAATATCGCCAATATCATGTTGATTTTAGGTGTAGCGGCGATGTTTGGCCCGCTGCCGGTCGATCGCCAGATCTTTCGCCGCGATTTGCCGGTCATGATTGGTGCGTCGATCTTGACCTTGCTGTTGGCGCTTGATCGTTCGCTGTCGCGGGTTGACGGCGCGATTATGCTGCTCGGCTTAATCGCGTATCTGTGGGTGATCTGGCCGCGTGGCGTCCATCCTGAGCAGCCCCATCCCCAACGCTCCCATCACCATCACTGGCGGGTGCGGGTGTTGCAGGCGGCGATGATGGTGGGTGGTTTGGCCTTACTGGTGCTAGGGGCGAATTGGCTGGTAGATGGCGCAGTGACCTTTGCGACGTGGTTTGGTGTCAGTGAGCTGATCATCGGCCTGACGATCGTGGCTGTCGGCACCTCGTTGCCCGAAATTGCCACCTCGGTGATTGCCGGCTTGCGCGGCGAGCGCGATATTGCGGTGGGGAATGTGATTGGCAGCAATGTGCTCAACCTGCTGTTTGTGCTGGCGCTGACCATGGTGCTCTCGCCCCAGCCGATCGAAGTGCCCGCCGAGACGATCCGGCTCGATCTGCCGGTGATGGTTGGGGCGGCTCTCATCTGCGTGCCCATTTTTATTAGCCGGCGGATCGTCTCGCAGCGCGAGGGTAGCTTGTTGCTGGTCTATTACCTCAGCTATACGCTCTACCTGATCTTGAGCGCGAACGGCAGTGATGAATTACCCGTCTACACCACGGTGGTCGGGTTGTTGTTGGTGCCATTGACGGTCGTGTTGCTGGTAGTGCGGGCATTGCGCTGGTTGGGTGAAGAGCGTCGGCAACAAACGATTGTACGTGCGGGTGAATAGATGCGCGTCTTTTATTCGGACACTTTCGTCTTGCCGTTGCCGCCAGGCCACCGCTTTCCGATGGAGAAGTACGCGCTGTTGCGCGAGCGGGTGTTGGCAGAGGGGATCGTATCGCCTGAACGGTTGCACGTGCCTGAACCGGCGAGTGTCGCCGAGCTGGCGCGGGCCCATACGCCAGCCTACATCGAGCGGGTCTTGCAGGGAGAACTGAGCAGCGCCGAGCAGCGCCGGATCGGCTTTCCGTGGTCGCCGCAGATGGTCGAGCGTTCGCGCCGGTCGTCGGGAGCGACGATCGCGGCCTGCCGGGTGGCGCTCAGCGAGGGGGTTGGCGTCAATTTAGCTGGTGGCACCCATCACGCTTTTGCTGATACCGGCGCTGGATACTGCGTGTTTAACGATGCGGCGGTAGCGGCGCGCGCGATGCAGGCTGAAGGCCGCGCCCACCGGATCGCAATTGTCGATTGCGATGTCCATCAGGGTGATGGCACTGCCGCGATTCTGGCCGGTGATCCAACCATCTTTACCTTTTCGATCCACGGTGCGCATAATTTCCCCTTCCGTAAACAGCAGAGTGATCTCGACATCGCTTTGCCCGACGCTACCGGCGATGCTGCCTATCTCGATGCGCTGGAATGGGGATTGAGGCAAACCTTCGCCGCTGCTAAGCCCGATCTAGTGATTTATCTAGCCGGCGCTGATCCCTACTACGATGACCGGTTGGGCCGGCTTAGTTTGACCAAGGCCGGGCTAGCCGAGCGCGACCGGATGATCTTTGCCGCTTGCCGATCGGCGGGTGTGCCAGTGGTGGTGACGATGGCCGGCGGCTATGCGCGCCAGATGAGCGATACCGTTGATATTCACGCGCAAACGGTCGCATTGGCGGTGGAACTGGGGTGAGCAGGCCATCAACCCTCTTAGATGTGGTAGTTCAGCGCAGCAGCATGCTATACTATACGCAATGGGTGCGTGTCCGGGAGTAGGTATGCCCGAGCCAGCTCACATCTTAGTAGTGGAAGACGATCCTGATATCCGTCGCATCTTTCAGGCGGTGCTGAGCCGTGATGGTTTTCGCGTTTCGGCGACGGTTTCGGGTGAAGAGGCATTAAGCTTTCTGCAATTAATTACTCCCGATCTCATTCTGCTCGATCTAGCGCTGCCGGGTGTTGATGGCGCCGAAGTGACCCGGCGGATCAAAGCGGATCGTTCTAAACCCTTCATCCCAATCATCATCGTTTCGGCCCATGCGGATCTCAACACGAGCGTCAGCAACCTCGACGCTGGCGCTGATGATGTGCTGGTCAAGCCGGTCGATTTCAATCTCTTGTTAGCGCGGGTGCGGGCGCTCTTGCGATTGCAACGGGCGCAGCGCAGCCTACAACAAGAGCAGCGCAAAACCGAGCTGCTGTTGCACCTCTCGCGTGATCTTGGCTCGAGCATTGATCTCGATGTGCTGTTGACCGGCTTTCTCAACCATCTCGCCGATGCGGTGGGTGCGATTCGGGCCAGCATCATTTTGACCGGCTTTGACGAAGAGAAGTTGTTGCTCTATTCCAGCAGCCGCCATCCTGCTACTGCCGAATTGAACGATATCTTGCGGTACGGGGTGGCCGGGTTGGCGCTGCGCGAGCGCGGACCGGTCTTGATCACCGATACCCGGCTCGATTCACGCTGGTTGGTGACCTCTGACATCCACAACGACGTGCGCTCGGTAGCGGCGATGCCGATCATCCGCGATAACCGCGCGTGGGGTGTGATCACGCTGGTGCATCACACGCCGGGGTATTTCACGGCTGAGCACCTCGAATTGCTGGCCTCAGTCGCAGCCCAAAGCGCGGTGGCGCTGGAAAGCGCCCGTCTCTACCGGCTCAGCGAACAACGGAAAGAGTTGCTGGCGCGGCGCGCAGAGGAATTACGCCGGATCAACGATATTAACCGGCTGCTGTCAGAATTGATGCAGATGGATCAACTGGGCCGGCTGTTGGTGCAAATGATCCACTACCAGTTTGGCTACCCGCTGGTCGCATTGGTGATTCGACAACACGATCGACTGGTTGTGCAAGCGGTTGCCGGCGCGTACCGGTCAGAGCCAAACCACATCTCGTTGGGGATCGATCAAGGGGTGAGCGGCTGGGTATGCCGCCACCGCGAGCCGTTGCGCATTGATGATGTGGCCCAAGACGTGCGGTTTGTACCGGTACTGCCCGACGAAGATCGCATGCGCTCGGCGCTCAGTGTGCCGGTGCTGTTGCCGCGTGAAGTGTTAGGCGCGATTGAGGTGCGCAGTCCGCATCCAGCCGCCTTTAGCGCCAACGATGAAGCGATCTTGCTGGCGATTGCCAACCAACTTGCGATTGCGATCGGCAATGCTCGCCTGTTCGAGAGTGAACAGCGCCGGATTGATCAATTGAGCGAGATCAATCGCCTCTCATTGGCCTTGACGGCCCAATTTGCCGCGCCAGAGAATCTGCACCATACGATCGAGACGGTGGCGCACATCTTTCGGGTCGAGCAGGCTGCCATCCTGCTCTTTGGCTTGCAACCGGGTGATACGGTGGTTGCGTTGAGCGGGATGACAGCGCTGTACGATGCTGATTTGACCAAGTTTGTCCAACAACATCCATTTCTGGCAGCGCAAGTAGCCACGTTACAGCAGCCTCAGCACGTTGAGAATCTGCCCGAACGAGCCGATGTAGCGCCATTACAGGCATTTTTGGCGGGGCGCGGTGTGCGCGATGTGTTGCTGGTGCCGCTCGTGGTCAATGGCCAAACGCAGGGTGTGCTCTGCCTTGACACGACCAAGCGTGGGCCGTTTGAAAAGACCGAATTGGAGATGGCCTCGACTGTCGCGAGCCTGATCGTGCAGATTCTTGAGAATGCCCGTTTGTATCGGGTGGTGAATGACGAGCGCTCAACCCTCGATGCCGTGTTGCGCAGCGCGACCGATCCAATCGTGCTGATCGACCCTAATGAGCGCTTGCTGCTGGCGAACCCGGCGGCGCGCGAGCGCTTGCAGATCGATCCAGTATTGCACCATGGGCAAGGGGTCAATGTCTGTCCAGCGTTGCGCTCGATTGTGCCGCTCCTCGATCGCAATGCGCCGACGACAGTAGAGATCGAACCGCAACCCAATCTGCACTATAGCGTCAGCATTGCGCCGGTGTGCAGCAGTGACGCGAAAGAGCTTGGGCGGGTGGTCGTGTTCCGTGACATCAGCGCGATCAAACAGCTCGAACGGCAAGAGCGCGAGCGGGTGCGCAGCGTCTTTCGCCGCTACGTTTCGCCGCAAGTGGCTGAACGGCTGCTCAGTGCCGGCAGTGATTTTGGCGCACCGACCGAGCGCACGGTGGCGGTGCTCTTTGCCGATATGCGCGGCTTTACCACCTTGACCGAGCAGATCGATGCGCGGGTGCTGGTCGAGCGTATTCTCAACCGTTATTTCACCGCGATGACCGATGCACTCTATGCCTATGACGGCACGATTGATAAGTTTCTCGGCGATGGCCTGATCGGGGTCTTTGGCTCGCCAATTACTCATCCTGACGATCCGCAGCGGGTGGTGCTGGCTGCCGTGGCAATGCAACAAGCCTTTGCCCGGCTCGCCAAGATCTGGCAAGAGGAGCTGAATCTGCGGATCGGGATGGGGATCGGGATTAGCTATGGTTCGGCAGTGGTTGGCAATATCGGTTCTGAACAACGCCAAGACTATACGTTGATCGGTGATGTGGTCAACACCGCCTCGCGCTTGTGCGGGATTGCACAAGCCGGCCAGATTATCGTCTCGTCGCATTTGGTCAACGCACTCGGCGGCCAGTCGCCGTACCCACTGCGTGAGCTGGGGGCGACCCGCCTCAAAGGCAAACAGGAAGAACACCTCATTTATGAGGTGGTGATCGAGCAGCCGGCGCCGGTCGCGCAACAGGTGTAGCGTCGCAATGCGCTGCATAGTTCAAATGTTCCAATGCTTGACATTCGCTCATCAACCTTTTAAGATACCCCCAACTGGTGAAAACCGGCACCCGGCCCATTCCACCTAGAGGAGTCTGGCAACCATGGCGTTGTTTACCCGGCGCATTGTGCGCTTCTGGATTCTCTGCGCGCTGATTGTTGCAGTGTTGGCTGGATGTGCTTCCCAGCCTGTTATCTTGATCGGCGTTGTAACCGATGCGTACACCGGCGCGCCCCTGTCTGGCGTAACGGTGGCGATTGGTGACCAGACGCTGACCACCGATGAGCAAGGCCGCTTTCAGACTGAACGCTGGCGGTCTGAAGATACCTTGGCGTTGCAGGCCCCCGCTTACGAGCCGCTCAACCTGTCGCTCGCTGATCAACCCGGCGTGGGCCAGAGCGGGGTCTTTACCGTGACCATTACTACCGCGCTGCGCCCGAATGTGCTCAGCGGCGTGGTGACCGATCTCTATACCGGCCAACCGATCAGCGGCGCGCAAGTGCGGTCGGAGGGCAACGAGACGGCGCAAGCGGTGACTAACAATTCCGGCGCCTATACCCTCACCGGTGTGCCAGAGTCGTTTACGGTCACGGTGAGCGCGCCCGATTATGCGCCGGCGACGGAGACCATAGCGCGGGCCACGGCGCTGGATGTCAGCTTGCGCCCGAATACGCTGAGCGGGGTAGTGACGAACGTTTACACTGGCCAGCCGGTGGCCGGGGCAAAGGTGACGGTGGGTGAACTGAGCGCAACGACCGGCGTTGATGGAACGTATCGGTTGCGTGAGATACCTGAACGGGGTGAACTTACTGTTGAGGCGGAAGGCTTTGCCGCAGTCACGCGGCCGTTTACCCGCACCACCGTGCTGGATGTGGCGATCCGACCTGATACCCTCTTTGGCCAGTTGATTGACGCCACGACCGGCCAGCCGGTGTTGAACGCGGCGATCATCGCGACGGAAACGCTGACCTCGACGGCGGTTGGCTTTGTGCGGATCAACGACAGCGTCGAAGGGCGCTTCCGCCTGCCCAATCTGCCCGAACGCGGCTTTGTGCAGGTGCTGGCGCCGGGTTATGCCAAGAAGGTCATTCCGATTGAGCCGGGCAACATGCCGGAACAAATTGCGCTAGAACCCTTCTATGTGCGTGGCATCTATATCACGGCGGCGGTAGCGTCGGTGCCGCGCTTGGTTGATCGATTCCTCGATCTGATCGATCGCACCGAGCTGAACGCGATCGTGATTGATATCAAGAGTGACCTACGCGACGATCTCGGCATGGTCTACTACGACTCGCAGGTGCCGCTCGCGCGCGAGTTGGGCCTGAGCACGCCGAAGGTTGATTTGGCCTCGATTTTGGCGAAAGCTAAAGAGCGTGGCATCTACACAATCGCCCGCGTACAGCTCTTCTCGCACGACAATGCGTTGTCGGATGCGCGGCCCGAATGGTCGATCCGGCTGCGTTCGACCGGCGAAGTTTATGCCGACTATCCGGGGCCGGGCATTCGCTACGCCTACCTCGACCCGACCAACCAGAATGTCTGGGATTATAACATTGCGTTGGCGGTGGAAGCGGCCCAGATGGGATTTGACGAAATCAACTTCGACTACATTCGCTTCCCGGATTGGTTTGGCACCCGGGCCGAATTCCGCGATAAGCTGCTGTTCAGCGAGCCAATCGATCCGGTCGATAATCCGGGCCGCATGTTCGAGGTCATCCTCGAATTTATGCAGCGTGCGCACTATGCGGTCAATGCTGCCGGCGCGTTCATGTCGGTCGATGTCTTTGGGCGCGTGGTCAATGGCCCCTCGCTGACGATCGCCCAAGACATGACTCGTATGGGTGAGTTTACCGACTATGTGTGCCCAATGCCTTACCCGTCGTTGTGGTGGGGCGGGTTGGAAAATATCGCAGTGCCGGTGAAATTTCCCTACGAGACGCTACAGATCGCGGTGCGTAACGGTGGCCGCCAGATGATCGCCAGCTATGCCAAGCAACGGCCATGGCTGCAAGACCATACCGACCCGTGGGCGCTGGTGGTGGTTGAGTATGGCCCGGCTGAGGTGCGGGCGCAGATTGATGCCACCGAAGAGCAGCCGGAAGCGGCAGCAGGATGGTTGTTGTACGATTCGGCCAATATCTACAAAGGTGCGTTTAATGGCGCGGCGCGGCCTGCGCCGTAAACCAGCCGCTCCGACGGTTCCGCTATGAAGAGACGGTCTCGCGGGCCGTCTCTTTAGTGTGATTGTCATTCATTTTAGCGAAAAAAAGTGGACGAAATCGCGTCGCTGCCAGTATAATTATTTGCACAAATGATACGTATGGGTGACAACAGCCTGATCTGGGCCGAGTGGCAGTGGTCGCTCTGGCAGCGGGGCACAAGGTTATGATCCGACAAGTAGCGCTGAGGATTGGTCTGCTGATCGCGCTGGCAGCGATGGTAGCGGCGACGTATCCGGTGGCGGCGCGACCAAGCAATCTGGCGGCGCAAGTATCGAGTTGGCGGCTGAGCAGTGTGCGCGATTGGCAAGCCGGCGCTATCACTGGTTTGCTGGTGACGAATAATGCCGGCGGTGAATTGCGACTTGATGCCGAAGCGGTTGAAGGCAGTTTCATCTCGGCGCCGTTTGAAACGGTCTTTGCCACAAATGCTGCCGGCGCTGTCTGGCGCGGCGAACTGATTGAAGGCACCGATCTCCGGTTAGAGCTACGGGCGCGGGCAACGCCGCCAGCCAGCGGTGACGAGGGGTGGGGGCCGTGGCAGCCGCTGGTGGTGGCCGATGAACCGCCTGCCGCCGATCCCGATGCTCTCACCACAGCCGTGCCGCTGGCTTTGCCGGAAGATACCCGCTATTTGCAACTGCGGGCAACGTTTACCAGCCAAATCCCGCGCGCTTCGGCAGTACTGAATGATGTGACCGTCTCGTACCTTGCCACGCAGATCACACCACCAATCTTTGCCGCCGGCCTACCGCAACGCCCGATCATGTTTGGCCAGCCGGTACTGACGCCGCGCCCGTTGCAGATTGCGCGCGCCGATTGGGCGGAACCGGCGGCGGCCCGGCCTGACCGGCGCGATCCGCAGGGGGTTGTGATTCACCAATTGCCAGTTGATGCGTCGCCGGCGGCGACGCTCGCCTATCTGCGCGCCTTGCTAGTCTACCAAACCAAGGTGCTCGATTGGGGCGATCTGATTTACCATTACATTATTGATAGCGAAGGCAATCTGTTTGAGGGCCGCTTGGGCGGGCCGACCTCGCTGGTGCGGCGGGTAGCCGGCAGCGCGGCGGATGTGCAGATTGCCTTGCTCTCCCCGGCTGATCAACCGCCAACGCCAGCGGCCCAAGCGCGTCTTGTGGCGTTACTGGCTTGGCTCACCCAGACCTACAACCTTGCGCCAAACGGGCAGCAACCGGCGGCGAGCGGCGGGTTGCGCCCAACGATTGCCGGCCACTATGAGGTGTATGCCGCTGCGCCTGATCCCTATCCCGCTTTCCGCGCGCTTTTGCCGGCGCTGCGCGCGCAAGCCGATAGCTCCACAGTACGCGCGCGCTGGTATTTCGCCGAGGGTAATACTGCCGGTTATAGCCAACGCCTCAGTCTGAACAATCCCGCGTCACGGCCAGCTACCGCTCGCATCACCTTCTTCCCGCCTGCCGGCCAGCCGGTAGTGCGTGACGTGCAAGTTCCCGGCGGCGGCAGAGCCGATCTGAATGCTAACGAGGTTGTGCCGGGCGCGAATGCGTTGCCAGCCATTGTTGAAGCGAACGAGCCAATCTTGGCCGAGCGCTCGATGGCGCTGGTCAGCGATATTGACAGCGGGCCGGGCATCGACCGGCTCTCGCGGGTGTGGTATTTTGCCGAGGGTAGTACCACCGAGCAGACGCAGACCTACGTGATCATCTTTAACCCCCAGCCGAGCGACACCCGCGCCCAAATCACCTACATGCAGCGCGACGGGACGGTCTTTGAGCAAGAGGTGCAGATTGGGGCGCGCAACCGCTTGGTGGTTGCGGTGCATGATATTACCCTGCCCGACGGTATACGCCCGTTGGCCGATGCCAGCTTTGGCATCCGGGTGATCGCCAGCCAACCGGTGGCGGTCGAGCGCACGATGCGGTTTGGCCCCGGCGGGAGTGGGTTGCATACGGGGCGAGGCATTGATACGCTCTCGCGGCGCTGGTTGTTCGCCGAGGGAACGACTGAAGGCGGGTTTCGCACCCAGTTATTGGTGTTGAATCCCAATAACCAACCGGCCAATGTCGAGGCCATCTTCCGCGGCCCGCAAGGGGTGGCGGCGACGCGGCGCTACGCCATCCCGCCGCGGGCGCAACTGGCGATTGACGCTAACGAAGTCGTGCCTGATCTCGGCTTCGCTACGGAAGTGGTTGCCGACCGTCCGGTCGCGGTTGAACGAGCGATGCGGTTTGCCGGCGGCGCGGTGGGAACGATTGGCGTCGGAGCGCATGTGCCGGTCTATCGCTGGGCCTTTATCGATGGCCGCACCAGCGATGCCGCGTATTACCTCTGCCTCAGCAATGTGAGTCCGCTGTCGGCAATTGTGACGGTTGAAGCGATATTCGGTGACGGCACCAAGACCGAGCTAAGCGTGCGGATTCCGGCAGGGGCGCGGTACACGCTAGCGATGCACGAAGCCTTCCCGAACGAAACCGCGGTAGCGGCGATTGTGCGCAGCAACCAACCGATTGTGGCCGAGCGGTCGATCTTCCCCGGCGGGGGGGCGCGCGGCGGTAGCACAACCCTTGGCATACCGTTGCCGTGATCGAAACGGCGCAAAGGGGGCAGAGTCGCAAAGATGGAAAACGCAAAGACGCAAAGCACGCCAAGAGCGCGAAGTTTTTTTTGGTTATTTCACAAGTGTGCGCGTGGCATATCTTTTCGGCGTCTTTGCGGTCATGTTATACACCATGAGATAGTCTCCCAGCACACTCGGGAGACCATCTCCAAAGCCTTTGCGGGCTTTGCGCCCTTCGCGCCTTTGGGTTGGTCCCTACCCCTTGCCACTCCCCCGCTGGGGTTGAGGGGTTGCATCTGTTCCCATGTACAAATCTCTGCGCCTCGACGTTAGCGCGGGTTGCAGCGGCGGAGGGCGAGGATCCCGGCGACGGCGGCGACCACTGTCGCCACCATCGTCATACCGGGAACGATGAGCGGCGGCAACATCGCGGTCAGCTCGGCTGGCGGCTCGGTGATCACGCGCACATCGTCAGGCGGCGGCGCGTTGACCATACGGGACAGATTATCGAGCGTCGGGAGCATCGAATTGGCGTAGCCTTTAGCCAGCTTCTTGCGCAGCAACGAGAATGGGAAGAAGGTCGGCAGCGCGTAAATCAGGGCAACGCCATTGGTGACGCGGGTGCCGTTGGCTTCCGGTTGGAGCGCAAACATCCAGATTTGGGCAATGCCGGGCGCGCTCGGCAGGCCAACACGCCACGCAAAGCGATACGGCGGATCCCAGATCACGATCCGGTTCGCGGTGACATAATGGATGCCACGCATCAACTGTTGTGACTCAAACACTGCGCCAACATCGAGCGGTCGCCCGTCGCGGATGGTCACGGCCTGCACTTCGCCGCTGCCGGCGATCTGCGGATGGCGCTCGACATCGCTGACCAGTTCCCAAATGGCCTCGACCGGAGCGTTAATCCGCCCACTTACCGAAGCGCCTGTGTAACGAATCATACCTCGTCTTCTCCTTGTGCCCTCTCCACTATGCTTGTAGTGTAACGCATCTCGTGCCGTTGAGCGCAATCGGCGCACCTTATGAGCGGCGCAAGCGGGCGACTAATTGAGTGTAAAACTGATTGCTCGGGCGCAGGCGGACAAAGGTGCAGACCTGCGGACTACGGCGCACTACGACTTCGTCTCCTTCGATCAGATCGATATTCTCGCGGCCATCGACCGCCAGCAACGCATGATGGCGCGAACGGAGCTGCATCGTCACCACGGCGTCTTCGTGCAACACCATCGAAGGGATATTTGTGAGGTGGGCTGCGATCGGCACCAGTACCAGCGTCTGCGAACGCGGGTCAACAATCGGGCCGCCGGCAGCGAGCGCATACGCCGTCGAGCCGGTGGCTGTCGCGACAATCACCCCATCGGCATGGTAAGTGGTCAGCGGGCTATCATCGATCGTCACATGCACATTGACGATCCGGCTCAGATCGCTGCGTGAGATGACCACCTCGTTTAGCGCGGTATGCTGGCCGAGTTTTTGCCCGTTTCGCCAATGTTGCGCGCGCACCAGCGCCCGCTCGTCGAACCAGCCGCCGCCATTCATGATCTGTTCGCAGCCGCTATAAATCTCGTCGGGGCCGATTTCGGCCATAAAACTGAGATGGCCGAGCGCAACCGGCAAGACGGGAATGTTATGCGGAAAGCAGAGCCGGGCGGCGCGCAAGACGGTGCCGTCGCCACCGAGGGCGATCATCAAGTCGCAATCGGCGACCAGTTGCGGCTGATCGCGAAACTCTTGCGAGACACCTCGCGTTGCGTTGATGCCGCGAGCGTGAAACCAGTCCACCACTTCGCGCGATAACTGGATCGAGGCATCACTTAATGGATTGTAGAGAACCGCCACCCGCTCAAGCATTGCCAGACCTCCGTGTCATGCTGTTTGCATCAGAATACCATAGGAATGGAGAGTAGGGAGTGGAGATCAGGCAGGCGGGTGAGCAGGTTCACCGAGTTCCTTTAGCATCGCGCTGCACGGTGACTTGTTTACCGGTGGAGATCAGGCAGGCGGGTGAGCAGGTTCACCGAGTGCGCCCGGCTTGCGCTCAGTGATCGTGGTATACTGCTTTTGCATCAAGATGACAATAATTCGAACTGAGGTGCATGTGGAACATGTTCAGCAAGTAGCTACGCGCATTGTGGCGAATGTCGAACAAGTGATTATCGGCAAGCGCCGGATCGTCGAGCTCGTGCTGGTGGCGCTCTTGTGCCGCGGCCATGTCTTGATCGAAGACGTGCCCGGCACTGGTAAGACGATGTTGGCCAAGAGTATTGCGCGTTCGATCGGTTCGAGTTTCAAACGGATTCAGTGTACGCCCGATCTGTTGCCCGGCGATGTCACTGGTGTTTCGATCTTCAACCAACAAACTCGCGAGTTTGAATTCCGGCCCGGCCCGATTATGGCCCAAATTGTGCTGGCCGACGAGATCAACCGCGCGACTCCCAAAACGCAGTCGGCGTTGTTGGAGGCGATGGAGGAGCGGCAAATCACGGTTGATGGCATCACCCATCCGTTGCCGCAACCGTTTGTGGTGCTGGCGACGCAAAAC
Source organism: Chloroflexus sp. (assembly GCF_034431535.1). GTDB lineage: Bacteria > Chloroflexota > Chloroflexia > Chloroflexales > Chloroflexaceae > Chloroflexus. Next base: position 22,133 of record NZ_DAOUDC010000025.1, on the reverse strand, counting down.
CCGATCGAATACGAAGGCACCTTTCCGTTGCCGGAAGCGCAACTCGATCGCTTTTTGTTGCGGGTGCATCTCGGCTACGCCGATCGGCTCGACGAGATTGCAATCCTCAAACGGCAGCGCGAAGGTCATCCGCTGGAAACGCTGCCCAAGGTGGTTGACATCGACGAGTTGCTGGCCCTCCAAGCAGAGATTAAGCAGGTTCACGTCGATGATCTGATCGTCGAGTATATTGTGGCGTTGACGACGGCTACCCGCACCCATGCCGATATCTACCTTGGCGCGAGCACCCGTGGCGCGTTGGCGCTATACCGGTCGGCGCAAGCGTGGGCGGCGTTAAACGGGCGCGATTATGTGACGCCTGATGATGTGAAGGCGCTGGCACAGCCGGTGCTCGGCCATCGCCTGATCGTTAACCCGGCGGCGCGGGTGCGCAATGTGACCGCGAACGCGGTAATTGATGAAGTGCTGGCATCGACGCCAGTGCCGGGGGCGCGGGCCGGACGGCGGTTTGAGCGGATGGTAGCCAATTGATGTAATGGTATCGCTATGGCGACCGATGATACTGATGAAATGATAGCGCAACGACGCGTTCTGTTACGTACCGCCTTGCAACGGATCGTCCTGTTGCGCGAGACTGGCCCCAAGAGCGCGGCGTGGCATCGCGCGCGGGTAAAAACGATGTGGCGGTTGCAGCAACAACTGGCCGATGATGCCGCTGCGTCGAAGCACTCTGAGCAAACCCATGATCGAAGCTAATCTGGCGCATTGGTTGGCGCAAACCGGTGATACGCTGTACAGCATCGCCTTGGCGTTTGCGCCGGACGAACGGGTAGCGCAGCGGTTGTTGCGGCAATGGGTGGCCGATCTCAGCCAGCATCCGCCTGCGAGCTGGCAATCTGATGAACTGGTGGCCCGTCTCTATCGAGTGGCGGTCGCCAACGATCCCCATCGTCCGCTAGAACGGCGACCGGCGCCGGCAGCCGCGCCGGTGCTGGGGCCGTTGCGGGCCATGCCGTTGCCGCAGCGGATGGCCGTGTTAGCGTATAGCGTATTGGGAATGGATAGCGTCCGCTTGGCTAAGATGATCGGCCAAGAGCCGGCGGATGCGATTCGTACGCTCGAGCAAGCTGTGCAAGCGTTAGCTCCCGCGTCGCGCCATTCATTGCCGGCGCAGGTAAGCAGCGATGAGTGCGTGCCGGTGCGGCAAGCGTTGATTGATCCGGCTCAGCATCTCCGCGCATTTGAACAGGTGCGGCGGCATTTGGCCGGGTGCGCGCATTGCCGGATGTTCGAGCGCGAATGGCAAGCGGCGACGCGCGAGCTGGCGCTGATATTGCGTCGCTATGCGCAGACCTTTCCCATGCCTGCGAAGCTGGCCGATCGATTGCTGCGCGCAGCGGCGACGCCGCGCCAGCGCCTCGCTACGTTCGCGTTGGCGGCGCCGGCGGCGGCGCTGGTGGTGCTGGTGGCGATTCTCATATTGCCCGGTATGTTCAGAAATCCGGTTACAGTCGTGGCAACTGGCGCCAACGAACCGGTCGTACAGGCTGACGACTTAGTGGCGCGGGCCTTGGCCCATGGCGGCATCCCCGAACCGGAAGGCCCGCCGGTGTGGCAGGCGCGCTACCAGACCCTCTGGTATTTCAACAACCGCACTGTTGCCCCATTGTATGCCGAAATCTGGCACGACCGCGACAATCCGGCCCGCCACCGCTTGCAATTGCGTCACGTTGACGGCGGCGCGCCGTACGAGTTTCAGCTCGGCGATGGTGAGCGCCGCTTGTACTATGCGCTTGACGGTGCGTATGCACCAGTGCTGTACGGTGATTTGCCGGTGCCGGCGTTGCCAAACGAACCGGCGCTGGTGGCGAGTGCGGCTGATCCTAGCCAACAGCAAGCCGCATTTACGGCCCGCCGCGCTAGCGGGCCGTGGCATATCCCGCCAAACTACTTGCACCAAGCTGCTGAAGCGACCGATCTGCGCTTGCTAGGCCGGCAACGGATTGGCGATCGGTTGGCGTATATTGTCAGCTTTCGCGGGATCAGCCCGCTTGATGTTCCCGCAGATGCGGCGGAGCCAGTGACCGTGCTCATGGCGATTGGCGAGACCGATGGTCACGTGCTGAATATCACCGAGTTAATCGGGCCTCCCGGCGGTACCCAAACCAGCCGGGTGGTGTGGCGGCTGGTCGAATTTACTTGGCTCGTTACCGGCGAGCAGATCCGCGATGCCTTCATCTTCGAGCGAGCATGGAACGGGCGGGCGGAAGCGTCAGGAGTGGTGGGGCAGCCGCTGGTTAATCCGGAATGGCCGTTGGTGCGGTTGGGCAACGTGATCGAACCAAGCGCGATCGGGCGAGTCGCTGACTCGCTCATATTGCCGGCGACTATTCCTGATGGAATCGAACGGGCGGTCTTGCTGAGATGGCGTGGCCCACGTATCAATGGCGCAATCTATACTGGTGCCGGCAAGCAATTGATGCTCACCTTTGACCGGCTGCCGGGTATTGATAGCGCCATTCCAACCGAAGTGATCGGGCCATGGCGGGTACGGATCGAGCCAGTGCGCGGGCAGCGGTATCGGGTTGCGATCGAGATGAATACCAACCGGCGGGGGAGTAACGTGCGGCTTTCACTCGAAGCCACCGGTTTCACCCTCGATGAGGTGCGCGCGATCATAGAGTCGTTGCGCCCGCTCAACAGCATTGATGTGCGTGCGCAGGAGACGTTCTTCATGACGAGAAGGTAGGGTTGCGACAGCCGCTTGGCCGGTTCTCCCCTAACTCGTGGTATACTCGAAAGAGATGCTTAACGACGAACCTACAATGCAGCTTCGTACCGATATGACAACTCGCGCTGAGCAGGTGGCGTATCTCGCTAGCGCGCTAGACGGCTTGTACCCTGGCCCGGCGACTCCGTCGCCGATTCGGGGCGGGAGGCAGGCAGCGTTGCGCCGGCTGCGCGCGTTCGATGCGCGCGGCTATGCCCGAACCCGGAACGATGTCGCGAAACGCGGCGTTTCCGCTCTCTCGCCATACATCCGCCACGGGGTGCTCACGCTAGCCGAGGTGCGCGATTCGATCCTGAGCCGGTTTGGCCATACGCCCGATACCGAAAAATTCGTCAATGAACTGGCATGGCGCGCATTCTGGCAATTGGTCTATGCCCAGCTCGGCGACCGGATCCAGCACGATCTTGAGTCGGCCAAGCATCGTTCCCACGTACCGCGCCGCCAGTTGCCGCCAGAGGTGGCAGCGGCCAGCACCGGTCTCGTGTGTATCGACGAGTCATTGCGCGAGCTGTACACGACCGGCTATATGCACAACCATGCCCGTATGTGGGTGGCCGCCTACCTGCAACACTGGCTCGGCGTAGATTGGCGCGAGGGGGCTGACCTCTTCTACCGCCACCTGCTCGATGGCGATCCGGCCTCGAACAGCTTGTCGTGGCAGTGGGTCGGCAGCACGTTCAGTCACAAACCGTATATCTTCAACCGCCAAAATGTCGAACGGTTCAGTGACGGCGGGTTTTGCGCGCGTTGTCCTCTCGCCGCCGACGGTTGCCCATTCGACGATAGCTACGAGAGTCTGGCGCAACGCCTATTTGGCGTGTCACTGGCAGAACTTGAGGGGCGGCAATGAGCGGCGCGATTGTGTGGCTCCACGGCGATACTCTTAGCCCGATCGATCCGGCGCTGCTGGCCAACCCGGCTGCGCCGGCGATCTTCGTGTTTGACGAGCCGTTCTTGGCGGCGGCCCAGCTCAGCTTTAAGCGGCTCTTCTTTTTGTACGAATGCGCGCTAGAGGCGATCGCCGGGCGAACTGGCAGTATCCGGCGCGGGGTGGTGGTAGAGGAAGTACGGGCGTTTGCCGCTGAACAGCAGGCGATGACGGTGCATGTGACAGCGAGCGTGGCGCCGCGTTTCCGGCAGTATGTGGCCGAGTTGCGCTCCGCCGGGTTGCAGGTGGTGGTGCATGAACCACCGGCGTTTGTGACGTGGCGTGGCGAGCCGCCGCGCCGGTTTAGCGCCTTTTGGCGACGAGTCGCCGCCGAGGCGCTGCGTCCAACCGGCACTGGGCCGGTCTTGCCTGCCGAGCACGAGGTGGAGTAGGTCGTATGGAATTTCAAGGCAAAGTCGCTATTGTTACCGGCGGTGCGCAGGGGATCGGGCGGTCAACGGCGTTGGCGTTGGCCCGCGAAGGTGCAGCGGTTGCCATCGCCGACCGCGACGAAGCGGCGACGACCGCGCTGGTCGCGGGGATCAATGCGTGGGGAGGCCGCGCACTCGCCGTGATCGCCGATGTCAGCGATGAGGCCGATGCGGCGCGTATTGCCAATGAGACGGTACTGACGTTTGGCGGAATTGACCTGCTCGTGAATAATGCCGGTATTCAGCAGCCGGGCACGATCGAAAGCACTACCCTGCAACTGTGGCAAGAGCTTATCAACGTCAATCTGACCGGCGTCTTTTTAGTGTCGCGCTTTGTCATGCCGGAACTGCGCCGGCGCGGTGGCGGTGCGATTGTCAATGTGGCGTCGGTGTACGGCCTGCGCGCCGAAGCGGGTTGGGCCGCGTATGCGGCTTCCAAAGGCGGCGTAATTGCGCTGACGCGGGCGATGGCGCTCGATGGCGCGCCCGACGGGATTCGAGTCAACTGTGTCTGCCCCGGTTTGATCGATACCTCCCTGTTGCGAGCCAACGCAGCACTAGTCAATGCCCAACGGCCTGACGAGGCCTTGCGGGCCTTTGCCCGCCGCGCGCCGCTAGGCCGGCTCGGTACTCCCGAAGAGGTGGCCGGGGTTATTTTATGCCTGCTCAGCCCGACCGCTGGCTATCTGACCGGGGCGGTGATTACTGCCGATGGCGGCATGGAAGCGCGGTTGTAGCGAGGAGGTAGCCAATGATCACCGTCACCGTACGGTTTTTTGCCGGGCATCGCGATATTGTCGGGAAGGCGACCGCGCAATACACGCTGGCTGAGGGCGCTACTCTCGGCCAGTTGTGGGAGCAGTTGATGGCCGAGTATCCGCGGCTGGCCGGGTATACTGGACGGTTGCTGTTTGCCGTTAATCAGCAGTTTGGTCAGCCAACCACGGTGCTGGCCGATGGTGATGAAGTCGCCTTCATCCCGCCGGTCAGCGGCGGGTGAGGTTTACCGCGGAAGCAACGACGTGCGCATCAATCTGTGTTCGCTGCACCTCTGCGGTAACACGAGGAGGTCTAAGGATGGTCGAACCATTTGTAATCACCACTGAACCGCTCGATCCGACGCCGCTGGTTGCGGCGGTGCAAACGCCGGACGATGGCGCAGTGGTGACGTTTAGCGGCGTCGTGCGCAATCACTTTGGCGGACGTCCGACGGCGTTTTTGGTCTACGAAGCCTATACCGAGATGGCGGCACCGGTGTTGCGCCAGATCGCCGATGAGGCGCGGGCGCGCTGGCCGATCGGGAAGGTGTGCGTCCATCACCGGGTGGGCCGGCTGGAAATTGGCGAGACGGCGGTGCTGGTGGTGGTAGCGGCTCCGCACCGTGATGCGGCCTTTGCTGCCGCCGCCTACATCATGGATCGGATCAAAGAGATTGCGCCGATTTGGAAGCAGGAACATTGGGCCGACGGCGTGGCTGAATGGCGCGAATAGGCGAGACGGCGATGCCAGAGTTACCTGAAGTTGAGACGGTGGCCCGTTCGTTGGAAGCTCAGTTGCTGGGCCGCACCATTATCGGGTTGGCGAAGCTGGATTGGCCGCGTATGCTGACCCCGCCGGCGCCGGATTTTGCCGCCTTGGTGGCCGGACGCAGGATCGAAGCGATCGGGAGGCGGGCCAAGTGGCTGTTGTTGATGCTCGATGGCGGGTGGACGCTGGCAATCCATCTGCGCATGTCGGGCCATCTGCTAGTAGCCGAACCAACCGCCGCCGATGCGCCGCATGTCCATTTTGCCCTCGACCTCGACAATGGCCGGCGCTTGATCTTTGACGACCAGCGCAAGTTTGGACGGGTGCATCTGCTCGATCGGCAGGGGGTGGCGATGCTTGACGCGGCCCATGGCCCCGAACCGCTGGCAGATCGGTTTACGCCTGAGGTGTTGGCCGAGCGGCTCCGCGACCGGCGCGCGCCGATCAAGGCGCTTTTGCTCGATCAGCGCTTGATTGCCGGCATTGGCAACATCTATGCTAACGAAGCACTCTGGCTGGCCCGTATCCATCCACTCACGCCGGGAGGGTCGTTGGCGGCGGAACAGATCGCGGCCTTGCACCACGCAATTCGGACGGTATTGGCCGAAGCGATTGCCAATCAAGGCAGCTCATTGCGCAACTATCGGGATGGTTACGGTCGTCGCGGCAGCCAGCAAGAACACTTTAACGTCTACGATCGCGAAGGCGAACCGTGCCCGCGTTGCCAAACGCCGGTTGAGCGGATGGTTGTAGCGCAGCGCAGCACCTATGTTTGTCCGCAATGCCAAGTGAGAGTAGGAAATTAATGCTCTTTCTTTAGAATTGGCTCGGTTATCTTGCTATTCAACGCATTGTTAAAGAGGAACCTCCGGTGCAAGAACCCATTCTGCTTGTCGAAGACGACCACATTCTGCAACTATCGCTCACCACGATGTTGCGGCGTGATGGCTATGCAGTTGATACTGCGCGCAATGTGACCGAGGCGCGACTGGCGATTTTGGTCCGCCGCCCGCGGATTATTTTGCTCGATCTCGGTTTGCCTGACGGCAGCGGCTTCGATATTTTGAATTGGATGGCGATAGAGCCAGATCGACCATTGATTATTGTCACTACCGCCAATGATTCGCCCAAGGCTGCCCTTGAGGCGTTATCGCTGGGAGCATTTGATTATCTCACGAAACCAATCAATCACGATGCCTTGCGCCACACCTTACGGCGGGCCGTGAGCTATGACCAGCTCCGGCTGTAGGTGCGTGAATATGAACGGCTCAAAACCGAAGTAGACGAGGCACGGATGGCGGTGCGCGCGGTGGCTCATCATATCAGTCAGGCGTTGACCGTTATGATGGGCGAGGCGCAACTCGTGCGTGAAGAAGTGAATGACATGTCGTTGCGTGCCAGTCTGGATCGGATTGTACGGACGACGGAAGAGGCGGCGCAGATGATTGCCACCTTGCGCGCCGTGCGTCTCTTTGCGCCGCGTGAGAGCGGCGTCGAGCCGCCGGCAGAGACGGCGTAAGTAACGCGCGGTTGCGGCGCTGCGCAAGCGGTTTGTGGTCTGATACCCGAAGGGAGAAGCATGGATCAGCCCGATCTGAGCGCCTTGATTCCGCGTCTGCTATCGTTGAAGCTCTTGCCGCGCACCGGTTGGTTGCAACGAGGCGTGCGCGATGTTGAGAGCATTGCCGAGCATTCGTATGGCGTGGCGGTGCTCTGCCTGCTGATCGGCGATCAGATAGAGGGTATTGAGCGGGGGAAGGTCTTAGCCATCGCGCTGTTGCATGATCTGGCCGAATCGCTGCTCGGCGATCTGCCCGCTTCGGCGACCCGATTGTTGGGGAAAGAAGCCAAGCGCCGGGCCGAGCGGGATGGGCTAGAGAGCCTGATCGGGCATTTGCCCCGCGCTGCCGAATATCTCGCTCTGTGGGATGAATACGCTGATGGCGCCTCGCGCGAGGCGCGGCTGGTCAAAGCGCTTGATCGTCTTGAGCTGATGGCGCAGGCGCTCGCCTACGAGCGGGCCGGCGCGCGGGGGCTCGATTCGTTCTGGCCGGCCAACGACGATTGGGCAGCCGAGTTTCCGCCGGTTGAAGCGCTCGCTGCCCATCTGCGAGCCGAACGAGCGCGGTTGAGTTAATTCGCCGCTCGAATGGCACTGTCTAGGTCTGCCCACAAATCATCAACATCCTCAATTCCCACGCTCAAACGCAATAAGGTCGGCGGCAGGTGTTCTTGGCCGGCAATGGCTGCCCTGCGCTCCATCGTTGACTCGACTGCACCGAGGCTGGTGGCGTGCCGGATGAGGCGAACGTTGCAGCAGACCGCATCAGCGACAGCGGCGTCGCCACGCACATCGAACGAGATGATCGTGCCGAACCCTTTGAGCACGCGCTTGGCAACCTCGTGGGTTGGGTGTGAGGGCAGGCCGGGATAGCGCACGCGGGTCACGAGCGGGTGCTGTGTGAGCCGTTGGGCCAATTCCATCGCATTGCGCTGCGCTCGTTCGAGCCGGAGGGCCAGCGTGCGCGCGCCGCGCACTGCCAAAAAAGCCTCTAGCGTACCGGGAGTAGCGCCAGCCAAGGCGCGGGTGTGGTGCAGTTGCCGCCAGAGCGTCTCGTCGCGGGTGGTGACGATTCCCGCCAGTAGATCGGAGTGGCCGCCAATAAACTTGGTGGCCGAATGCACCGACACAGTGGCTCCGAAGGCGAGCGGTTGCTGATTGAGCGGGGTCGCAAACGTGTTGTCAACCGCCACGATCGCGCCGGGTGTGCGCGGCGCAGCGCAGATCGCCGCCAGATCGGCGACCGTCAGCAGCGGATTCGACGGCGACTCCAGCCAGATCAGATCGGCTTCGGCGCACGCCTGCTGCCAACCGGCGGTGTCGGTCAGCGCGATCCGCCGCACTGACCAGCGTCCGCGGGCGGCGCCGGCCATGGCTAAACCGGCCACGCCTTGGTAACAATCGTCGGGGATGGCAACTAGCGCGCCGGCGGCAAGCTGGTCGAAGATCGCAGCTACGGCGGCCATCCCGGAAGCGAAGGCGACTGCTCGCCCCTCTTCAAGCCCACCCACGATCTCTTCAAGCGCTTCCCACGTTGGCGTCGAGTCGGTGCGCGAATACGAACGTCCTTGCCCAAGAATGAAGTTGGAGGTCGGGATCGGTGGTACATTGAGCGGTGCGCCGGGTTCGGCGGAACGTCCGGCAGCGACGAGCCACGATTCGAGTTTGAGGCCGGAAGGATGTTTCTGCATGGGATATCTGCCTTTCTGCCAGCAAGTGCTTTGGCGTGCCGGCGATTATCACACCGGTGATCGGCTGTGTCAAATGTTGTGCGCGGAGCAGTTGCTGCAACTCCGGCAAAATCGGCTATTATTACAGGAAGACACCGCCATTACCATCACCCCGTCCTCGCGTATGGTTGAGGAGTCCGGTGTGCAGATCGTCATTAATGGTAGCTTTTGGCCCCAGCCGTCAGTAGGTATTGGCCAATACCTGCATAATTTGTTGCCATGGTTGCACCGCCTTGCCCCGCAGCACCGCTACGCCATGCTGCTGCCGGCTGGTGCGGCGGTGCCGGCGACGCCGATTGGGATTGAGGCCATCACGGTCAAGATTAGCGGCCCCCGCCAAATCGCGAAAGTGATCTTCGAGCAGATTGCCGTGCCGGCCATTGCCGCGCGGCTCGCGCGCAACGGCCAGCCAACCGTGATCTTTGTGCCGTACTTTGCGCCGCCGTTGCGATCGCGGTTGCCGGTGGTGACAACGATTGGCGATCTGATCCCGCTCCTGTTACCGTCCTATCGCGGCAATTGGCTGGTGCGCGCCTATATGGCGCTGGCCCGCCGCGCGGCTCTGCGCAGTACGCATGTCCTGACCTTCTCGAACTTTAGCCGCAGCGCCATTCTCAACTACCTTGGCCTGCCGTCGGAACGAGTCACCGTTGCGTATCTCGCTGCCGGCGAGCAGTACCGTCAAGCGGCGGATCGGGCGGCGGCGCAGGCCTTAGTTGCCGCCCGGTACGGCGTCCAACCGCCCTTTGTCTATTACGTCGGCGGGCTTGATGAGCGTAAAAATGTGCCCACGCTGCTGCGGGCATTCGCGCTGGTGCGGAATCGCCATCAGCGGGTTACGTTGGCGATCGCGGGGCAGGCGCTAGGGCGCGATTCGCGCCTCTTCCCCGACATTGACGCTCTGATTGCCGATCTTGATCTGAGCGCAGCAGTGCGCCGGATTGATGTGCCGGTGGCAGATGGGCCATTGTTGTATCAGGCATGCACTATCTTTGTCTATCCGTCGCGCTACGAAGGGTTTGGCTTGCCGCCACTGGAAGCGATGGCGTGCGGTGCGCCGGTGATCGTCAGCGATGCGAGTTCGCTGCCGGAAGTCACCGGGGCAGCGGCGATCCGGATCGCGCCAGACGATATCGCCGGTTGGGCGACGGCGATCAACCGGTTGTTGGAAGATGAAGCGTTACGAGACGATCTTAGTGCACGCGGGTTGGCGCGGGCGGCCAGTTTTTCATACCAACGCACGGCGGAGACAACATTGGCTGTGCTTGAGCAAGTGGCAGGCGAGCGTGCGCATTCACGGAAGGCGGTGCGATAAGCAGCACGCCAGCCCTCGCGCGGTTTGGGTAGAGACGGCCCGCCGGGCCGTCTCTGTAATAAAGCAGGCTATTTCTATGGTTTCATCATCATTGCCAATTGATCAAATCCTCTTGGGTAGTTGCCTGACTATTTTGGCGCAACTTCCGACGCAATCCGTCGATCTTATTTTTGCCGATCCACCCTACAATCTGCAATTACGCAACGAATTGCGCCGGCCTGATCAAACGCTGGTTGATGGGGTGAATGATGCATGGGATAAGTTTAGCGATGTTCAGGCATACGACGCTTTTACGCGGGCATGGCTTAGTGAATGCCGGCGGGTCTTAAAAGCGAGCGGTACGATCTGGGTCATCGGCTCGTACCACAACATCTTTCGGGTTGGGGCAATGATGATGGATCTCGGCTTTTGGATCTTGAATGACGTGATTTGGCACAAGACCAACCCGATGCCCAACTTTCGCGGCGCCCGCTTTCAGAACGCCACCGAGACGTTAATCTGGGCCAAAACCTCAGCCGATCAGAAGACCTACACCTTCAATTATCACGCCATGAAGCATCTGAACGACGACAAACAGATGCAAAACGTCTGGCGCATTCCGATCTGCACTGGCGCCGATCGGATCAAGGTCAACGGCCAGAAAGCGCATTCAACCCAAAAACCGGAAGCGTTGCTCTACCGGGTGATCTTGGCTTCATCGCAGCCGGGTGACGTGGTGCTCGATCCATTTTTCGGCTCTGGCACGACCGGGGCAGTGGCGAAAAAGCTGGGCCGGCACTTTATCGGCATTGAGCAAGACCCGGCGTATGTTGCGATTGCGCGCGAGCGGATCAATGCCATTCCCGCCCCAGAGAACCCGGTGCTGCTGATGACACCCTCGCGCCGGGAGGCGCCGCGGGTAGCGTTTGGCGAGCTGGTGGCCGCCGGTTATGTGCAGGTTGGCGAGCGGCTCTATTCGCGGGATCGGGCAGTGATAGCGGTGGTCAAAGCCGATGGCCATGTGGTATGGAACGGGGTCAGTGGGTCGATCCATGCCATCGCGGCCAGAGCGCAGGGGAAACCGGTATATAACGGGTGGGAATATTGGTATGTTGAAGACGATGCTGGCCGGTTGGCCAGCATCGACGAATTGCGGGAACGGTATCGGGCCGAACAGTTGGGGTAATTCATCATGTAGAGATGCACGACCGTGCGTCTCTACAATAATTAACGATAATGAATTTCACCGCGCGGTGGCCGGCGCGATCGGCGTATTCGGTTCGATCCCGCGCAACGCCGCCCCGACCAAATCACGGTTGAGCTGGGCAATCGTTTCGAGGCTGATCTCCTTGGGGCAGACAGCGGCGCATTCACCGATATTAGTGCAGTTGCCGAAACCCTCGAAATCGGCTTGCGCCACCATATTCACCACGCGCTGGTAGCGTTCGGGTTGGCCTTGTGGCAAGAGGGCAAGGTGCGCCACCTTAGCGGCGGTGAAGAGCATCGCCGAGCCGTTGGGGCAGGCGGCCACGCATGCGCCGCACCCAATGCAGGCCGCTGCGTCCATCGCCCGATCGGCAGCGGTCTTGGGCACCGGAATGGTATTGGCATCCGGCGCCGAGCCGGTGCTGACGCTGATATAACCACCGGCTTGAATAATGCGATCGAAGGCGCTGCGGTCGACCACCAAATCCTTGAGGATCGGGAACGCCGCTGCGCGCCACGGTTCAACCGTAATCGTATCGCCGTCGTTGAAACTGCGCATGTGCAACTGGCAGGTAGTAATGGCATTCTTGGGGCCGTGGGCAATGCCATTAATCATCAGCGAACACATACCGCAGATGCCTTCGCGGCAATCGTGATCAAACGCCACCGGCTCTTCCCCCCGCGACATCAGCTCCTCGTTGAGCACGTCAAGCATCTCGAGGAACGACATATCGGGGTTGACATTATCCATCACATACGTCTTAAACTCGCCGGGGGTCGAGCGGTTCTTCTGCCGCCAGATCTTGAGCGTGATCTTCATCGTCTTCATAGCGTATCTCCAGCCGCCGGCCGACTTCCCAACCGGCGGCAGTTAGGCTTACTTATAGCTGCGCTGGGTCGGCTTGACGTACTCAAAGACCAACGGCTCTTTGTGCAAGCGCGGCTTGGCCAAATCGCCGGTGAACTCCCAAGCCGCCACATACGAGAACTGCTCGTCGTTGCGCAGCGCCTCGCCATCGGGCGTCTGGTACTCCTCGCGGAAGTGGCCGCCGCACGACTCCTCGCGGTGGAGGGCATCGAGGCACATCAGCTCGGCCAACTCGAGGAAATCGGCCACGCGGCCAGCCTTCTCGAGCGCCTGATTGAGATCGCCGGCCTCGCCGGGCACATTGACATCTTCCCAGAACTCGGCGCGGATCTCAGGGATGCGGACCAAAGCTTCGCGCAGACCGGCAGCGTTGCGGGCCATGCCGCACTTATCCCACATCAGCTTGCCCAATTCGCGGTGGAACGAATCGACCGTACGCTTGCCGCGAATGCTGAGCAGGCGGTTGATACGCTGGTTAATCTCGGCTTCGGCTTCGGTAAACTCAGGCCGGTCAATGCTCAGACCGCCGGGTTTGACTTGGGCGAGGAAGTTGGCGATGGTGTAGGGCAAGATGAAGTAGCCATCGGCCAGCCCCTGCATCAAAGCCGACGCGCCGAGGCGGTTCGCGCCGTGATCCGAGAAATTGGCCTCGCCGATCACAAACAAGCCGGGGATGGTGCTCTGCAAGTTGTAGTCAACCCACAAGCCACCCATCGTATAGTGAACGGCGGGATAGATGCGCATCGGCGTTTCATACGGATCTTCGCCGGTAATCTGCTTGTACATATCAAACAGATTGCCGTAGCGTTCGGCGATCTTCTGGCGGCCAAGGCGCTTAATCGCGTCGGAAAAGTCGAGGTAGACCCCCAACCCGCTGGTGCCGACGCCGCGGCCCTCGTCGCAGACCTGCTTGGCTGCGCGCGAGGCAATGTCGCGCGGCACCAGATTGCCGAAGCTGGGGTAGCGCTCTTCGAGGTAATAATCGCGCTCAGATTCGGGAATATCTTGCGGGCGGCGCGGATCACCCTTCTTCTTGGGCACCCAAATCCGGCCATCATTGCGCAACGACTCAGACATTAGGGTCAGCTTGCTCTGATAATCGCCGCTGACCGGAATGCAGGTCGGGTGGATCTGGGTAAAACAGGGGTTGCCGAAGAACGCGCCGCGGCGATGGGCGCGCCAGATCGCGGTCGTGTTGCAGCCCTTGGCATTAGTGCTGAGGTAGAAAACGTTGCCGTAACCGCCGGTGGCCAGCACCACCGCATCAGCGACATAGCGCGACACCTTGCCGGTCACCATATCGCGGGTGATAATCCCGCGGGCGCGGCCATCAACCACGACGAGATCGAGCATCTCGGTGCGCGGGAACATCTTGACCGTGCCGGCGGCAATCTGGCGGCTGAGGGCCTGATAGGCGCCGAGTAGCAATTGTTGCCCGGTCTGGCCGCGGGCGTAGAAGGTGCGGGCCACTTGCGCGCCGCCGAACGAACGGTTATCAAGCAGGCCGCCGTACTCGCGGGCGAACGGCACGCCTTGAGCGACACACTGGTCGATAATATTGACCGAGACCTGCGCGAGGCGATAGACATTGCTCTCGCGGGCGCGGAAGTCGCCACCCTTGACGGTATCGTAGAAGAGGCGATAGATGCTATCACCGTCGTTGCGATAATTCTTGGCCGCGTTGATGCCGCCTTGTGCGGCGATGCTGTGGGCGCGGCGCGGGCTATCTTGGTAGCAGAAGCAGAGCACATTATAGCCAGCTTCGCCGAGGGTTGCGGCGGCTGACGCACCGGCAAGGCCGGAACCGACGACAATAATTGTGTACTTGCGGCGATTGGCTGGATTGACCAGCTTCATCTCGAAGCGATGCTTATCCCAGCGCTGCTCGATCGGCCCGCTTGGCGCTTTGGCATCGAGCGCGCTCACGAACTCGACCTGCCGCGTCCCGGTGCGAACCGTCGTCTCATTCTTGATCTCGCTCATGCGAAGTTCCTCGCTCTTCTAGCGTTGGGGCGGCCCGTTAGGCGACGAAGCCGAAATAGACCGCCAACGGGAAGGAGACGTTACCGATAAAGACGGCTGCTGCCACTAGGATGGCCAAGCCGCGCAACAGCCGATCATAGGTACGGTTGTTCCAACCCAGCGTTTGGAACATGCTCCAGACGCCGTGGTAGAGGTGCAAGCCAAGGAAGACCATCGTCAGCAGGTAGAACCCGATGACAAAGGGGTTCTGGAACCCGTACACAACATTGCTGTAGGTCTCGTAGGTGTCGCCGTGGGGATGGATAAATTGACCCGGCTCGTAGCCGACGACGCCGAAGGTCAGGTGCAAAATATGGTACACGATGAAGAGGAAGATCAACACGCCGCCAAACCGCATCGTATAATCGGCATAGCCAGATTGGCGCTTGTGCTGGCCATAGCGGCGCACGGTGGAAATACTGCTGGCGCGCAGGCTGCGCTGGCTTTGCAAGGTCAGGCTGGTTGCCGCCCAGATGTGCAGAAAGACCGACGCGATCAAGACAAAGCGCGCGATCCAGAGCAGGTGTTCGTGGCCGAAGACTGGGTAGCCGAGTGAGCGCAACCCAGCAGCATACGCATTGTAGACCTCAGGTCCTTGATACATCTTGAGATTGCCGTACATGTGAAATACGACGAAGCCGACCAAAACAAAGCCGGTCAGCGCCATAATCACCTTCTTGCCGACCGACGTACGGGTGAGGGTGAGCACTCCTGTCATCGTTCCATCCTTCCCCAAACCTACCTCTGCGCAACACAAGAGATGACAACCAACTGCCAGCCTGCGCCGGCAGCAGTGAGTTATCCGTGACTTGCCCCACAAAGTATTGTACCGCTTCAGAATTATAACGGAATTACGATCAATTGTCTACCGATTGCAACTGTGCGCTTATTCTTTGTGAATAAAGACGCGAGGCATTAGAAAGCCATCCGCCCTGATTAGGGCATGGGTGATCATGCGTGAAGAGAACCTATTGATCTTGAATCAATAGCAAAAAGGTCTGTTCCTGGCAGCGTATTATGGCGCAATGGCTAGCGGGTGGCTAGAGGTGTTGGGCAGAGGGCGAGGTGATTGGCGGTACCGAGAAACCAAGAGCGGCACACTACAGTGCGCCGCTGCCATAGCATTGGGTTGGTGCGGGAGGATTATAAATCCAGCCGCACCTTGGCACCGAAGTTCTTCTTTTCCTTGCTGGGGAAATACGACAGGCACGCCGCATCGAGCAGATCGGGGCTGAGGGTCGGCGTTTCCATATTGTAGCGGGCGATCGCAATGAGCTGATCGAGAATATCGCGCGGCTGGCACATCCGGAATGGCCGTTGATCGGGCTTAAACCACTTCGCGATCAGATAATCGATACTGCGATCATCATACGGCACCTTCCGCACCTTGCACATAATCTTCCAAATCTCACGCCACTGCTCTTCGGTGGGGTCAATCACCTCAATCTTAAACTTAATCCGGCGCAAGAGGGCATCATCACCCAAATCCTTGGGGTCAAGGTTGGTGCTGAACATAATTAACTGGTCAAACGGGATCTGGATCTTTTGCCCAGAGACCGTATTGAGGAAGTCATACCGCTTTTCGAGCGGTACGATCCAGCGGTTGAGCAGGTCGAACACGCGCACCTGCTGGCGGCCAAAGTCGTCGATCAAGAAGATGCCGCAATTGGCCTTCATCTGGAACGGCGCTTCATAGACCTTTGAGGTCGAGTTGTAGACCAGATTGAGCTGTTCGAGCGTCAACTCGCCGCCGACGATAACTACCGGCCGGCTAATCCGGATCCAGCGCCGGTCGTACTCGGTCTCTTCGGGTAGCGGGCGGCGGGGTGGTTCGTGGATAACGGAGTCATACATCTTGATTACCGCGCCATCGGCGTAGACGGCGTAGGGAATGAAGATATCATCACCCATCAGATAGGTGATCCGCTCGGCGATGGTGGTCTTGCCGTTGCCGGGATAGCCAAAGAGCATCACCGACGAACCGGAATTGACGGCAGGGCCGACCATGTTCAAGATCGACTCATCGATGACCAAACCCTCGAAGGCGTCACGGATATTGCGGCGGGTGACTTTGACATTCTTTACCGTCTGCGCCTTGACGGATTCAATCCATTTGTCGAGCGGTACCGGGCAAACGCCGACATATTGCACTTTTTCCATTGCCGCTTGAGCTGCGGTTTGGCCGCGCGGCGTCAAGATATACTCGTAGTTAATGTCGCCGAAGCCGCGCTGGCCGACAATATCAATCTGTTCGACATTGCGCAGGTCGATGATAATCTGCTCGATCGCGCGGTAAAACAGCCCCATTGACTCGGCCATTTCCATGCCGGTAGCGCGGCCTTTGTTGTAGAGAATGCGCAAAAACTGCTCGGTCAGAAAGGTGCGGTTCAGACCGGTCTCATCAATCGTGGCCGGCTGCGGCGGCAGAAACGAATTGCTCAATTGGGGGCGCGCTTCATCATCGGAAGGCGGCGGGTCGCCGAGCATACGCAGCGTAGCCACATTCTCACCGCGGGCGCGCGCCTCGCTAATCAAGCGCTCGAGATCGGTCACGTGCATCTGCAGATGCAGCAGCGCATCAACGTCATTTTTGGCCTGCGCCTCTTTCAGGCAGGCATAGACCGCGCGGGCGACGGTGTATTTGACGCCATCGATGTACAGATGGTGGCAATACTCTTGATTGCGCACGTAACAATCACGGGGATGGCTCTTGCGAGCCAACATTTCCTCGTATGAGCGTTGATCAAGCAGATACCGCATAGATCTCCTTACCGAGTGATAGATTAAGACAAGGGAAACATCCGTTGCGCACGTGGGAACGAGCGCCAACGCCGGCGTGAGCACGTATTACTAATTGTTCATATTGTACGTGCTCAGCGAACCATCGTACTACCAGCGATCAGGCTCTATAGCGGATTTGCTCGATCACAACGCAAAAAAAACGCTTGACGAACGGCATGTTTCTTGCTACAATTAGAACAATTGTTCGACATGTTCGAGAAAAAAGAGTTTATAAGACCGTTTCTCACCGATCGGTGCCACGGGAAGAGCAGCGCGGCAGGACAGGCCGCAACGTGACTATCACGAAAGGAGGGCTGGCATGGCGACCACTAGTCGGGAATTGCAACCGGCGCGGCGTGTGTACGCGGCTGGTCGTATCGTCAGGGGGATAGTGACGGTGTTGGTGGTGGCAGCGCTCGTTGTCATTGTGGGAACTGTCGCCGAGTTTAGCCGTATCATGATTGACGATTGGCGCTATGGGCGTCCGCGCACCACGTATCTCACCGGCTACGCGGGTTTACCGGCAGAGCGGGCTGGCCAGCCATCGCGTTTTATTGCGATGAATCTCGACCGGCAGGTGGTGATCGTTGTCTTACCCGGCGGTGATCCGGCCCAAGCGCAGACGTGGCAAGGCCCCTATCTGTTTGGGTTACACGAAGATCTGACGCCTGTGGTATTATCATTAGAGGATACTGATGGTGACGGTCTCGCAGATCTGTTGGTCACCATTCACCACGAGCAATTGGTCTATCTCAACCGTGATGGCACGTTTCGGTTGCCCACCCCGGAAGAGTGGCACCGACTGGCGCAGGAGCGGAGCAAGTGAGCGCCTTTCCTCACCGTAAGCGGCCCCGGCAATTGGGTCAACCGCTCTTCCCAATCGAAGACCCAGCCCCTGAGCGCGTGCCGTCGCAACCGCTGGCCGATCTGACTGCCGATCTCGATGCTACGCTGGCTGATCGCCTTCAGTACGAGCGCGCACCTGAGGCGCTGCCCGGTCTGCGCGTGCCAGACGATGTACGGGCAGTCTACGAGCGGGTCCAGCGGCTAGCGCGGGTGGCTAGCCCATCCCAACCGCGCCGCACCACCATACCGGAGCGCGCACCGGCACGTGGCGGCACCGAGCGATCGGTTGGGTCAAGTGTGCCAACTGGCAATACCCGGCCAACATCCACGCTGGGCGGACGTGCATCCCCAGCGGACACGGCCAGCGTCTCTCACGTGCCGATGAAGGGTGGCGCTAGCGGATACAGGGCAGCGCAGGCTCCCGTGGCGCGTGAGCCATTCACGCCAGCCCAACCTGCACCATCCCCTACCCGCATCACAGCGGAGGTAGCCGTGGCCGAGCGGCCTGCGCGATCCGCGCGATCCGCTCCTGTCACGTTCGCCGAACCGTTGCCAGATGAGGTGTTGGTTTATGAGTTGGAATTACCGCCACCGGAACGGCGCTTTGATCCGCCACCGGTTGCCGGTTGGTTCAGCCACCCGCTGGTCGTGGCCGTGATCGGGGTGATAAGTGTGGTGGTGATCGCCCTTGCGTGGATGGTGTCGCCCTCATCGCCGATCTTGAGTTTTCAATACGCTAACGCTGGCGCCGGCAGCCGTGATACAACCGCTAATATCGCCCTAGCGCTGGCTGCCGTTCCCGTGCCGGGTGATCACCGGTTGCGCGTTGCGCCGAGTCTCTCGCCGGCGCAGATCGACCAAATCCTGCGCAGCTACGGCTCGCCAGCGGCTGGCACCGGCGAAATCTGGTATCGGCTCGGCGTTGAATATAACATCGATCCGGCTTACGCCGTCGCATTCTTCATCCACGAGAGCAGCGCCGGCACCAACCCCAATTGGGCCGGGCGCAAATCTGATGGTAGCACAACCCACAATGTCGGCAACATTATCTGCGCCGGCTATCCAACCTGCTATGGCCGGTTCCGCGACTATCCTAATTGGGAGACTGGCATTGCCGATTGGTATCGCCTGATCGATGTGGAATACATCCGCGGGCGCGGGTTACAGACGGTGGCCGAGGTGATCCCGATCTACGCGCCGGCGTTTGAGAATGATGTGCAAGGCTATATCAATGTCGTCACGAGCCTTGTTGACCGGTGGCGTGCCGGGCAAGTGCCGTGAGGTTACGCGGCTGCGGTGGTGCAGTGCGCTGGTGGTGCTGTAACGGTTTGATGCGGCAGTTGTACTGCCGCACTCCGTAATAATATTCGCAACCTTACACCCAGAAATTCTATGCGGCAACCCTCAACCATTGTCATCATCGGTGGCATTGCGCTGGCTGCTTTTGTCTTATTCGGCATGGCCAACAGCGACCGGCGCGTGCTGAGTGGCTGGCGCGGCCCGGCAGGTGCTGGCGAGGCGTTGGTGACCAATGCGGCGGCGGCGCCGGCCAATGCGCTGGTCGGTGTGGCCCAGCCGCAAGGACGTGGCCTTGATGCGGCGCTCGTGCCAAGTGGCAATCCGTTGCGGGCGGCTAATACGGTGATCACGCAAGGGTATGGAGTAGGAACGCACGCGCCGGCGAGCGTGTGGGGAGCGATTGACCTCGCCCTCGATGGTGATGGTGATGGTAAGGCTGATCCCGAAGGGACGTGGAACCAGCCGGTATATGCAACTCATGCTGGGCGAGTGACGTTGACGCGCGATAGCTGGCCGGGAGGCAATCACATTTGGGTGACAAATGATCAGTATCGCACTGGCTATGCCCACCTTGCCGGCTTTGCCGTCAGCGATGGGCAGTGGGTGAACCCCGGCGATCTGATTGGCTATATCGGCTCAACCGGCATGTCAAGCGGGCCGCACCTTGATTATCAGGTATGGGTGTGGCGCGATGGTCAGTGGGTGAACCAAAACCCGCTCGATTACGTGCAACGAATGAACGAATGAGGGAATGAATAAACGAATAGTGAGTGAGGAGCCAACGAGGAAGCGAATGCAATTCGCTCATCGTTGGCTCTACGATTCGGCGTATGAGGGCGTGATTGATGGTACGGATCAGGGTTCGCGGACGGGTGCGATCGCCCCCTGCGATTCGGCGAATGAGCGCGTGATTGCCGGTACAGCAATCGGCCCTGCTGCCTTACCGTTATCAGTTGACTGAGCCTATCGCCCGCGCTACGCCGAGTGTGAAACCTTCTCCTGTTCCGGTACTAACTCAATCACTTCGCCGGCTGCTGTTGGTTGCTCGCCAGCCTGCGTCTCTGACTGATTGGCAAGGCCAAGCGCCGCTGCGCGCCATGCTTTGGCAGGATACGGGCCGTGCGGGTCAACCTTCAGGCTGGCGCAGAATTGTTCGTAGGCCATTTCGGGTTCGCCGCAATGCCAGAGCAGTTCACCAAGCTGGTAGTGCAACGAGCCGCGCGTGGCAGGCGGGCATACTGGGGCCAACCGTATTGCCTGTGCAAGGTAGGAGACTGCTTCGGTGCGTCGTCCGGTCTTGAGCAAGTGATCGGCTAACGCGCAGTAGATGACGGCGCGATCAGATGGGCGGCGGGCACAGGGGAGCGCAGCGCGCAAATAGTGCTCGATCTGCTGATCCCCGGCAGCGCAATCACTCATCACCATAGTTGCCTCAAACGTGTTTGGTTGCAAATAGCGGGCATACTGGGCATAGCGGATGGCGGCGTCCGGTTCTTCGGCTAAAACGTGCGCAGCGGCGAGCGCAGCGTAGAGCTTGGGGTTATCCGGATCAAGCCGGCAAGCCTGCTGGAGATACGCAACAGCTAATGTGGGACGATTGCGTTGTAACGCGCTGATGCCCAACAGCCAATACACATCGGCGGAATAGGGGTTCATACGGCGCGCGGCGCCGGCCAATGCAGTGGCCTTGTGGTAGCGTCCGCGCTGAAAGTACCGCCGGGCGTGCCACAGCAGCAGATAGCGAGCCAGAAACCAAAGGCCGCTCATTGCGCCTAGTGTCACTGCGAGCGGTGACCAGCCGGTGAGGTCCATCCACACCATACTGACCAGCAAGGCGACCAGTTCCGGCGTTTGCAAGAGGACACGTCCGAGCCGGTGCGCTGCGAAACGATGGCGAGGGATAGGGTGAGAGCCGAATGGTTGGGTGGCCATACAAGCTCCTTTACGAGATACTTATGGTCACAGGCAGCGCAACGCTGTTGTAGTCAGCGTACCTGACCGCAGGGTTGCCGCCTAGTTCTAAAATTACGATATGCCGTCGTGCGATGCTGCTACGAATAGGATAGCAGGGGGTTGTGACATGTACAGTCACATGGATGGAGGAAATTGGGTTTTTGGCCCTCAATTTCCAGAAATTTAGACACCGCGGAGGTCGCAGAGGCATAGCCACAAAGAGACGCAAAAGGCACGAAAAGAAGTAAGTTTTGTTGCGCTTTCTCGCTCCATGTGGATGGGGGCAAGTTGTTTACCGCCGAGGGCGCGGAGGATGATCCCAATCCAAAACCTCTTTGCGCCCTCTGCGGAGCCGGACAGCCGTCCGGCTCTACGGCGGCTTTGCGTTTTACCCCCTCTGCGGCTTTGCTCGCTTTGCGGCTTGGGATGAGCCTCCCCTAGCCTCCCTCCGTTGCGGAGAGGAATGAAAATCCCTCCCCCAGCGGGGGAGGGGTACGGAGTGGGAGAAAGGATTTCAGCCTCACAACCCCTGTTTGGTGGAGATGGGGGGAGTCGAACCCCCGTCCAGAAAGCTAGACCGCAGACATCTACAGGTTTAGCCCCTCGCTTCATCTCGCCCGTGGTCACGCGAGTGGCAGAGCGACCAGGGGGGCCAGCCTATTGTCTTAGCCGGTCGCGCCTAGGCAAGCGCTACCGGAGCACCCGACTCACGACGCTCGATCCGCAGCCATCGGGGGAGCTGCGGGGAGCGCGCTGCCAATTGCTTAAGCAGCGAGGGCCAGCCGAGGCTGAACCCGAGCGTTGTTGTTGGCAGTTGTTGCCTTGCCCCTTTTACGTGACTGGGCGGCACGACCTGCAGTCTACGGCGTTCACTCCCTGTCGAAACCAGAGCATCC
>NZ_DAOUDC010000024.1:0-67200 GCF_034431535.1 Chloroflexus sp. | reverse complement strand
TGCCCCACGCGGCGAAGCAATCTCCCCCGAGCACAGCAGCAAGCCGCTGTGGGTTCGCTCTCGCCGAAGCGGGAGATTGCTTCGGGCGCTCCGCGCCCTCGCAATGACAACGGGGAGCTTACCCTCACAATGACATGAGGCAACGGCCTGCACACTGAGAGGGACAGGCCTATTCACGACTGGCACCGCGTCGGATTGCGCGCCTGTTCAAACACCCGCTCAAACTCGGCCAGATATTCAGCCGCCAGCTTCGGGTCGTCGATAATCAGCAGATTCTCGTCGTTGGTGCGTTCGGCGCGGGCCGTGAAGTTGTACGAACCAGTAATCACAATCCGCTCGTCAATAATGATCACCTTGTGGTGCATCGTGTAGCAATTGCCGTCTTCGAGCACCTCGACCCCGCCATCACGCAAGAGCCCGAACTCCGAACCAGTACCACCAACATTGCGCCGCTCAAACACGCCGCGTACCGGCACCCCTGCCTGCTGGCGGGCAATCATCGCGCCGGCAATCTCGTCACTGGTGAACGAGAAGGCCATAAATAACACCGACCGGCGCGCGCCGTTGATCAATTCAACAATTCGCGCGGCGGGCCGTTCACGCGGGGTAAAGTAGTTCTCGATCGCCGCTTGCGCAGTGGTAATGCGGGAAAATGGCGTCTTAGCCTGCTTGCTGTTACCAAACCGGCCCGCAGCCATCTCTGCAAACTCCACCCGATAATTCTCGACAATTTCCGGCATGGTTATGCGCAGCAGATTGTTATTATTGCGATAGGTGTCGTTAATAGTCGCATTCCACGAGCCAGTCCACACAATCTTGTTATCGATGATGATAAATTTGCTGTGCAGAAAGGCAGGAGAATCCTCCCAACTTACCGGAATGCCCGCATCTTCCACAATTCCAGCAAATTTAGCGTCAACCGGATCTTCCAAACTCTCGCGATCAAGTGCCAACCGCACCTTGACGCCGCGCTGATGCGCTGCGACGAGGGCTTCCGCCAATGGCTGCAAGGTATACTCAAAGGTCGCCATATCAATACTTTGGCGGGCTTGGGCAATATCGTTGAGAATATTGCGCAGGTACGGCGGCGTTACCCGGTTGCGCGGAATATCGGGGTACACCAACGAGGGAGTGGTGAAGTAGACCGTCATCCCTCCCATTTGCCCGCTGACGGTGGGGGTCGGCGGCGTTTCGATACCAAGGAGCGATGGGTCAAGCCCGAACCGGCGCAGATCGATAATCCCGGCGGTAATCAGGAAGCCGAGGGCAAGGGTCAGAAAGAGCAAGATCATTTGGGTGCGATTGAGACGCTGCGGCGAGCGCGATGAAGCAGGTTTTCGCGCCATAGAATCCTCACGATCGTGCAAAGGATCTAAGAAGGTGAGCAATCATGTTGCATCGTTTCATTGCGAGGGCGCGCAGCCCTTCTGTCATTGCGAGGGAGCGGTGCCACCCAGCTACGCTGGGTGGTGCCCGACCGAAGCAATCTCCCCTTCAGAGGAATCAACCCGCTCAGCCACCCTTCCCGCGCTCGCGGGGGATTGCTGCGCCGCCTCCGGCGGCTCGCAATGACATCAGGCAAGCGGTGCGCCTTTCTACCGCCGGCCAAGGTGCGCCAACAGGCTGAGCGGCAACGATTCCGGCCACCGGCGCGGCAACCGGGGCGAAAGGGAGGGGGATGGCGAAGTTGCGGGTGTATCGTGAGCGGCGCCTAAAGAGGCTTCCAGTGCGCTTTCCGCGCCAGTAATGAGTGAAGCCGCCGGTGGTTCAGCACTGCCAAACGTCAGCGAGGCGGTCAACGCGAGTGCAGCCGCTGAAGGCAAGGCCTTTGCCAACGCCTGCTCAGCCGTCGCCACCGCGCCATCGGCCCGCGCCGCCGCCCGCACGGCGCAGCGGATCGCTTGCGTAACCGCTTCGGCAGCCGCTTCATCAACCGTATCGCGGGTAAGCTCAGTGGCCCGCGCTGTGGCCCAGCGCACCAATTCCCCGGCCTGTGCATCATCTAACCCAGCGGTCAGCCGTTCGTCCTCTTGGATCGCCTCAACCGCCAACTGTTGCAATGGCGTCAGGTGATGGGTCATATTCGAGTTCCGGTGAAAAACAACCCCTGTGTACCGACATCATTGTACCTCACAACCGAGACCGCGGATCGAGCGCATCGCGCAACCCGTCACCGACAAAATTGATGCTCAGTACTGTCAAAAAGATCAACCCGCCGGGGAACAGCGCCAACCATGGCGCCGCTTGCAGATACTGGCTGCCATCGGTCACCAGCCGGCCCCACGTTGGCGTGTCAGGCGGGAATCCAACGCCAAGGAAAGAGAGGGTCGACTCGGTGATAATCGCGCTGCCGACCTCGAGCGTAGCGGCGACAATGATCGGGCCAATCGCATTCGGCAGAATATGGCGGAACATAATTGCTGGTCGGCTCACCCCTAGCGCCGTCGCCGCCTCAACAAACTCCTTCTCTTTCAGCGAGAGGAACGACGCGCGCACAATGCGGGCCGTACTCATCCATGCCAGACAGCCGATCACCGTCACCACAATCGTAAAGATGCCGGCTTCAGGCGAGCCCATTGCCTTGATCACCGGATCACGGAACAGATAGACCACCAGCAAGGTAAGCGGAATCACCGGCAGCGAGAGGAAGAGATCGGTAATCCGCATCAAAATTTGATCAACGACCCCGCCAAAAAACCCTGCCGTCGCGCCGATAATCGTGCCGAGCGAAATCGCAATCGCCATCGCCGTCAGCCCGACCAACAGCGACACCCTGCCGCCGTACAGCGCACGGGCTAGCAGATCGCGGCCAAGGTCATCGGTGCCGAAGGGATGGATGGCGCTAGGGCCGGATAAAATACTCATGAAGTCAAGGTGATCAATCGCGGTTTGCAGATCAACCTGCTCTTGCAAAAATGGCGACCCAATCGCCTCTAGTTCAGCAGCTAGCCGCGGAATGTAGAAGTACGGGCCAACAAATGACATCAACGCCAGTGTCAGCAACACGACCACCCCTAGCATCGCCAGCCGGTGCTTGCGGAATCGCCGCCACGCATCGCTGAGCAAGGTGCGCGGCTTGGCCGGCATCCGGCTGGTCATCTGCTGAGCGCGGGCGCTAGGCGAGAGACCGACCGCGCCATTGAGTTCTATTTCAGACATCGAACGCTCACCCTTTCCGATGATGACTCTAGACAAATCGTGTAGCTGATTACGAATACCGCACCCGCGGATCGAGCACACCGTACAGAATATCGGCAATCAGATTAAACACCACTGTCAGAATTGCAAAGATAAACGTCAAGGCCATCACCACCGGCGTATCAGAATTATTGATCGAGGTGATCAACAGCGCCCCTAACCCATTTACCCGGAACAGGTTCTCGGTAATAATCGCACCGGCGAAGATGGTCGGAATACCGAGCGCAATCAGCGTCACCACCGGTATCAGACTATTCACCAGCACATGGCGCAGCACCACCATCCGGTCACTGAGACCTTTGGCCCGCGCCGTGCGCACGTAATCAAGGTTCAGGTTATCGAGCATCGACGAGCGCATAAAGCGGGTCAGCGCCGCCGTCTGCTGCACGACTAGCACCGTCACCGGCAGCGTCATCTGCCGGACTTGCTGGGTAAAGGTGTCCCAGTCAACCACCTGTAATGTGGTATTGTACACAATTGGAAACCACTTCAGATTAATTGCAAATACCAGCATCAAAACTAGACCGGTGAAAAAGGAAGGCACCGAAAAGCCGACAAACGCAAAAAAGGTGGCGACGTTATCAAAGCTTGAATATTGCTTAACGGCAGAAATAATTCCAATCGGGATGGCCAGCAAGACTGCGATCAGATAGGCGGTGCCTACGACGATCAACGTCTGCGGCAACCGCTGCCAAATCAGATCAAGCACCGGCCCGCGAGTGCCGAACGAAAACCCCCAATCACCGCGCAGCAGCGAGGTAAGCCAGCGCACGTAGCGCACCGGCCATGGTTGGTCGAGACCAAACTGAACCCGGATCAATTCACGGGTCGACTCAGGGATTGCCGGATTGAGAGCGAACTGCGCCAATGGATCGCCGGGGGCAAGCGCAAGCACGGCAAAAATCACAAAGCTGATAATCAAGAGCGTAGGAATCGCAATCAAAACACGCCGAATGATGTATTGCAACATGGTGTATCGCCCCCAGACCGCGCACAATGCCTACCTAATCAAATATCGAATATGGCAGAGACGCACAGCCGTGCGTCTCTGCCATCTCACCGGCTAATATCACCGCTTAGGGCATGCGCCGCCACGTCGCGATGTTCCAAATGCTGCTATCGAACGTATTGAAGGTCGGGCCTTCAAGGTTCTTCAGCTTGGCATTGGGCGTGCGGCGGTTGATCAGCGGGATCACCGCGCCATCATTCACTAGCAGGTCATTCATCTGGATCGCCAGTTGCGCACGGCGCTCCTGATTGAGTTCCTGCTTCAACTGCTCGAAGAGCGCGTCGTATTCCGGGTTGCAGTAGCGACCGTCGTTGCTGCCATTCCACTGATTGGCCGATGAAGCCCGCTCAGCGCAGATCCAGCCTTGTAGATACTGCTGTGGATCAGCCGAGTTGGGGCCATTGGTGTACATTTGCAGGTCGGCGTAGAACTTGTTTAACGTATCGGGATTACCGGCATCACCACCGAAGAAAACGGCAGCATCAATCGCCTTGACGTTGACCTGAATGCCGATCTCGGCCAGATTCGACTTGATGATCGCCTGCTCGCCTTGGCGCAGGGTATTGATGCTGGTCTGGAAGCTGACGATCAACTTCACGCCATTCTTCTCGCGCACCGGGCCGTTGCGCACCCAGCCGGCCTCGTCGAGAATGCGGTTGGCTTCGGCCACATCGCGATCACACTTGGTATTGGGTGAATTGACCGCTGCCGGCACCACCAAGATATTGCAGGTCGGTTCACCGGTCGGGCCATAGAGCTGCTCGGCAATCGCCTTGCGATCGATCGCCAGCGAGATCGCGCGCCGCACCGCCGGATCGGTCAGGAACGGATGCGGCTGATCCGGCTCGCTGCGCTTATCACCCAAGGCCGGATCGGGGTTGGCGAAGTTGACCACGATGCGCTCGACACCGAACGAACCGCCGGCAATTGCATCACACTTGCCGCTGGCCAAAATCGGCTCGAGCACTGCCTTCGGAATCTGCAAGTTCCACGCGAAGTCAACTTCGGCCGTCTCGCAGACCGCGCGCGCCGCCGAGGTGGCATCACCGCCGCCCTTGATCTCGACCTCATCGAAGAAGACATTATCGGCATCGCGGAAGAAGGGGTTGCGCTCGTAGATCACCGTATCGCCGGGCCGTAACTCGCGCAGCTGCCACGCATTGGTACCGATCGGGGCCAGATTGGCCGCTTGGCACTCGGCACTGGTGCTGGCCGCCGCACCAATGCAGTTGCCAAACTGCTTCTGCTGCAAGATCATGCCGAAGGGGCCAACGAAGGCAATGTACGGATCGGCGGTCGGTTCCTTCCACGTAATCTTCAACGTCGTGTCATCGATCTTCTCGATGTTCGCGATCGGATCGAAGGCCGCCTTGGTGGTGCAAGCAGTCGCCGGATCGGCGCAGTACTTCCACGTGAAGATAATATCGTCAATCGTGAAGTCAGTGCCATCCGACCACTTGAGACCCGGCTTGATCTTCCACGTTACGCTGGTGCCGTCAGCCGCAACGCCGCCATTCGCAATGGTCGGAATTTCGGCGGCGAGGAAGGGCACCAGCTCATCCTTCTCATTGTAGCGAGCCAGCGGCTCCAGAATGACAGTTGCGCCGTCGAAGTCCTTAGTACCGGTCGCCAAGTGCGGGTTGAGCGTCGTCACCGCTTGCCAATACAGAATCGTCAGCTTACCGCCCTTTTGCGCTGCCGGCGGTGTGGTTGGAGCCGGTGCAGCCGTCGGTTGCTCAGGGGCAGCCGTCGGTTGCGGGGCAGCCGTCGGCGCCGGAGCGGCTGTTGCCGGCGCGGTAGGGGCTGCGGTCGGCTGCGCTTGCGGTTGGCCGCTGCCACACGCCGCCAGAATCATCGCCGCCACTGCCATCAGGGTCATCCATGCCCAAAGCCGTTTGTGCGACACAGAAACCTCCTCACTCCTAGAACGAACAACTCTCTATGATGACCAGAGCTGACAGCAGCAACGATTGGCTCGCACCCGATGCGACGTTACCCAACGCCGCAGAGTATCTGATGGTTCACTCCCGCGCTGCTCCCACCTCGTCATCCGTAACCAATCGCGCCAACATAGCGCTCAAAAACTGAGGTACGCTAAATAAGCGGTTGCTCAACCGTTGATGCCTCCCGCTCGCGTTGCTTTGCACAACCTTGTGTGACGCACTCTATTTCCCATGCGCTGATTTTGAGACGTGCAGAATGCCTGAACAGTACCATAGGGCGGGCAAATTGTCAAGAAATCGAGTCATGTTGCACTGGAATGCGCTATTCTTCACGAAGTCACCAAAGCTGGGGGCGAATGTGGTGTAAATAAAAAGTGGGAAGGCAGCCTCGTTGCTGCACCCCGCCAGCGGGCGACTTTACGATGGGATGCCGCACGCCCGGGCGATTTCATCAATCAGCCAGCGGCTGATCTGGGTTTCTTGATCGAGTCGTTGCTGGCCAGCGCGTTCTAACGCGAGATGTCTGACTTGTATGCCAGTAGCGCTTTGGATAGCGAGAAAGGCGTGGTCGGCGCCGCGCCGTTCGCGGTCGGTGATGATCGCCGCCGTGAGGCCAACCCCCAACAGCGGCCATTCGCCTTCACGCACCACTCGCGCCCGCCGGTAGGCCCACGCTGCCATCGCCTGAGCCGTTTCGGCGCTGACCGCTGGGGCATTGAGGTCGCCGGTGAGTGCCAAGCGCGACCGCGGTGAGTAGGCGTCAATCGCTTCAAGCACCGTGCGCGATGATCCAGCAATTGCATGCAGCCACGCCAACCCTATGCTGCCGGCGCCGGCAAACGCTAGCACGAGCCGGTGCGGCGCAGCGTGAATGGCAGTAATCCGTTCGGCGAGATCAGACGGGATAATCATCGGTGTTGTGCATTTTCACTTCGTTTATGTGGTTTCGCTGCCGGCACGATGCGCTGGCGATGCAGCGTGTGACGGGCAACCGGCCCCCAGCACAGCGATGTGCCTGACCGCGCAATGCTAGCAAGTTGCCCCCATTACAACGCAATGCTACGGGCCAACAACGCTTGCCACGTCGCACAATCCATGCTATCCCCTGCCGGCAGGCCGGCGGCGGCGCGGAAGGCGCGGACAGCCGCGGCGGTCGCCGGACCAAAAAGACCATCAATCGGGCCGGGATCGAAGCCGAGCGCCGCTAGCCGGCCCTGCGCGTCGGCGACCGCTGGATTGTAGCGGCGCTCTGCCGCCGCTTGCGGGGCCAGCGTTGAGAAGAGCGCGCAATCACGCGCCGCCAGATCCGCCACCGGAGTCCACGTGAAGGCAAATCCGGCGGCAGCCGTGGTAAGCGGCGGCAACGCCGGATCAGCCGGCAACCAGGCTAACGACTCACTGTCGGCAAAGCGCACCAGCGCACCCCGCCCTTGCCAATCCCACAAGACCAGCACCGGTTCGTCGAATTGTTCTGGACGCAGCGGCGTGATCACGCCATCATCGCTGACCTGCACCATTTGCGGGCGGAAGGGGTAGTCCCAGCTATATTCACTGGCTGGCGCCATTTCCACAAACGCATAGATCACGCCATCGGCCAGCCGTTGCGGCGCGCGCACCAGCGGAATCGCTGTTTCACTGCTCGTAAGAACCACGAATTCCTCGCCACTGATAGCGTCGATCCGGTAGAGGCCAAACCGGATATCAGGGCCGGGGCCACCGCCGGCCACCGTTATCTCGCGGCTATCAACGCTCCACAGCTCCTCTTCGCAACAACTAAAGGCGCGCACCGGCTCGTCTTCCGGCCCGATAATCACCGCTTCACCGCCGGGTATGCCCATTTCCGGGAGCATCACTGCGAACAGCAAGAGCTGTACTCCGCTTGGCGACCACGCAACCGGTAGATAACGCCACGCCGGATTGGCGAAGTCTGGTTCTGCCGGCTCAGGATCATCGGCAATCCCCAAGCTAGGCCGACCGCCAGTGATGTCACTGAAGTATACACCGCTCGGCGCATCATCCTGCCCAATGATCAAACCGGGGGCCGGATCGGTGAGATGGTAGACGACATATTGACCATCCGGCGAAATGCGGGGATGGCTGATAGCACGTTCGCTCACGAGCATCCGCCGGCCAGCGCCATCAAGGACAACCAGTTCATCGCCGGTGAGGTAGACCAGCGTCCCGTTCTCGGCGACGCTCAACTCGCGCACCGGCTGTAGTTCGTAGGTAATCTGGACGAGACGGTTGCCGTCGGGGTCGAGCCGCATGACCTGACCGTTTTGGATCACATAGACCGGTGCAGGAAGGGGCACGGCAGGGACAGGTGTGGGTGAGGCTGTTGCTCCCGTTGCTGTGGCTGGCGACAGCGTGGGGACGGCGGTTGGCAACTCTGACGAGGGCAAGGTGGCGACAGCGGTTGGCAACTCTCCCGCAGGCGTGGCCGTGGGCGATGGCACGGGCGTGGGTGGCGCAATAGCGCAGGACGCGATCAATAGGAAGGCTATCCACCAAATCAACCAGCATTTGTTCACGAACGCGCTCCTATAGGTGAATGAAACTGGCGCCCCACGCGCCACGGGTTGCCTTGCGCCAATGAGTTCGAGTATCATCATACGGTACGCCAGCGCAGTTGGCTAGGAGGAAGAGGAGGTTTTGTGACGGCGACGCAGTTCCCAATCGAGCAGGTGGTAGAGACGCTGGAACGCGAACTGACCAAGTTTACGCTGCCGCTGATTGACCAGATGGGGGAAGTGAGCCAGACGCCATTCCGCATTTTGATTGCCACCATCCTCAGCCTGCGCACCAAAGACACGCTGACCGCCGTGGTTGCGCCGCGCTTGTTTGCCGTTGCTGATACGCCGGCAGCGATGCTGGAGCTCGGTGAAGAGCGCATCGCCGAACTGATCTATCCGGTCGGTTTTTACCGGGTCAAAGCGCGCCAGATTGTCGCCATCTGCCGGATACTGCTGGAAAAGTACAACGGCGAAGTGCCGTCTGATCTTGATGAACTGCTCAAGTTGCCCGGCGTGGGCCGCAAGACGGCCAATCTGGTGGTGACCGCCGGTTTTGGTCTGCCCGGCATCTGCGTTGATATTCACGTCCACCGCATCTGCAACCGGTGGGGGTACGTGCAGACCCGCACCCCGGAAGAGACCGAAATGGCGCTGCGGGCCAACCTGCCGCAACAGTATTGGATCCCGATCAACCGGCTGTTGGTGACGTTGGGCCAAAACATCTGCCACCCCACGTCGCCGAAGTGCAGCATCTGCCCGATCCACGATGTATGCCCACGAATTGGGGTCACGCGCAGCCGGTGACGCAAAGGCGCTGTAGAGCCGGACGGCTGCCCGGCTCCGCAAAGGCGCAGAGCGCACAAAGGGCGCAGAGGTTTTGGAGGGGGACAAAAGAGAAGTTGGCAGTTTTACCGGGATCTGCGGGCGGCGTGATAGATGCTGGTGGGCTGGTCATATCAGGCATAACCACCTATGCAACTATCCCATCCCTTATCATCCCTTTGCGCTCTTGGCGCCCTTTGCGTCTTTGCGTTTACATTCCCTGCGCCTCTGCTTCCTTTGCGTCTTAGTTTCGGTTGTGGCGCGCCGCCAGCCGCGCCAGCGTCTCGGCGTGGCTGGCTTTGGTGATCGGGTAAAAGGCGGTCAAGATCATGCCGCAGATCAAGATCACCGTCGGCAGCGGGCCAATCAGCAGACGAATCGCCAACAATGCACTTTCCGGCTGCTGGCCGGGCTGCAGACGTTCGTTGAAACCGGCAAATTGCAGGACGAGACCGACCAAAAACAGACCGAGCGCCAATCCCATCTTTTGCAGCAGGACCATAAACCCGTAAAACATCCCTTCGCGGCGCTGACCGGTCTCTAATTCATCGAGTTCGATCACATCGGGCATCATGCTCCACGGAATGAGGTAGGCCGTAGCCACGCCGGCCCCGGCCACCACGCCAAGCACAATCGCCAACACAATCTGTTCAGGCTGAAGAAAAAAGAGAAATGCTTGCACGCCAATCCAGATCAGACTGCCGATCATATAGACCGCCTTCTTGCCGATCCGGCGGCTGACGGCGCTCCACACAAACAGAAAGGCCAGCGCCGAGCCTTGCACGGCAAAGAGCATAATCGGGATCAAATCGTTGGCGCTGGCAAAGGTGAGGCCGAAGGCGGTCGTCGGAAACTGCGGCACACTGCCCAGCCAAAAGACGATAAAGAAGGTCAACACACTCGATGTGACCTGCACCGCTAACCACGAAAACATATAGATGCCGACTACAAAGAGGAACGGGCGATTCTTGAACACATAGCGAATTTGGTCGAGCAGGCTAAGCTTTTCCGCGCCGGGTTCCGGCTCGTAGCGTTCGCGGGTGCCAAAGAAACACCAGAGGAACGGCAGCGTGATCAGCACCCCGATCACCGCTCCCGACACCAGATACCCGGTCTGCTGATCGGCAAACTGGCCGACAATAGTCTGATGCAAAATCCCGCCGAGCAAGCTGCCGCCGATACTAAAAGCGAAACGGTAGGAATTGAGCGCAGTGCGCTCATCGTAATCGCGGGTCAATTCAGGCGTGAGCGCCGTATAGGGAACATTAACCACCGTAAAGGCCGTATCAAAGAGCAGCGCAATCATCAAATAGTAAATAAACTTGCCGGTGACATCAAACGGCGGCACCACCCACTGCAAAAAGAAGAGGATGCCAAACGGCGCGGCGCCGAAGAGCAACCATGGCCGTCGCCGGCCCCAACGGGTCTGGGTCTTGTCGGTCAACCAACCGATAATCGGATCGTTGACGGCATCCCAGATCTTGACGATCAGCAAAATGGTACCAGCCAAACCGGGCGGCAATCCAGCGATGGTGGTCAAGAAATAGAGTTGGAAGAACGAAGCCACAATCGTGGCAATCGCCGGGCCGAGATCACCGGCGCCAAAAGCGAGACGAGTAGCGAGCGGCAAACGCTCTGACGATACCGGCATCGTGGCGGCCATAGGGAGGAACTCCTTGTGTACAAACCAACGAACGATGGCTGATATTGTATCATTGTCAACGCCGTTACGTGAAATGATAGGATATACACTATAGGCAAAAGCGCACTTGCACAAGGAAATGGTATGACTATTCTTGAACTGATGCAGATCAATCTGCTCTCGCCGATGGTGTTGGCGTTTGCGCTCGGCATCATTGCCACGTTGGTGCATAGCGACTTGAAGTTACCCGATGAACTGTACACGACCTTGTCGATCTACCTCTTGTTAGCGATTGGTCTCAAAGGCGGCGTGGCGCTGGCGGAGACGAGTCTGGCCGTCTTTTGGGCGCCAGCGCTGGCAACCCTCATCTTAGGCGTGATCATCCCGCTGATGGCTTACACCGTTGCCCGCCGGCTCGGAAAGTTGAGCATCGCCGATTCGGCGGCGCTGGCGGCGCATTACGGTTCGGTGTCAGCGGTGACGTTTGCCGCATCACAGACAT
Source organism: Chloroflexus sp. (assembly GCF_034431535.1). Classification (GTDB taxonomy): domain Bacteria; phylum Chloroflexota; class Chloroflexia; order Chloroflexales; family Chloroflexaceae; genus Chloroflexus. Next base: position 55,571 of record NZ_DAOUDC010000024.1, on the reverse strand, counting down.
TTCTTGATACGATCGGGATCAAGTTTGAGGGCTTTATGCCGGCGCTGGTGGCGATTCTCGAGGTGCCGGCAATTGTGATCGCCTTATTGATCGCGCAAATGGCGGGCGGGCAGCAAGGCGGCGACTGGAAGGCTGCGGTGCGCGAATTGCTCACCAGCAAAAGCATTTTGCTCCTTATCGGCGGTATGGTAATCGGCTGGCTGGCCGGCCCGCGCGGCGGCAAAGAGGTGGCGCCACTGTTTGTTGATCTGTTTAAAGGTGCGCTCACCTTCTTTCTGTTGGAATTGGGCATGGTCGCGGCCCGCCGGTTCCGCGATTTGCCGACGGCGGGCTTGTTTCTGCTGGGATTTGCGATTATCATGCCAATTATCAACGGGATACTCGGAGTATCGCTCGGACATCTCGCCGGTCTCTCGCTCGGCGGTAGTACGATTTTGGGAGTCTTAGCCGCCAGCGCCTCATATATCGCGGCGCCAGCGGCGGTGCGCATCGCTTTGCCGCAAGCCAACCCCGGCTTCTATCTGACTGCGGCGCTCGGTATCACCTTCCCGTTTAACCTTGCCATTGGACTCCCCATCTATTACACACTGGCAACATGGATTACCGGCGGGGCATGAGGAAGGATCATTAATTATGGAGTTAACAATTATGGAGTTAACTACCGTCAAACTTGTCACTATCATCTCCGAAGCAATTCTGGAAGAGCGCATCTTGCACGACCTGCGCCAGCTCGGTGCGCGTGGCTATACCGTCGGCGCAGTGCATGGCGAGGGCACCCGCGGCGTGCATGCCAGCGAGTGGGAAGGGCAGAGCCTGCGGATCGAAACGCTGGTTGCGCCGGAAGTTGCCGAGAGCATCCTGCAACATCTGGCCGCAACCTATTTCTCGCACTTCGCCGTGATCGCGTATATGACTGATGTGCAAGTGGTGCGCGGCGAGAAGTTTCGTGGTCAGCAATGAAGATCCAAATCCGCGAGCTGTCAGCGAGCGATTGCGCATACGTGTTCGCATTGGCACAGCGGAGCCTGAGCGATCCGGTTGATGAGCGGCTGATCAGACGGTTGGTGACCGCCGAACCCGATGCGCGGCCTGACCTGCACGTGGCGGCGTGGCATGACCAGCGCATGATCGGTGTGGCATTAGGGAGTGTGCGCCGGCACGATGACCTGCTCACAGGCGGAGCGCGCTTGTTGGCGGTTGACCCAGCGTGGCAACGCCGAGGTCTTGGCACTCGCTTGCTGAACGAGCTAGAACAGCGGCTGCAAGCCATCGGCGTACACGAGCTGCGGGTGGGCAATCTCGCGCCTAACTATCTTTGGCCGGGAGTGCCGGAGACGAATCTGGCGATGCAGGCACTGTTGGCCCAACAAGGGTACGAGCTGGCCGGAGAAACGCTCAATATGACCGTTGAGCTGAACGGGCGCGACTGGTTAGCCGGCACCGATCCGAAACAGTGGAGTATCCGGCACGCCCGGTATGGGGAGACAGCACTTGCGGCGTGGGCCGGTGAGCGTTGGGGCGCGGCATGGCAGTGGGAAGCCATGCAAGCGGTGAGCGCCGATCCCCCGACTGCGCTCATCGCTGAACGTGATGGCGAGTACGGCGGCTTTGCGTGCTGGGATGTGAGCGGGTTCTGGGGCACCTTTGGGCCAACCGGTGTTGAGGAAGCGTTGCAAGGCCATGGCCTTGGCCGCACGCTGCTCTGCGCCACCCTAGCCGCGATGGCGAGCGCCGGCTATCGCCAGATCGAGATTGGCTGGGTCGGACCGCAAGCATTCTACACCCGCATCGCCGGCGCGCGCCCCGGACGGATCTGTTTCCTGTATCGCAAACCTATCAGCTTAGTCGACCCGATCGAGCGCGATCTTCCACAGCGCCAGCCCTAGCGTCTGGGGATCATGGCGGATAGTATCGGCCTTATTCCACAACTCACGCGGGCCGGGGTCAGGTTCAGCCAGCTCACGCACCAGCGGCTCAACCCCCAGCGCACGAATTGCCTGCCGGTCGGCATCAGTCACCAGCAGCGGATGCAAACCGGCGGCGCTATAGCGGGCCGTCACTGCCGGGTGCAGCGCATTGGCATCGTTGATCAGAGCCACATCGAGCACACCGGGGTCGAGTACTTCAACCAACCGCGCCACGTGATCGGCGATCGTCATGCCATCAGTCTGGCCGGGTTGGATCGTGGTATTGCAGACAAAGACAACGGTGGCCGGTGTGGCCCGCAGCGCCTCGATCAACCCATCAAAGCAGAGCGTAGCCAAGAGCGAGGTGTACAAGCTGCCCGGCCCGATCACAACCAGATCGGCGGCAGCGATAGCCTCTAGCGCCGGCGGGTACGCGGCAGCCGGCGGGTCGAGGAACAAGCGGCGGATCGGCGGCTTGCCCAGCGCGCGCACCGCCGCCTCTTCGACCACGATCCGGCCATCGGCCAACTCAGCGCACAGACGGGTATTCGCCGTTGAAACGGGCAGCACCTGCTCAGGGCAAGCCAGCATCTGGCGAGCCATAGCGACTGCCGCTGCCAGATCACCCTCCATCTGGGCCAAGCCAGCCAAAATGAGATTACCCACCGCCATTCCATCGAGCAAGGGCAAGGCGGAACTGCGCAACCGGTACTGCATCAACCGCGCCAACGGGCTTTGCGGATCAGCCGCCAGCGTCGCTAACAGGTTACGCAGATCACCGGGAGCGGGAATATCAGCGATCATCCGGGCAGCGCCGGTGCTGCGGCCCGAATCGGTCACAGCGATGATCGCTGTCCTTTCGGCAAAAAAGGGCCGCGCGCCGAGCAACACCTGCGCACTGCCGCCGCCGCCGCCGAGCGCGACAAGGCGCAGATCAGGGAGATCAGGGTGAGACATGGGAGACTCCTTGTAATAAACGGGACAGCCATTAAACCATACTGTATACATCAACTACGTTCAAACGCAACCAATTCGGACATGCTCCTTATGGATAAGACCATCACCTTCATTGATCTATTCGCCGGCATTGGCGGCATCCGGCTAGCATTTGAACGAGCGGGCGCAACCTGCATCTTCTCGTCTGAATGGGATAAGATGGCCTGTCGCACATACGAAGCCAATTTTGTGAAAGACCTGCTGGCGATATTACGCAAATACCGGCAGAATGATGCTACGTCTATGTCTCGCGACCCAAAGCAACGGTATTGTATGTGATCCGCCAAGTTCATGCTGACGAACAACGGAGTTTTGTTGGGTGGCGTTATACTCTGTTATCCGATATTGTCATGGGTTGTGGCTGGAACTTGCAGGCTGGCGACAGAGGCATGCTCGGCGGTATGACCCAAACGGTGATGTTATCAGGTGAACTGTTCAGACCATTTCAACCAGATCTGCTGACTGAAGATTGGCTGCAACGCCATGGCGATTTAACCAATTCAGTTCGTGATTTGATCAGCGCTTTTGCTAAGCAATTAGCAGCTTTTCTGCCGAACTGGTTATAGCATTTAACCCTTCTCTAAATTCAGTGCGAGCAGCTTATGATCTAGACTAACTACAGTTCACCTTGTTAGATACTGAGAAAGGGGCAAAAGGCTAGCTATTTCAAACATGCCGCCGATACCGTACAGATAGCCCCTATCCCCCATATCCCGCCACGAGGTGCGCCTGATGAATGGCACCCAAACCGCTTACCAACGGATCGATCGCTCGGTCTCGTTTGCGCAAGCCAACCTTGGCGCGCTGATGTTTGGCCTGCCGCTAGCGCTTTTGCTCATTGCTGCGCACACCCTTATTCATCAAACGATGTTACTGACCGCATCATGGGAAATATTACTAGCCTTCGTGATTGGCGTTCTCGTTCACGAAGGGTTGCATGCTGCGGGATGGATGATTGCCGGACGCCTACCGCTAAGCGCGATCACGTTCGGTTTTAGCATCAAAGGACTCGCGCCATTTGCCCATGCCAAACAGCCGTTGCCGATCAATGCCTATCGTTTCGGCACGGCTCTGCCGTGCGTGGCGCTTGGCATCATCCCTGGCGTGATCGGCATTGCCGGCAACTGGCCAATGGTCACCGGCTTCGGCGCGATCATGACCCTCGCTGCCGGCGGTGATCTGCTGATCTTGTGGATACTCCGGCGCGATCCGGCCACAGCGTTGGTGGTTGATCATCCCGATCGGGCGGGGTGTGAGGTATGGTTGCCGGCCAGCAACTCGTGATAGAGGGCCAGCGTCTGCCGGGCCACGACCGGCCAATCGAAGGTTGAGCGCACAATGCGCTCACTCTCCGCACCCCATTCCGGCCAGCGCGCGCGGGCAGCCAACGCAGCGCGCAGTTGGGCTGTGAGATCATCGACATCACCCGGCTGCACCAGCAAGCCGTTGCGACCCGGAAAGACCTTATCGGGAATACCGCCGATTGCGCTAGCCACCACTGGCCGGCGGTGGATCATCGCTTCAAGCGTGACCAGCGAACTGCCTTCGTAGCGGGTAGGGTGGACAAAGAGGTCAATCTCTTCGTACAGACTATGCAACTCCTCGTCGCTGAGCCGTCCGACAAAGAGGGTGTGCTCGGCAATCCCGGCTGCGCGCACCTGCTGTTCGAGCGCCTCGCGCGCCGAGCCGCTGCCGACCAGCAACCAGCGCCAATTGGCCGGCAATTCACTGCGCAGGCGGGCCAGCGCCGCGATCAAGACATCAAAACCCTTGTTGGGTTCGAGCCGGCCCACGCTGAGCAACATCGGGCCACCACTCGTCAAACCCAACCGGAACCGCAGCGCCGCGCGCAGATCGCTGCGCACTTGACCAAGACACTCTTCAACATCGATTGCCGAAGGGATCACCACGACGTTAGCCGGATCAACGCCGAGGTAGCGGGGCAGGTCGTCTTTGGTGCAGGCGTCGGTGGCGATAGCCCGATCGGCTTGGCGATGGCCGTAGGCGTAGAGCAGCCGGAACGGGGCATAGGCCAGCCATTTGGCCCGGTCAGGCGTGCGAAACTCTTCCATGCCATGCGGGTTAGCGACAAACGGTGTGCTGTGCAGACGCGGATCGCGCTGGCGGGCCATAGCGTAGCCAAAGGCGCACAACCCTTGTGTATGCACCACATCGATCCCGCCGGCCAGCACGCGCTGCGCAGCAAGATGACCAATTCGCCAACTGTACACCGGAAAATTGATCTGGCGGCCAACCACACCGTTTGGCGGCAGCAAGGGCGTGATGTAGTCGTAACGGAGGGTCTCGATCGCGTGGGGACGCAGATCACCGCGTTCAGCATTGGCTGGCGGCGTCTGCACATAGAGCGTGACCTCTACCCCCAACTTTGTTAGATACTTGGTAAGATGGTAGACATGCCGCTCAATCCCGCCAAAGCCGTGCAGCGGGAAGACTGCGCGCGCCAGCATCACCACCCGGATCGGGCGGGGATGAAGCGGATGGGTAGCGTCCATGGCTGCGCAATCCCTCCTCAGAATGAGTATCACTCCGCTGGGGTGATGATACCACAAGTTGAGAGAGGAAACGGCATGCATAGCCCATTGGGGCCACCTGCAGCTAGCCGATACTGTGCGGCAGTGTGACTGCCGCACTCCATAGTCCGCCTCTACGCTGGCGAACGAGCGAGCCGCGCTGCGCCCATGCCCACGCATGAGTGGCCGTTACACTGCCGCACTCCATAGCACTTCTGCTTACATCTGGCGGAAGAGCGAGCCGCGCTGCGCCCATGCCCACGCATTATTGGGATCGATCTCGACGGCGCGGGTCAGGTCAATGAACGCTTCTTCGTAGATCTTCAGCGCCTGATAAGTCGCGCCACGACGGCTGAGCACCCACGAGTCATCGGGGCTGAGTTCAAGGGCGCGGTTGAAATCTTCGATCGCCTCATTGTAATGGCGCATAAGACGATGGGTTTCGCCACGTTCAGCGAGCACCCACACCACATCGGGTTTCAGTTCGAGTGCGCGGTTAAAATCGGCCAACGCTTCTTCATAGCGGCTCAACACCCGATACACCTGCCCGCGGCTGCCCAGCGCCCACGCATGATCGGGTTGCAATTCGATCGCGCGGCTAAAATCGGCCAACGCTTCGTTGTAGCGGCGGCGCAGGCGAAAAATCTCGCCTCGTTCGGCCAATGCCCCCACGTGGTTGGGTTCAAGCTCGATCACGCGGCTGAAATCGGCCAGCGCCTTATCAACTCGATCGGCGGCGCGATGCAAGAGGCCACGTTGCATATAGACCCACGCATAACCGGGATCGAGTTCGAGCGCGCGGTTAAAATCAGCTAGCGCCTCTTCGGCATCGCCAAGCGCGCGGAAGGTCGCGCCGCGGCTGCCTAACGCCCAAGCGTAGCCGGGATCAAGCTCGATAGCGCGGCTGAGGTCGAGCAACGCGCCATCGTAGTCGTCGGCTAAGCGACGCGCTTCACCGCGCTCGGCATAGAGCCATGCCAGATTGTCTTGCAAGGCGATGGCAGCGTCAAAATCGGCGATGGCCGCCGGATAATCGCGCAATTCGCGGTAGGTAATGCCGCGATGGCCCAGCGCCCATGGGTAATCGGGGTCAATAGCCAACGCCTGCGTAAACGCCTCGATCGCCTCCGGGTAGCAGCGCAGCGCGCGCAGCGCCTCACCGCGCTCGGCATGCACCCATGCCAGCGCCGGATTCAGCGCCAACGCCGCGTCAAAATCGGCGAGCGCCTCGTGATGGCGGCGCATTGCCCGCCATACCTGACCACGGCTCCCCAATGCCCACGGATATTCAGGCCGCAACTCAATCGCACGCGAAAAGGCCGCAATAGCCTCTTCGTGGCGGCGCAGCATGCGCAACGTCTCGCCGCGCTCGGCATGATACGCTGCATCTTCAGGATCAAGCTCACACGCTCGCGTCAGATCAGCCAACGACTCTTCCATCCTTCCCAATTCACGCAGCACTTGCCCACGCTGAAAGTAGGCCCACGCATAGTTCTCGTCGAGCGCAATAGCCCGGTTGAAATCGGCCAACGCCGCTTCGCGCCGGTCGTGGTACAGACTTTCAAGGTTCATGATTCCCCTCTTTCAGCGTTTCAGGCGTGCTGGCAGATATATTACCATTACGCAGACGGCTGCGGCGAAGTTGCACCAGAGATCGAGGTCGCGAAGAGCGCCAAGGTCAACGCACTGGTAGATGCGGCAGTACCACTGCCGCACGCCATCGCCGGGCCGGTTCATGCCTCATCCGCGCCGGGAGGCGCCAAGCAAGCCGCCGAGTCCAAACGTCGCAATCTCGCGCCGGCCCAGCCGTTCATTCGCCATCAAGCGCGGCAGAATCAGATCAACAATGTTCTGGTCACGCGAACGCACACAGCCGGGAGCGCCGATCAGCGGGACAACATCACCGGTGTGGTGAAGATAGGCCAGCAACAACAGATTCCCCGGCTCGACCGGCGCGCCGTAATGGGCAATCTCGCCGCCAAGCCGCTGCACAGCGCGCGGGATGACATCATCGCGATCGACTACTGACGTTTCGCCAGCAGTGATGATCAAATCAGCCCCCGCCGCCATCAACGCTACGAGGCCGGCGGCCACTTCTTGTTCGTCCGGCGACAAATCTCGGCACGCCACCATTGTCGCCCCCAGATCGGCAATCCGTCCGGCAATCGCCGGCAACATGCCTCGTTCCACCCGCGCCCGCGCCGCCGGACTGCTCACCAGTGCGACCCCGATGCGTCGCCGCACCAACGGCGCTACCCGCAATACGCCGGATTCGCCAGTCGCAGCAGCGGCTTGGGCGAGATCGGCTTCTGGTACAGCGAATGGGATGATCTTGATCGTTGCGAGCATCTGCCCATCCGTAACCAGTGTATAGGGCGGCAATGTCGCTACGGTGAGGCCGTCGATCAGGTTGATTGACAATAAGGCTTCAGCATCGATCAGCAATGGGCCGGCAATAGTTGCGCTCAGATTCACCCGGCCAGCGTACGGTTCACCGATCGCGACTCCCGGCCCAGCCACGATCTGCGCCAAACGGATGGCCGCTCCGTCTTCGTGGATGTCATCAGGCGCCAACACCGCCACCCGCACCGCTGGCACCCCCAGTTCGATCAGACGCGGCACATCCTCGGCGCGCAACCGCCTGCCTTTACTAAAGGCTTTCCGTCCTTGCGCATCGGCCAGATTGTGACAGAGAATATGCCCAACCGCCGCTGCCGGCGGCAAGGTTTCGATCCGCATATAGGCCCGCCTATCGTAAGGACAGCCAAATACCTCTGAACGCAACAACCTTGATTACGAATCATGGTACCATGGCTAAGAGTGAAATAAACGATTATCTGACAAAACTATGATCAACACATCAACGATGCCCCGCGAACGCGGGCTTGGTTACGCTTTCATCGGCGGGCTTGCCATCACCCTGATCGCCGCCGTGCTCGGCGCACTCTTCATCTATTGGTTCACGACCATCCAACGCGGCCCGGCGCCGGCTGAATTACTGCCGGCAGATGTACAGCTTTATGCGAGTTTATCGCCAACCCTCAGCGATATTCCCGAACAACCGCGGATCGAACGGGCGCTCAGCGAGGTGTTTGGCCTAACCATACCGGCAGATGCGACTGCTAACGTGGCCGCCATGCTTGGCGTGAAGCTCGATAGCGATGTAATCACATGGATCGGGAGCGATATTGTGGTCGTGGTGCGTGACTTTACCCCAGTCACGAATGACGTGGCCGCCGATCTGGTCGAGAATGGCGAGGTATTGGTCTTTCTGGCGTCGCGCAACGATCCACTCGCCAAGATCTTTTTAGAAAAATATCTGGATGTGCGCCGCAACCGGGGTGAAACGTTTACCGAACAGCGAGCCGGCGACACGACGATTTATGTTGGCGAGATTGCCAGCCCGCTGCGCGCGGTAGGCTTGATCGAGCACTACATCGTCTTTTCCAACCGGCCAGAAGCGCTGCTTGATCTGGCAGCCGGCCCAGATCGACCGAGCCGGCTCGCCAGTGTGCCTGCATTTCAGCAATTCCGCGAAACGATAGCGACCGTGCGTTCCGGTGCGCTCTACACCGATGGTTCGCCCGCCGCCGAGGCTGCACGGGCGGCGGTGCGAACGTGGTTGGTGAAGGTGTTGGGAGAAGGAACGGCTATTCACCGTCCTTCTCAATAATCTGTACTTTGTTGCTCGCCGGTGGCGGGGTAGGGCGACGGTTCCAACTCAACGCCTGCCCCAGCAATGCCCACATGCGCTGCTCAACCTCGGCCTCGCGGCCAATCAGCAGCAGGCTCACGCCGCCGAGCACCAGAATGCCCGGCCACACCAAATTGATCAGCGAGAGCAGCGCCAAGCCCACACCCCACAACAAGGCCTGCACCGCTTCGTTGGTGCGGCCAAGGCTGCGCTGACGGCGGTAGATGGCGATGCCACCGCCGGCCAGCAACGCCATCGGTACCAGCCACCACAACTTGAAGATCGCGACAATGCCCAACGCAACCAGCAACAGACCGATCAGGCGGGTTTGATCATTCTGAAACGACATACGTTTCCTCCTTCAGTGCGCTCATCCTTCATTCACTCATTCACTGCCGGTATGACGCCGGTGCAGTCGCAAAAGTTGCACCGGTCTGTGGTACCATACAGCAAGCCGGTTCTTCTGCCAGACACCAGAGGTTCACCGATGACCACAGCACCCAGCGCCGAGCGCGTTCGCCAGTTTGGTACCACGATTTTTGCCGAAATCAGCGCCCTTGCCGTGCAGTGCGGCGCGGTTAATCTAGGGCAAGGCTTTCCTGATTTCGCCGGGCCGGAATGGGTCAAGCAAGCGGCTGCCAGCGCCATCGCTGCCGACGCCAACCAGTACGCACCTTACATTGGCGTGCCCCGGCTCCGCGAAGCGATCGCTGCCACGTGGCAGGCCCACGACTGGCGCACGATCGATCCACAGACTGAAGTCACTGTCACCAGCGGCGCAACCGAAGCGCTCTTTGCGGCAGTGCAGGCGTTGGTCAACCCCGGCGACGAGGTGATTCTGTTCGAGCCGTTTTATGATGCGTACCTGCCTGATGTGACCATGGCCGGCGGCGTGCCGCGACTCGTCCGCCTCCACCCACCGTCTAACGGTCAGACAGGGTGGTGGTTTGATCCGGCGGAATTGCAAGCCGCCTTTTCGCCGCGCACCCGCTTGGTAATGCTGAATACCCCGCACAACCCGACTGGCAAGGTCTTTCGCCGGGCCGAACTTGAGCAGATCGCCGAGCTGTGCCAGACGTACGATGTGGTGGTGGTATCGGATGAGGTCTATGACCAGTTGGTGTTTGCCGGCGCCGAACACATTCCGATCGCTACCCTGCCGGGAATGTGGGAGCGCACCTTGACGATTAACAGTCTTGGCAAGACCTTTAGCCTCACCGGTTGGAAGATCGGGTATGCAGTCGGCCCGGCCCACCTCAACGCTGCGCTGCGCGCAGCCCACCAGTGGATCACCTTCGCCACCGCCACCCCGTTGCAATTTGCGGCTGCGGCGGCACTCGAAGAGGCGTTGCACAACGGCTATTACGCCCAGTTTCGGGCTGAGTATACCGCCCGCTACCGGCTCTTGGCCGAGATATTGGCAAGTGTTGATTTGCCGGTTTTGCCGACCGAAGGTAGCTACTTCTTGATGGCCGATATCTCATCAACCGGCTTTCGCAACGATGTCGCCTTCTGCCGCTTCCTCACCCAAGAAGTTGGCGTCGCCGCGATCCCGCCCTCGGCCTTTTACGCCCGCCAGCACGATTTACCGTTGCTGGCCCGGTTTTGCTTCGCCAAACGCAACGAGACCCTCCGCGCCGCCCAGCAACGGTTGCTGGCGTGGCGGCAACACCAAAACGCACAAGATGGGTAATGCCTGAGCAGTTGGAGGCCACGCTCCATCTTGGCGCTCACTAGAAAGCGAGTCATACCCATGGAAGCCCATTTGCACGAACTCCGCGCCCGGTTGCAGGAAATTGACGACATCAACAGCGCAGCCGCGGTGCTCAATTGGGATCAGAGCACCTATATGCCGCCCGGCGGCGCTGTCGCACGCGCCCGCCAACTGGCCACCCTCTCGCGGCTGGCTCACGCGCGCAGCACCGACCCCGCCCTGGGGCGCTTGCTGGCTGAACTGATGCCCTATAGTGAACAGTTGTCATACGATCACCCTGACGCGGCGCTGATCCGGGTGGCGCAGCGCAATTACGAGCGGATGATCCGGATTCCGGTCGATCTCGCCAGCGAGATTGCGGCGCACACGGCGGCCAGCTACCACGCTTGGACGCAAGCCCGCCCGGCGAATGATTTCGCCACTATGCTGCCGTATCTCGAACGCACGCTCGAACTGAGCCGGCGAGTGGCCGACTGCTTCCCCGGCTACGAGCATCCCGCCGACCCGTTGATCGATTTCAGCGACTATGGCATGCGCGCCGCAGCGATTCGTGACCTCTTTGCCCGCCTGCGCGCCGGCCTCACCCCAATCATCCGGGCCATTGTCGCCCAGCCGCCAATTGACGAATCGTGTTTGCGCAAATACTACCCACGCAATGATCAACTGGCCTTTGGCGAGCAGATCATTCGCCAATTCGGGTATGACTTCGAGCGCGGGCGGCAAGATCTTACCCACCATCCGTTTGCGACCAAGTTCTCGGTCGGCGATGTGCGCATCACCACCCGCATTAACGAGCATGATTTAGGCGATGGTCTGTTCAGCACTCTGCACGAATCCGGCCACGCCATGTACGAACAGGGTGTCGATCCGGCGTTTGAGGGCACCCCGCTCTGCGGCGGCGTGTCGGCGGGAGTGCATGAAAGCCAATCGCGGCTGTGGGAAAATCTGATCGGTCGTTCACGTCCATTCTGGGAGCATTTCTACCCAGAGTTGCAGCAGACCTTCCCACAGCAGCTCGGCAACGTCTCGCTCGACGAATTCTACCGCGCGATCAACCGGGTGCAGCCGTCACTGATCCGCACCGATGCCGACGAAGTTACCTACAATCTGCACGTGATGATCCGGTTTGATCTGGAATTGGCGCTGCTCGAGGGCAACTTAAAGCTGCGTGACCTGCCCGAAGCATGGAATGCGCGCTACGCCGAGGATTTAGGGGTGACGGTGCCCGACTATCGCGACGGCGTGCTGCAAGACGTGCATTGGTTTGGCGGCCTGATCGGCGGCGCGTTCCAAGGCTACACGCTGGGAAATATCCTCAGCGCGCAATTCCTTGCCGCCGCCCGCGCGGCGCACCCCGAAATTGATGATGAGATTGGCCGGGGTGAATTCGCCACCCTGCATAGCTGGCTGCGCGAGCATATCTACCGCCATGGCAGTGTGTACACACCAAACGAACTGATCGAGCGCGCGACCGGCAAGCCGATGGAGATTGAGCCGTATCTGACCTATCTGCGCCAGAAGTATGCGGCGATCTACGGGATCACGTTGTAGGGGTGAGGATGCCCCACCCTATGCCTTTCCCCCGCTGTGCCGCAAGGCGTGCGGGTTCAACTCCCATCGTCCGCGAGGATGCCCCCACCCCTTGCCCCTCCCCCGCTGGGGTTGAGGGGTGTGTGGCTCCCTCCACCAGAGGGTTGATGGGTGAACAGAATATTTGGTTGAGCACAACTACTGATCACTGTGCGATGCCTCAACACTTAGCTCTACGCACCCCTCTCCCGCGCCAGGGGGAGAGGGGCTGGAGGTATGGAGGTAAGGGTGGCATCGTTCCCTCCTCTAACGCAGGAGGACTGGGATGGGGATCTTGCGCGTGCCATCCGCTCAGCCATCCTTCCTGCTAAAGCGGGAGATTGCTTCGGACACTGCGCGCCCTCGCCATGACAAAATTGCAGAGCGACATCGCTCCCTCCTCTAACGGAGGAGGACTGGAGTAGGCATCCTTGCGAGCCGAGCAAGAGGTATGCCCATCAGCGAATCGTATACGCGCTCGTGAGGCTCATCTCGCCGAGGAGCTGGCGCTGAGCTTGAAAACTGGCTTGGGCGCGCTCGATAAATGCACGCGCCTCTTGGAAGCGGAGTGCGGCGCGATTGGCGTTTGCCACATCGTAGGTGCTGTAGAAGTCGAGGATGGCATCGAGGCCGGCCAGCTCGAGCTCAAGCCCCTGCCGGTAATCTTCGTGAGCTGGCAACAGCACTCCCGGCACGCGCAGTTCGCCCAAATTAGCCAGCGCCTGCGCCACTGTCGCTCGTAGCCGTTGGGTCGCCGCCACGTGGTTGATCGACGCGCCGCCGGGCTGGCTCGTCTCTTGCCGATAGGCAACCGTGGCAGTGCGTAGATCGGCGCGGATCGCATCGATCGCAGTCAGATACGACACAGTGAGGCTCTCGACGACGGCGAGCGGCTCGGCTTCCAACGCCGGAATGGGGGTGGGAGTCGCAAGCGGCGTTGCCAGAGCGGTTTCGACGGTAAAGGCTGGTTCTTGCTCGGCAGCCAGCGCCGCAAGCGCGCGCTCGCGAGCGATACTCACACTCTGATGCAACATCAGCGCCACCGCCAACAACACAATGGGCAATACCCACAGCACTATCCGCACCCGCGACGTTTCGCGGCGCTGCCAGCGCCACTGAATCCACCAATCCCGGGCTTGCGCGGTTGGCGTGGGGGGAGGAGCAGGCGCGGCATCGGCGGCTGGTTCCGGCGTTGATGCGGGCGGCGCGAGGTCGGCGATCGGGCGTGCAATCGTTGTGCCTTGCCGTTCGAGATAGGCCAGACCGCGACGAGCGTGGGGATTATTGGGGTTAATGCGCAAGACGGCTTGCAAACAGAAGGCGCGCTGCGCTGGATCATCAACTACACCACTTAACCACAGCCATGCCCGTTCATCGCGAGGATCGAGCTTGAGCGCACGCGCCAGCAGACCAGCCGCGACCCGACGCTGCCCGCCGCGCGCCGCTGCAATGCCGCGCTCGACCAAATCACGAGCTTCGGTTGGATTGGCCCGGACACCGGGTTCGCCTGCGGTGGCGGTCATAGTACAGTCCGATGTATGTAATCTGGGACGCTCATCCGTGCATCACTACGATTGATGGTTACGCTGATCACCGGGGGGCGCACCGCCGGGGGGCGTACTGCCGTGCGCCCCTCCTAGTGTTCCGGTAATAAGGTGTTTAATGCCCGTTGAATCAACGTTGAATCCTGCACTAAATTGGCGCGTACCGTCTGCCAATATTCGGGTCGTTCATACCCCAATTGCCAAATCGCAATGCCCGCCAAATCAAGCTTCTGCACCGTCGCGATCTTATCGGCAAGGCCGGTATCGGTCATAAACCAAACGGTGCGCGTACCGGCGCTGGTGCGATAGGTAAAGGTGCTCTCGCCGACGCGACCGCGGGCGTTGCGTTCGATAAAGCTCACGGTTGGCTTATACTCATTGATAATCTCTTCAATCACCTTCCACGGTCGCGACGTAGCATTGCCGTCTGGCGGCCAATCGTAGCCGTAGAAGTGAACGCCGATCAGCACCTTGGCCGGATCGACAACTTCGCGGGCATAATTGGCGACAGCTTCAATCCAATAGGCTGGCGCGACCGGCCCCGGCCCTGACCCGCGCCAATGGTAATCGTAGGTCATAATCCGCAATTGATCAATATGCGGCCCGATCGCGCGCCAATCTTGAAACGAACCCAAACCGCCATCATCACGATCTTTGGCGTGGACAGCGACCGTCAAGAGCTTGTCGTGAGCGTGCAATGCCGCAGCAAGATCAACGATAAATGCGGTAAAATCGTCGCGCAGTGAAGGGGCGAGCGATTCATAATCAATATCAATCCCATCGTAACCGCGCGCTAACACCTCATCAACAATGTTTTGGATGTGGCGCGCGCGTAATTGCGGATTGGTCAACACCGGCACCACCGCGCCGAGGTTGCCAACGTTATGAATTGAGGGGATGATACGCACGTTGTTTTCGTGCGCAATCCGCACCAGATCATCATCACGCCGGCCATAGAGCCGCCCGCTCGCGTCAGTGGTATACCAAAACGGGCTAATGTCGTCAATGATATCGACATTGGCGAAAAACGACTCGCGCGCATCACCCTCAAAATTCGGCGGCAGCCAAACCGCGATATAGCGCCCACTCTTGGGATGATACCCGACCGTTTCCGGTTGGGGCGGAGCCGCAGTAGGCAGCGGCGTCGGCGGCACCGGCGTGGGCAACACCAGCAATGGCGCAGCGGTGGCAGTGGGAGCCATCGCAACCGTTGGCGTCGGCGCATTCGCCGAGAGCGCAATGAGCGCGCTCGACATCTGCACGGTCTGCCAGAGCAAGAGACCGGCGATCGCCAACGCGCCAATATACATGATTCCGGTGATAATCGTGCTGATCCGCACGCGCTACCTCTTGAACGACAACCGATCCTCGCTTAATACGCACCCAACTCGCGCAACCGCTCATCGCTAATCCCGAAATGGTGGGCAATTTCGTGCAAGACAGTGCGTCGAACCTGCTCGCGCAGCGCCGCCGTGGTGCGAAAATCGCGTTCGAGCGGCTCTTGGAAGATGGTAATCACTGCCGGCGCATCATTCTCCTCGGTGAGCGGCACCCCCTCGTAGAGGCCATAAATCGTCTGCCATGGCTTCAAGCCAAGCGCACGCCGTTGTTCGCGGCTTGGGCGCGGCACAATCACCACTTCGACCGTTTCGAGATGGCGCGCAAAGGCAGGGAGTAAGCTCGCGATGACTTCAGCGACCAAATCAGCAAAGTCGGGTTTTTCCATTGCGTTTGCTATCGAGTATAATGTAGTGCCACAACTTATTATACTGGCCGCTATGGAATGGCGTCAAGCATTTTGCCGGTTTTCACACAGCCAAAAACGCATATTGGTCTGATCGAGCGAGCGAAAAACCGGCAACACTTATCATGCAAAGTTACGATAACGGCTCGTTTTTACACGTTCCCGCAACAAGACAGGTAAGGATCATCCCCATGCAAGACACGCCAATCGCATTTCTCAAACGCCTGCTGAGCGCGCCGGGGCCATCGGGCGATGAAGATCGGGCGGCGCGAGTGTGGCGGGCAGAGGCACGCACGTTCGCCGACCAAGTGTACAGTGATGTGCTCGGCAACAGCTTTGCCGTGCTCGAAGGCAGCGGGCCGCGCATTCTGCTGGCTGGCCATATTGACGAAATCGGCGTCATGATCAGCCATATTGATGAGAATGGCTTTCTCTATTTCAGCCCCATTGGCGGTTGGGATGCCCAGGTGCTGATCGGCCAGCGCGTGCGCTTGCTGGGCCGGCACGGCGAAGTGATCGGCGTGGTCGGCAAGAAGCCGATCCATTTGCTGAAACCAGAGGATCGTAATCAAGCCACTAAGATCGAGCAGATGTGGATTGATATTGGCGTATCGAGCCGCGCCGAAGCGACCGAATTGGTGCAGGTCGGCGATACTGGCGTGATTGACGCGCCGGTGTATGAATTGCGCGGCGGGCGCATTGTCAGCCGCTCGATTGACAACCGGATTGGGGCATTTACCGTGCTGGAAGCGTTGCGCTTGCTCAGCCAAAACCGTCCGGCAGCCTACGTCGCCGCTGTGGCGACCACGCAGGAGGAGATTACCTTCGGCGGCGCGACCACTGCCGCGTTCAGCTTTGATCCGCAAGTTGCGATTGTGGTTGATGTCACCTTTGCTACCGACCATCCCGACGCCGATCAGCGCCAGTGGAATACGGTGAAGCTCGGCGGCGGGCCGGTGCTCTCGCGCGGTTCGGCCAACAGTGGCCGCGTCTTCCGCCGACTGGTTGAATTGGCCGAACGCGAGTCGATCCCGTACAATGTCCAAATTGCACCGCGTTACACCGGCACTGACGCCGACGCTATCCATCACGTGCGCGGCGGTATCGCCAGCGCGGTGATCGCGATCCCCAATCGCTATATGCACTCGCCCAACGAGATGATCGAGATCAGCGATGTGGCGCATGCGGTCAAACTGATCGCTGCGTTTGTCCATTCGGTGGCGAGTGTTACCGAATTCATTCCCGCCGATGAATAATCTTATTCCGCAACCACCAGCGCATCGTGGTACAATAGGCATTGTCGCGCCGCCGTTGTCGCGACCGGCCAGCGCTGGCCGCCCTTACTCATCGGAGAGGGGTAAACATCATGGTAATGACTGATGTAGCCCACACTGCTGCGCCCTCTGAGGGCGCCGATCTGCTGAGCACCGTCCAGCAACAATTTGACGAAGCTGCCGATCTGCTCGATCTGCCGGCCCGCCTCCGTGGCATCTTGCGCGCCCCTCAGCGCGAGCTGACCGTTAACTTTCCCGTCAAACACGATAATGGCCGTATCGAAGTATTCCAAGGCTTCCGCGTCCAACACAATCTGGCCCGCGGCCCAACGAAGGGCGGCATCCGGTACCATCCGGCAGTCACGCTTGACGAGACACGCGCATTGGCGATGTTGATGACGTGGAAGTGTGCATTGGCTGGCCTGCCCTACGGCGGCGCTAAAGGCGCGGTGGTCGTCGATCCCAAACAGCTCTCGCTCGGCGAGATCGAACGGCTTACCCGCCGCTTCGCCACCGAAATCAGCGTCGCCATCGGCCCTGAGCGCGATATTCCCGCGCCTGACATCGGCACTAATCCCCAGATTATGGCGTGGATTATGGACACCATCTCGATGCATCAGGGCCATACCGTGCCGGCAGTCGTCACCGGCAAGCCGATCAACATTGGCGGCTCGGAAGGCCGGCTCGAAGCGACCGGACGCGGGTTGACGTATGTGCTCACGACCGCATCACAGCATCTTGGCTTGAAGATTCCTGAGATCCGGCTTGCTATTCAGGGGTGTGGTAACGTCGGCTCAACCGTGGCGCGGGAAGCTGTTGCGTTGGGTATGAAAGTGGTCGCCTTGAGCGATAGCCGTGGCGGTGTCTACAATCCGCACGGCCTCGACGTCGAAGCGGTGCTGACGCACAAAGCGCGCACCGGCAGCGTGGCCGGCGTCGCGAACGCCGACTCGCTGAGCAACGAGGAGTTGCTAGAAATCGAGTGTGATGTGCTAGTACCGGCGGCTTTGAGCGGCGTGATTACGGCCCAAAACGCCAGCCGGATCAAAGCGCAGATCATCGCCGAAGCGGCGAACGGCCCGACCACCAAAGCTGCCGATGCCATCTTGTACGACCGCGGCTGTCTCGTGATCCCCGACATTCTGGCCAACGCCGGCGGCGTCACAGTCAGCTACTTCGAGTGGGTGCAAGGCTTACAAGAGTTCTTCTGGAGCGAACGCGAGGTCAATGCCCAGTTGCGCCGGGTAATGACCAATGCCTTGCAGCAAGTGTTGCGCGTCGCGGCAGAGCGACAGGTTGATCTGCGCACCGCCGCCTATATGCTGGCGATCCAGCGGGTGGGTGATGCAGTGACCACGCGCGGGATCTATCCGTAGCGCCATGAGGCCGCATGCGAGTGTGGCCGGTACACGATACGCCGGCGATGCGCCATGATTTTGATGATAGGATTGCTTTGGAGTGCGGCAGTCAACCTGCCGCACTTTATGTAGTATGATTGGATGCAAGCGTAGCATTCCTTTAAAGAGAAAAGTTGCTATGGATGACCTCGATGCGATGATCGACAGCCTGATCCCGCGCCGCACCAGTGGCCGGCGCTTTGTCGCCGGTTTGCTGCTGGGCATGATCGGCGGCGCCGCAGCAGCAGCCCTGTTGATGCCCCGTAGCGGGCCGGCGCTCCGCACATGGTTGGCCGAACGCGTCCAAGCGTGGCTGGGGCAGGCCCGCAACACCCTAGCCGGTGAGCAACTCTTGTGAACGCGCGGAACTGTCCCGCTAGCCTCATCGCTTTTGCAAAACTCAAACATTTCACCAACACTCGTCTCATGCAAGAGAGTGGTATACTGAGCACAGCAGCGGACAAGTACCGCATCTCAGCGTTCAAGGGAGGTGCCTATGCCATTCTTCTTCGATCCAACCTATCTGCTCTTCGCTATACCAGCGATGCTCTTCGCCCTCTGGGCCCAATTTCAGGTCCAGTCGGCCTTTAATAAATGGTCGCAGGTCGCCAACATACGGCGGCTGAATGGTTTGGATGTCGCTCGCATCTTGATCCGCAACGAAGGCCTCGACCATGTTGGCATCGAGACCATCCCCGGCATGTTGACCGACCACTACGACCCTGCGAGCGAGGTTATTCGCCTCTCGGAAGGTTCGGTGCAACCATCGGTAGCCGCAATGGCGATCGTTGCCCACGAGTTGGGTCACGCCGCGCAAGACAAAGAGGGCTATGCGTGGTTGCGCGTGCGATCGGGCATCGTTGGGTTCGCCAACATCGGCTCGCAACTCGGCACGTGGTTGTTCTTTATCGGTATGTTGCTCGGCGCCGGCGGCGGCAGTCGGTTCGGTTTCCAACTAGCGGTCGTTGGTGTGATCTTGTTTAGCGCCGCGGTTGCCTTTACACTGGTGACGCTGCCGGTTGAATTCAACGCTAGCGCACGCGCGCGCGAGATGCTCCAGCGTGCCGGGTTGGTGACGGTAGAAGAGGCAGCAGGGGTGAATGCCGTGCTCAACGCGGCAGCGTTGACCTATGTGGCGGCGGCAGCGCAAGCGATCGCGCAGTTGCTCTACTTCGTGACGATTTTGATGCGACGGAGGGATTAACGCATGACAGAGGAAGAATTGCGCCGAAAGTTGGTGCATGGCTTGATCAGCCTCGTGTTGAGCTTGGCAGCCGCGTGGTTGGCGACCTATTTAACGAACAAGATTTTAGGCGAGCCATCAAAACCGGAATCGCAGACGGCGTAGAGGCATCGTAGGGGCAGAGCAACTCGCTCCCCCTACGATGCGCTTTTATTGATAGTTGTATGATGAATACCAATCCTATCATTATCGGCGTCGCCGGCGGCAGCGCTAGCGGCAAAACCAGCGTCGCGCAGACGATTTTGCAACGAGTCGGCACCGACCGTATTGCCCACATCGATCACGACCGTTATTACAAAGACCTTAGCCATCTGCCGCTCGCCGAGCGGGCCAAATTCAACTTCGACCACCCTGATGCGCTCGACAATGATCTGTTAGTGGCGCATCTCGATGCCCTGTGCGCCGGACAAGCGATCGATCTGCCGACCTATGACTACGCCACCTATGTGCGCCTGCCGCAAACCGAGCGGATCGAACCGCGGCCAGTCATCTTGGTCGAAGGCATTTTGATCTTTTACGAACCGGTGTTGCGCCGCCGGATGCACATCAAACTGTTTGTTGATACTGATGCCGATCTACGCTTCATTCGCCGGCTGCGGCGGGATATTGCCGAGCGCGGACGCTCGGTTGAGTCGGTCATTGAGCAATATTTGGCAACGGTACGCCCGATGCATCTTGAGTTTGTCGAACCGACGAAGCGATACGCCGATGTAATCTTCCCCGGCGGCGGGCGCAATCCGATCGCGATCGATATGGTCGTGGCACGGATCGAAGCCGCCTTGCAAGCAACTGCTTGACACAATTCGTAACCAAGCGCAAACTACATACGAGAGCAATTCATCAGCTTAGCACCGGTTACAAACCACGATGCCGTTGAGCCTGCTGTCTGAAAGTGATGAGCTGCCGCTCAGTTGGACGCGCGCCGCGCTTGCTGCGCCGCACGTCCAGCGGGTGCGGTTACCGTTGTCTGGCTTTACATGGCTGGCTTACGCCACGGTGCCGGCGAACGGCCATTTCAGCGCCCTCCACCACGAGCACAGCCCTCATACACGCCTCTTGTTGCGCGGCTGCCCGGCAGGATTAGCGCAGCGGTTGGCCCGCGCCGGTTGGGAAACGGTGCGGGTCGGCATAGAAGGCGTGATTGAACTCGCCGGTGAGAGTTTGCACCGGCGCACCGTGCGCAAAATGGTGCGCGCCGCCGCCCGCTTCGGCAGCGTCCATGAAATCCCGTGGAGCCCAACCGCCGTTGCCCGGCTGCGCTTGTTAGCCCGCAAAGCGCGCCACGGCCAGCGCCCGCAGCTTCGCTATCTCTTTCGTACGACGTTTGAACCGGAAACGCGCCTGTTTGTCTTTATTGACCACGATGGGCACTGGCAAGGCGCGGTATTGCTTACCCAGCCATCTCCCGCTGCCGCCGTCACCGAATTGATGCTGCGCCGGCCACAAGCACCGGCGGGGGTCATGGAAGCAATCTTCGCCACAGCCGGCCAGCAGCTCCGCAGCGAAGGCTGCCAGACCCTCAGCCTCAATGAAGCACCCTTCCGCCATCTTGAGCCTCATTTGCGCCCGCTCGAATGGCTCATTACGCTCGCCGGCAGGCAAATGGCCGCTGTGTATGATGCTGACGGCCTGTACCGGTTTAAAGCCAAGTTTGCGCCCCACTGGCGGCCCGTCTACCTATGCGCCCGGCCCCGCCTGCCGTTGTTGGCGCTGGTTGATCTCTTTACTGTATCGGGATGTCTGGAACTGGCTGCCAGCGGTTTTAATCGCCGGCAGGCGGCGTAGCACGGCTACCTTGGCGGCGCTGGCGCAAGAGCCGCTCATACTCGCGCAACCGGCCCAATTGCCGGCGGTTCGGGCGAATGATCGGGCGCGCGATGCGCAACGTTGCCAGCGCCGCGCGATGCTCGAGCCCGTGGCGCGCCATCAGATAGGCCGCCGCCATCATCGGCGCCCGGCCCACGCCTGCATGGCAATGGACAAAGACCGGCAGGTCATCGCCAATAGCATGGGCCATAAAATGCACCCCTTCATCGAGTTGTTCGATGGTCGGCGGATGAAAATCTGGTACTAAGAGGCGTAAGCTGCGCGTGGGCAACGGCCCGCTAAACACATCAGCCCGTTCGGCCTGCAACGAAAGGACTGCGCGTACCCCTAGTGCGTAAATCGCCGGCCATTGCTGTGGATGAAATTGCCCGCCGACAAACAACATCGGCGTAATCGGGGTAATATTCAGGCCAAAGAATCGTTGCCACTGCGTGGAAAAATACTGGCGCACCCGGTTGATCATTGCGCTTCTCTGGTACAATACAACTTCAGACCTCTACGTGTATGGTAGCACAAGTATGTGGCCGTTTCGCAAACCAGTTGATCTCAGCGCAGCCATTGTCCGGCCCAGCCAGCCGGCCGACGTCACGGCGGTTAGCCATCTCTTTAATGCCGCCAGCCGCCGCTTTTCCGCCGCTGGCGGCAGCGAACTCTACCACGCCGTAGAGGAAGGGCGTGCGGTCGTGATGCAGCTTGAACGTGAAGTGTTGGCGATAGCAGTGCTTGGCCGGCCCATTCATCACGTGGTATGGCTACGCGCGCTCGCGGTAAGCGAACGGATCCAACCCCGTGCAGCAGTAGCGCGAGTCGCGCCTGCGCTCGAACAGGTCGCGCGCCAACAAGCGATCACGCACCTCTATTATGCTGGCGATGACCAGTCGGATCAGTGGCTGCGCCCGCTGTTAGAACAGGCCGGTTACTACCATCAAACAGATGTCGTCGTCTATGAAAAACGCGACTGGGAAATTCCCGCCAATGGCAATAGCGATGTGCAAGTTCGCCCCGTCCAAGCCGTTGATTTAGCCGAAGTGCTGCAACTCGACATGCGTTGCTTTGAACCACAATGGGTCAAAGACGAAAGCATTCTCGCGCCGGCCATTGCCGATGGGTCGTTTTTCGTGGTCGCTGAACTCAACGGGCAAATAGCGGGATACAGTTACGCCACCAGCCATTTTGGCGGCCGATTAGTACACTTGGTGCGGATCGCGGTCGATCCTGATGTGCGCGGACGCGGCATTGGTGTACGGTTACTGGCTGAATTCGTCGCCTACGCGGCTGAAACCGGCGGCGGGTTGCTCACTCTCAACACGCAAGCGTACAACCATCATGCCCAGCGGCTGTATCGCTGGTTTGGCTTTGCGCCGACCGGTGAACGCCAACCAGTGCTCTGCCGCTGGTTGTAGCGAGGGAGAACCGTGCCACCGAAAACTGATCCGCACGACTGGAGTCGGCTATTTGAACGCCACCAACGCCGGCGCGGCCCGCTTAGCACACTCATCGCAGCGCTCGTGATTGGGATGATCATCGTTGGTCTGATCGGGCTCACACCCTTCGTCCTCGACCAACTGGAAACGAACCGGGCCATTGCCCGCCAAACGCAAATTGCGCTGCAAACCCGTGAGGCGCGGGCAACCGCTCAGCAAGCAGCTACGCAGAGCGCCATTCCGGCGGCCACGCCAACGGCCCCGCCAACACCAACCGCAACACCTACTCTGATGCCAGAGCCGATCCTTGGCCGCGCGCAAGTGATTAACGGCGGTAATATCCGGCGTGAACCGCGCGTCGCCGCCGAAACGGTGATGGGGCAAGTGTGTGTGGGTGATCGGGTGGTATTGCTCGAAGAGCAAACAACCAACGGCGCCAACCGTTGGTACCGGTTGCGGGTGGTCGAAACTGTGGGCAACTGCGTTCCCGAACGGGTAAGCGCCGGCACCGAGGGGTGGGTGAATGCCACATTGCTGAGCGCGCCCGAACCGTAGGAACTGGCAATGAATTACCGCGCGCTGGCTGCCGCCTGCTCGTACACTGCCAGCGTCGCTTGCGCCGTCACCTGCCATGAGAAGAGCGCCGCCCGGCGCAACCCGCGTTGGCGCAGCAATTCACGCAGATCGCGCGAACGGAGCACGCGCAAGATACCCTCGGCGATCTCGTGCATGCTGTGCGGATCAACCGTCAGCGCGGCTTCATCAACCACCTCTGGCAAACTGCCGGCATACGCGCAGACCACCGGGACACCGCAGGCCATAGCTTCAAGCGGCGGCAAGCCAAAGCCCTCATACGACGAGGGAAACACAAACAGCAATGCCCCGCTGTAAAGTGCCGGCAGATCGGCTTCGGCAACATTCGCCACCACGGTAACCCGGTCGCTCACGCCGCGGTCAGCGGCAATCGCCATTGGCAGCGGATACCGGCGGTCAAATTTGCCGGCAATCACCAGTACTGCATCGGCAAAGGCTGCCGGCAAATCTGGCAGCACCCGTTCCCAGGCCCGCAGAAGGCGGTCAATATTCTTATGCGGCTTGTTTGAGCCGACGTACAACACATAGTGGCGCGGCAAAGCGTAGCGCATCCGCACCTCGGTAATCTCATCAACCGGCTGCGGGGCAAAACCCGGCGCGACGGCCAGTGGCGTCACTGCGATCTGGTCGCGCGGAATGCGGAGATGAAAGGCCAAATCATCACGCGAAACCGTTGAGATGGTGATCAGCCTACGCGCACTCTGGGCCGCGAGCCGCAGTGACCAGCGGTAGCAGCGCCGCCCGCGCGGGCTCAGCGTTTGCGGGTAGCGCAACGGCAAGACATCGTAGATGGTTACGACCGAGGGGCAGGGCAACAGATACGGTTTGACAATGTAGGGCGAATGCAAGAGATCGAGGCGCAGCCGGCGCGCCAGCAACGGTATCTCAAGCTGCTGACCCAACGCAAAAGGGCCGCTCTGCACGGTAACGTATTCGGTGACTACATCAGATAACGGCGGCAATGCTTGCCCGGCACTGATCAGTACAAACAAACGATGAGGGACGCAGAGTTCGCTTAAGGCCGGCAAGAGCGCGGTAATATAACGGCCAATGCCGGGAAAGTGATCGCTGGCATAGCGAGCATCAAAACCGATGCGTAGTGGGGGCATAGAAACAACGCGTGATCAGATGGTACGGGCATGTAAGGGCGGGTTGAAGCCCACCCTTACATTACACCCACCCGTACACCCGCCAGTACCTCCATCACCCGCTAGATCCCTTCGGCCAACAACGACGCAATGTACGTCAACGTCGCCCGGCGACCTTGGGGATGCAAGCGCCGCCACAGATTGAGTAATCGCTGCTCGGTGTAGGCATTCACCACGGCCTCGTCGGCCATCGCATCAACCGCCGGAGTGGCCACCGCATTGACCGGAGCAGGAGCTGGCATAGTGTCAGCCGTCGCCGGAGACGCGGCGCTCGCTGGCTCTTGGCTCGGCGCCGGCGGCAACGCAACGCCACGCTGGATCAATTCAGTCGCGATGATCAGGCGTGCCACCTCGAGCGAATCAGCACCCAACACCTCGGCTAGTTTCATCGCGTTATCGGGATCGGGCGTGGTTTGGCCGTTGATATAGTTTTTCATCGCGCTGTCGCTGATTTTGGTGGCGGTACATAGGCTTGCGCGGGTAAACCGGCCTTGCATCTGCTCTTTCAACCACTCACCGAATGTTTGCCCGGCGTAAGGCAATAATTCAGACCGTTCACGGACTTCGCTGGCAGGCATGCTCAAGACTTCCGCCATCTGCTCAACCGTTTTGCTGCGCATCCGTGAACGTGCGCCTGCTTCAAACAGGTACGAGCGCAAGGTGGCGACACTGAGCCCCAGCATCCCGGCAAAATCGGCCAGCGATGTTCGCCGTTGCATCGCGGCATGGAACAAGAGCACCGAAAGCGGCATCTTTTGATCGGACGTGCTCACCGGAGGCAATCCTTTCGTTATCAGCAGTTCTCAACCTATGATTACACAAGAAATTGTGAAAACCTCTTTAATTATGCTCGCTATTGTAGGATTATAGTTGGATGTCGCTAAAATGTCAAGGTTTATGTTGTGGTCATTTGATACTTTCTAACAAAAATATCAAAGTGACATGCCCAGAGAAGTGTGTTACAATAGCAAGGTATTGGCACCGGTTTCATAATTGCAGGACCGCTCATGACAACCCCAACCCCTAGTCGCTTTACGATCGACGACCTCTACGAGCTGGGATGGCTGGAAGACCCGCGCCTGAGTCCTGATGGACGCAGGGTAGCTGTCGTGTGGGTTACTGTCGATCGGGTAAACAATGGCTATCGCCGCCAGATCGTGTTGGTTCCAACCGCTGGCGAGCCGCTGCGCCGATTTACGCACGGCAAGCAGGATCGCCAGCCGCGCTGGAGTCCTGACAGCAAGTGGCTGGCATTCGTCTCGAACCGCGACGATGAACGGGGCCAGATCTACGTGATGCCGGTTGATGGCGGCGAGGCCCGGCAAGTCACTAGTATGCCCAACGGTGCAAGCGATCCGGCATGGAGTCCGGACGGGCGATGGCTCGCATTCCTTTCGCCAGTGAACGCCGAAGAGCAAGCACGTGAAGATAGCGGTACACTGCCGCCGCCGGCTGATGCGTGGGAGGCCCGGCGCGCCCGTGAGCAGCGCCAGCACGACGAAGAGCTGCGCAACGATCCGCGAGTGGTGACGAAGTTGCCGTACCGCAGCGGCACGAGCTATTTCGATGATCGGCGACGACACATTTATGTGATCGAGATCAGCGACGAGGACACACCGGCCACCCCGTGCCGCCTGACGTCCGGCGATCTCCACTACAGCGCACCGGTCTGGATGCCCGCCGGCGATGCGCTCCTGAGTACTGCGACCCGGGACCCCGAAGCCGACTCGCTCTTCGCCTACTATGATGTGATGCGCATTCCGCTTGATGGATCGTTACCGCAGGCGTTAACCAGTCCCGGCTTTTCGTACTTTGACCCGCAACCCTCGCCCGATGGCAGCCAGATTGCCTTTTTGCGCCTGAATGAAGAGCGGCTGCTCGGTGAAGGCCGACGGGTGGCGATTATTCCCGCCGAGGGAGGCGAACCGCACGATCTCACTGCGCATACCGACTTGAATGTGGAGCAATTCCACTGGCAGCCTGACGGGCAAGGCGTGTTGTTTAGCGCCGGTTGGCGCGGCGAGGCCCACGTCTACCAGATCGGGTTGCCGGGCACACCGACCTACCGCAACGGGGCCACACTGGTAGGCGGACCGCGCATCGTGAGTGAATTTGATGTCGGACGTGATGGCAGTATCGCGTTTGTCGCCGGCAGCCCTGACAATCCGTGCGATCTCTACTTTCGCAGTGCCGATGGCCACGAACGCCGGTTGACGGCGATCAACGGCCAGCTGCTTCGCCAGCGGATCATCGTGCCGATCGAAGAACTGGTCTACCTTGCGCCTGACGGCAGCGAAGTGCAAGGCTGGGTGCTGCACCCACCTGATTTCGATCCGACTCGCCGCTATCCATTAGCGGTCTATATCCACGGCGGGCCGCATGTGATGTGGGGGCCGGGTTTTCGTTCGATGTGGCACGAATGGCAAACCGCAGCGGCGCGCGACTACGTCGTGTTCTTCTGCAACCCACGCGGCAGCGAAGGCTACGGCGAACTCTGGCGCGACGCGATCCGCGGCAATTGGGGTGAAGCTGACGCGCCCGATATTTTAGCCGGGATCGACACCCTCGTCGCCCGCGGCTACATCGACCCAGACCGCATCGCCGTCACCGGCGGTTCGTATGGCGGCTATATGACGGCATGGCTGATCGGCCACGACGACCGCTTTGCCTGCGCCGTCGCCGCGCGCGGCGTCTACAATCTGCTGACCCAGCATAGCACCAGCGATGCGCACGAGTTGATCGAGATCGAGTTCCGCGGCTACCCATGGGAATTGTACGAAGAACTGTGGGATCATTCGCCGTTGGCGCATGCCCACAAGATTCAAACGCCGCTGCTGCTCTTGCACAGTGAACTCGATTATCGCGTGCCGATTAGCGAAGCCGAACAGCTTTTCGCCATTCTCCGCCGCCAAAAGAAGGTGGTGGAATTGGTGCGTTACCCGCGCGAAGGCCATGAATTGACCCGCAGCGGCGAACCGCGCCACCGCGCCGATCACATGCGGCGGACGTTGGAATGGTTTGACCGGTATTGCCGGGGCGAATCATAAATACCGATCACGTTATGATGGTAGCGACGCACGGTCGTGCGTCGCTACAAACCCCGGCCTGCGCCGCCCATTTCTCATTTGACACGTCAATCATTCCCGCCGTATCATACTCTTAGTTTGTCTAACTAATTGTTTTGACCTATGGATCAAACCACCATCACCAATGCCCAACGCCTGATCCAGTTGATCGACTGCATGCGGGCCAACCAACCACGCAGTCCCCTCTTCCAGCAGCTTGGCGAGTGGGGATTGTCGATGTCGCATTTGCGTTTGCTCGGTTTGTTGGTGCCTGATCGCGAGCTGTCGATGCGCGAACTGGCCGAGGCACTCGGCATTACGCCGCCGTCATTGACGGCCCTCACCCGCCGGTTGGTGCAGAACGGCTTGGTCGAACGCCGCCCGCATCCTGACGATAGCCGGATCACGCTGCTGGCGCTGAGCGAGGCTGGACACAAGCTGCATCGCGATCTCGAAACGGAGCGGCTAGGGCATATGACGCGGTTGTTGGCCGGCCTCAGCCACACCGAACAGCAACTCTTTCTCGATTTGCTCGAACGCGCGATACGCACGTGACCCGAACAACAAAGTGAAGAATTGGCAAACATGCCAGCAGGAACCGTCTATGCAAGCTCATCGTGTCGCCCAACCGCCAACCAATCGGCCCAATCCCGGCGCGCTAATCCGCGCCATTCGCTATCTCGGTCAGCAACGCCGCACCGTGACGATTGCCTACAGCGCGTTGGTGATCGCAACGTTGGCCCAACTGGCAGTGCCGCAATTGGTGCAGAACATGATCGATGCGGTCACGCGCAGCATTACCGCTACCCGCATCCTTACCGAAGTGCCAGCGGCATTTCAGGCTGCCGCTGCCGCTCAACTTGGCCTTACCGTCGAACAGTTGCAACGTGATGCCGCTAATGCCGAAGGTCTGGTGATCAACGCGGCCTTACTGATTCTAGTCTTCGCCGTGATGCGCGGCGTCTTTTCGTTTTTGCAGTCATTTATGGCTGAGCAAACCTCGCACGGGTTGGCCTTCGACCTGCGCAATGCGATCTTCAGCAAGATCCAGCGGATGTCGTTCAGCTTTTACGACCGCAACCAGACCGGGCAGCTCATGGTGCGCGCCACCGATGATGTCGAACGGGTGCGCACTTTTGTGGCGCAGGGGTTAGTGCTGGTGGCCCAGTCGTTTTTGCTCCTCACCGGCGCGCTGATCGTGCTCGCTTTTACCAATTGGCAACTCACACTGGTGATCTTGCCGATCTTGCCAATTGCGCTGGCCGTCTTTGTCGTCTTTGGCCGCCTAAGCCAGCCATTGTTCGGGGAAGTGCAGGCGCGACTAGCCCGGCTCAATACCATTTTGCAAGAGAATGTCGCCGGGATTAAGGTGGTCAAGGCGTTCACCCGCGAGCCCTACGAACAGCAACGGTTCGATCGAGCGGCGACGGCGCTGATGGAGCAGCAGATTAAGGTGAACCGTATCTTCGCCTTTCTGTTTCCGGTGGTGTTTTTGATTGCCCAGCTCGGCCAAGCGGCAATCCTCTACTTTGGCGGCCAGCAGATCCTCAACGGCACGCTTGAGCTGGGCCAGTACCAGAAATTTAGCCTCTATCTGGTATACGTTTTCTTCCCGCTCGGCCAGCTCGGCTTTATCATCGCGCTGCTGGCGCAAGCCGGCGCGTCGGCGACCCGCATCTTCGAAGTGCTCGATACCGAAAGCGAGATTGTCGAACGCCCGAACGCGATCGTCTTGCCGCCGTTGCAGGGGCGGGTCGAGTTTCGCAATGTCACCTTCCGCTACTTCAACAGCAGCGCGCCGGTATTGCAAGAGGTCAGCTTTGTGGTTGAGCCGGGCCAAACTGTGGCACTGCTCGGCGCGACCGGCAGCGGCAAGACCTCGATTATCAATCTGATCCCGCGCTTCTACGATGTGAGCGAGGGTGCGGTGCTGATTGACGGCTACGATGTGCGCGAGGTGACGATCGACAGCCTGCGCAGCCAGATCGGGATTGTGTTGCAAGAGACCAACCTGTTTAGCGGCACCATCCGCGAGAACATCGCCTTTGGTCGGCCCGACGCCAGCGACGAAGAGGTGATCGCAGCAGCGAAAGCGGCAGCAGCGCACGACTTCATTATGAGTTTTCCCGACGGCTACCAGACGCGAGTCGGCGAGCGCGGCATGACCCTATCGGGCGGACAGAAACAGCGGATCGCCATCGCTCGCGCTCTGCTACTCAATCCGCGCCTGCTGATCCTCGACGAAGCCACCAGCAACGTCGATGTCGCGACCGAGGCGCTCATTCAGCGCGCGCTTGACCAATTACTACGCAATCGCACCAGCTTCGTGATTGCCCATCGGATTAGCACCGTGCGCAACGCCGATCTGATCCTTGTGCTTGATAAAGGCCGGCTGGTAGCCAGCGGCACCCACGCCGAGCTGTTGGAAAACAGCCCGATCTATGCCGAAATCTACGCTTCCCAGTTGATCGAAGACGCCCCCCTGCCGTCACCGAACGGCCAGCTTGGCGAAGGAGCATCCGCACTATGATGGGAGGATTTGGCGGCCACGGCCGCATGCTCAATACCGAGGTGCAGAAGCCCAAGAATGTCTTGGCGACCATCGCCCGCTTCTGGCCTTATTTCCGGCCCTATTGGTTTGCCGTGGCCTTGACGCTGATCTTGATCACGGCCAGCGCCCAGTTGCAGGTGACAGCGCCTGAACTGATCGGGCAAGCGGTGGACTGTTACCTCTTCCCGCGCGCCGATGCCTGCTGGTACACTACGGTCAATCCCGCCGCCACCATCGCCGACCGGATGGGAGGGTTGGCCGGCTTAACCGGCTGGTTGTTAGTGATCTTCATCGGCGGCGCATTCCTGCAAGGGTTGGCCTTCTTTAGCATGAACTGGACTGGCCAGCGCGCCTTGCGCCAGATTCGCGAAGATGTCTTCGCCCATATCCACCGGCTCTCACTCGGCTATTTCTCGCGCAACGAGGCCGGCAACGTGATGAGCCGCATCACCAGTGATACCGACACCATTCAGCAGGCGCTCAGCTTTGCCCTGTTGAGCGTGGTCAACGGCCTCTTGCAGATTGGGTTGACGATCAACGCGATGGTGCAGAGCAATCTGCCCTACGCCCTGATCAGCCTGAGTGTCGTACCGTTCATGATCCTCGCTACGTTCTACTTCTCGACCCAAGCCCGGCGCGCGTTTCGCGCCAGCCGCCAGCAGATGGGAAACGTCAACGCCGGTCTGCAAGAGAGCATCGCTGGGGCGCGCGAGGTGCAGGCGTTTAACCGCGAAGCCGAGAGCATTGCCCAATTCGAGCGGGCCAACGCCGCTAACCGCGATGCCAACATTCGCGCCGCCAGCTTCACCAGTGCACTCAACCCAGTGCTGGAAGCATTAGGGTACGTTGCGATCGCGATTGTGGTCGTGGTGGGTGCGCTCAGCGCGCTGCGTAATGCCCCCCTCTTCGGCACGGCAGTCATCTCACTCGGCACCATTTTCGCCTTCATCCAATACGTGCAGCGCTTCAACCAGCCCATCCAGCAGATCGCCTCGCTGTGGACGAACGTGCAGAACGCGATTGCCGGCGGCGAACGCATCTTTGGCCTGCTTGACGTGCAGCCCGATCTGGTTGATACCGACAATGCCCGCCCGCTGCCGCCGATCAAGGGCCGGGTCGTGTTCGATCGCGTCTGGGCCGAATACAAACCGGGCCAGCCGGTGCTGCGTGACGTGAGCTTCGTGGCCGAGCCGGGCCAGACGATCGCGATCGTCGGGCCGACCGGCGCCGGCAAGACGACGCTGGTCAACCTCATCCCACGGTTTTACGATGTGAGTGCGGGCAGCGTCACCATTGACGGTTACGACGTGCGGGAGGTGACAGCGGCCAGCCTGCGTTCGCAGATCGGGATCGTGCTGCAAGACACCTTCCTGTTTGCCGATACGGTACTGAACAACATCCGCTATGGCCGGCTGGACGCCAGCGACGAGGAGGTGATCGCGGCGGCCAAACTGGTTGGCGCGCACGAGTTCATCGAGCGGTTGCCCAACGGCTACCAGACAATGCTCGGCGAACGCGGAACTGGTCTCAGCCAAGGCCAACGCCAATTGATCGCGATTGCCCGCGCCGCATTGGCCAATCCGCGCATCTTAATCCTCGACGAAGCGACCAGCAGCGTCGATACCCGCACCGAACGGATCATCCAGCGCGCCTTTGACCAGATGCTGGCCGGACGCACCAGTTTCGTGATTGCCCACCGGCTCAGTACCATTCGCAACGCCGATCTGGTGCTGATGGTCAAAGACGGTCAGATCGTCGAGCGCGGCAGCCACCATGAGCTATTGGCCCAGCGCGGCGCGTATTACGAGCTGTACCGGCAGCAATTTACCGCTGGTGAAGGGGCAGACGTGGCGCCGGCCCGCGTGGGGTAATGTAGGGGTAGATGCCATTGCTTCACCGCGCGTAGGGACAGAGCGACGCTCTGCCCACGCGCGGCGAAGCAATCCCCCACGAGCACGGAAACCATCCCTCACCATTCGCTCCCGCCCAAACGGGAGATTGCTTCGGGGGCTGCGCCCTCTCGCAATGACAACAGGTCACAACCGCGCAACGAGCAGCGGTTGACCACGGCAGGCATACGCCGTACCCAACCAATCACCGGATCACAATCGGCAAGTACCAATCGTATGCAATCGGGAGCCCGGCAATCAATGGCAACCCCGTGCCACCGGCAGGCGCAGCCGTCACGCCTCCCACCCCCACTGGCCGATCACTAGTGAGATAACGGCGCAGAAAACTGCTCCATGCATCGGTTTGACCGCGGTAGAGCAAGCGTTCAACGTAGAGCGGCTGCGTCCCAAACAGCGAGTGGTGGGGGAAGAACTCGGCTAGACCGCCGCCGGGAGGCAACGTAGGCACACCGGGGACACCAGGAGTTTGCCGGCGAGCATTGATCACGATGGGCGCTGAACCGCCAAGCGCGGTAGCAAGAGCGGTTGTTCTCTCGCGCACCGGAGCTAATTCGCTGGCTTGCAAAGCGGGAGCAGTGGCCAAGGCTTCTGTGAAATCACCGAGATCAAGGAAGGCATCTTCCGGCACAGGATAACGGTCACCGATCGGATCGCGCATCATATCGGCCAAGCCATTGCCCGACGAGTCATAGACGGTGCTGGCCGCACGCACATCACCCAACGCTTGTTGGATGACGGTACCACGTTCATTCAACACCCGCGCTAGCTCGACAGCCAATGCATCACGCGCCGTTTGCACGGCACTGGCGCGCGCAAGATCGAACGCGGCCAGCGCATACTCGCGCAATACGCCATCGGCACGCGCCGCCGCCGCATACAGCACCGGCAAATCACTCGCCACCGCACGCGGATCATTGCCGCCGGTCGCGACCAGCCGGTTCAACACCTGCCTCAACCATGCCATGCGCCAGATCTGGCCGGGTGGCGCAACCAGATAATCGGCGGCAGGAGCCAAAGCCGACGCTGTGGTAAGATTGGCCGTCAACGGCGCCTGCATCAGCACGAGATTGATCCGTTTGCCGCTCGCATTGGTAGCAGCAGTAAGCGCCATCTCCAGATCGGTGATGCTCATCGGCGGTTGGTTGGCCGTCGCCTCATCGCTCCCAAACCCCAGCGCCGGATGGGCCGGCCCCACCAACACCAGCATCGTACGGCTGGCCGGGAATTGGCGCAAGCCATATTCGACGAACCCGCGCAACGTCGCCGGGTCGGCGCTATTTGGTTCGAGTTGCTGCCTGCAATCTACGGCACTCCCGCGCAGAGCGCAGATCTCGCCGCCAGTGTTGCCGTATCCATCGTAGAAGGTCACGATCGAGATATTCGGATAAGATGCCGCCAACGATCGCAGCCGCTCCAGCTCGAACGCTGGCTGCGCAACTATGCTCATCCGCGCTGGATCACCCAGCGCGTTATCGGCGGCCACATACATCAGCACCGTCCAATTGGCCGAGGCGGCCCCAGCCGGCAATCCTTCATCGCTGGCCGATTGGAAAGGTACCGTGCGTGGCGCCGTCAAGAAGGTAATCGTCTGCTCGGCAAAGCTATAGCCATAGGCTGGATGAGCAACAGTACCGCGCGGATCGCGGACGATGGCGTACCAGCGGTATGGATAACCATAGCGGAGCCGGAATGTGGAAAAACTGGCTGGAACAAGGTCAAAGAATGGCTCATCAGCAGTCAAAACCGAGCTGCACAATTGGGGCGGCAAATCAGTTTCAGGCACGATCAGCGCCGGATCGTAGAGACAAATCTGGTACGTTTCGCCCTCGATCCCGCGTGGCTCGATCTGGAGCCGCACCGGTGCATCAGGAGCCAATACCACGGTGGCATTGGGCGGAGGATTGACTAAACGCACAGTGCTCAACTCAAGATCGAGATTAGTTACCTCTTGCCCAGCGGTAAGGGTGGTGATCACCGGCCCGGCCAGCATACCAAGCCGTTGCTCGTCACGAGTAGGCGCGAGCGGCTGATTAGCAAACCAGACTTGATAGGCAGCTCCGGCGGGCAATGGCGGCACACTGAATTGATAGCGAAAGCCATCTTCCGCTGGCGTGACGTGAGCCGTTGCTACCACCTGTCGCCCGCGGCTATCGTAACGCACTAGCAACACCTGCGCATCACCCAGCGCGGGGACTGTGCGATTGCGCTGCGTCACCCGCCCGCTGAGCGTCGCGACGGTGCGCGTACACACCTGAGCTTCAATGTCATCGAAGGAGATGCCGATCGCCGGGCCACCATTCACGCCGCGCAGGGTCATCACGAATTGCGCCGAACCGCGTTCAACAAGGGGCGTAATATTAGTAGCAGCCCAAGTAAAGCTACGCCAGTTGCCGTCCGCCCTCCCGCTCAGCGGCAGATCGACGGCGAAGATCCGACCTGATGGCGTCGGGTCATCGGGCAGGTTCAGCGACAGCGTTACTGTATCGTTCGGCCCCAATGCGCCGGGTGGTATCCGGTACCGCAGCGAACCAATGATCTGCTCGGCAGCCGCCGGTACGGTGAAGGTCTGACCGAAGGCATCGACATCAACACTGCCATCGTTATCGCCATCATCATCTTCGGTCAGAAAGATAGCCTGCGGCGGTGAAAAGACCCGTACACTTTCGGAGGTAAAATTTACCTGCTCGCGCACCGTACGCCACGGCGATGCCGACGGCGCAAGGCTGATCG
Organism: Chloroflexus sp.; assembly: GCF_034431535.1. Taxonomy (GTDB): domain Bacteria; phylum Chloroflexota; class Chloroflexia; order Chloroflexales; family Chloroflexaceae; genus Chloroflexus. The sequence continues at coordinate 20,709 of NZ_DAOUDC010000024.1, read as the reverse complement.
CCGGATCAGCCAGCGCATCGATGCAGATCAAATTGGTTAGCTCAGGCGGTGGATCATGGGCCGCCTCGATCTGCGGCGGAACGAGACCAATGAGCAACCCAACACAGAGCAACAGTGCGATCAGGCGCTGCCCCATCGCCAAACGCTGCGCTGAAGTCTGGTACAATAAAGTCACCATGCGCCACAACTCCGCTGGAGGCGATATGACCGAAGTCTCTCATCTTACCGTGAGCGCCGCTCAAGCTGCGTTGGCAGCCGGCGAAATGACGGCGGTAGAACTCACTGAAGCCTATCTTGCGCGGATCAACGCCACCGAACCAATGATTCGCGCCTTTCTGCATCTCACTCCCGACGCCGCCCTCGCCGCAGCGCGCACTGCCGACGAACGGCGCCGGCAAGGTCAGTCGCTCGGACCGCTTGACGGCATCCCAATCGGGATCAAAGACGTTATCTGCACCGACGGCGTACCGACAACTGCCGGCTCGCGCATCTTGGCCGGCTTTCGCCCGCCCTACAACGCCACCGTCATCGAGCGGCTGCTTGCCGGCGGCGCGGTGCTGATCGGCAAACTCAACTGCGACGAGTTTGCCATGGGTTCCAGCACCGAAAACAGCGCCTACCAGATCACCACCAACCCGTGGGACACCAGCCGGGTGCCGGGTGGCAGCAGCGGCGGCAGCGCGGCGGCAGTCGCCGCTGGTCAAGTACCGGCTACCCTCGGCACCGACACCGGCGGCTCGATCAGGCAACCGGCTGCATTATGCGGCATCAGCGGCCTCAAACCAACCTATGGCCGGGTCAGCCGGTATGGCCTGATCGCCTACGGCTCGTCGCTCGATCAGATCGGACCAATGGCGTGGACAGTCGCTGATCTAGCTCTGATCATGAACGTCATTGCCGGCCACGATCCGCGTGACGGCACCAGCGCGCCTATTCCTATACCCGACTATACGGCAGCCTTAACTGGTGATCTGCGCGGGTTGCGGATCGGGATTCCCCACGAATACTTCGTGGAGGGTATGGAGCCGGGTGTCGAAGCCGCCACCCGCGCGGCTATCGAGGCGCTGCGCGAACAGGGTGCAACGTTGGTCGAGGTGTCGCTGCCGCACACCAAATATGCTTTGCCTACATACTACATCATCGCTCCCGCCGAGGCTAGTGCTAATTTGGCCCGATTCGACGGCGTGCGTTACGGCTTCCGCGCCGAGGGTGAAACAATGTGGGAGCAGATCGAGCAGACGCGCGGGCAAGGGTTTGGCCCCGAAGTGCGCCGGCGGATCATGCTCGGCACCTATGCGCTCTCAGCCGGTTACTACGATGCCTATTACCGGCGCGCGCAACAGGTGCGCACCTTGATCAAGCGCGACTTCGAGCAGGTGTTCGCGGAGGTTGATCTGCTGGCCACGCCGACTTCGCCAACCGTTGCCTTCCCAATCGGCCAAAAGATCAACGATCCGCTGACAATGTATCTCAGTGACGTTTGCACCTTGCCGATCAATCTGGCCGGCGTGCCGGCGCTCGTCGTACCCTGCGGCTTTAGCGAAGGACTGCCGGTCGGGTTGCAATTGATCGGGCGGCCATTCGACGAAGCCACGTTATTGCGGGTTGGCGATGCGTATCAACGCATTACCGATTGGCATACGCGCCGGCCAGCGTTGGCCTGAGCCCATACATTGCACCACACACCCGCAGATTGTGGTATACTAAGAGGCGGTTTATCAAAACTCGACCGGTCAGTATTGGATCATTCAAGGAGAGATATCATCAATGAGCCGTTCGCGAGGGGTTGGGCGGCCACGAGCGCGCCGCCGCGAGTGTGAGTTTACCAAGTTGGGGATTGTACCCGACTACAAAGATGTCAAACGTCTGCAGAAGTATCTGACTGCGCAGGGCAAGATCCTGCCGCGGCGTCGCACTGGCGTGTCGGCCAAGATGCAGCGCCGGTTGGCAGTGGCCATCAAACGCGCGCGCCATCTGGCGCTGTTGCCGGCAGCGCCGGCGCACACACGCTAAACGATTGTTGCCAGAAACGGTACAGATGACGTGCGAGGGTTGCGACAGCTTATACGCTGCGCTACCCTCGCACGTTGACTACACGGGAAGTAGCTTATGGCAGCATCCATATCTTCATCGCTGCAATCACCAATCGACACCAAAGCTTGGTTAAGCGGCGTGCGCGCCGCATGGCAACGCAGCGGCCTGCGCATCACCGGCCCCCGCCTCCGCGTGATCGAGACGATCGTATCATACCGATCGCCGTTCAGCGTCGAGCAGCTCTACGCCGATCTCTGCACGCACAACGAAGCGCCGGGACGGGCCACCGTCTATCGCACGATCGAGCAACTACACGCGAGCGGTTGGCTCGCCCGCATCCATGGCTCGGTCGGTGAAGAAGGGTACGTGCCATGCCATCCCGGCCATCTTCACCATCTGGTTTGCACCCAATGCGGGGCAGTGATCAGTTTTGAAGGCTGTGATCTGGAACAGATGCTAGCCCGTGTCGCCAAAGAGACCGGGTTTAGCGTCGAGGGGCATTTACTGCAATTGTTTGGCCGCTGCGCCCAATGCCAAGCAAAAGCTTCGTCGTCGTAGCGTACCGTTACAACGGTAACGCCACCCCAAACTCGCTCAAGCGAGGGCGAACAATCTCAAGCGCTCCCATGGTCTTGAGGCGCGCCTCAAGGTATGTTACGTCAAGCTGACAGCGCCGGATGATCCCGGCCACATCATTGATATCGTACTTCCCTTGTTCCGGCCCGCGCTGCAACAGCAGTTTGTGGGCCACAATATCTTCCGGTGCAGCGACATAGACTTGCGCGCCGAGTAATGGCATCCGGCGACGGTGGCGCTGCATTGGCTCGTCGAGCCAGAAGGGATGGCTGGTAGCGCCACGACGCACCGTCAAATCTTCAAATAACTTGATCCCGCGCCAGATCACCCGCGAACCATCAGATTGCACCGCTTTATGCGATTGTTGCAGTAAGTGGATGATCTGCGGCAACGCACCCCGCTGCACCAGAATATCGACATCATTGAGCGGGCGCCGATCACCATACAGATGCGCAGCCGCCCCGCCAATCACGGCCCATGCCATCTGATCGCCGTCGAGTAGGCGTTGGACGATAGCAAGATTTCCGGCGATAAGTGACATTGTTTTCTCCCTATATCAACGAGCCACCTGCGGCTAGCCACGCCTCGCGCGTCAGTTCCATCTCGTAAAATTCGACCTGCGCATCAAACCGGTTGCGCCGAAAATGGGGACGCAGATGTTGGTACTGTTGATCATCCAACAAGCGGAGCACCGGTTCATTACCAATGCGCCGCCATTCGCTGCCTACGCCGACAAAGCCGAGCCGCTGATAGCAACGCACCGCGCGCAGGTTAAAAGCAGCGACATCGAGCACCATGCGCTGGTAACCGAGCGAGCCGAAATAATAGGCGAGAAAGAGGCGTAACGCCTCGCCGCCTAACCCCTGCCCTACATACGGCTGGGCCAACGAAATTCCTAACCGAGCCGACTGCCACTGCCGGTCGATCTCGCGCAACGAGATGCGCCCGATGAGTTGACCTGACCGCAGATCAATCGCCCACGCCTCAGTCATGCCCATCCAATGACTATCATCTTGACCGGGTTGGTATGGGCGCGGAATATTCCACAGCGAGCTGAACGGTTCGCTATAGCGCGGCCAGCGCTCTTGCATCAGCGTATCGGCTCGCCGCCATGGCCGGATGCGAACCCGCTCGCCGAGCAATTCGCGCATTTCCGCTTCCTCTGCCACCATCTCTCTCCTACGGTTGCGGACGTAAATAGTTGAGCGACATCCAGCCCTCGATGATCTGGCCATTGAGCTCAACCTGCACTTTGAGCCACGGGATATTATCGGCCATCACCGGTCCTTCCAGTTTGCGCACCACAGCCCCATTAGGCACAACGGTGATAATGTTGTCAGGTTGGGCGTTTGGCGCTGACCGGAGATTCAACCCTTCGGCAATATTGACCACATAGAGTTCAGGAGCAGCATTGCCCGGCCAGCTCAGATCGGGCAACGACCACGTCGGCAGATCGGGCAGGCGCGGCACTTCGCCCCAATTAAACCGCCCAATCGTCCACGTCACGGCCCAAAACGAACCTCCGGCCACCATGAGCAAGAGCGCGACCATGACCACCCACCCCATCACGCTCCGACTTACGTTATAGCGACGAAACTGGTCGATGTCAAAGGAATTGGTCAGCGCGCGGCTCACCCGGCTGCGGAGATCGTCTGGCCGGGTTGGCGCCGGACGGGCAGGAGGGGTTGCCGGCGGCGTTACCGGCTGGCGCTGGGCTGCGCCACCAGCGAGAGGACGGGCCGGAGCTGCCGGTTCCATCACTAACCGGCGGGTCTGCACGGTCAGCTCGCGCCAGAGATCGTTAATCGCCAAGGCAAATGTTTGCGCATCGAGAAAACGCTGGGCCGGATCGCGAGCGGTCGCCTGCGCGATCAGCCGTTCTACCGATGGCAGGTACATCGTCGGTCGAGCGCGGGCGAGTGACGGCACCGATTGGGTAAGATGGGCGAGCGCGGTGGCCTGCGCATCGTCGCCGTGAATTGGGCGTTGGCCGGTGATCAGCTCAAAGAGCAAAATGCCTAAAGCATATACCGCGCTGGAAAGCTGCGGCGGCTGGCCGGCGCTGAGTTCGGGCGCGCGATAGTGCGCCAGATCGGCTGGGATCAGCGCCGGCGCAAAGAACCAGCCATCCACTAACTTGACCTGCCCATCGCCAATTAACAAGAGGTTGGCGCTGCTGATCGGCGGATGGGCAAGGCCGAGTGGCAATTCAGCCGAACGGTGGCGTTGGCAGAGCGCGATCGCCTCGGCCACTTGCCGCACAATCAAGAGCGCCTGCGCCACGCTCAACGCGCCGATGCCAAACAAAGGCCGGCCCTCCACCGCTTCGGTGATTACAAAGGGCCGGTCGCTACTCTCACCGCTATCAAACACCTCAAGCAACACCGGATGCGAACGGCGCGCACTCTGGGACGCCTCAGCAATGAATTGCGCCCGTTTGCGCGGATTATCGCGCAATTCCTTGCGCAACAGATGGATCAAGACCGTCCGTTGCAGACGTAAGTCGGTCGCCTTGTAGACAACAGCCAACCGTGACTCACCAAGCGCTTCGTGAACACGATACCGGCCAAAGAGGACTGGTTCCTTTGTCGCTTCAGGAGCGGTCATACGATTGATCCATCAAAACGGCGTACCCGCAATATACCCGCAATCATCACTGCCTGATGGCAGTTGCGCCAGCCAAATGATGCCCTTACCAGTATACTGCTAAGACGCCAACTATGCATCATCGGCGGCGCTATCTTAGCCGGCAACGCATGCTTCAATCGCCAACGCAAACCGGGCCACCGCCTCATCGGCCTGCGCCATGGTGAGCGTCAGCGGCGGACAGAACCGGATGGTCGAAGCGCCACAGGTTAACACCAGCAACCCCTTGCGGAAGCTCTCCTCCATGACGGCATCGGCCAGCGCGCCGGCAGGGTTGCCTTGGTCATCAACAAACTCGACCCCGATCATCAATCCGCGCCCGCGCACTGCGCCAATCTGCGGGAAGCGCTGCTGCAACGTCTGCAATTGTTCGAGCAGATACGCCCCAACCGTCACCGCGTTCGCCATCAGCTCCTCTTCGACCATACAGAGCAATTCATACGCCACTGCACAGGTGAGGCCATTGCCGCCGTAGGTGTTGCCGTGCGAACCGGGCTGCCACTGGCGAGCCAATTCGGCGCGCGCGATCATGGCCCCCAGCGGCAAGCCGCCGCCCAACCCTTTGGCTGAGGCTACAATATCAGGCACCATGCCCTCGTGCTCGAAGGCCCACATCTTACCGGTGCGGCCAACGCCGCTCTGCACTTCATCCACAATCAGCAGAATGCCGTAGCGATCGCAGATCGAGCGCAAGCGAGCCAATGCGCCGGGGGGAGGTACGACATAACCGCCTTCGCCTTGAATCGGCTCGATAATAATCGCGGCCACCTCTTCCGGCGGCGTAGTGGTCTTGAAGAGCGTGCGCTCAATCAGATCGAGACACGCGATCTTGCACGACGGAAACTGGAGGTTAATCGGACAACGATAACAATTCGGGTAATAGGTATGACTAACGCCGGGCAACAGCGGGAAAAAGCCGTGGCGCTGGCGCGGCTTCGAGGCCGTCAGCGAGAGGCTGCCGTAGCTGCGCCCGTGAAATGCGCCGTAGAAAGCGATAATATTCTGGCGACCGGTGGCGTAGCGGGCCAATTTAATGCTCGCCTCGACCGCTTCGGTACCGCTATTGGTGAAAAAGACCTGCCAACCCTTGCCGCCGGGCATCAGCGAAACCAGCTTCTCGGCAGCCCGTACCATTGGCTCGTTGTAAAAATCGGTACCGGCCATGTGGGTAAACCGCTGCAACTGCTCTTGCGCTACCTTAATCAGGCGCGGGTGGCAATGACCGGCAGCCAGCACGGCAATTCCCGCGTTCATATCGAGGAACCGGTTCCCATCAACATCCCACACTTCACAACCCTGCGCATGATCGATGGTGAGCGGATACACACGCCCCAACGGCGCAATCACTTCGCGATCGCGGGCCACCAACGCCTGCGCGCGCGGGCCGGGCACCGGTTCGGGCATATACTCAGCAGGCATCCTTGCCGTGTCGGTATGAGCAGTCATGACGCGCTCCTTTGCAGATCGTGACGATAGTTGCAGGCAGAATATTGTAGCCGACATGCGCTCAGGGCGTCAAGACAGGTGCATAGCGAGGGCGCGAAGGGCAAGCTTCTGTCAGTGTGAGAGGGCGCGTAGCGCCCCTCCTGTCATTGCGAGGGAGTGGTGGCGACCAATGCAGCGGGCGCCACCCGACCGGAGCAATCTCCCTCTTTAGCGCAACCCATGCCTGATCGCATTGCATGCCGTGCTCGCAGGAGATGGCTTTGCCGCGCGTGGCCAGAGCGACGCTCTGCCCCTACGCGCGGCTCGCAATGACAGAAGGGGGAGCGCATCGGGCAACGCATTACGCCAACCGGCTACCGCACGCTGACCCGCACCTGATAGGTTGCACCAAACATGGCAACGCCAATATTCGTAATCCGCACGTAATAGGTCGCACTGCGCGACGGGCGGAACTCGATTCGCGATACGAAACCATCGCTATCGTCGTTCACGGCGAGCGACTGGCCCTGCGCATCAAACAGTTCGATAACCGTATCTACGTCGGCAGCAAGGTCAAACGTTTCACTACTATAGGTCTGGCCCGCCTGCAAATCGAGCTTCAACCAATCTTCATCGCTACGACCGATGAAATTGTGTTGTTGGGTGGCGCCGGCCTCAATCGGACGCGCACTCTGGAGGTCGTTATCCGGCTCGTAGGGGTCGGGCTGCGGCAGAGGCGTCGTTTCCATTGACAATTGATAGCTCGCACCGCCTAATGCATCTCATACGCAGTCACTTGGAGATAGAGGATCGCATCGGCGCTTGCCAGATAGAGAATCTGACGGCCATTGTCAGTTTGCACGAAATTAGCGTCTACAATAGCCTCGCGTTCACTGTCAAGCAGATCGAGTGATAGCCACACTGCATAGCGAATACGTTGCTACGAATTGCTACGCCTTGCCGGCCTGTACTTGCACCTGCACCAGATGAACGTCAGATGAATCTTGAATCGTGCGTAGTTGCGCCTCGCCCTCAACAAGCAAACCGGCATTCGCTGGCTGATCGTCGGGTTCAAAGGCATCACGAGCAATCAGCGGCACCTCTTCGACCTCCACGCTGTAGCGCGTATCATTGCTGCGGAAGTAGAATGGGCGAATGACGATACACCTCGTCGCGTCGATGTCCTCATCAAACGCGCCTTCGTCGCCAGTACAGTTGAAGATAGCTAATGAGGTATCGAGGCCTTCGGAAAGATCAGCGGTAAACAGTTCATAAGCTTGGCCGGTCTGCAAGTTGATGCGGAACCATGCAATACCGGTCTGATCGAATTGAACGGTTTGCGCCGAATCGACATCAAGCAATGGCGCTGCCAACACCCGTTCGGGGTCAAAGCCATAGAAGCTTGGCATTATTGGCGGTGGCGTCGGCTGCGGAGATGGCGTCACCACCGGCGTCGGGCGCGGCGTGCGGGTCAGTGTAGCGGTAGGAGTAGGCGGTGCGGCACAGGGCAAGGGGCAACGTGCAACCGGCGAGCAGTACCGCGAGCAGGAACGTAACGAGAGAACGCATCGCGCACCCCCTTCCCCCTAGCAGGTTTCCTCAGAGCGATTGTAGCACGCGCCCACGGGAAATACAGTGAAAAGACATTTACGTAGGGGCGCACTGCCGTGCGCCCCTACGACGGTGCGCCCCCGCCGCCATCACCGCGTCAATTTGCGGTAGACAATCCGGTGCGGATGATCGGCCTCGGCCCCTTTGCGGCGGCGATAATCGGCGGCGTATTCTGAGTAAGTGCCGGGGAACCACACGACTTGGCTATCGCCTTCAAAGGCGAGAATGTGGGTAGCAACGCGATCGAGGAACCAGCGGTCGTGCGAGATGATCAACGCGCAGCCAGCAAAGTTCTCTAACCCTTCTTCCAATGCGCGCAGGGTATGCACATCGAGATCGTTGGTCGGCTCGTCGAGCAGCAAGACGTTCGCCCCCGACTTGAGGATACGGGCAAGGTGAACCCGGTTGCGTTCGCCACCCGAAAGGCTGCCTACTAGCTTCTGCTGGTCGCTGCCGCTGAAGTTGAAGCGGGCGCAGTAGGCGCGCGAGTTGACTTGCCGCCCACCCAGCACGATCTGGTCGTTCCCTTCGGTGATCGCTTCCCAGACCGTTTGCTTGGGATCGAGCACCTCGCGGCTCTGATCGACGTAGCCGAGCTTAACGGAAGCACCAACTTCGAGTGTACCGCTATCGGGTTGCTCTTGGCCGACAATCATGCGGAAGAGGGTTGTCTTGCCGGCACCATTGGGGCCGACAATGCCGACAATCGCTCCCGGCGGCACATCAAAGCTCAGATGTTCGTAGAGCAGTTTGTCGCCGTAAGCTTTGGTCACATTGGTGGCCCGGATAACCAGATCGCCGAGACGGGGGCCGGGCGGGATGTAGATTTCAAGCTCGCGGTCACGCTGGTCTTGGCTCTCGTTAAGCAGGCGTTCGTAGGCGGTGATACGCGCTTTCGATTTGGCATGGCGGCCCTTGGGGGCCATATTGATCCATTCCAACTCGCGCTGAAGGGCCTTTTGGCGCTGCGATTCGGCCTTCTCGGTTTCGGCCAGCTTCTGCCGCTTCTGCTCAAGCCAGCTCGAATAGTTGCCGCGCCACGGAATGCCCTGCCCGCGTTCGAGTTCGAGAATCCAGCCGGCGACATTGTTGAGAAAGTGACGATCGTGGGTCACGGCGATCACAGTGCCCTTGTACTCTTGCAGATGCCGTTCCAGCCACGCCACCGATTCGGCGTCCAGATGGTTGGTCGGCTCATCGAGCAGCAGAATATCAGGCTGCTGCAACAGTAACCGGCAGAGCGCCACCCGGCGGCGTTCGCCGCCCGACAACACCGCTACCGGCGTATCCCCCGGCGGGCAGCGCAGCGCGTCCATCGCCAGTTCCAGCCGGCTATCGAGATTCCAGCCGTCAACGTGATCGATCGTGTCTTGCAGTTCGGCCTGCTCGGCGATCAGCGCATCGTAGTCGGCATCAGGGTTGTTAAACTGCTCGGTGATCTCGTCGTAGCGGCGCAGCAGGGCCACCGTCTCAGCCATGCCCTCTTCGACCACCTCGCGCACCGTCTTGACATTGTCGAGGTGCGGCTCTTGTTCGAGCCAGCCAACCGTATAGCCGGGAGCGCGGGTAATCTCACCGTTGTAATCTTGGTCGAGACCAGCCATAATCCGCAAGAGTGAACTCTTGCCCGAACCATTGGCGCCGATTACGCCGATCTTGGCCCCGTAGAAAAACGAGAGACTGATATCTTTCAGGATGTCGCGATTGGGGGGCACCACCTTGCCCACCCGGTACATCGAGAAGATAATCTTTTGGGTATCGGTCATGCGAACACTCCTTGGGTTGGGTTATACCGCTCTTAGTGTAGCATAGAGCGGCCAACCAAATACAGCGCGCGATTGACAACACAATTGCAAGCTTATGGTATAATACTCAGCGTGATGCCGGGTGGTGTAATGGTAGCACAGCGGACTTTGGATCCGTTAGTCTAGGTTCGAGTCCTAGCCCGGCAGCCACGGCAACAACCGTGCCACAGGCAATGAAACGACTGAACCCACACAATCTGCTCTCGGCGATGGTGGTCAGGATTTCTGGCTCGGCCAATTGATACGTGCGCAGTGAGCATGCTCGCTGCGCGTTTCTATTCACGAAAGAACGACTGCATCATGGATGGTCGCCTGCTCATTTTCACCGGCAACGCCAACCCGGCGTTAGCGCAAGAGATTGCCCGCAACCTGCGCATCAATCTGGGGCGGGCGCTGGTCGGCACTTTCAAGAACGGCGAGACGCGGGTCAAGATCCACGACAATGTGCGCGGCTGCGATGTGTTTGTGATCCAGCCCACCTGCACGCCGGTGGATCACCATCTGATGGAACTGTTGATTATGATCGACGCTTTCCGGCGCGCATCAGCAGCGCGGGTGACGGCGGTCATTCCTTACTACGGCTATGCCAAGCAAGAAAAGAAGACATCGGGTCGCGAGCCGATTACGGCGAAGCTAGTCGCCAACTTGATCCGCACTGCCGGCGCCGACCGGGTGCTGACGATGGATCTCCACGCGCCAGCGATCGAAGGCTTCTTCGACATTCCGGTCGATCACTTGCAGGCGTCGCCGCTCTTGGCCGACTATATCCGCGAGCTGAACCTGCCCAATCCGGTTGTGGTTTCACCCGATGCCGGCGGTGTGGGGCGGGCCAACCGCTTCCGCGAACGGATCGGGGCCGGGTTGGCGATTATCGCCAAACAGCGGCTCGAACCCGACACCGCCGAAGTGATCGAGATGGTCGGTGAAGTCGAAGGCAAGACGGCCATCATCGTCGATGATATGATCTCGACCGGCGGCACGCTGATCGAAGCGGCCCAGACCCTGCTGGCCCGCGGCGCGCGCGCCGTCTACGCCTGCGCGACGCACGGCATCTTTGCCGATGATGCGCTGAAACTGATCGCTCAATCTGACCTGATCGAGACGATTGTCACCAACACCATTCCCCAACCGTCTGAGGCAACTGCCGCGCGGGTGCGCACGATCAGCGTCGCGCCGCTGTTTGCCGAAGCAATTATGCGGATCCACAAAGATCTGTCGCTTAGCGCACTGTTTTCGTAACCACGCGGCAGTGATGCGCCCGAAGGCAACGGAGCGTTCGGGCGCACCCGCAGAGCGATGCGCGCCACTCTGTTCCGCGGAAAGGAGATGATTCGCTTGGAGGACCCCGGCCCTAGTTCGCTGATGATCGGCATTGGCCTGTGCCTCATGTTCCTCGGCATTACCTCGGCAGCCGATACGGTCTTGATGACGGTGAGCCGCCCGCGCCTGAGCGCCCTGCTCGCCACGGCTGGCCTTGGCTCGCGCCGCTTCACGGCCCATTTCCTCGATGAACCATACCGGATCAAGTCGGCCATTATCTTTCTGAATACCGTCTTGACCATCACCGTGACCGCGCTGACCATCCAACTCACTGCACCATATGGCGCCAACGCAATGATCGGCGGTCTGGCCACCCTACTATTTGCGATTCTGTTGCTCAGCGAAGTGGTAGCCAAGGCGCTCGCGCGCCGCAACCCCGACACCACCGTGTTGGTGCTGGCCCGCCCGCTGGTGATCGTCGCCACGATCTTGTGGCCGTTAATGGCCGTGATCAACGCCATTACCCGCCCCATTTTCACCCTCTTGAGCGGCAAACCGGCCCCGCTAACGCCGTTGGTGACGGAAGAAGAGCTGCGCCTGATGATGAGCGCCGGTGAAGAGGCAGGTTGGATCGAGCACGAAGAGCGCGAGATGATCGAGGGCGTGATGGATTTTGGCGACACGCTGGTGCGCGAGATTATGATCCCGCGGGTTGATGTGGCTGCGCTCGAAGTCAATAGCTCACTTGATCGCGCGCTCGATATGGCGATCACTCGCGGCCACTCACGCATTCCGGTCTACGAAGAGACGATCGACAATGTGGTCGGCATTCTGTACGCCAAAGACCTCATCCCCGTCTTGCGCGACGGCAAGCGCGATACACCGCTGCGCGACCTGCTGCGCCCGGCTTATTTTGTGCCGGTGACGATGAAGGTCAAGGCGCTCTTGGAAGATTTGCAGCGCCGGCGCGTTCACATGGCGATTGTGGTTGATGAATACGGCGGCACCGCCGGCATTGTCACTCTAGAGGATTTGATCGAGCAGATCGTGGGCGAAATCCGCGACGAGTACGACACCGAAGAGCCGGCAATTGTGGAAGTGGGGCCACGCGAGTTTATCGTCGATGCCCGCGTGCCGATTGATGATGTGGCCGAACTGCTGGAAGTGGAATTCCCGGAAACGACTGCTGACCGGATTGGCGGCTTGGTGTACGAGCAGTTGGGGCGGATTCCGCGAGTGGGTGATGAAGTGACGTGCGGTGATGTCACGATCACGGTGCTCTCATTGAAAGGCATCCGCGCTGAACGGTTGCACATTGTGCGGCAAACGCCGGAAGAGGTAGAGGCGGCAGCGCCGGCGGAGGCCGAGAAGCCTATATTGCCGCTGACCAAAGAAGCGCATGGATCAAGCAGTCCTTAATCGACTCGTGGCCGCAGCGTTGGCGGCCCAAAGCCGCGCCTACGCGCCCTATTCGCAGTTTGCCGTTGGCGCAGCCGTACTCACAGCGGATGGGCAAATCTTTAGCGGCGCGAACATTGAGAATGCCTCGTACCCGCTAACCATCTGCGCAGAGCGGGTGGCGCTATTCAGCGCGCATATGGCCGCCGCCGGGCCGGTGACGGCGCTAGCGGTGGTGACACCGACCGCCACCGTCGCCAGCCCGTGCGGCGCGTGCCGGCAGGTCATCTTTGAGTTAGCGTCGCACGCGCAGATCATTCTGCTCAACGCTGATGCGAGCGAACGCCGGATCACCACTCCGGCTGAGTTGTTGCCCTACGGCTTTGGCCCTGAACAACTGCACGGGGAGTGAGCACAGGTTACAGAGATGGATGACGGCAGCTATACTGCCGTCATCCATCGCGTGACACTGCCTTTGGCCGCGAACGTTATCCCGATGAACACGTCGCGGTTGGGTGTTATTGCGGCTTGCTGCTATCCGGCGGGGTCGTCGGCATCGGCAACAGCGGCGCGACCGGCTCGACCAGCCGGTCGACAATCGCGCTGAGCCGGGTGAACTGCGGCCCCAGTTCGGTCTCGGCAAGCGGGATATTCACCGGCACATCAAGTTCAACCGGGATCGATGTCACCAGCTTGACATTCATATTCAAATCGACCGGCAACTCAAGCCCGGTGGGCAACACGATCGCCACGCTGGCATTGAGATTGCCGCCGCCGCCGGGAAACGCAATCTGGGCCGGCGCCTGCAACGAAACCGGCTCGGTCAACTTCACCACATTGCGCTCGGTCATAATTGTTGCGCCATTGATCGGCACATCCAGCTCGATCGGCAAGCGCGTGCTCAGCGGCACGGTGTAGACGATCGTCGCTGATTCAAGATGGTTCACGACATCTTGCAGCTCAGCCAGATTATTGGCGGCGAAGGCCGGCAAATTCTCGGCCAATTGCGCCACTTGACGCTGGTTCATCACCAAAATCCCAATCACAATCCCCAGCACCACCAGCAGCACCGCGTTCATGATGAACGATGTCCAGATCAGCGCTTTGTAGAGGGGGGCAATGCGCGCGTAACGCTTGACGGGGCGAGGCGTGGTTTCGTTGCTCATGCGTCCTCCTACAACTACAGTTGTCTTGAATAATACCACGCCTGTTCGTAGATGCAAGAGTTGCGCAATCGCGATTTTGGGGTATAATGAGCAAGTGCCGCGAACGGCAGATACTTGCGGAACCCCGCCAGGACCGAGAGGTAGCAACGGTACGCGAGTTCCTCTGGGTGTTCGCGGCGCTTTGTTTTTGGCAGATGCGAAGCGGGTTGGGGAAACGCAGTTACCGGCTAGCTGAAAGCCGGGTACACTAAGCGCGATCATCAGCGACAATCGCCGCCGCCAGTTCAGCCAATAATGGCGTACCACCCATGCGCTGCAACATTGGCACAACGAAGCTCAGCGCATAAAACATTTCCTCGCGCCCAATAGCCGCCTTGCCCAGTGTGCTCGCCAGCCGGTGCAACGTCATCGGATCGGCCGGATCGAGCGCCGCCACGATCGCCAATTCAGCACGCACCCGTTCATTACGGCGGCAAATCCGCCGCGCAACAGCAGCAGCCGTTGTCACCTCGCCACGCTCTACGAGCGCAACAGCCAAGGCTGCGCGGTAACGATTGCGCGCTTCGCCAGCCAGCAATGCTTCAGCCAAACGGTCGGCCAAGCCGGTATCGGTGGCCGCCAACAACGGCGCAATCATAACCAACGCCCGCCCCCGTTCGGCAGCCACCTCGATTGCACGGATCATTGCGACGGCAACGAGCACATCACCGGCCCGCGCGCGCGCAATCGCCAGATCAGCACTAGTACGTGCCCGTTGGTCTTCAGCCACAATCGCCGCGGCTTGCGCACTCGCCGCCTCCCAATCACCGATAGCGGCCAAAGAGCGCGCAATTTCGTCGCGGGCCCAATCACGCTCATCATCATCGGTCATCGCGGCCAACACTTCTTGCGCGCCGGCGAAATCACCGGCCTGCGCACAGGCTACCGCAACCCGCGACAAGGCACGTTCCAATTCTTCGCCACTTAACTGATGCGCAATCGCCAGCGCCCGATCCTTGCGGCCAATGGCGGCGTGGGCCGAAGCCAAGGCCGCAAGCAAGATCGGCCGATCTTCGCCTTGCAAGGCATCAATTTCGCGTGTCGCACGCTCGGTGGCGAGATTAGCGACCAACCCTTGCAACAACAACCGCAACTCAAGCAGGGTTGTCACCCGTAACTCGCGGTTGCTAATCCGTTCAGCAGCAGCCAGCGCATCACCGTCTTTCTCGGCCAGCGCAAAGACCCGGGCAAGGCGGGCTAAGCCCCGATCACGCTGATGCGGGCTAGCCAAGGCCGCGATACGTTGTAACGCCGCCTCTTCGTTGCGCAACGCGAGGTCGCATGCCAACTCGATCTCGGCCCATGCCCGCGCCGTCTCCACCTTCAATTCTTCGAGCAGCATCTCACCCCGTGGATCGCCAATTCGGGCTAACGCAACCGCCACTTCCGCCTGCGCCCATGCGGCCCGGTTCTCGTGCAGAATTGCGCGCGACAGCCGCCATGCGTGATCATACTGGCCATCAGCCAATAACCGGCGCACGACCAGCGTCTCAACATGGGCACGCCGTTCGAGCAGATCGATCTGTTCAGCGCACGCCAAGGCACGCTCAACATCACCCGCCTCAAAGCACGCCGTCGCCAAGGCCTCGATCGCTTGATCGCGTGCATCGCGCCATGCCCGTGACACTGGTTGCGCCTCAAGATCAAGTGCGCGCGAGAGCAGTCGCATTGCGGCGCTGCGCATATTGACGCTATAGCACGCCTCACCGAGCTGGCGCAGCACAGCGGCTTTTGGCACACCATCGGGCAACTGCTCGACGATGGCCGTCACCCGGCGCAGGCTACCCTCACGACCACCGGTTTGAACCGCGGTGAGAAACGCCGCCGTCACCAATTCACCGCTCAGTTGGCGGGCACGGGTCGCGAGCGTACCGGTGATCGCCGCGGCGCGAGCTAAAGCTAACGGCGGGCCATGCGCGGCATCGTGCAGCATCCACCCGGCATCGCGCAACGCGCCGGCCAGTCCTTCGCGCAACTCGCGTTCGCGCAACCACGCGATTTGGTTGGCAGTGGGCAGATGAGCCGGTCGCTGAGCCGGCGGGCACAACGCGGTGTGGCGCGCCAATTGGCGCACAAGGTACCGGTTCACCGGATCGAGGGGATTGCGCCGCAAGTGTTCGGCGCACCACTGCGCCAATTCACCGTGAGCGGAATCTATCTCGCGGGGCACGTGGCGCGCCAGAAAGAGGCGCACGGCGCGATGAGCATAGCGCACCAGCAACAGTGAATCTTCATCGCTCAAGCGGCGAAGATTGATATGCACCAGTCCCTGCTCTTCCCACCGATCGAGCACCAAATGCGGATGCTCGGCGCTAATCTCGGCGAGCGCCGCTACTGGCACCGGTTCGCCGCTCGCAGCCAGCAATACCGCCAGCCGCCGTTCGGCTGGATTCAGCGCTCGCCACCAGTCCAGCAGCAAATAGTTTAAATCGGCAGGCAGATCGGCGCTCGTGAGTACACCGAGATGGAGCCAGCGTTCAGCCCAGCTCAAGTAGAGCAGATTCCCCTGCGCCGCGGCCAGCAACGGCGCGCGCCATGCCGGCGGACAATGACGCCGTTCGAGCAACGCCGTCTGAGTTTGGATCAACTCACTATCAGCAGCAGGCAAAACCAGACGCGCATCCGGTTCGACCGGCAATGAACCGTGCATCACCAGTGTCACACCGGCAGGGAGATCAAACGGCAATGGCAGGGGGAGCGAGCGTAACGGCTGCCGATCGCGGTCAGGAGCGCTGACCAGCAACACCAACGGCTGAGAAGGATCGGCTACCTCGGCCAACAGCCGTTCACACGCGGCCGGATCGGTCAGCGCCGCTGGGTCGATCAACGGAAGCAAGGGACGGCGCAAAGCAGCAATTTGGGCATAGAACGCCAGCGCACCACCGCCGTCATCATCATCGACTAGCCAGAGCGGCCAATCATTACGTACAGCCAACTGGCAGAGCAAAGTCGATGCGCCAGCACCGATCGGCGCATCGAGGACGACAATACCTTGCTGATCGCGCAGCGTGGCGACCACAGCATCAAGCAACGCCGGCCGGTCGATAGCCGAGCGCAAGCAAGCCTGCACCCGTTCTTGCTGGGCGCGCAACGCCGGCGCGACGGTGGCGTAAAGTTCGCTAAATTGCTCGACAGCGCGAAAGGCGCGCGGTACTATTGGCGTCATCGGGTATGTACTATACCACACCCTTGCTAAAACAGTGTACGGGCACAGCAATGCTGTGCCCGTACAAGCTGGCGAGACAAACCAAATTACTTAATCTCAACCACAGCGCCGACCTCGGTCAGCTTGGCCTTAGCCGCCTCAGCCTCTTCTTTGCTCACACCCTCGCGCACCGGCTTGGGCGCACCCTCAACCAGATCCTTCGCCTCCTTCAGGCCAAGGCTGGTCAGCTCACGCACCACCTTAATGACCTGAATCTTGTTGGGGCCGGCCTCCTTGAGGATGACATCAAACTCGGTCTTCTCCTCAACCGGAGCAGCAGCGGCAGCGCCATCACCGGCAGCAGCCACCGGCGCAGCAACACCCATCGCCATCACCGGCGCCGCTGCGGTCACGCCCCACTTCTCCTCCATCTTCTTCTTCAGCTCGACCAGCTCGAGGACATTCAGGCCCTCTATCATCTCGATAATCGAATCGATCTTCGACATGGTATGTATGCTCCTTTATGTGATACTAATAACCTAATTCCCGGCACCGGCACAATAGCGCTGTGCCGCTACTACGGATTACGAATTCTGCGGTTGCAATTGATCAATCCGGGCCTGCAAGACATACAGCACATTGGAGATCGCGGCGTTGAGCACGCCAACCACACCGGAAACCGGCGCTGCGATCCCGCCGACCACCTGCGCCAGCGCCTGCTCGCGCGACGGCAGTTTCGTCACCTGCTCAAGCGCATCGGCTGGCAGTAGCGTCTTGCCGAGTAACGCGCCACGGACGGTAAAGCTCTTGTTGCCCGACTTGAGATAATCGAGCAGCGCCTTGGCCACCTTGCCAACATCATCGTACGCCAAGGTCACCGCAGTGGGGCCGGAGAGCAACGAATCAAGCACCTCGCGACCGGTATGATTGGCGGCAATCTTGAGCAGCGTATTCTTTGCCACCACGACCTCGCCGCCGTGCTCGCGCAGCCTCCGGCGCAGTTCAGTCATATCAGCCACGCTCATGCCGCGACCGTCACCGCGATAGTCGGCCACCACAACCAACTGGGCGCGGCTCAGCTTCTCGGTCAGCTCATGCACTGTTTCAATTTTGCGCTGCGTTGGCATCTATCTCACCTCCTCTCTGTTGAAGTCACAATAAAAATGGTCGCTCGCGTCCTGAGACCGAGCGACCGAGATGAGCGCAGCCAAACACTGCGCACTATCGACAGAGCGAGCGCAAAGCTCACGGCTATCGCACCTCAGACGCTACCTCGGCCGGCGGCCCAACGGGCCATTAGGAGCGCATGCTCACCGGCTGTCTCAGGCAGCCACGAGATAGATTCACATATTACGGCTTAAAGGTCTGCGCCGCTGCCGGATCAACCGGCACACCGGGACCCATCGTGCTGGTCAGGGTCACGGTGCGAATATATGTTCCTTTCGCACCACTCGGCTTCGCCGCTTTGACTGCCTCCATCAAGGCGACAAAATTCTCGGCCAACTGCTGCGAAGTAAAACTCACCTTACCGATCGCCACGTGCAAAATGCCGGTTTTGTCATTGCGGAACTCAACACGGCCACCCTTCACTTCGCGGATGGTGCGCGCGAGGTCAGCAGCCGGCACAATCGTACCGCTCTTGGGGTTCGGCATCAGACCGCGGGGACCGAGCTTACGACCAATGCGACCAACCTTCCCCATCATATCGGGGGTTGCGATCGCTACATCGAAATCAAAGAAATTCTCGCGATCGATCTTGGCAATCAGATCATCGCTCCCGGCGTAATCAGCGCCGGCATCGAGCGCTGCCTGCACCGCCTCACCCTGCGCGAAGACAAGCACCCGCACCGTCTTACCAGTACCATGGGGCAGTGCAACCGTCGTGCGGATATTCTGATCGGCGTGACGCGGATCGATACCAAGGCGCAGGTGCGCCTCGACCGTCGCATCAAACTTGGCATACGATGTCTCTTTCACCAACGCCAGCGCCTCGGCTGGGGTATAGAGACGCGAGCGATCAATCTTCGCCAGCGCGGCGAGATACTTTTTTCCGTGCTTTGGCATGGTAACACTCCGGGTGGTGATGGCGGATCAATTGATCCTCCCACCAACTAACAACGCTTATTCAACGATCTTGATACCCATGCTGCGGGCAGTGCCGGCAATAATTCGTTCCGCCGCCTCGATATCATTCGCATTCATATCGGGCAGCTTCTGCTGGGCAATCTGGCGCAACTGGGCGCGAGTAATCGACCCCACCGTCGTGCGCTTCGGATTGCTCGCGCCTTTCTGAATGCCAGCAGCCTTGCGCAACAGGTCAGCAGCTGGCGGCGTCAACAGGCGAGCGACGAAGGAGCGATCGCTGTAGATCGAGATTTCGACCGGGACAATACTGCCGGCTTGGGGAGCCGACTTCTCATTGTACTCCTTCACGAACGCCATGATATTAATGCCGTATTGGCCGAGCGCCGGGCCAACGGGCGGCGCTGGCGTCGCCTTACCGGCCGGCAATTGCAGCTTGACAACTGCGACAAGTTTCTTAGCCACAACACTACTCCTTACATAGCGGGAAGCAGTGGAATACTTCCCTCCCTCGCGCAACCGGCGAGGTCACGGACAACGGAACAACCTTATTCAACCAACCGGGTCACTTGCAAGAAGTCAAGCTCCACCGGCGCTTCGCGACCAAAGAACGAGACCAGTACCCGCACACGGCCCCGCTCGTGGTCGATCGCATCGACGATACCCTCGAAATCGGTGAACGGGCCATCGATAATCTTGACGGCCTGCCCCTTCTGGTAGCTAACGCGCACCTTCGGCGCTTCACCCTCCATCTGGCGTAGGATGGCCTTTACCTCTTCATCCTCAAGCGGGGTCGGCTTATTCCCATGCCCGACAAAGCTCGTCACACCCGGCGTATTGCGCACCACATACCATGAGTCATCAGTCAGGCGCATCTGCACCAACACATAACCGGGATAGATCTTCTTGTTGACCGTGCGGCGCTGGCCATTCTTGATTTCAATCTCTTCTTCGGTCGGCACAATGACGCGAAAAATCTGGTCTTGCATCTCCATCGAAGCAATGCGATGCTCCAGATTTTGCTTCACTTTATTCTCATAGCCTGAGTACGTGTGAATCACGTACCAGCGCCGATCATCAGTCTCTTTCTCTTTTTCCTCAGACATGGGCAGCCCCCGTTCGCGAACAGCTTACTGGACGAGGCTCACGAGGCTCGTGTAGAGGAAGGTGAAGATCGAATCACCAATAAACAGCAGCAACCCGATCACCAACGACACCGCAATCACGAGCACCGTCAGGCGAATCGTCTCTTCGCGGCTTGGCCAAACGACTTGCCGTAACTCGCTGCGCGTCTCGCGAAACGTGCGCACGAGGATGTTTTCTTGAATGTCGCGCTCTGTATCTTTGGCCACGGCCATTGTATACCCTTCACTTTGAAGCTGCCGGCGGCGGCAAGGCCACCGGCAGCTCAGCGAATCCGGCCTTAGGCGTTAATCAAGGATCTTGGTCACGACGCCGGCGCCGACGGTGCGACCACCCTCACGGATGGCGAAGCGGAGACCCTCTTCGATTGCCACCGGCA
>NZ_DAOUDC010000023.1:0-12469 GCF_034431535.1 Chloroflexus sp. | reverse complement strand
GCTGGGCGCTCTCGCGATGACAGGGTGCGGCAATGAAACTGCCGCACTCCATATTGGAGCATACCTATCACTGGCCGCAGTTCACCCGATCAAGCAGCGAGGTGACAGCGTATATCGCGCGCATGGTTGGCGCCGGGACGCCGGTCAGATCGGCGAGTTCGACCACTGCCCCCAACAAGGCATCGATCTCGGTCGGACGTTTGGCCTCGATATCTTGCAGCATCGAGGTCTTGTGCGCGCCGATCTCTTCGGCCATGCGGATGCGGCGCTCGATCGAGACCGGGAAGCGCACCCCTAGCCTCTCGGCAACTTGTTGCGCCTCGGCCATCATCGTCGCCGCTAGGGTGTAGGTTCCCTGATCAGCGATGATCCGGTCAAGGGTGGCGCGGGTCAGGGCGCTGATCGGGTTGAACGAAAGATTACCCCACAGCTTGAGCCAAATCTCGTTGCGAATATCGGTTTTCACCGGTGCGCGCAAACCAACCGACTCGAGCAACTTGCTCAGCCGCAGCGCTCGCTCGCTCCGGCTGCCGTCGGGTTCGCCGAGCGTAAACCGGTTGCCTTCCAGATGCCGGATCACGCCGGGCCGCTCGATCGCCGCCGCCGGGTAGACGACACAGCCGATCACGCGCTCGATCTTGGTGTTGGCCGCGATCACCCCGCCGGGATCGACCGCCTCGATCTGGCGGCCTTCGTAAGGACCGCCGTGGCGGAAGAAATACCACCACGGAATGCCGTTCTGGGCATAGACCACCGCCGTATCCGGGCCATAGAGCGCGCGCATCGGTGCGGCCAGCGCCGGCAATGATTGGGCTTTGACCGCTACGATCACCATATCGTGCGGGCCGGCGGCAGCCATATCGGCGGTAGCCAACGCCGGATGCACCACCTCTTGGCGGCCATCGCGGTATTCGATGGTTAACCCGTTGGCTTCGATCGCAGCCAAGTGCGCGCCGCGGGCAATCAAGGTCACTTCGGCGCCAGCCTGTATCAACTTCGCGCCCAACCAGCCCCCGATCGCGCCGGCCCCGACAATGCAGATGCGCATATCAATCCTCGCTGTGATGAACAATGGTATCTCATTTAGTTGTCTCTTGCCCCACCCCTAACCCCTTCCCCGCCGGGCGAGGGGCGCGGCTGGCGAGAGTATTTACCGCAGAGGGTCAATCGGGGACAGCACGTTTGCGTGCGCCTCCAATCCCATAACCCCTTCGCGCCCTTCGCGGAGCCGGACAGCCGTCCGGCTTCACCGCGCCTTTGCGTTTAAACTCTTGGCGTCCTTTGCGGAGCCGGACAGCCATCCGGCTCTACAGCTCCCTCTGCGCCTCTGTATTTACAGTTTGCGCAGATACACCCGTTCGAGCTCGTGGCGCGACCCTTTGACCAAAATCAGATCGGCGCTCCAGCGCGTCGGCTCAATGTTCTGTTTGAGGTTTACATAATTGATTTCGCGCCAAATCCGGCGAGCGGTAGCAATCGCTTCAGCCTCGCTCAGCTCGGCGTAGCGGCGGAAATACGATGACGGATCGCGGAACGCCGTCTTGCGCAATTGCAAAAAGCGCTCGATGTACCACTGTTCGAGATCCCGCTCGTCGGCGTCAACATAAATCGCAAAATCAAAAAAATCCGACACGTAGAGCTGCGGTTCGCGCCGGGTATTGGCGCCGCGTTGCAACACATTCAGCCCTTCGACAATCAAGACATCGGGGTGATCGACCACCTGAAACTGATCCGGCACAATATCGTACGTCAAGTGCGAATAAACCGGCGCGCTCACCGGGCCATACCCCGACTTGATATCAGCGATGAATTGCAACAGCCGGCGTCGATCATAACTTTCCGGGAAGCCTTTGCGGTGCATAATGCCCCGCTCTTGCAGCACCCGGTTCGGGTAGAGAAAGCCGTCAGTGGTCACCAGATCCACCTTGAGTTGGCCGGGGCCACGCGCCAACAGCGCCTGCAAGATACGCGCCGTGCTGCTCTTGCCCACCGCTACGCTACCGGCAATGCCGATCACGTAAGGCACGCGGGCCGTTGCCGAACCAAGAAACGCGCTTGTTGCCTGATACAGCCGGCAAGCGTTTTCGTAATAGAGCTGCAACAAGCGCACCAGCGGTAGGTAGATGTCGGCCACATCTTCCATCGAGACGCTATCGGTCAAGCTTACCAGTGAGTCCAACTCGTCGGTGCTCAACGGCAAAGGTGTGCCATTCCGCAATGCCGACCATTCCGACCGCGAAAAACTCACGTAGGGCGAGAGACGCCGTTCGAGTTCAAGCTTGGGGATCATGCCGCTTCCTGTGTGTCAACGCCGGAGGTGGTGGCCGGCAGCGTCGTTGCGACGATGAGCAGACAATGCGTTGTCATTTGCCAATAACACTATCATACCGCAATTTTGGTGCGGATTGTAAAGCTTTTCACAGGCGCGTTATAAGCACAGGGTGTGGAGTGCGGCAGTAAGGCTGCCGCACTCCATGGCAATGCGCTGAGAGTGTCGGCTTGCGAGTGCCAGATAGTTCCTCTCCCGGTGGAATGCGGCAGTCTTACTGCCGCATTCCATAGAAAACGTCCTACCTACGCCAACCCTAGCGTCTTGGCCATCGTGATCCGCTGCAGCTTGCCGGTCGCGCCCCGTGGCAACGCGCTCAGGATATGGATCGTGCGCGGCACTTTGAAATCGGCCAACCACTGGGCGCAGTGATCGCGCAGTTCGCGTTCGCTGGCCTGCATCCCTTCGCGCAAGACCACTGCTGCATGCACTTCTTCACCCAAGGTCGGGTGGGGCGCCGCAAAGGCCAGCGCCTCGGCGACCGCCGGGTGGCGCAGCAGCACATCGTCAATCTCAAGCGGTGAAATCTTCTCACCGCCGCGATTGATCAGCTCCTTGATCCGGCCAGTCAAGCACAGATAGCCATCGTCATCGAGATAGCCCTGATCGCCGGTACGGAACCAGCCATGCACAAACGCCGCCGCGTTGGCTTCGGGGTTGTTCTCGTAGCCGTCAACCACGTTCGGCCCGCGTACCACCACCTCACCCTTCACCCCTGCCGGCAACAAGTTGCCGCTTTCGTCCATGATGCCGACTTCCACCCCAAAACCGATCCCGACCGAGCCGGGTTTGCGCTGGCCGGGTGGCAGCGGGTTCGAGGTCATCTGGTGCGAGGCTTCAGTCATCCCGTAGCTCTCGATCACCGGCGCGCCAAACACCGCCTCCATCCGCTCCATCACCACCGGCGGCAGCGGTGCGCTCGACGAGCGGATGAAGCGAAACGGGTTGGCGGCGATGATCGCGGCATTGCGCTCGGCGCGGGCTAGCAGCACCTGATGCATCGTCGGCACCGCCGAATACCACGTTGGCCGCGCTTGTTCAACCCAGCTCCAGAACTTGAGGCCATCGAAGCCGGGAGGGCAGATGACCGCGCCGCCGGCTGCCAGTTGGCTGAGCAACGAAGCGACAATGCCGTGAATGTGGAACAGCGGCATCACGCAGAGCGAGCGGTCGACAGGGCTGAGCTGGTAGGTAGCGATGATGTTAGCGGCCGAAGCAACCAGATTGCGATGGCGGATCGGCACCCGTTTGGGCCGGCTGGTCGTGCCGCTGGTGTGTAGGATCATCGCCACATCATCGGCTGTGGCCCAGCCATCGTGGCGCGGCGGGCCGGCCTCGCCGGCAGTGCTGAAGACCAAGCGGCCATCAGCGTCGAGCGTTGCTTCGATTAACAGCATCCCCGGACGCAACGCGGCCCGCGCTTCGTCGCCTTCGCCGGGAGCCACAATCAGCGCGCGGGCATTGGTGTCTTCGTAGTAGAAGGCAAACTCGTCGCGGCGGTACTTGGGGTTGAGCGGCGCAGCGGTGGCCGCCGTCGCCGCGGCGAGAAAGGCCATCGCCATCGCCGGGCCATTGCCGAGTGCGATTGCGATCCGGTCTCCCCGGCCCAACCCACGGGCTTGCAACCATTCGGCCAACTGGCCGACCTGCGCGCGCAGATCGGCAAACGTCCACACCGGACCTCCCGGCGCGATCAAGGCCGGATCGCGCGCGTCGCCGGCGTGCAAGAGATCAAACAGCGTCGCTCTGCGTGTCGTCATAGCGCGGCATTCCCTATCTACGCAATGTACTCTATCTGTTACCAACCAACCGCCAAGCCATCGCAACGCGACTCGGTGCCGGCAACGTAGCAGCCGCTCGGCAAGCGCCAAATTACCTGCCCGCGACCAAAGCCGCCCAACTCGCTTTCGACCACTACCTGATGGCCGCGGGCCGCCAGCCCCTCGATCACGTGACGCGGTGTTTCGAGTTCGAGTCGTAGCGTACCATCGCGTTCCCAGCGCCAGCGCGGCGCATCGAGCGCCGCTTGCGGGTGCAGACCGTAATCGAGCGTATTGACGACCACTTGTGTATGGCCTTGCGGCTGCATATGCGCCCCCATCACGCCAAAGGGGCCGATCGGCGCGCCGTCTTTGCTGAGAAAGCCGGGAATGATGGTATGGAAGGGGCGCTTGCCCGGTGCCACGTGATTGGGATGGCTAGGATCGACCACAAACCCGCAGCCCCGGTTGTGCAGCGCAATGCCATATTCAGGTACCACGACCCCCGACCCAAAACCCATGTAGGTCGATTGGATCATACTCACCATCATACCATCACGGTCAGCCGTCGCAAAATAGACCGTGCCGCCCTTGGGCAACGCCGCTGGGCCATAGTCTTGGGCTCGCTCGCCGATCAGCCGGCTGCGCGCCGCCAGCCGGTCGCGGTTAAGCATCTGCGCCACCGGCACCGGCGCTTTGGCCGGATCGGCCACATAAGCAAAGGCATCGGCAAAGGCTAACTTCGTCGCTTCAACCTGCCGATGAAAGGCATCTGCCGACTCGCGGGGGAACCGGGCCAGATCAACGTGGTCAAGGATGCCGAGCGCCATCAATGCCGCAATCCCCTGCCCGTTCGGCGGAATCTCGTGAACGGTATAGCCGCGATACTGCATCGTAATCGGCGTCACCCACTCTGAATGATGGGCCGCCAAATCCTCGGCCCGCAGCAAACCGCCGGTAGCGCGAGCAAAGCGGTCAATCGCGGCGGCAATTTCCCCATGGTAAAACACATCAGCGCCGTGACGGGCAATGAAGCGCAGAGTGCGGGCATGGCCGGGGCTCATGAACCGCTCGCCGGGGCGCGGGGCGCGGCCATCGAGGCTAAAGGTAGGCAGAAAACCGGCAAACTCCGGGCCGGTGCGGGCATGGGCCGCCGCCACCCCCCGCGCCCAAAAATAGGTCACCATCGGCGGCGCCGGCGCACCCTCTTCGGCATACGCAATCGCCGGCGCCAGCACCTGCGCCAGCGGTAAGCGGCCAAACCGCTCGTGCATATCGCCCCACAACTGCACCACTCCCGGCACCGTCACCGGCCACCAACCATGCACCGGCATCTCGGTATGGCCGGCAGCGGCCAGCGCCTCGGCGGTCAAGGCGGCTGGCGCCGCGCCCGATCCATTAATGCCATGCAGGGTATTGCCAGCCCAAATCAGGGCAAAGCCATCACCTCCCAACCCATTCGAGGTTGGTTCGAGCACCGTCAACGCCGCTGCCGTCGCAATCGCCGCATCAACCGCATTGCCGCCGGCTTGCAATACCTGCATCCCGGCCTGCGACGCCAGCGGATGGCTGCTCGCCACCACGCCGCGCTCGGCCACGACCGGTACCCGCCGTCCGGGGTAGGGGAAATGGTGCAGGTTGAGATCCATGAATACAGCTCCTTCACATCACTGAGTCGCTATGGGTGAGATATTTGATTATACAGTGAATCGTACATCCCAATGACGCAGCTTGACATTGCCGCCCGCGAGTGTTATCCTACATAACAACGACATAACGTGTGTTACGATCGCGGATGATCGGCTCAGTGGTTGGATGCGGCCTGGCGTTGCACGCCGGGCGTTTTTGATCAGCTCCTTCATCAAGGTCGTATCATCAGTGATTATTTCGCTGTCGCCGAGCAAGCCGATTACGAACCTGCTTTCTCTTGAACTAGCCGGAAATGCTATTGAACGACGGTGGTGACATACCATCCGACGAAACCGATACACTGGCATTGCCGTCTCGGAGCTGCGCTGCTATCCGCACGTCATCTGACCAGCCACGCGACAGATCGGTGGCACATAGCCTGCCTGAACAGGAGCGGCTACTATGGACGATGTAACTGCTACCGCTCATCCGGTTGAATTGATTGCAGATATGCCAGACGATCCGGTGATGAGTGATGAGCTTCCCCCCCTTGCCTCTGAATTGCTGAAGCACAAAGTCATGCTCACCATCGTCGAGCAGCAGCAGCGGCGTGGCTGCCAATCCTCGCTCGAGACGGTGCAAGATGCATTCATCCATGCCTATTTCTCGCCCTCGGTCGAAGCGCTCATTGCCCGCCACCGCGAATATCTTCCCTCTACCGATTTTGATCTGATTCGCCGCGCGTATGCGCTCGCCGCTGTTGCCCACGAAGGCCAGCGCCGCCAGTCAGGCCAACCCTACCTTGATCACCCGATTGAGGTTGCCCTGATTTTGCTCGATTTGAGCCTCGATACCGAATCGATCGCCGCGGCGCTGCTGCATGATGTGGTCGAAGATACCGGCGTGCCGATCGAGGTGATTGAACGTTTCTTTGGCAAGCAAGTCGCTAATCTCGTCGATGGCGTGACCAAGCTCTCAGGGTACGAGAACAAGAGCAAAGAGGAGGTGCAGGCCGGCACCTACCGCAAACTGATTATCGCCTCGGCTGATGATCCGCGGGTGGTGTTGATCAAGCTGGCTGACCGCCTGCACAATATGCGCACCATTCACGCCACCCCGCCGCACAAACAGCAGCGTGTCGCGCGCGAGACGCTCGATATCTACGCGCCGCTGGCCCACCGCCTCGGTATGTGGCAGATGAAGTCGGAGCTCGAGGATCTCGCGTTTAAGACCCTCCATCCCGATCGCTACAAAGAGATTGCTCAAGGTCTGGCGATGCGGAAAGAAGCGCGCGACCGCATCGTCCAGCGGGTGATTGCCCAGTTGAAAGAGGCTCTGGCCCGCGAAGGCATCAAGGCCGAAGTGACTGGCCGCTCGAAGCATATCTATTCGATCTGGCGCAAAATGGAGCGCAAAGGGGTGCCGCTGGAGCGGATCTATGACCAGCTCGCGGTGCGGATTATTGTTGATGATCCCAACAACGAAGTGGGGGAATGTTACCGGGCGCTCGGCGTTGTCCATAGCAAAATGAACTGGACGCCGGTGACGCAAGAGTTCGATGATTATATCGCCGCCCCCAAAGAGAGTTCGTATCGCTCGATCCACACCACGGTCATCCTGCCCGAAGGCGTTCACTGCGAAGTGCAGATCCGCTCGCGGAAGATGCACGAAGAGGCTGAGCACGGCATTGCCGCCCACTGGCGTTACAAAGAAGGCTTCAATACCCGCAGCGACAAAGACTACGAAAACAAGATTCGCTGGTTGCGCGAGTTGATTACGTGGCGCAACGAGACGACCGACAGCGAATTTGTTGATATGCTACGCGCCGAGTTTGAAGAGCGCGTCTTTGTCTTTACGCCCAAAGGCAAGATTATCGACCTGCCCGAAGGCTCGACACCAATCGATTTCGCGTACCGCATCCATTCGGAAGTAGGGCATAATTGTATTGGCGCCAAAGTCAATGATCGCATGGTGCAGCTCAATTACGAGCTGCGCAACGGTGAGATTGTCGAGATTCTGACCTCGAAGACGCCGCGCGGTCCTAGCCGTGACTGGCTGCGCATTGTCAAGACACCTTCGGCCAAAAACCATATCAAACGCTACTTCCGCCGGCTCGAGCGCGAAGAGAATATCGCCGCCGGGCGTGAGATGCTTGAGAAAGAACTACGGCGCGTCGGTCTCACCCACGTGAGTTTTGAGAAGCTGGTTGAGCTGGCCGGCCCCTCGGTACGCTCGGTAGAGGATCTCTTCTACCAAATCGGGGTTGATGATATCAACGAGCGCAAGCTGGTCGCGAAATTACTCGATGCTCAAGCGCCTCCTGCACCTGCGCCGGCGCCCGCGCCAAGCCCCACCCAACCGATGGCGCAGGTAAGCGCGAGCGGTGAGATCTACCTTGCTGGTACTGGCAAAATCCCATCGCGCATCGCTCGTTGTTGCAATCCGATCTTTGGCGAACCGATCGTGGGCTTTACCACTCGTGGTCGTGGTGTGACTGTCCATCGGGCCGATTGCCGCACCCTCCAACATCTGAGTGAAGCTGAACGGGATCGTCTCATGCCGGTCTGTTGGGGCAACGGTGCGGTGACAAACCAGACCTTCCCCGTGCCGTTACGGATCGAAGCGTGGGATCGGGTTGGATTGTGGCGCGATATTTCTAATGTGATCGCCGAAGCCGGCATTAATATCACTGAAGTCAATCATGGCAAACCACGCGCCAATGGCCGGATGGCGTTGAATGTCACCGTCTCGCTCCAGTCAATGGCCCAGCTCTCGCCGCTGATCGAGAAAATCAACCGCATTCCCGATGTGCTTGATGTCTATCGCAAGACCTAGCCGAGCAACAGTTGGAGATGATCGACGCGATCCGTGCTGACCTGCTCCAATGGTTTACCAACGATGCCCGTGACCTGCCATGGCGACGTACCCGCGATCCGTATGCGATCATGGTCGCCGAAGTGATGCTTCAGCAGACGCAGGTTGATCGGGTGATCCCGAAGTATCAGGCGTTTTTAGCTGCCTTTCCCACCATAGAAGCTCTTGCTGCCGCGCCAACTGCCGATGTGATCCGGTTGTGGGCCGGGCTTGGCTACAACCGACGTGCCGTCAATTTGCAACGAGCGGCGCAGGCGATTGTCACCCGCCACGACGGGCGGGTGCCGGACTCGGTCGCCGCCTTGCGCGCCTTGCCCGGCATTGGCCCTTATACCGCCGGTGCAATCGCCTGCTTTGCCTTCGAGCAAGATGTCGCCTTTCTCGATACGAATATCCGGCGCGTGGTGCGCCGGCTTTGCGTTGGCCCTGACCATGCAGCAGCAGCGACCGAGGCCGAATTGCTGGCCCACGCCGAGGCGCTAATTCCGCCGGGGCAAGGTTGGGCGTGGAATCAGGCGATCATGGAGCTAGGCGCGCTGATTTGCACTGCCGCGAGCCCAGCGTGCCGGCGCTGCCCGTTGCGCCGGCATTGCCGCGCTTATGCTGCCGCGGTCGCCGCTGATACCGCTCTGGCTGAAACAATGGCCGCTCCTGCGCTCAAGCGTGTTGCCGAGCCGCGCCCTGCCGAACCGTTCGTCGGCTCGCGCCGCTGGTACCGGGGCCGGATTATTGCCGCGCTGCGCGCTCTGCCTGCCGATACGGCGTTACCCCTATCCGAACTGGGCCGGCAAGTGCGGCCTGATTTCGTGGCTGACCATGAAGAGTGGCTTCAGCAACTGGTGCGTGATCTCGCCCGTGATGGGTTGTTGGTGATCACGGAACAAGGCGTGCGCTTGCCCGCTTAACTCCGGCATAGGCCGTTAAGCGTTTGGCAAGAGCATCTTGTTCGCATCCAACAAAGAACGATCTGCGAATATATCCTATTATGTATATGCCAATCTGGTCTTTGCCCTCGTTTAGTACGACAAAAGGCACAAAATATCTTTAGCAACCAGCGATAGACGCAGGCAGCCTGGTCGATAGCTGCCGTGCTGTTTTACTAGTGCCTCCTTTTCGGACAGGCAACGGCGCGCTACAAGGAGACGCCTTCATGTATACTATTCCGTCGCCCGTGCGCGGATCGCTGATCGGATTGTGGAGCGCTGCTATCCTTGTGGGGGTGATATCTTGGCTCTTAGCGCCGGCTACCCCGCTCGATGTGGGTTCGTGGCTGGCTGCGATCCTCTTTGCGCTCGGTCTGACCATCTTTGAAGCACTGACTATTGTGCGCCAGCATGATCGTCCACTCACCGTAATGCTCGTCTTGCTCATTGCCGCGATGATCATCTTGCCGTGGCCGCTGTTCCTGCTCGCCGTCGCTATTGGTGCGGTGGCCGGCGCGTTAGCGCGCGCGGCACCATGGTGGCAGGCGCTCTCGTTGGCTGCGACGCGCTGGATCGCCTTAACTGCCGGCAGCGTGGTGTTGATGATCTTTGTCCAACAGCACACCTATGGCGCAACCATGGCTTCGCTAGCGGCAATCGTTGGGTTGATCGGCAGCGGGTTGGTTGTCTATCTGATCGAACGGGTGGCAAGCGCGAGCTTGATCGCGCCGTTCACGGGGGAATCCTTGCCGGCGGTGCTGCGCTTGCGTCTCGACGATGCCGGTTGGTATGCGCTCATCTTTGCCCCCTTGGGTGGGATGCTGGCTATCCTCTGGCAGCAGGAGGTGTGGGCCTTTGCCCTTGGCATCGCCCCGCTGGCAATGGTGCAGATCAGTTTGCGCCGCCAGCACAAACTCGAAGAGGCGTTAAACATCGCCGACGCCCAACTGCGCACAGCCAACGCCCGGCTGTTATCCCTCTCACGCCAAAGCGAACATTTGCAAAGTCTGGTTGTCTCATTGATGGCGAGCCGTGATGTGCCAACGATGCTCAATCTGCTCGGCGAGCGGCTAAGCGCGCTGATGGAAGCGGATAGCGCATGGGTGACGTTGTACGATGAGCATGGCAATCTGCAATTGGTTGCGTCGCACCATTTGCCGGCGCCGACCGAAGGAGTGGGGCCACAACCTATTCCGTTGCCCCGCGACTACGAGTTCGCCCTCGAACGGCGGCGCGTCACGCTCTTTACCGACCAGCACGTGCAGACGCTGGCGCCAGTGGCTGCCTTGACCGAACACTCACCTTGGCAAGCGATCATTCTCTTGCCGCTGTTGGATGAGCAGCAACCGCTTGGCACCGTCTGTCTGGCGTTTGAGCAGGTGCGCGGCCTCAAAGAGGACGAGCAACGTCTCTTGGCTGCCTTTGCCCGCCATGCTGCCGCCGTGATTCAAAACGCGCGCCTCTTTCGCCGTTGGCAAGAAATGCAGATCGAGTTGGGCCGGTCGGCGAAGCTGGCTGCCGTTGGCACATTCGCTGCCAGTATTGCGCACGAATTTAACAACCTTCTCTCTGGGATGCTCGGCTATGCCCAATTAGGGTTAGCCGACGGCGAGGTTGAAACGAAAAATGAGGCGCTGAAGGTGGTGCTCGACACCTGCAAGCGCGGGAGCAGTATTACTGGTAGCTTGCTGACCTTCGCCCGCCGGCGTGAATCGCGGCGTGAGCTGTCGGATTTGCGTGAAGTGATTGATGGTACGCTCACCTTGATGGAGATTGAATTACGCAAACACAGCATTCAGGTGGTGCGCCAGATCGAGGTGGTGCCCCTGACGATCTGTGATGCCGGCCAGATCGCGCAGGTCTTCCTCAATCTGCTCACCAATGCTCGTGATGCAATGAAACCGCAGGGTGGCGTGTTGACGGTCACGCTTAAGACCGAGCAAGGCTGGATTGTGTTGCAAGTTGAGGATACCGGCTGTGGCATTCCCGAAGCCATCCGTCGTCATATCTTTCAGCCGTTTGTCACGACGAAACATGCTACCGGCAACCAGTCGGGCACCGGTTTAGGGTTGGCAGTATCGTATGGGATCATCCAAAATCACAACGGTCGTTTCGATGTCGAGAGCGAGGTTGGCAAGGGGACGACCATGATCATCCGCTTGCCGATTGTGCAGGAAGAGCCAGCCGAGGCGGCGCCGGCACCGATCCCTTCGCTTCACCTGCTCGTCATCGACGACGATGAAGCGGCGGCGCACGGGTTAATTGAGTTGTTGGAAAGAGCCGGCCATCGTGTCACCTATTGCGCTCACAGCGCCGAGGCGGTCGCTATCTATACTGCTAACCAGTTTGATATGGTGCTGAGCGATGTAGTGATGCCTGAACTTGATGGGATCACGTTGCTCAATGTCTTGCGCTCATACGACCCGGTCGCTAGTGTCATTCTGTTCACCGGACAAATCGAGCCTGATCAAGTAGCGGCAATGGCGGCGAGCGGCGCGTATGCGGTGCTCCGCAAGCCGTTTGCCGCCGATGAGCTGATGGCTGCTATCCAAGCCGCTTACCACGACCGCGAACGCACCCGCCGCACCATCGCCAGGATCACCGAACCGGCCTCGCTGCGGTGAAACGGGGGTAACGCAGAGGCGCAAAGCGAGCAAAGCCGCAGCGGTTTTAACGTAAAGACGCAGGAGAACGCAAAGGAAGCAGCGGGAGTTGGTATGCTCCTCACCCTCTGCGTCCTCGACGGTCGCCTGATGCCCCCACCCCAACCCTCCCCTTCGGGGGAGGGAGCTAGCAGCGCCCCTCTCCCGCCGTGAGGTGGGGGAGGGGGCCGCTTTCGGGGATAGGTATTTGCGGTGAGTCGGCCCACCTCGTATCATAGATGTCCCCACTCCCACCGTGATACGAGATGCCGCATGACTCACCACAAGGCAGGAGCGGAATGGACGGCACGC
>NZ_DAOUDC010000022.1:0-28123 GCF_034431535.1 Chloroflexus sp. | reverse complement strand
GGCGGGGAGGGAGGGATTCGAACCCTCGAGGGGGTTGCCCCCCTAGCGGTTTAGCAAACCGCCGCACTAGGCCACTATGCGACCTCCCCATGACAATTACTGGAGGGGGCGGTGGGATTCGAACCCACGGGACGCATTACTACGTCCTTCGGTTTTCAAGACCGACGCAATAAACCGGACTCTGCCACGCCCCCGCTTGGCTGGCCGGCATAAAAAATGGCAGGCGGGACAGGACTTGAACCTGCAACCGGTGGATTTGGAGGCCACTGCTCTGCCAATTGAGCTACCCGCCTTCGCGCCTTATATCCTACCATATCCAGCCAATTTTGGCAAGAGCGGGAATGGCGGAAAGCGCCACCGTTAGATTAACGATCCTGCCAATGTGACATGCGGCAGTAGGACTGCCGCACGCCAGCGCACCATCCCGTTCGCGCCCCGCTGCCGTAAATAGCTGGACACTGCTGCCAACGTGACATGCGGCAGTAGGACTGCCGCACGCCAGAGTATCCGCCCGTTTACGCCGCCTTGCCGCCGCAAGCGGCGGCAGCGAGGAACGTAGTTCGCTCAACCGCTTCAATACCCTTCTGGAGCGTGGTAGCGTTCGAGGTTCTGGAAGCGGGTGGTGCGCGACTCGAAGCGGAGCGGGATAATGCCGAGCGGGCCGTTGCGGTGCTTGGCAATATGGATCTCGGCAATCCCCTTCTTGTCGGTCTCTTTATCGTACAACTCTTCGCGATAGATGAACATCACGATGTCGGCATCTTGCTCGATCGAGCCTGACTCGCGCAGGTCGCTGAGCATTGGTACGTGGCTCTGGCGGCCTTCGACCGCGCGCGAGAGCTGCGAGAGCGCGATCACCGGCACGTTGAGTTCGCGGGCCAGCGCCTTGAGGCCGCGGCTGATGTCGCTCACCTCTTGAACGCGGTTGTCGGTGCGGCGGCCTGACATGAGTTGCAGGTAGTCAATCATCACTAGCGTGATGCCCACTTCGCTGTGCAGGCGGCGCGCGCGCGCGCGCACGTCGGTAATGCTGAGACCGGGAGTATCTTCGATATAGATCGGCAACTCAGACAACACGCCCAACCCCTCGATCGCCAAGCTCAGCTCTTCGCCGCGCAGATTGCCGGTGCGCAGCCGTTGCATGTCAATGCCGGTATGCATGGCCAGCATGCGCTGCACCAACTGCTCACGGCTCATCTCAAGGCTAAAGATGGCTACCGTACCGTTGGCTTGGAAGGCGACGTTATAGGCCAGCGAGAGCGCAAGCGAGGTCTTGCCGACGCTGGGCCGGGCCGCAAGAATGATCAGGTCGCTCGGCTGCAAGCCGCCGGTCAGCTCATCGAGATCGTGGTAGCCGGTCGGCACGCCGATCACCTCGCCGCGCCGTTCTTGCATCGACTCGATCTGGGCAAAGAGGGTATTGACCACGCGGCCAATGTGGACGAAATCCTGATTGTTGCGCCGTTGCGAGACGGCGAACAACTCGGCTTCAGCTCGATCGAGCGTCTCTTCCAGATCGCTCGCTTCGTCGTACCCCATCGCCGCGATCCGCCCGCCGGCCTCGATCAGGCGGCGCAGCAAGGCCGCACGCTCGACGATGCGGGCATAGTATTCGATGTGAACGGCGGTCGGCACCTCGGTGACTAGCTCACTCAGCATAGTGATGCCGCCGATCAGCTCAAGCTGGCCGCGCCGGCGCAATTCGGCGGCGACAGTCGCTAGATCAGCCGGTTCGCGCCGGTTGTAGCACGCCAGCATCGCCTCGTAAATCAGCGCATGCTTTTCGAGGTAGAAATATTCGGAAGGGAGCCAGCCGGCGACCGCGATGATGGCGTCACGTTCGAGCAAGATCGAGCCGAGGGTTGCCCGCTCGGCTTGCAAATCAAACGGTACGCTGCGTTCGAGGCGATCTTCCCGCTTTTCCACCGTTTCCCCCCCCGTTGCCCACCGGTTATCCACATCATCTGGATAAAACGCCAATGTGC
The DNA here is from genome assembly GCF_034431535.1 of Chloroflexus sp. Classification (GTDB taxonomy): domain Bacteria; phylum Chloroflexota; class Chloroflexia; order Chloroflexales; family Chloroflexaceae; genus Chloroflexus. The sequence continues at coordinate 26,138 of NZ_DAOUDC010000022.1, read as the reverse complement.
CGCAAATTGCGGCACATTGGCAAGAGGTGCTGTTGAACGTTGCACGGACGGTTATTCGCCAACCACGACAACCTTGAGTGTGGCCGAAACCCCACTGGCAAGTTCGACCGGAACCTCGTACTCGCCGGTGCGCTTGATCGGATCTTCGAGCGCGATCTTGCGCCGGTCGATTTCGATGCCGGCCACTTCGTGCAGCTTGGCGGCAATATCGGCATTGGTCACCGAACCGTACAGCCGCTCTTGCTCGCCGACTTTGACCACAAAGATCAGCGTCAGCTCAGCCAGCTTGGCGGCCAACGCCTCGGCATCTTTGCGCGCCGCCTCGGCTTTGCGCCGCTGCGCGGCCAACCGCTCTTCGGCTTGCTTGATCTGGCTCTTGGTCGCCAGCACGGCAAACCCCTTCGGCAGCAGATAGTTACGGCCAAAACCGCCGCTCACATCTTTGATTTCGCCCGCTTTGCCCAGATGCTCAACATCTTGCACGAGCAATACTTTCATTTTCTTTGCGCTCACGGCGCTCTCCTTTACCTACACTGGTTATAAGCAACGGCCCTTATCTTACCATGACCCGGCGCGGATCGTCAACGATAGATCACCGGTGCATACGCGCGGTAGAGCGTTGTCGCCACGCGCAAGGTGACGGGGATGCTTTGCGTGCCGGCGCTGCCGGCGTTGACCGTGATCGTGGCGGTGTAGTTACCCGGCGTCAGGCTGTTCGGATCGATCCGGTAGCGCAATAGGCTGGTATGGCCGCTGCCGCTGGTTGTTTCAAGCGTGAGCCAGCTCGCGCTGCCGCTCGCCGTCCAATTGATACTGGTGGAACCGAGATTCTGCACCACGAGCGCGTAGCTCGTCGCCGGATCGGTTGCCAGCATAGGAATAGTTACACTTGCCGGCGTAACCGCTAGTTGCGGCGGCGTATCTTGGCGCAGATAGACCGGCGTGCCGCTGAGCGGAATTTGAGCCTGCCCGCCACTGATCGTTAGTGGCAGCGTCGCCCCGTCACGGCTGAGCAGTTGCGCGCTGCGACCGGCCTCAAGCGGCATGGTACGCGTCTCGGCGCTGCCGGTCGTCCACAAGAGATCAACCAGCGCGCCGGTCGCGGTTTGGAAGCGGAGATGGTAACGGGCGGCGGGGATAAGGGCGTTGTTTTGATGGACATAGCTATGTAATGGCCCAAAACCAGTAAACGTTGCCCTGCCAAGCTGCGCCGTAAGGGTAGCGTAGGCATTAGCGGCGAGCTTGCGGGTATAGCCTTGGCTCCGATTGCGCAGCAAGGCCATGTTGCCCCACAGATCACCGGCTGGGCTATCAAACTTATCTTCAAGCTGGAACCAGTTGATATGCTGCACGCCTAACGCGAGCGCAATACCGTGGCTTCGCACCAGCCAATCGGCTTGCTCTTGCTCGCTGCGACAAACGGCTGAAGCAGGCGTGCAGGTCGACCACCCCAGCTCACTGATCCAGAGCGGCACACTTGGCCCGCGCTGGGAATCGAGCCAGCCACGGGCATTGCTGATCCGCCCCCACAGTGAGACCAAGCCGTACAAACCAGCCCGATCCGGAGCGGTATCAGGCATAAAGGGGTGAATCGCTAGCGCATCGAAGCTGGTTTGGGCGGCAGGCGCCGCCGCAAACGCTGCGCCGAGAAACTCGAGCCCGTCGCGATTGCCGCCAGTGCGCGTACCGCCATCAAAGATGTAGACGCCGCCGGTAGCGACGATGGCAGTTGGATCGGCCTCCTTGGCTGCAGCATACCCCGCCGCTAGCAACGCGCCGTATTCGTTCGCCTCACCCGGCCACGTCGCCCAGTTATTCGGTTCATTCCAAATCTGCCACACTGCCACCCTTGGTGAGCCGGGAGCATCGTTCAAACCATCGCCATCGTAGCGTTCAACCGCGACGCGGACAAAATCGGCGAAATCTTGCGGATTAGCTGGCGGGCACCAGTAGTTGAGAGAGCCGCTGTTGCGCGTGATCCGGCTGCCGCAATCAGTGACCCGCGCCCACCCCGGCGTCGTCAGCAGCATCCCGATAATGCCGAACCCGCCATTCGCCGCCTGCGCCAACGCGGCATCCATCAGACCCCATGTAAAGGCGCCCTTGCTAGGTTCGAGATTAGCCCAACTGATCTCTTCACGCACCCACTCGGCGCCGAGTTCGCGGGTGGCGTTGATCAACGCCGCCAGATCATCGTTGCGGTTCTGCGGCAATCGTTCCAAGCCGCTGAAGTAGGTATTCATTCCGAATGTGGTCAGGCGGGGAGGTTGGCCGGGAGCGGCCAGACTGGCAGTTGGCCATGCCACGAGCAAGATTGCGCCAATCAGGCAGAGGCAGTACAGACAAAACAATCGTTGGCGCATAACCATAGTCCTATCAATGGCGACATGATTGGCGACTGGCGTGCCATTGCATGCCAGTAGTGTAATAGACGAGCATAACCAGCAGAGAACGCCGGAACACGAAGGCAGGGCAATGCCTCGATAAAAAACTAGGCGAATTATAACAGAACGTCACCTACCACGCCTATACCTGTCATCCAACTGACATCTCAACCCGCTACGATAGCAACGTCCCGTACAAAACCATGCACGAGGAGACGCTTATGTATCGCCGTTACGGGAAACGTCTGCTTGATCTGATCATTGTCATTCCGGCGCTGATCGCACTCGCGCCTCTGATGGCGATAATTGCCTTGCTGGTGCGGATCAAGCTTGGTCACGGCGTATTCTTCCGCCAGCACCGGCCCGGCTTGCATGGCCGCCCATTTGAGATGCTCAAGTTCCGCACTATGACCGACGCGCGCGATGCGCAGGGCCGGCTGTTGCCCGACGAACAACGGCTGACGCCGTTTGGCCGATTCTTGCGCAGCGCCAGCCTCGACGAACTGCCCGAACTGTTCTGCGTACTGCGCGGCGAGATGAGTCTGGTCGGGCCGCGCCCGCTGTTGATGCAGTATCTCGAACGCTACACCCCAGAACAGCGGCGCCGGCACGAGGTCTTGCCGGGCATTACCGGCTTGGCGCAGATCAACGGGCGCAACGCCCTCTCGTGGGAGGAGAAGTTTGCCTACGATGTGCAATACGTTGATCAACTTTCGCTCTGGCTTGATCTCAAGATTCTGGCTCTCACCCTCTGGAAAGTATTTAAGCGCGAAGGGATCAGCCAACCGGGTCACGCCACCGCCGAAGAGTTCATGGGAACGCCGCCATTGCCGCCCGCGCAGCCGCGCGCAGCGAGTAGTGATTAGCACGGGGCGCCAGCCGCTGGCCCGTTTTGGCCCCTCGCTGCGGGCGAGCCGCCCGCGCTTCACGCGGGCTTGTCGTGATGAGAACCGGGCGCGGGCTGCCGGCCCGCCATCGGGATTATGGAGTGCAAGCCGCCCGCGTTCTGTACACACTGGCCTGCCGGCGTGTTACCTGCTACACAAACATTGATCACTATCATCTTGCTTATGGATCAACGCATTCTGATTATTGGCGCCGGCGGACACGCACAGGTAGTGGCTGATATCCTCTTACAGGCAGCAGCCAATGGCAGTGAACACCGTCCGATCGGCTACCTCGACGACGACCCGCGCCGGCATGGGCAGCAAGCGTTAGGGTTGCCGGTGTTCGGGCCAGTAGCAGCGTTGGTTAGCATCCCACACGACGGGATTGTGATCGCCATTGGCGACAACCGCACGCGCGCCCGCCTTTTCACCGCATTGACAGCGCGTGGTGAACAGGTGGTCAGCGCCATCCATCCCTCGGCAATCATTGCTGCCGATGTCACCATTGGTCCCGGCACGATGATCTGCGCCGGCGCGATCATCAATCCCGGCAGCGTCATCGGCACCAATGTCATCCTTAATACTGGTTGCACGATTGATCATCATAACCAGATCGGCGATCATGCCCATATCGCCCCCGGTGTCCATACCGGCGGCGAAGTCGTCATCGGCACTGGCGCGTTGATTGGGATCGGCGCAATCGTAATGCCCCGGCGCCGGGTCGGCGCGTGGAGTGTCGCTGGCGCTGGGGCATTGGTGCAACGTGATGTAGCCGATGAAACGGTGGTGGCCGGTGTGCCGGCGCGCCCACTATCGGGACGCACGGCGTGCGTCCCATAAATATATTGAGGAGGTCATCCGTGCCCATTCCCATGTCTTCACCCGACATCACCGCAGCCGAAATCGCCGCCGTCAATCAGGTCTTGCAAACCAGCTATCTTAGCATCGGTCCCCAGATCGTCGCCTTCGAGCAAGCTATGGCCCAGTACGTTGGCCTCCCGCACGCCGTCGGGGTCAATTCCGGCACTAGCGGGTTGCACCTCTGTTGCATCGCCGCCGACGCGCGCGATGGCGATCTGGTCATCACCACCCCCTTCTCATTCATCGCCTCAGCCAACAGCATCCTCTACGAACGGGCGATCCCGGTCTTCGTCGATGTCGATCCGGCCACCGGCAATATTGATCCAACCCTCGTCGCCGAAGCTGCCGCCGATCTGAAGCGCGGCGGCGCAGCGGCGGCACGCTGGCTCCCTCGCCGGCATGGCCCGATCGGCGCACTCAAAGCAATTATGCCAGTGCATGCCTTCGGCCAACCGGCTGATATGGATCCCATCAACGCCGTTGCTGCTGAATATGGCTTGCGCGTGATCGAAGACGCTTGCGAGGCGATCGGTTCAACCTACAAAGGACAGATGGCCGGCACGCTTGGCGATGCGGCGGTCTTCGCCTTCTATCCCAACAAACAGATGACGACTGGCGAAGGCGGCATGATCGTTACCCGGCCTGACGATTGGGCCGCACTCTTCCGCTCGTTGCGCAATCAGGGGCGCGATGTCTTTGATGCATGGCTCAACCACACCCGCCTTGGCTACAACTACCGGCTCGACGAACTCAGTGCGGCGCTGGGGGTTGCCCAACTGCACCGGATTGAAGAACTGATTGCCCGGCGAGCGCAAGTGGCCGCGTGGTATCACGAACAACTGGCCGATCTCGAGCTGGTCGAACGGCCTCAGCTCAGCCCGCACACCACCCGGATGAGCTGGTTTGTCTACGTGGTACGGATTCTGCCGCCAGCCGATCGCAATACCGTGATGCAACGGTTAGCCGCCGCCGGCATTCCGAGCCGGCCCTATTTTACGCCGATCCATCTGCAACCCTTCTACCGCGACTTGTTTGGCTATGAGCGCGGTGATTTTCCGGTCACTGAACAACTAGGCGAGCGATCGCTGGCGTTGCCGTTTTCTAGCGTGATGCAGGAAGAACAGGTTGCCGAGGTGGCAGGCTGCCTACGGATGGCGCTTCATGCATGATTAGAAAAATATACCCCATTCTAACAAGATTCTCATCATTGGGGCAGCGGCTCACATCCCTTGTTCACCTACAACCCGTAGCATGCAAACAGCGACCGGCAACGAATGAGCAGCGTTCACCTTTCCAGCCTCCTCACACCAACGCTGCATTTTCCTGTAGCAGCAACCGGAAAGGAGCCCGGCTTGAAACTCATTCCCTCATCACCTCTTCGCAATCGTTATTTTTTCTTTCTCGATCTCGTTCTACTGCCATTAGCAGCATACTTGAGCTTTTGGGTGCGGCTCGATCAGATGCCGGCAGGCCCCACTTTAACTGGTTGGCTCGTACTAACTGTGATTACGACGCCAGTACATTTGCTGGTTTTCCGACGGTTGGGCATCTATTCCCGCTATTGGCGCTACGCCTCGATCGACGAATTGTTGCTGCTGATTTCAGCCATATCCTTAGCAATGATCACGGCCACACCGATTGCGTTCTTGGTGGTCAGTATCACCCCGTTAGCCCTTGTGCCGCGCTCGGTGCCAATCATTTTCTTTCTGTTCGGATTAGCAGCGACCATTGGGCCGCGCCTCATTGTTCGCTTGCTTTGGCACCGCTATACACTTAAGTGCAAGCGCAAAGGAGAATTAAACGGCAAGATGCAGCGGGTGCTCATTATGGGCGCTGGTTCGGCGGGCATGATGATTGCGCGCGAGCTGCGCGATAATCCCCAATTAGGCATGGTAGTCGTTGGTTTTCTTGATGACGATCCGCTCAAGCACGGCATGCATATCTACGGCGCGCCGGTCTTGGGCAGTCGCTTCGACATTCCACGGCTGGTTCGCGAGCACAATGCCCACTACGTCATTATTGCGATGCCATCGGCGGCTGGCAAAGATATTCGCAGCATCGTCGAACTCTGCGAACGCACCAACGTCAAGACCAAGATCATGCCCGGTCTTTATGAAATGCTCGATGGCAAGGTGAGCGTTAACCAATTGCGCAATGTGCAGATCGAAGATCTCTTGCGCCGGGCGCCGGTGCAAACCGATATTGCCGCCGTGTATAACCTGTTACAGGGCAAGCGAGTAATGGTCACCGGCGGCGGCGGTTCAATCGGCTCGGAACTCTGCCGCCAAATCCTGCGCGCTCAGCCGGAAGAGCTGATCATCCTCGGCCACGGCGAGAACTCGGTCTTTACCATCGAGCAGGAGCTACGCCGGATCGCGCCGCCAACAACCAAACTGACGACTGTCATTGCCGATATTCGCTTCGCCGAGCGAATGATGTATATCTTTGAGAAGTACTGCCCAGAGATCGTGTTCCATGCCGCCGCCCACAAACATGTACCGCTGATGGAACTCCATCCCGCTGAGGCGGTCACCAACAATGTGCTCGGCACCCGCAACTTGCTCAGCGCCGCAATGCAGGTGCATGTCAGCCATTTCGTGATGATTTCGAGCGATAAGGCGGTTAATCCGACCAATGTCATGGGAGCGACCAAGCGCGTGGCTGAGTTGCTGGTGCATGAAGCTGCTCGCCAGAGCGGGCGCTCGTATGTGGCGGTGCGCTTCGGCAATGTGCTCGGTTCACGCGGCTCGGTAGTGCTAACCTTTAAGCAGCAGATCGCGAGCGGCGGGCCGGTGACCGTGACCCATCCCGACATGCGCCGCTTCTTTATGACCATCCCCGAAGCGGTGCAGTTAACCTTGCAAGCGTCGGTGTTGGGCAAGGGCGGCGAGGTGTTTGTGCTCGATATGGGCGAACCGATCCGGATCGTTGATCTGGCCCGCGATATGATTGAGCTGTCGGGATTGCAGGTTGGGCGTGATATTGATATCGTCTTTACCGGTCTGCGCCCCGGCGAGAAGCTCTACGAGGAGTTGTTTGTCGAGGGCGAAGAATACGAGCGCACCAGCCATGCGAAGATCTTTATCGCCCACAACGCCGCCAAACTGGTGCCAAAGGCGTTGGCTGACCAGATCCGGATTCTCGAACTTGCTGCATTTCGTGATGATATCCCTGTAGTGTTGCGCACGCTGCACCGGCTGGTGCCCACTTTCAAGCAACCGGAGCCGGCGCCAATGACCGAACCCAAACCGCGCGAACAGGCAGTGGGAGAGCCGCTGTGGAAACGGCAGCTTGCGATTGATTAGGTCGATGGTTAGTAGGCAGACGAGACTCTGATACCTTGCCAGCCGGTGATACCCTATGAAGTTCCGCCGTCTCATCATTATCACGCTACTCATTTGCGTTGGCATTGCCATCTTCCCGCACCATCACCAGCCGCAGGCGACAGCCCAGCCGCTGGCTGCCGGATTGAGCGCCCAGATCGCCGCCGATGGCCGCGTGCTCATCACCATGTCCGGACGGTTTGCGCTGGTCTTTGCGCCAGCGGGCATCAGCGAGTGGCGCGATCTGCGCCGTGATCCGTCTGGCAACCGCAACCTGATTGCCCCAGCCAGCACCCTGATCACCGTTCAAACCGCGACCGGTGCATCGCTATCTGCACCGCCGGCATTGGTGCGTGCGTCGCCGCTGCGCGCCTTGGTGCGCTATGAGTACGGTAGTCTGGTGATGACGTATGAGGTGTGGGCTGGCGGGCAGATAGCCATCAATGTGACTGGCGGGAAGGCAACGATCACCGGCCCGCATCTTATTCCTGATGCCAGCGCCGGCGCCGCGTTGCAACCGGTTAAGCTCACGCCGGCTGCCCAACATTGGCTGCTCTACCTTGACGCATGGGCAGTTGACGAATTGCCCAAACTTGCGGCTGAACCGGCATTGGCTGGCGTGACCACCAGCAGCAACGCTGGGCTGGCGGCTACCAGCCCTCTCACGATCACGCCGCCGGATGGCGTCGTGCGCTATCCGCGGTTCCGGGTGAGCAATTGGACGGGCGGCGATCCCCTTGTGCAGCGCGCCGGGGTGACACTGGCGCCGGGAGTTGATTATCTGGCTGAGTATGACGATGAGAACAGCAATCTGATTGTACAGTATCTCCACTTGCTCCCGCCCGGTTCCGCTACCAATCGCACCTTTATCATCCGCCCGGCGCAAAGCGAGCCGATACTCTCGCTCGCCATTCTCGACCCAAATGGCACGCCGCGCCCGCTTGATCCAGTCACAGGGATGCTCATTGTCGATGCCGACTTGCCCGCCGGTGTAGCGCCAGCACCCGGCCCGCTAACGACCAAAGATGTCTTCCAGATCCCATACATCCAGACTGATCCGGTTTTACGGTTGCAAGCAACTGTTACCGACCCGCCCGCCGGTTTCGATGGGATTCGCTTTACCTTCAGCGGCCCCGGCTTTACCCAAACGATTGATGACACTGTTGCCGGCGATGGTTTCACTGCAACGGTGACCCTGCCCCGCCGGGCCGAATATAGCGCCACGGCTACGATCCTCGTGAACGGCGCGCCGGGAACGCTCAACCGCGCGATTGATCCAGTGGGGTACGGTCGCGTGTTCGTCAGCATCGGCGACTCGGTCACTGCCGGCAAGTGGGGCTTTTATCGCCTCCCACCAGAATCAAGCCTCACCGGATCGAGCGACGGCTATCCCTTCACCAGTCCGCCCAACCCCAGCAGCAGCTACCCGCGCAGCACCGATGGCCGCAATTATCCGCAATCCGATAATACCCAGACCGATAGCGCCAGCTACCAAAATATCTACTATGCCGGCTACCAGATCGAGCTTAATAATCGACTGGCCATGTGTCTCAATAGCCCGGTCTTCATTCTCAACGATGGCTTCAGCGGCATCCGCGCGGCCCGCGATCTCTATGGCAATACCACCGGTTCAGACCGGATCGGCGTGAACGGCTATATGAATGTGTTAGGCAAAGCGGCCATCTACCGCCAACACATCGCCGATCTCGGCGCTGAGCAGGTGTTGTTGCAAGTGGGCACAAACGACGCCACCGCCGTATCAACCACCAATCTTTACAACAACCTCATGCCGGCCAGCGTTTACAAAGAGGATTTGCGCGCCGTGGTCACCGCCTTACGCCAAGACCGGCCCAGCCTCGCGCTCTGGATCGCGCGCTTGCCATGGCGGAATGACGGCACTGCCTCCCAAGCTGCAACCCGTCGCGCTACCACGCAGACCTTTAACCAGAGCATTGGCGAGCTGGTAGATGAACTTGATGACAGCGCCCCAATCCGGCTTGGCCCCGACTTTTACAGCTATTTCGCCGCCAATCAGAGCCAAATCATGACGGTGAACCCCAGTAACGGCAGCGCCGATAATCTCCATCCCAATGCCGCCGGTTTCAGCGCGATGGCCGAGTTGTGGGCTAACGTGCTCTGCGCCGATCTGCCCCGCGAGCCTGATCCATCCCCCACACCAACCAACACGGTCTATATTCCCACGGTAACGAGCACTGCTTCACCCACCTTGACCGCCAGCCCCACGGCCACCGTCACCGCCAGCCCCACGGCCACCGTCACCGCCAGCCCCACGCCGGAAGGAGCGCCACCGAGTCAAAACACGCCGGCGCCGATCTACATTCCTCTGGTTAACCGGTAACATCGTGAGGCAAGGACACGGATCATCACGGATAGGACGGTGAACGCCTATCTCCATTTGACCACAGCTTGCGTGAGGTATAGATCCATCCCCATCCGTGTCCACTGCTCCCTGCCACGTTCAAGAGGGAGATAGAACACCTGACCGATACACTATCATTGACTGCTACGTAATGCCTTAAAGCTTGGCATTGTGCGCCCCTCTCCCGCGCCAGTGGGAGAGGGGCTGAGGGTGAGGGTGAAACGGCACATTCCAACGCCATCAATAGTGTCTGCGCTCATGTATTCTGCCCATCGCCAAACCCCTGCTACAGATGTGGTCAAATGGGTACTAGGCAACCAATTTCGACCTCATTTCGCCCTCGCTACACCCGGCGCAGCAATTCGAGCAACGCTGCGGCTAGCTTCTGGCCATCGTGGCGCAACACCCGCACTGCCCGGCTCTGCAGGGGATTATCGAGCGAGGTGGTGTATTGGATCACTGCTGCTGCGAGATCGGTTTCGATCACCATGCTACCCTCGATGATCACGCCGCGTTGGCCACGCGTATCACCGGGTAGCGCCGCCAGCTCTTCGTAATCTCCCGGATCGAGGTAGACCGGCGTCTGATTTGCAGCGGCATAGATGCGCGTTGTTTCAGGATCGATCCGCTGCACATTGACCAGCACATAATCCGGGGTAATGCCGGCGTATTCTTTGATGGCGCGAATATGGTCGGCAACCCGAAAGCCGGTCGTGCGTCCGGGCTCGGTCATCAGATTGCAGATGAAAATCTTTTTCGCGGGGCTGGCTCGTACTGCCTCAGCAAATTCAGCTAACAGAAAGTTGGGCAGAATGCTCTCGAACAGGCTGCCCGGCCCCAACACGATCGCATCCGCCTCACGCAACGATTCGATCGCCACTCGCGTCAGCGGCGGCGGATCGGCTTGGGTCAGACGCAGGTGCTGCACTTGCCGCTCGGCCAATTCGGGATGCAAATAGATATGCCGCACATCGATCAGCGTGCCGTCATCAAGTTCGGCAATGACTTCGAGCGGGATCGGGGTTGGCACCACGTAATAGACATTTGGTTGATTGAGCAACCCCGATGCCCGGTAATAATATTCGACCGGATCGGTGACCGGCACGATGCAGGTCATACGATCAACCTGTTCGCTCAAGCTCGATAACACCAGCATGCCGGCGCCACCCGAAATCACTGCAATCCGGCGCGGTCGTTTGGCGCGGTCGTAGCCTAACACCAGTTCGCCATCGGCGGGTAATTGGCTCGGACGGGGGATCACGACGACTCCGCTCAACTGCCAGATGCCGCCGGCCAACACCAACAGACCCACGCCAAGCAGCAATATGCCACGCAATGGGCGCGGCAGAAATTGCAGGGTGAGCCACCACACCACTTCGGGCAGCCCTTCAATCGTGCGATAGGCGTGAATGAAGAGATACGCCACCCCAAGCGACAGCAACACGATCCCGGCAAAGGTGAGCGAGAGCGAGGGGAGCAACTGGCGCAGTGCGCTCAGACGATTGATGATCTGTTTCATGCTGTCTTTGCTTGCTTGTCGTCAGCATTGTGCGTAGCGATTGGCCGGCGCGGCAGGCTGTTCCAGCCGCCCAACACCCCACGCACCCTAGGCGCTAAACTGCGCGCGTAGCACCGCGCAGAGCGCGCGCAGGCCACCATTACTACGCGACACAGCTTCACATAACAAGATGCCAGCTAGCAACCCATCTGGACAGCCGCTCCAGCGACTGAGCGCCACTTCACCGGTAGCCGTCATCGCCACCAGCGGTTGGCGTTCGAGATGCAAGTCATCACTCACCACTTCCAGTTTCAGACCGGTCGCATCTTCCCATGCCGCGAGGTGTTTCGGTTGGAGGCGCAACGGGTTCTGCAGCGCCGGCGGTGGCGCGAGCACCAAGCCACGCTGGCGATGATGGGCCGCCAGATGGCCGGCCAGCAACAGGCTCACCTCAAACGGATCGAGCACCTCGCCGGCGGGATCAACCACGGCGAGGGAGGTGCCATCGCCAGATAGGGCCAACCCAAGGTGCGAATCACTCTCGCGCACCAATTTGCGCAACCGGGTGAGGGTCGCTTCAAACGGCTGCGGCGCGCCGCGCGCAAAGAGTGGATCAGGATCACGGTTAATCTCAATTGCCCGGGTCTGGCCGCCTTCGCCGAGCAACGCCGTCACCATGCCCGCGGTGGCGCCGGCCATCGCATCGATGAAGAAGGTCATCGGCAAACGACGGATCGCATCGAGATCGATCATGTTGCGTAGCGCATCGAGGTAGGGTGCGCGCAGATCAACCGTCGTTTGCGGCGGCGTGAGCGGTGGAAACGCTACCGGCGGCAGCGGATCGGAGGTAGGATGAATGCTCAGACCGCTCTTCTCATCGGCAATCAAGATCAAGCCACCCACATAATACGGCCGGTTGCGCGCCGACACATAGAGCGCGCAATCGGCCTGCTTACGGTCAAGCGCATGGTGAATGGCCGGCAGTGGTGCCGGTGCATCGGCCAACATCACCTCAACGCCCTGCGCTAGGAGATCGTGAGCCAACGTTTGGGCGAACAGGTTCGCGAGAAAGCGCGTATCGAAGGCAACCAAGCAACGAGCACGCTGCGATGCCAACACTGCACCCACCGTCGCTGCCCGGCGGCGTAGTTGATCGAGTGTCAGCTCTGCGGTATACGCAGCTTCCCACGCCTGTAACAAAGGGCGTCGATACACGCTCATGCCTGTGTGCGAAACTCCTCAACGACGCTCAGCATCTCATCACGGATCGCGCAAGCGCGCTCCCACGTCTGCGCCTCGAAGCGCGTCGTAATGGCCGGTTCGGTATTGGAAGCCCGCACCAATCCCCAGCCATCACCGAAATCAACTCGCACGCCGTCAATATCAATCAGCGGGTACTTGCCGGCAAACCGCTCGCGCAGGAAGTCGATCACGGCAAACTTGCGCTCTTCGGGGAAGGGGATGCGCCCTTCATCAATCGACGGCAACAACGGGTAGGGGGCAAGCACTTCACGCAAAGGTTGCCCCAACTCGCCGAGGGCATGCAGCAGCATCGCCCCCGCAAACGCACCATCATCAAAATATCGTCCGGGGAAGGGAAAGATGGTATGGCCGCTCAGCTCGCCGCCCAACACCGCGTCCACTTCACGCATCTTGGCCGACAAGCTGGTGTAGCCGGTCTTCCACATCACCGGCTCGCCGCCCAACGCGCGGATCGCCTGCGGCAAGACGGCGCTGCACTTCACGTCAAACACCACCGGCCCCTTGCGCTTGGTCAGCATGGCCTTGGCCAACGCGATCAGGTAGCGATCGGCGAACACCACTTCACCGGCCTCATCCACTACCCCCAGCCGGTCGCCATCGCCATCAAGACCGATCCCCAGATCAGCATGGTGCTCACGTACTGCCGCTTGCAAATCGCGCAAGTTCTCAACCTTCAGCGGATCGGGATGGTGATTGGGGAAGGTACCGTCCGGCTCGATAAAGAGCGGGATCACTTCGATGCCGAGCGCTTCGTACATTGCAACGGCCAGCGGGCCGGCCACGCCATTGCCACCGTCGAGCACTACCCGCGGACGGCGGTGGCCGAAATCGATCCAGCGCCGGGCCGACTCGATATAGGCCGGGCTAATGTCAACCTGCTCGTAATGGCCAGCGCCCTGCGCAAAATGACCGCTGGCGGCAATCGTTCCCACCGCTTGAATCGCCTCCGAAGGCAGCGGCTCGGAACCGAAGCGCGGCTCGGCGCGGCGCAGCTTCAGACCGTTGAATTCCGGCGGGTTATGGCTGGCCGACACCATCGCCCCGGCATCGGCGCCCAATGCCTCGACCGCAAAATACATCACCGGCGTCGCTACCATGCCAATATCGAGTACGTCCATCCCGGTGGTGCGCAACCCTTCCATCAACGCCGCCTGAAAGCGAGGCGAACTCAGCCGCGCATCACGCGCTACCACAATCCGCCGGCGACCTTCGTTGCGAAACAGGGTGCCCGCCGCCCGCCCAAGCAACTCATAAATCCCTTCGTCGAGATCAACCTCGACGATGCCACGAATGTCATAGGCACGAAAAATCGTGTGATTGAGCGCTACGCCCATGCCTGCCTCAAATCGCTGGGTGACGTTCATCGTGAACGTCGCAATCAATATTAGGATTAGTTCGATCCTAGCCGAAAGCACCCTATCCGTCAAGAATGCGTAGCAAATGATGAGCGGCAAGCAGCATAGCAAGTGTGGCCCTAACTTCCTGCGCGCGTCCGGATCTTGTGGAGGCTACCGCTGTGCTATTCTGTTATCCACAATGCACCCCTTGCACTATGACAATAATACGATCACTATGACCGCACCACTCCCTCCTAAGCTTGACCATCTGGCTGGCATATTTGCACGCTTTCCCCGCCATCCAAGCCGTCTACCGCTTTGGTCCGGTGGCCACGGGGAGCATGCCTGCCGAAAGTGATCTCGATCTGGCGCTCGTGCTCCGACGAGATGAACCTACCTTTCCCAAGCTCGATCTCCTCGCCGCGTTGGCCCAAGCCGGTTTCTGCAACGTTGACGTGGTTGTGCTCAATACCGCAGGCATTGTGCTCAAACACGAGGTCATCCGGCACAACAACCTCATCTATCAGACACCCGACTTTGATCACGGCTCCTTCTTTTCACGCGTAACCCGCCAATTTCTCGACTTCCGACGCTAGCTTGACATACAACGCCAAGGGTATAAAGCGAGCATGCGGTAGCACACGGCTGTGCGCCTGCGCAATCACCCAAACCGCTTGCACGCTCGCAGGCGCTTGTTTCACTGCATACTTCACACCGTCACATGTCGCTACGCCTCCATCGGCGCTTGTCACGCGGCTCGTCCTGTGGTATGCTATCGGTGGTCGTGGCCGAACTTCCGAATTCTAAGAGCCTATGACAGCTCCTGTTACCACCATTCCCGGCCCACGCGGTCTACCGGTCATTGGTGTTGGCAATCGCCTTCTGCGCGACCCGCTCGAATTTATGATCCGGTTGCACCACCATTATGGTGACCTGATCAAACTCCCGTTGGGCAAGCGCGCCATGTACCTCGCCGTTCACCCCGACATGGTCAAGCGGATCACACAAGAAAACTGGAAGAACTACATCAAGCGCTACCCAGCGATGGATGAACTCCTTGGGCAGGGGTTGGTCACGAGCAACGGCGAGTACTGGCTCCGTCAGCGCCGGTTGATGCAACCTGCCTTCCACCACCAGCGTATTGCCCGGATGGCCGCCGTGATGACCGAAGAAGCCGAGCGAATGCTGATGCGCTGGGAGGAATACGCGCGTCGCGGTCAGCCGTTTGAGGTGCAAACCGAGATGATGCTGCTGACGCAGCAGATCATCGTGCGCACCATGTTCAGCTCATCGCTGAGCGATGTCGAAGCCCAGGCTATTGGCAAGGCCTTCAACGACACCCTCAACTGGGCTGCCGGTCAGCAATTCCGCCTCTTGCAGCCGCCGCGCAGTTGGCCGACGCCGGGCAACCTCGCCTACCGGCGCAACCTCGACCTGCTTGAACGCACCGTTTACCGCTTGATCGACGAACGGCGGCAGCGGCAAGGCAAGCACGACGACCTGCTCGAGATGCTGGTGACAGCGCGCGACGCTGAGACCGGTGAGCAGATGTCGCCCAAACAGATCCGCGACGAGGTAATGACCATCTTCCTCGCCGGGCACGAAACCACGGCCGGCACCCTCTCATGGATCTTACATTTGCTTAGTCATCACGGTGACGCCGAGCGCAAGCTGCGGGCCGAATACGCCATGGTGCTGGGCGGGCGCAATCCCACGCCCAACGACCTACCCAACTTGCCGTACAACCGGATGGTGATCGACGAAACCTTGCGCCTCTACCCACCGACATGGATCCTGACGCGGGTTATGGTGGGGCCAGACACGCTCGGGGAATACGAATTGCCCGCCGGTGCGACGGTTGCGATCAGTCCGTACGTCACCCACCGCCACCCGGCCTTCTGGCCCAACCCTGAGAGCTTCGACCCCGAACGGTTCCGACCCGAAGAGGCGGAAGGGCGCCACAAGTTCGCCTATATCCCCTTCCTCGCCGGCCCGCGCCAGTGCATCGGCAACACCTTCGCGCTGATGGAGATGCAGATCGTGCTGCCCATGATCCTGCAACGCTTCCACGTCAACGCCGTGCCCGGCTACCCGGTACGCCCAATGCCAAAAGCAACCCTGCGGCCGGGGCCGCAGGTGTGGGTTGAGGTGGGGTGAGAGGTGAGGGTGAGCAGTGAAAATAGGGAGTAAGTGATGAGATGGGCGAGATGGCTGAATACAGCAATGGGCCATATACCCCAGACGGCCCAGCCAATGCTGAACTATCGATAATAATCAGGGTTGTTATGGCTATCGCTATTTTAGCCGCGACGGTTATAGGAGGCAGGCAATTAGACAACGTGGTGCGCCATAGTTGGCGATACCAGCTCAGTGAGACTCTTATTCATCAAGCCTTGCAAGCCGAAGGTCGTCAACTACTGTACGATCCGTGGCGCGATCTCCAGCCGTTGACGCAGCCGTCCGCTATCAAGCTAGCCCAACAAGCATTGGAAGAATCCAGCCATCTCGTTGCTGCCGATCCCTTCTCGATTCAAGCACAACAGCAATTAGGCCGCATCGCATTGCTCCTCGACCAAACCGATACCGCAATCGCAGCATTTTCGGCAGCAACAGCTAGGCAACCTGATAGCCCTTTACGTTGGTTGGAACTCGGCCTAGCCTACGCCCGACTCGGCGAATCGATAGTACCTCTTACCACTGATACATCGTTCTGGCAAATCACCAATCCATCATCACAAACATCACAAAACTGGTCGCTACGCGCGCCACTTCCTAGACCAGACTGGTGGGATTCAGCACTGCCGATCACACGAACCGTAGTAGTTGGCAATCATATTACGATACGAGCCTTATTACCCACCGAACCGATGGTGTTAGTGTTCTGGATGGGGAACCAAACAGCTCAACCAGATACGTATCAAGTCCTACTTGACAATCAACTTTTGGCCGAGTATCAGCTAACTCGCGAGGCAGCAGTCCAAGGGTGGCAGCCGGCCACTCTCGATCTGCACCAATGGGCTGGACAAAAGATCGAACTCAATCTTATCAGTGATTATTCGTTAAGTGGGTGGGGCGATCTACAAATCGTACCGGCAACAGCGGTGCGTTGTGTTATGGTTGATTGCCGGCAGCGAGCTTACGAGGCATGGCAGCATGGCAATTTCACCGGCGACCAATTTTTGCACAACGGTGTGATTGCCTTTCGTCAACAGCAATTTGCCGATGCACTTCATTGGTACGAGCGAGCCGCTATATTAGGAATTGACATCACAAGTGCAAAATGGTACCTTTACTACCGAGCTACTGGTGATCGAGATGCTCTTAGGCAAAGTATCACCTTTGATCAGGGCTGGAGTAATGAAGAATACCAATTACGCGCATGGTTTGAATGGGGCTTACTTCACTTCAATAGACAAAACTTCACAGAAGCAGCACGAGCATTTCGGCGTGCAATTGCCGTAGAAACCACCGATCCTACCCTCCAGTACCGTCGATCAGAGACATACCGCTATCTTGGGCTTGTCCTCTGGCAACAAGATCGTCTCACCGAGGCTTTAGGGTACTTGGCTCAGGCAGTCACGATTGATCGACGTAACCCATGGGCGCAAATCCATTATGGTAAAGTCTTATATCTCACCGATCCGACACAAGTTGATCAGACTGAACAAGCTTTTACCACCGCACTAACTTTAGATTCACGTCCTGAAATTTGGCAAAATCTAATCGATTTTTGGTATTGGCAAAAAGATCTAGACAGAGCACATCTCCTTTGCAGTCAAGCATATCAATACGGTATTGAAAAACTAGAGGGATGCGAATGACAAATCAATATCAACCACAACAGTACTGGGAACAGCGACTTCATCAACATTTTGACCTTACCGGTGTGGGGCATAGAGCCTTAGGCCCAAATTATAATCAACATTTATACAAAAGAAGGTTGGAAACGCTAACGGCAGGTCTAGTGCAGCTCAGTTATACATTACATGGCAAGAAAATACTAGAAATTGGCTGTGGAACAGGGTTTTACACAGAATTCTTTAACACAAAAAATATCACAAGATACCTAGGAATAGATATCACCCGCATCAGTGTCAAAAAATTAAAGAAAAAATACCCTTCCTTTGATTTCATCTGTGCAGATGTTGCAAATTTTAATACTACAAACACGGAAAACTTTGATATTGTCTTCATTGCCGATGTGTTATTCCACATCGTGGACGATCAGAGGTTCAAAAACGCTCTCCAAAACGTAATAGATTGTCTAAAACCTGGCGGATTACTCATTGTTTCTGATGTTCTGCCACGAGAAACCAAACAAACTGCTGCTCACGTGCGGCTACGGTCGTATAACGATTACGAACAGACATTACGATCTCTCCATGTCGATATTGTACACATCGAACCAATTTTTGTCATTTTACAACCTCCACCGATCTATGATACTCCTCTTTGGTGGAATATGTATGCAACGTTCTGGAAATTGGTTCGGCATTTTATAAAGCTAGACATTATTGATCAAACACTTCCGGTGTTACTCGAGCAGCTTGATCGATCCTTTTTCTGCCCGAAATACGGATTAGAGCTACCGAATAGCAAATGGCTTTTTGCAAAGAAGACAGAAGAATGAAAAAACTTTTTAGCACCAGTGCTATCTATTATACGATAGGAAACGCCGCCAACAGCGCAGCATTGTTAATACTAGTACCGTACCTTATCAATACGCTTTCTCCTGCCGAATACGGTATGTGGACCATCTTCGAGGTAGTCATTTTCCTGTTAACATTGCTGATCACCTCTGGAGTTGAAGTTGGTCTCATGCGCGAATATTGGTTTCAAACTGATGAGCAACAACGCGCCCGTTTAATCGGCAATGCCTTAATCACGGTAGGTGTTTTGGGTGCTGTAGTAGCGACTATTGGCATCGGAATTATAAACATTGGGCTTGATTTCGGCTTCTCTGATTCACCATTCAGCCTCTTGATCCTGCTAGGTATTAGCTGGAGTGATGCGATCGTTACTGTGATTCTCGCCGTGTTTCGCATTCGTGAACAAGCATTCGTTTTTTCTGCACTGTCGGTAGGGCGAATGGCATTGTTCATAATTCTCACTATCGGGTTATTAGAACAGCATAGTGGGCTTATCGGTGCGTTAGTTGGGCGATTGACTGCCACACTTATCTGCTTAGGAGTAGGCATAATATTGGTCCGACGACAGCTAGCCTGGTCGATCGACCTTACTATGATAGGTCGCATTGTCCGATACGGCCTGCCACTACTGCCGACCAACCTCGCCACATACGTGTTATTCGCTGCCGATCGCTACATTATGCAGGTATCTCTCACCCTTGAAGACGTTGCGATCTACACCTTTGCCTATAAAATTGCCACGGTACTTGATGTATTAATTACCCGACCATTCGCGCTCGATTGGGCATCCCGTCGGTTTAAGATCGCCACCCAACCTAACCCCGAACAAAAGTATGCACAAGCGCTCCTGATCTATCTTTGGACCGCGATAAGTTTTGCTTTACTTATCATAGCCTTGACCCAACTCCTTTATACCCTCATTGCACCACCCGCTTATCAGGCTGCCATACCGATTGTCCCAACGATATTACTTGCGTATATTATCTATGGCTTAAGTTACCCTCTCAACATCGGTATCATGCTCAAGGATCGAACTCGCGATTTACCGGTGATTGGCTGGATCACTGCACTTATCTATGTTGGTTTGTGTTGGTGGTGGATTCCGGCTTTTGGGTTAGATGGAGCAGCATGGGCCACCGTAGTTGCGTATATGTTATGGACCGGCTTTATTGCCATTGATTCGCTACATCTATACCCGGTTTTATACCCATGGCAACAGATTGGACTGATTATGAGTATGGGGGTTATTGTATATGGTGGGCTGTGGCTGTCAGAAACGTGGTTATCACCCATCCAGCCGCTTGTTGCCGGATTACGCTTAACGTGGGTATCAGCGCTGATGATAGGATGTGGATGGTTGGTATGGCATCATCGAAAAGAAAAATTCACCAGTAATAGGCGACTCGTTTAGTATATAGAGGTTTGTTTATGCGTCTTCAACAGGGATTTCTTGTATATGATACTACGAAAGATCGCTACTATATTGACTATAAACAGACTCTTTCAATTGTAGTAAATGAGCTACTCCTAGAATTATTGCTCAAAAACAAACATTATTTTAAAGGAAAACTGCTTGATCTCGGTTGCGGAAAGCGGCCATATGCTCTTATTTACAATCAACGCGTAGATCAAAGTATTGGTACCGAAGTACTATTCTCACCACATAGCATTAATGCAGCAGATATCGTTTGTCTCGCCGAACATGTACCGTTCAGGGATCAACAATTCGATACTATCCTCTGTACGGAGGTTTTAGAGCACACTCGTCAACCATTCCAAGTTATGCAGGAAATCACACGTTTACTTAAACCAGGTGGTCATCTGGTGTTATCTATACCATTCATATATCCTATTCATGATGCTCCACACGATCACTGGAGATTTACCAGATATGGCTTAGAGCGTATTTGTCATGAATCTGGATTAGAAGTACTTCATATTCACACAAAAGGTGGTGTTTTTGTAACGATATTAATCTTGATACATCAAGTTGTTGTACGAGTAGTAAATTTAGTAAGCAAAATCATACATCTAGAGCCACCATTATACTCTAGACCAACAATACGTTGGTTCATCTGCCAACCACAATGGTGGTACTTGCACATATCGAGATGGTTGCGACAACAAGCCGGAAACTTACTTCTACGTCTCAATCAAAACATCAGCCACCAACTGCAACGACCGCAAGCATTGGCTGAGGTAAACGAATGGATGACCTGTGGTTATCTAGTAATAGCTCGCAAGCCTTTAGAGCACTAGTACCATCTAGTACCATGAAGATCAAGCTGCAACACCTTGAACTAGGTTGGCACGTCATCGCTCTCACATTGCTTTCAGGCGCATTTGTCCCGCTTTGGCGCCAAATTTACGTCGGTGGCGAATTAGCCCAAGATCCGTTTCAACAAGTCGTCTTGATCGTGTCCTACAGTGGTCTCATCTTACTCGGATGGTACTATCGCCACATTGGTCAACTCCTGATGAGGGGATGGCCGATCTGGATGGTTGTAGGACTAGCATTTATTTCTGTACTCTGGTCACTCGATCCGGCAATTACGCTACGGCGGAGTATTGCGCTTCTGCTAGCCACCATCTATGGGTTCTTATTGGCTATACGGTATCCGTTTCTCACTGTTCTAAAGCTGTTAGGAACCGTAATGGGGCTCATTGTCATTGCCAGTCTCATCGGCATTGCCGGCGGTTTTGGATGGGCAGTAATGGACTATCCCCATCCGGGGGCTTGGCAGGGGATAATGTTTCACAAAAACGCACTAGGACGGATCGCAGTATTAGCACTAATTGTTTTCGTAACATTGTCTCAACAGTACTCCGGTTGGTGGCGCTTAAGCTGGTATGGGTTATCATTAGGCGCAGTCATCTTAGTCATAGGATCTCGCTCGATAACGGCGTTAATAGTAACCATGCTAGTAGTCACAGCTTGGCTAACCCTCACTATGCTTTATCCGTTAGATTCGCGCGAACGATGGCAAATGACGGCCTTGGTATTGACTACAATCCTTCCAATCAGTACCCTAGGGGCCAGCTATTGGCCAGAAATTGTCGGCTGGTTTGGACGTGATCCAACTCTCACCGGACGACTACCACTATGGCAGTCGCTCATCGGAATTGGGATACAACGTCCATTGCTCGGTTATGGGTTTGGGGCATTTTGGATTGATCCGAGCCAGATGCTGTCACTAGACATTGCGTTAATGCGATTACGTTTTTGGTGGGCTAAGCACGCTCATAATGGCTACATTGATGTATGGCTTGAACTGGGTTTAGTAGGTTTAATGTTGGTATTGACTACACTGTTCCTATTAATAACCAAAAATTTTCATTCTTTCTTTCAAAAAAAATCGCGTTATAAATTTTTGTTTATTACAATTTTCTTGTTATATCTGATAACGTACAATTTCTCAGAGGCAATCCTTATTGAGTCAAGTTTAGGGAAAGCAATATTCTGGATCACTTTTTCGTATACTTACTACGAAACACTACTAAACATCCAGGAGATATAAATGAATTACAAGATTGTTATTTTTTGGAATCAGCCTGCTGCTCTAACAGAGACATTTATCTATAATCAAATTAGCAACCTCCGCCGTTACCAAGCTGCTATATTGGGCAGCAAATGGCCATCTGGACCACGAATCCGAATAGATGAGCAAATAGTTCATCTGATCAATCAGGGAGGATGGCGAGGTAAACTCCACGAAGTTCAATTCAAAGTTTGGGGACAGATTCCGGCTACAATACGGCAATGGCTCGACACTTGGCAACCTGCTCTTATTCATGCCCATGTCGCACCCTACGGCGCTATTGCAATGCCAATCGCACAACGATACCGGCTACCGCTTTTGGTCAGCGTGCATGGAAGCGATGTCACGATGCGTGATGCGGCAATCTGGCGCTCGTCATATATGTCCCACCGTCTTTACCTTTTGCGGCGACAGCAATTGATACGTACCACTACACGGGTGATCGTCCAGTCTCACTTCTTGCACCGCATTCTGATCGAACAACACGGCTTTGATCCGGCCCAGATCGTTTGTATCCGTTATGGAGTCGATCTCGATCGCTTTCGCCCTACAGCCAATCCTGAATGGGGGCATATTCTTTATGTAGGTCGCCTGATCGAACGTAAGGGATTACCATATCTACTCACTGCCTTAGCCAAATTACAAACCGACTTTCCCGACCTTCGCCTAACCGTCATCGGTGATGGCCCATTACGTAGTCGGTATGAAGAGCTAGCCCGACAAGTATTGGGTTCACGCGTAACCTTTATGGGGGCGCAATCCAACACTGTCGTGCAGGAATACCTCCAACGGGCCTATGTCTTTTGTATGCCGAGTATTACTATGCCAACCGGTGAAGCTGAATCGCTCGGTGTTGTATTCCTTGAAGCGATGGCGATGGGCATCCCACCGGTTAGCTTTGCCAGTGGCGGTATTCCCGAGGTGATTCGGCATGGTGAAACCGGTTTTCTTGCCACCGAACGCAATACCGATGAGTTAGCCTACTATCTTGGCCTGTTACTAAAACAACCAGCTTTACGCAATCAATTCGGTGAAAAGGGACGGTGTTGGGTTGAGCAAGAGTTTAATCTGAACACCCAAACTGCGAAACTAGAAGCGTTATACGATGAAGTGATCGCTGAACATGCCCCAAAAAGCACGCTATGAAAAACCAACGCATTATTCACATCGTGACCCAGATGGAAGCTGGTGGTGCACAAAAAGCTGCGATACAAGTTTGTGAAGAGTTGATTAAGCGCGGCTTTATTTCAGAGGTATGGTTTCTCTACAAAAAACGCCCAACCTACACTGATCGACCATATGTACGGTGGTTATGGGAAGAGAAACCAAAAACTTTTGGCGAATTTCTCGGGTTACTCGTCAAACTCTACCAATGGCTACGTGTGATCAATCCTGATGGGGTGATCACCTATACCCACTACGCCAATATCATCGGGCAAACTGTTGCCTATGCTGCCGGAGTTCCGCATCGATTAGCGACCCAGCGTAATCCCTGTTGGAGTTATCCACCAGTAGCGCGATGGATTGACCGAATAATTGGTTCTATAGGAATCTATACAAGCAATATTTTTGTTTCAAAGCAAGTCGAGAGTTCTTTTCAAACATATCCAGCTTCATATTTGAGGCGAAGTCAAGTGGTTTTGAACGGTTTGAAACCACCAATTATTACACAAACAAGATTAAAAGCTCGAAAATCATTTAATTTTCCTAGTAATCGATGTATTATTGTGAGTATTGGACGTCTCGCTCATCAAAAAAATCACGCTTTACTTATCAAAACCATGATTAGATTACCCAGCTCACAGTACTATCTTGTCATTGCCGGTGATGGTGAACTACGGGGTGAACTTCATAAGCTTATTCAAGCGACGCAATGTACTGATCGTATTTGTCTGTTGGGTGAAGTACCACCGCAACGGATTGGAGAATTGCTCGCTGCCGGCGATATCTTCGCACTTCCCTCACGATATGAAGCTTTTGGCTTTGCTAGCGTTGAAGCGATGATGGCAGGTCTACCAATCGTTGTGAGTGACTTAGCAGTCAACCGCGAAATCATTGGAGATGCAGGGATCTTTCTTCCAATAGACAATGTTGATGAGTGGGAAAGGACGTTCCGCTTCCTTGCGCAAAATGAACAGATCCGCCGAGAGTTAGGTGAACGAGCTCGTGAGCGAGCAGCCCTTTACACGCTTGAACATATGGTTGATGGATATATTTGTAATCTACTGCAACATCAATGATAGTATCACGTATTACTTTACTAGGTGTTGTTATTGATCCATTTTCTATCGATCATCTCAATCAATGTATTGCGACCGCGATTAAACAACAAAAACGTTGGATCATTGCTAATCATAATTTGCACAGTATTTATCTCTACCATCGTGATCAAAAAATGCGTCAATTCTATAAGAAAGCACACGTTATTCACATCGACGGCATGCCCCTCATCTATTGGGGACGCATCCTCGGTTATAAATTGAAGCGTGAGCAGCGTGTCACCTACGTCGATTGGATACATCCACTGATGGCAATGGCGGCAGCAGAAGGTTGGCGTGTCTTCTATTTGGGTAGCAAGCCGGGAGTGGCAGCGCTCGCTGCCAAACGGTTGCGCCAACGATACCCTGCTTTACAAATCACCACTCGTGACGGGTATTTTCAAGCGGATGATAACACGGCGGTGTTGGCCGAAATAGCCAACTTTCGGCCTCATGTTTTGATGGTGGGTATGGGTATGCCCCGCCAAGAACGCTGGATTTTGGAGAATCTGGAACACTTGTCTGCAAACGCTATCCTGACAGCCGGAGCCTGCTTTGATTACGTTGCTGGCGTAATACCAACTCCGCCACGCTGGATGGGACGAACTGGCTTAGAGTGGCTTTACCGGCTCTACAGTGAGCCAAGACGGCTGGCACGGCGCTATTTACTGGAACCGTGGGCATTACTGCCCTTGATGGCACATGATTTGTGGCAGATGGTATGGAGAGGACGAAATTTTGACACACAATGAAGAAGAGATCGATTCAGTATAAACACGACCACCTCTCGGCATCTACTTGCTCTATGCGTTGCCTTCATGCTATACTATCTGCCGGTATACCCCTTGTTACAGGTGCCACACCAAGAGCATGGTGTGAAGGTGCGGCCGTGACGCTGGCAAGTGCCTTCACGTAAGGAACCGGCATGATGGAACGCCTGCGTGCGCGCTTGATCGGCAGCGTCCTCGTATGGGATCTAATTGCAACCATACTGTGCCTCGCATGGAGTATCGGTACCCCATTGCTCACAATCCAGCATGTGATCCTCTACGGTAGTGTAATCACAATTTGGCCGTTAGTGTTTATCATTCTCGCTCCTCAGCAAGCACTCTTTACCCATACCCTGCCCGAAGCTACCACCCGCTTGTTTCTCGCCGTCGGCCTGGCAGCAACGTCGTTGGCCGGGTTGCTCTATCTGCTTAACGGGACAACGGTTGAACGCAGTGCGTTCGTAACCTTTGTCGCGCTTGATCTGGTTGTTCTTAGTCTCATCCACCTCGGCTTCCGCACTATGGTCAACTCCCGGCGCCGACGCGGCGCCGGGAGGCAGACGCTAGTCGTTGGTGACGCGGTTACGGCAACACGGCTAGCAGATGAATTCAGTTGCCGTCCGTGGACGGGCGTGCAAATCGTCGGTTATGCCTCAGACGAGAGCGACGTACCGGTAGCACTGCCCCGACTTGGCAGTCTGAACGATCTAGTCGCTATCGTGCAGCGGCATCAAATCAATGAAGTCATTTTTGCGTTGCCACCGTCACAGAACAACCGTGTCGCTGAACTATCATTACTGCTCTTGTGCGAACCAGTCATGCTCCACATGGTGCCGACGGCGCTCGATTTGGTTTTTGCACGCACCCCAGTAGAGAGTGTCGGCGGGATTCCCCTCATCTCACTCCGCGAGTCGGCCCTCACCCCATCACAGCGCGTCGCAAAACGACTGTTTGATATTGTGGTCAGTTCCTTGTTGATTGTCATCCTT
>NZ_DAOUDC010000021.1:0-4060 GCF_034431535.1 Chloroflexus sp. | reverse complement strand
TGCTCTGCCCGCGCGCGGCGAAGCAATACCCTGCGAGCACGACCCGATCCCGCTCAGCCATCGATCCCGCCGCAGCAGGAGATTGCTGCGGGCGCTCTGCACCCTCGCAATGACAAGCGGGCGCACCCCTGCCACGAGAGCAGAAGCAGAAAACATCACGGTTTCCATTTTGGCTGTATATTGTAGATTGCACATTGCAAGCATAACGAGACAACCAAACCTTCACTCGCGACGTACATCACAAAGTATCTCGTGCAAAGATTCCTGAGTTCTCTATAATAGCGAGTGCAGGGGCAACTGTTTTATAATGGAGGGTGTATGGCGCGGCAAGATTTAGCCAGTCTGATCCGGAACATTCCCGACTTTCCGATCCCCGGCATTCAGTTCAAAGATATTACGACCCTCATCGGCAACGGGCCGGCGTTTAGTGAAGTGATCGACCGGTTGCACGAACGGTATCGCGACCAGCATATTGACGCCGTTGTCGGCATCGAGTCGCGGGGGTTCATCTTTAGCGCACCGCTCGCCTACCGGCTCGGCGTCGGGCTAGTGCCGATTCGCAAGCCGGGCAAACTGCCGGCAGCGACATACCAGATCGAATACCAACTGGAGTACGGGACAAACAAGTTAGAGATTCACCGCGACGCCTTCCAGCCGGGGGCGCGGGTGCTGGTGATTGATGATCTGCTGGCGACGGGAGGCACCATTGCGGCGGCGTGCGATTTGATCGGGATGGCCGGCGGGCAGGTAGCCGAATTAGCCTTTGTCATTGAACTAACATTCCTCAACGGGCGGGAGCGATTGCGGAATCATAACATCTTCTCGCTGATGCAATTTTAAGCGCCCTCGGTGTGAAAGCGCGGCGACAAGCAAGGCGCTTGCCGCCGCGCTTTCAGCGCAACAGTTTGCGGTGATCTTGACATACGTGTTATACTAAACCCAAATCCCGGATGCAAGATGATCGTAGCGCTCCGTGACTCCTGCGCCGCTGGCGCTGCGACAATTTCCCCATCTTCACATTGCCAAGCAGGCATCGCACAAATTACCGGCTCTCGTTGTATGCTGGTTCAATACACAACAAAGTAATCTCGTTTCTGCATGCTTCATGAATACCGCCCGATCCAACCGGCCAAAGGATCTGGCGCGTGTGAGTGAATTCAGTCTTGTTTCCCTTCATTCTTGCTGTTCCAAGGAGTACGTATCGTGATGACGGTGGCCGAACTAGAAAACAAAACGCTCGCGGATTTGCGCGAGATGGCGCGTAAACTTGACATCTCAGGGGTTAGCGCCCTCAAAAAACGTGAATTAATCGACAAATTACTGCATGCGCAAACGATTGAACAAGCGGTTGATCCCGGCACTATTTATAGTGACGGCATCTTAGATATTATGCCGGAAGGTTTTGGCTTTTTGCGCGGCAATCGAATGCTCTCCAGCCCCGAAGATGTCTATGTGTCGCAATCGCAGATTCGCCGGTTTGCTTTACGCAGCGGCGACCGGATCTGGGGGCAGATTCGCCCGCCGAAAGAGAGCGAGCGGTATTATTCGCTCTTGCGGGTCGAAAAGATTAACGACCTCGACCCCGAAACGGCGCGCAACCGGCCCTTCTTCGATCAACTGACCCCGATCTTTCCTAACGAACAGATCAAGTTAGAGACTGAGCCAAACCTCTTGCATACGCGGCTGGTCGATCTGATTGCCCCAATTGGACGCGGGCAACGCGGCTTGATCGTCTCGCCGCCTAAAGCCGGCAAGACGATGCTGCTCAAGGCGATCGCGAATGGCATCACCACCAACTACCCGGACATCCACTTAATGGTGCTGCTGATTGGTGAGCGGCCCGAAGAGGTGACTGATATGCGCCGTTCGGTGCGCGGCGAGGTCATCTCTTCAACCTTTGACGAACCGGTCGAAAATCACACCAAAGTCGCCGAGATGACGCTTGAGCGAGCCAAGCGGCTGGTTGAGATCGGGCATGATGTGGTGATTCTGATGGACTCAATCACCCGACTGGCCCGCGCCTACAACGTCGCTATGCCACCGAGCGGTCGCACTCTCTCAGGCGGGATCGATCCGGTGGCGCTCTACCCGCCCAAGCGCTTCTTTGGCGCGGCGCGCAATATCGAAAACGGTGGTTCGCTGACGATTATCGCCACCTGTTTGATCGATACCGGCTCGCGCATGGATGATGTGATTTACGAAGAATTCAAAGGCACCGGCAATATGGAGCTACACCTCGATCGCAAACTGGCTGAAAAGCGCATCTTCCCTGCGATCGATATTCAACGTTCGGGCACTCGCCGCGAGGATCTCCTGCTTAGCCCAGAGACGCTCCGCCAAGTGTGGACACTGCGCCGCATGGTGAGCATGCTCGGCGACAACGAGGGCACCGAGCTGATGCTGACCCGGATGGCGAAGACCAAATCGAACGCCGAATTTCTGCAAACCCTGAGCAAGAGCTGAAACTTTTACGGCGCGCGCTGCGTAGATCGTTGCGTCTGATGTCGAACCCGTCGCATTCTTAGGAGGTCGCGGTATGAATTGTCCGCAATGTCGCTCACCCGTTGCTCCCGGAGCACGTTTTTGCACGAATTGCGGGTATCGGCTGGCGTCGGCTACGCCAACTCCACCGCCCGTACCACCCACCCCAGCCTCGTTGATCCCGCCTTCAGGTGATACTGCGAGTATGGCTGATGTGTACGATAACCGTCCCGGTGAACGGCTTGATCTGCCTGAACCGCCAGTCGCAGGCACCGGCGTTGGCGCGAGCGGTCTCCGCTTCAAGATCATCGGCACTACCATGCAGGCGGTCGTTCTGGAGGTGCCTGCCGGCCAGACCGTCTTTTCGGAACGCGGCGGCATGAGCTGGATGAGCGCCAACGTCCAAATGCAGACCAATATGGAAGGCGGCTTGGGCGGAGCGTTTAAGCGGATGTTCTCAGGCGAGTCGATCTTTATGGTCAACTTCACGCCCCAAGGCGGGCCAGGGATCATCGGCTTCTCGGCTGAGCTGCCGGGCAAGGTCATCCCGCTCAACCTTGGGGCGGGCCAAGTGATGATCTGCCAAAAGGACGCCTTTATGTGCGCCGAGCGCAGCGTCTCGCTCGATATTCACTTTCGCCGCAAACTCGGCGCCGGCTTCTTCGGCGGCGAAGGCTTTATTATGCAAAAGCTGACCGGGCCGGGGCTAGCGTTTGTCGAGCTTGACGGCGATATTATCGAGTATACGCTGGAAGCCAACCAGATGCTAAAGGTCGATACCGGCCACGTCGCGATGTACGAACCGACCGTCCAGTTTGATGTTGAGATAGTGCGCGGCTTTAAGAACATCCTCTTCGGCGGTGAAGGATTGTTCTTAACGACCTTGCGCGGGCCGGGACGAGTCTGGCTGCAAACGATGCCGGCGATGAATTTGGCCAAGAAGCTTGCCCAATACATGCCGAGCACCGGCGGATCGAGCAGTTCGGGCGGGATCAACTTAGGCAGCCTGTTTACGAACGACTAAGAGAGCCGAGCCGCCCACTTACCAGACGTTAATACATGGGGGCAGAGCGTTGCTCTGCCCCTCTACGATCATTCATCGTAGCCGTGCGCAAGACACAAACAGCCCGCCGGAAGCGGGCTGTCATGAGCATCTTCCCGGCTGGCTGAGCGAGCAAGGGCTAGACGAGGTTAACCAACTCGTTCGCCGTGCGCCGCATATCGAGGAACACCAGACCGAGCTTGGCCCGGCTTTGCGCCAGCGCGGTTAATACCGCTTCCTCACCGATAGCCATTAGGATCACGTACCCATCTTCACCACGCACAAAGACCTGATCGAGCTGCCCGCGTTTTAACTCGCTGGCAATTCGCTCACCGAGCGAGAGCATAGCGGCGCTCATCGCCGAGACGCGATCTTCTTCGACATCTGCCGGCAGCGCCGAAGCCATGATGAGGCCATCGACGCTCACTACGGCGGAGGCCTCAATATCGGGCGTGTTCATCGATAGGGCCTTTAGATGCCGCACCATCTCTTCGGTTCTGCTTGCCATTCATATCCTCCTTAGAGGCCGTCAGCCAG
>NZ_DAOUDC010000020.1:0-56535 GCF_034431535.1 Chloroflexus sp. | reverse complement strand
ATGGCCGTCGCTTTCAGATGTTCAAATTCCGCAGTATGTACATGGACGCCGAACAGCGTTGGCAAGCGGTCGCGAAACGTGATCCGACGACCGGTAAATTGATCCACAAGCTGAAAGACGATCCGCGGGTAACTCGGGTGGGCCGGAAGCTGCGCCGCACCTCGCTCGATGAATTACCGCAGTTGTTTAACGTCCTGCGCGGGGAGATGAGCCTGGTCGGGCCACGTCCCGAAATGCCGTACATCGCTGCTGAATATGAACCGTGGCAATGGCAGCGGTTCCGCGTTCCGCCCGGCATGACGGGCTGGTGGCAGGTGAATGGTCGGAGTGAGAAACCTATGCATTTGCACACCGAAGATGACCTGTATTACATTCAGAACTACTCGTTCTGGCTTGATCTGCGCATTTTGATGAAGACGCTGATCGTTGTGTGGCAGGGTCATGGTGCCTATTGAACAAATGCATCAGTTCCGGTGGTTGTGGAACAAAAACAAAGCACCGGCTATCACCTTAATATCTGATGAATGGCGCACAATCCGCTGGCTCGCACCGCTCGTTCTGATACACTCGCTCGTGTACGTCTTTCTCGTTCCGCCGTGGCAACACTACGACGAACCGGGCCACTTTCTCTATGCAGCCTACATTGTTCGTGGAGGGATCGCAGCACCGGACAATATAGCCATTGCCCGCGAAGTAGCCGATTCGATGTATCGCCATCGTTTCTGGCCACCTGATGTGCGTCCCGACCTGCTTAGCCCACGTCCGCCGGGTATCCCGACCGACCAACGTCACCATCCACCGCTCTATTATGTGCTCATGGCCGGGATCATCGGCCCGCTGCGCTATCTGCCGGTTGAACTACAACTGTATGCCGGACGACTCGTCAGTGCGGGGTTGATGATGTTGACCGTTCTCACCGTTTGGCGCACGGTACGGGTTATAGCTCCTGACGAGCCACGGATGGCAATCGTACTGGCGGCGTTAGTGACAATGACGCCGGCATTCGTCGATCTGATGAGTGCATTTAGCAGTGATGTGCTGATGAACTTTGCCGCAGGAGCCGCTTTCTTAGGCTTTGCCCTCCTCTTGCGTAACGGTTGGCAGCCAGCCGGTATCCTGTTGGCTGTACTTGGTACCTTGGTCGCGATTCTGACGAAACGTACTGCGGTACCGTTAATCGTCCCACTGGTAGTAGTTCTGGTATGGACGGCATATCGGCGTCCGATTCGGTGGTGGTGGTATGGTATAAGCAGCCTTGCGATCATCACGCTAGCGGTATTGAGCAGTTTTTCATTCACCGGCGGTGAGCTGCGGGTACAATCGTGGCTCGCCATCCTTGAACGCGACTACTTGCGCGTACCGATCATTCCATGGCTGGAATCGTGGCTCAACTGGGAGCGAGCGTGGCCGTGGTACCGGCGTACACTGGAAGTAGCGCATAGCCATTTCTGGATGCGGCTGGCATGGGGAAATGTTGCCGTCCTGCCTCCGGTGGGCGATTGGCTCGTGGCCGGTGTAAGCATTGCCTCAATCCTCGGCTTATGCCGCGGTATCCGTAGTTGGTCAATAACGCTCACACTTGATCAACAACGTTGGATCTGGCTTTGCCTCCTGGCGGTGGGTATCGCATGGCTTGCTTTGTTCGGTCGCCTCCATCCATTACCGGAAACCGGCAACACCTACATCCCGCGTGGTCGTTACCTGTATTGGGCAATGCTGCCGACCATGTGGTTGCTCGTGCTTGGCTGGCAACATCTCTGGCCCGAGCGCTGGCGACAGTTTAGTCCTTATGTGCTACTCGCAATCGTGCTTGGTTTGGATGGAGCATCACTGATCAGCCTCTTTATCTTTTACTATCATTGACGAAGTTCAGAACTGTCTGTTACAATCGGGCAGAAAGAAAGATCGACAGGAAAGCACGTTATGAACGATGAGATTGATTTGAAACCCTATCTGCAAGCCCTATTGCGACGCTGGTGGGTAGTGATTGGTGTCTCAGTAGGTATGGCTGTAATTGTCGGTGTCATTGCTGTCCTGCGCAAACCACCTTATACGGCCAGTTCATCGCTGTTAATCGTACCCGCCAGTTCTCAGATTACCCTCGATAATCGCTTTACCAGCCGCGACTCACTCCTCTTCACAACGACGACCAATCAGCGTGAAGCGTTGTTAGGGCTTGTCAAAGATCCTACCTTGGCAGAGCGTGTCGCCAACACCCTCCATGCGTCAGGTGTCGTGTCCACCGATATGGGCGGTAGTGTATTAGTTGATCAGATTACCGTCGGAACTGACGGCGATCTGGTGAAAATAACCGTCCACGCTGACAGGAGCGACCATGCACACCAGATTGCCGAAGTATGGGCCCAAGAGTATGCCCGCTTGGTCGCCGAAACTTACACCCGTGATACGACATCGCTCGATTTGGTGCAGCAACAGTTGGTGGAAGCCCAAGAACGTTATCGTACTGCACAGGCCACCGTTGAAGCATTCATTGCGAAAGGTGAACTCACCGAAGCTGAACAAACTGTACGGCGCTTGAGTGATATCGTTAACAGCGCACGTTCTGCCGGCACTGATCGTTTTGCTTCGTATCTACGCCGTGCCAACGATCTGGAACAACTTTTACGCGATGCACAGCTCTTGCGGGCCCGACTTGCCGGACAACCAAATGCCGATGGTAATACAGCCGATGCGGTAGCGGCTTTGTTGCTCAGGATTCGCAATCTGAGCGATCGCGGAAACGACCGCCCAATTTTGCAAATCGATTCCTCGCTCACGAATCGAGCAACCGTGACATTGACAGAGCTCGATCAACTGATTGAAGTTCTCGATACGGAGTACCGTGCCGTGCGCACCGAAGTAGAGCGGTTGAGTCAACTTCAGCCGGAAGAGCTTAGCCCTGAGATTAGTCAACAATTGTACGCGCAATTAGCTGAAGCGCAAACCCGTTTAGAACAGCTTTACGGTCAACAACGTGAATTGACCCGGGATCGTGATACTGCGTTTGAATTAATACAAGTGTTATTGCGACGGATTAATGAGTTACAAGTGGCTAATGCCGCACCACAAGTAACCGTGCGTTACCTTGGAACGGTAAATAATCCACCAGCGATTTTTGGACGACAGGTGCTTACGCAAGCTGCGATTGCTGCTCTCGCCGGAATTGTACTCTCCGCAATGGTTATTGCAGCGCTTGAAGCAATAGCTATTGCCCGCCGCACTCCATCACCGCAATCGAAACCGACCGGTGATTAGTGGCGAGAAGCTAGCAGGTATCGGATCGTGGAGTCGCCTGATTATGCTACTTTATCGCAAAAGCCTTTCTTAAGGCTCTTTGGATTCTTGTATCCGTCGGGTTACGATAAAACTCTCCTGGTACCCGTTGTCAACGATACGAGAACTGTTCCCAGGAATCGTACATGAACCGACCGCTTATCTCGGTGATCATCCCTTGCTACAACGAAGCCGCAACGCTGCCAGACATTCTCGCTCAAGTAGAGGCGGTAGACCTCGACAAAGAGATCATCGTGGTTGACGATCATTCGACCGATGAAACACCTGCGCTTTTAGCCGAGTTGGCGTGTGAACGTCCGTACCTGACAGTGATCCGCCATCCCCAGAATCGCGGGAAGGGCGCTGCGGTTCGTAGTGGTCTGGCCCATGCTAGGGGCGAGATCACGATCATCCAAGATGCCGATCTAGAATATGACCCGCAAGACTACTATGAGCTGGTGAAACCGATCGCGAACCGGCGCGTTGATGTCGTCTTCGGCAGCCGATTTCTTGGCCGCCATACCGGGATGTATTTTTGGAACGCAGTTGGGAATAAGTTTCTGACGTTCTTAACTAATTTTCTTTATAACTGCTGGATCTCGGACATGGAGACCTGCTATAAAGTGGTGCGCACCGACATTTTGCGGGATTTACGGCTTGAGAGCAACGATTTTCGCATCGAGCCGGAAATTGCCGCCAAGCTGCTGCGCCGCGGCTACCGGATCTATGAAGTGCCGGTGAGCTATCTGGGTCGCACCTACGAAGAGGGCAAGAAGATGAAGCCAATTCAAGGGTTTTATGCCATCCTTGCCCTGTTGAAGTACCGGTTATGGGTGTAATCAACTGGTCACAAATCTGAGGAAAATTTCCCAACCGCACATCCAACAGTTGAAGTACCGGTTATGGGTGTAATCAACTGGTCACGGTGTGGCACGGTTTGGGCAGCAAGCTGCGGAAGCCGGTATCCGCTTCAGGTTAATGGGGCACGGATACGCCAGCTTGCACTAGAACGGAAACCGATTTGCCATCTATCTTGAACATCTCACCGATAATACTTGTGTAATCAGATAATTTGTGATACAACTCTCAGGGAAGGCAGGCGGCGGGCCTGCCGCCATTCCGCGGAGGGGCGGGCGGCGCGGGAAATTCCCGGCACGCTCGCTTTTCGTTCGTAACGAGGAACCATGCGAATCGCGATGCTGAGTGTCCATAGCAGCCCGCTGGCCCGCCTTGGCGGGAAAGAAGCCGGTGGCATGAACGTATATGTCCGCGAGTTGGCCCGCGAGTTGGGACAGCGCGGAATAGAGGTTGATATTTTTACCCGTAGCCAAGATCGAACAACACCAACGGTACTTCCATTAGGACGTGGTGTCCGCTTGATCAGTTTGCACGCCGGTCCGGCTGCACCCTACGATAAAAATCTGCTTCTGACCTACTTGCCGGAGTTTGTCAGTCGGGTACGCTGTTTTGCCGATAGTGAAGATGTGAGTTATGATCTCATCCATAGTCACTATTGGCTGTCGGGTGAAGCAGCGTTGCGCCTCCGTCGTGTGTGGCGCGCACCGGTCGTGCAGATGTTTCATACCTTGGGAGCGATGAAGAATAGTGTCGCTCGCTCGGAGGAAGAGGTAGAGACTAAGCGGCGCATTGCGATTGAACGGCGTTTGATGCGGGAGGTTGATGCCGTTGTCGCCGCTACACCTCTTGACCGGGCGCAGATGGTGTGGCACTACGGCGCTGATGCGAACCGCATCAGAGTGATACCATGTGGGGTTGATTTACGCCGATTTCAACCGGGCGACCGTATGCAGGCACGGGCAACGCTTGAGATTGCACCTGATGCAATAATGCTGGTATGCGTAGGGCGGATGGAGCCCCTGAAAGGGATGGACGCGCTGATCCGAGCAGCAGCGCGGTTGCTAGCCCAACATCCAGACTGGAAAGAGCGATTGCAGGTTGTGTTAGTCGGCGGTGAAGATGAGACTCAACCGGACCGTTGGAATAGCGAGCAACACCGTCTCGATGCGCTACGTCACGAGCTTGGTCTGACAGCACACGTCATATTTGCCGGCGCACAACCCCAAGATAGGTTGCCACTGTATTACACGGCGGCTGATGTGGTCGCTGCGCCTTCTCATTATGAGTCGTTTGGCTTGGCAGCACTTGAGGCGTTAGCATGTGGAGCAGCAGTGGTAGCGTCGAACGTGGGCGGTTTGGCACTTACCATTGAAGATCGCCGCAGCGGGTTACTGTGCCCGCCTGATGACGATGCCGCCCTGGCCGCGCAGATCGAACGGATACTCACCGACGCAGCCCTGGCCGCACGGCTGCGTTCGGGAGCAGTGCAGCGTACGGCTGAGTATGGCTGGCCGGCTGTTGCGCGCCGCATTATTGCCCTCTACGATGAGTTGTTGCAGGTGCAGGCGGCGTTATGGTCGGAACGGCGATTGGTGCGGGTATCGTGAAGCGAACGTGGGCGTTGATTATTATCGGTTTGCTCTATTTTGGTGTCGGCTGGATCCTGTCGGCAATCGGGCCGAGTTTACCCGGTTTAGCCGTGCAGGTCGGTCGTGATGTCACCGAGCTAGGGGCTGTCTTTACCGCTTTCTCACTCGGTGCAGTGCTGGCATCGGTCGGGGTGGGGGCGGCAATTGGACGCTGGGGTATGCGTCCTGTGATCGCCGGTGGGGCTGCTCTGATGGGTGGTGGCACATTGTGGGCTGGGTTTAGCCCGACGTTGCTCGGCTTGTTGGCCGGTACCCTGGTCGGTGGGTTTGGGTATGGCGGAATGTTGGCCGGTGGGAATCTGCTCATTGCACGTCTGTATCAGGGTGGCGCCGGAGCGCTCAATGCGCTCAACCTTTTTTTCAGCGTTGGCTCAATCGGTGGTCCGTTGTTGGTAGCCGTAATGATCGGACTATTCGGCCAACCGCAAGCAGCGATCTGGCTGGCCGCGATTGCAATGTTGGTGTTGGTGGCGCCGGCAGTGCGACTCGGTGAACCTACCCAAGCGCCAACAGCGCAAATGTCCGGGGCACCACGCTGGCTGGCCGCAGTGATGTTCGGTCTGATCATGTTTACGTATATCGGTACCGAGATCGGGATCGGTGGCTGGATTGCGCTGATCCTCGAACGAGGAGCCGGGCTAGCTGCACCCCAAGCAGCATTGGGTACGAGCCTCTTTTGGGGGATGTTGACCGGTGGACGGTTGGCCGCCACTTTTTGGGGTGATCGCTTAGGGCCGCTGAAGTTACTGTTGTTGTGTTTGGTTGGTCTAGGGCTGGGTGGAGCGTTGTTGGTCATCGGTACCACCCAATCTGGACTAGCATTAACGGCAGTGGCACTGATGGGTCTAGCATGTGGGCCAATTTTTCCCACCACGATGCTGATGATTACGCATGCGGCTGGACGAAGCGGAGCTGCGCTGAGTGTCGCACTGACGATTGGTACCGGCGGTGGTCTGTTTCTGCCGGCCTTATTTGGCTTGTTCATCGGCTGGTTTGGGCCGGCGATGGGGTCACTGTTGGTCGTGGCCGATGCTAGTCTCATGGTGGTGATGTTGGCCGTGGCCTATCGCGGAATGACGCGATCGGCACAACTGGCCGGTATGTCGGCCCAATAACAATGTGAGCAAGGCACATGCGCAAGCAATTGCGACGATAACCGACGGGCAGGGGTACGATGCTCTCAATCGATCTCAATTGTGATTGCGGCGAAAGCTATGGTGCGTTTCAGATCGGTGACGACGAAGGCATATTACCCTTCGTCAGTTCGGCCAATATCGCTTGCGGTGGGCATGCCGGTGACCCAATCGTGATGCGGCATACAGTACGCCGCTGTCGCGAGCTGGGGGTGGCGGTAGGAGCGCATCCGAGCTACCCCGACCTGCACGGGTTTGGCCGGCGCGTGTTGCCGATGTCACCGGCTGAGATTGAAGCATGGGTGTTGGCGCAGATCGGGGCGTTGGCCGCTATTGCGCACGCCGAAGGAGTTGAACTCCGCCACGTGAAGCCGCACGGTGCGCTGTACAACGTGGCTGCTCGCGATCATGTGGTGGCCACAGCCATTGCACGCGCAGTCGCCGCATTTAGTCACGAGCTAGCCCTGGTTGGCTTGGCCGGTTCGGCGTTGATCGATGCTGGACGCGAAATAGGATTGCCGGTACTGGCCGAAGCCTTCGCCGACCGCGCTTATGAAGCCGATGGCCGACTACGCGACCGACAGTATCCCGATGCATTGATTGTTGACCCGACAGCGTGTCTGCAACAGACACTCAGCATCGTGCGCGATAGTGTCGTGATCGCGGTAGACGGTACATCGGTACCGTTACGCGCTGACACGATTTGTTTACACGGTGATACGCCGGGAGCCGCAGCCCGTGCAGCGGCACTGCGCCACGGTCTAGAGTCAGCAGGGATTACAGTGCGAACACCACGATAATGACGGCACGTATTGTCCCAATGGGTGAGGCGGCGTTACTGGTGCAGTGGTCATTCGATGAAGCTACCAAAGGTGCGCCGCTCACGCTGATGACTGCATTAGAGCACCATCCGCCGGTGGGGCTGGTCGATCTGGTGCCGGCGATTGATACGTTGTTGGTGTGCTTCGACCCGTTAGCAACTGACTACACCGAAGTAACTACCCATGTTCAGCGTCTGATCGCCCACCCACAATCGCATGCGCTACCGACCGGGCGTGAGATGACAATTCCGGTACATTATGGTGGTGACGCCGGGCCTGATCTCAACAGTATTGCTGAACAGGTGGGGTTGTCACCTGCTGACGTGATCGCAATTCATACGGCAACCGAGCAACGGGTGCTAATGATCGGTTTTGCACCGGGATACCCGTATTTGGGCTGGCTCCCACCGGTACTGCATCTACCGCGGCGGGCAACGCCCCGTATCGCGGTGCCGGCCGGTTCGGTGGCAATCGCGGCCGGTATGACCGGTATCTACCCTGCTGTTTTGCCCGGTGGTTGGCACCTGATCGGTCGCACCGAGGTACGTTTGTTCGATCCGACTACCGATCCACCGTGCCTTCTGCAACCAGGTGACCAGGTGCGGTTTGTGGCGGTGTGATAACGCAACGGGCGGGAACGCAAAGGCGCGAAGGGCGCAGAGGACGCAAAGAGGTTTGAACGCGAAGGCGCGAAGGGCGCAGAGGACGCAAAGAGGTTTGCTGATGGGAGCAAGAGAACGGATACACATGGTTTTGTCTGATCCGTGCATATCCGTCTCAAGCCGTGTGAATCCGTGTCCTAATTGATCCGAATCGAACACGCACGTGGCTACGTTTCTCGACATCATCGCGGCCGGGCCGCTATTGACAATCCAAGACGAGGGTCGGCCAGCGGCGCGGCGCTACGGGGTACCGCCGGGTGGAGCGATGGATCGGTTTGCGTTAGCGGTGGCCAACCGACTGGCGGGAAACCGGCCAGACGCACCGGCGTTGGAACTGACGGCTGGCGGTGTGCAGATCCGATTTGGCGCGCCAGTGCTGATTGGGCTAGCTGGGGCGGATTTGGACGCTGATCTCGATGAAGCGCCGCTCGCACCGTGGCGCAGTGCGATTGCGCCGGCAGGCAGCGTATTGCGATTACGGGGGAGGCGAGGCGATTGGGGCGGGCGGGCCTATCTGGCGATCGGCGGTGAATTAGCAGCAGAACGGGCGATTGGCAGCGCGGGCACCTGTCTGGCCGGTGGTTTCGGCGGTTATCAAGGGCGCGCCTTGCGGGCCGGCGACCGGATTGCCGTGCATCCACGCTCATTCACTGCTGCCGATGGAATGCGCTGGTGGCCGGTTGGGCGCAGGCCGGCTTACTGCGTCCAACCGCGCCTGCGCGTCTTACCCGGCCCGCAGTACGACATGCTGCCGGAGGCTTGGGAACAGTTGCTGAAGACGACGTTTCAGGTCGATCAGGCGGCCAGCCGGCAAGGCTACCGACTGGCCGGTGCAATTTTACCTTCGTTTACCCACTCACTAACCTCATTCGGGATAGTACCGGGAGCGATCCAGTTACCACCCGATGGCCGACCAATCCTGTTGATGGCCGATGCCCAAACGACCGGCGGTTATCCGGTGATTGCCGTCGTTATCGGCGCCGATCTGCCGTTAGCAGCGCAACTCTTGCCGGGTGACCGACTGACGTTCACGGCTACCGATCTCGCCACGGCCCGGACCGCTTTGGCCCAACAAGCGGCTTGGCTACAAGCCGGCCCGGAAGAGGACGAGAGCGGTGAACTGTTGGCGCAAGCCGGTGCCATTGGATAAGATCATCAGGCCATTGTTGCAATCATCACATTACTCAACACTAATACCAGCATAATTCCCAGCGCCGCCGGTGCTGACCACCGCCCAAGCTTGGCAAAGGGATTGCGCGATCCGAAAAAGATATGGCCAACTACCGCCGTCGCTAAGCCTAATAGCGGATGGAGAATAAAAGGGAACGTGAGAAAATAGGTGATACCACTAAAGATACCGACCAACCAGTAGATTAATCCCAACGTTGCCTGAATATCAACCAAGACCGGAAAAATTCGGGCCACCGGGCTACGCGGTACGTTGGGCCGATAGGTAAAAGCCAGGTAGATGGCAGCCACAACGATTAGGATCGACAAGACCTCACGCCCAAAAATGGCGTGAATTTGACGAACAGAGCCAAAGATAGGATCCACCATAACCATACGTTACTCCGTCTAAGAACAGAACAATGCGCCTTAGCACTCGATGTACCGGCAGTGCGCTAAGTATTCGCGTGCTAGCCCAAGCAATGCAGCCGTACTATCGGTACACGCTTCTCACGAGACAAACGCTGAGCGTATACCATTCTCATCGTACAAATTTTCACAAGAGCTGTCAAATCGGTTCATTCTGGCGAATACGGCGGTAGAGGGCATCAGTTTCGGGCAACGGTTCGATCCCCAACTCTTCGCGCAGCGCCTGCACACAGCGGGTAAACGAACGCATCGCCTGCGAGCGACTGCCGGCGCGGGCATGGGCGCGCATCAGCAACTGGTAGGCCTCTTCGTAGCAACGATCACGACGCAGCACCTGCTCGGCAATCTGGATCGCCTCGTTTTGGCGACCTTCGGCGCTAAGTTGTTCAGCATACGAGACGGCAGTAGCAAGATAGCGGGCTAACAGACGCTCACGTTCTTCGATCGTCCACGAATCGTAGAGTGACTCGGCGAGGTAATCACCGCGGTAGAGTTGGAGAGCGGCCTGTGCGCTGCGGCGGGCAAAATCGGGATCGGTCGTGGTTTGGGCGCCGCTGGCGCGCAATTCAAACTCATCAACATCGATCCACGCGCCGAACGAAGGGGCAAAGCTATAGGCCAACCCTTGCCGGCGAATGAAGAACGGCGGCACCCGTGGCGGGCGATGGGGTTCGAGGGCCGCATTCAGGGTATTTAGCGTCACCTTAAACTGGCGTTCAGCCGCTTCAAGATCGGCGTCAGGCCACAGCCATGCGCAAATTTGCTCGCGCTGCACCCAATTCCCGCGCATCGTTAACAGCAACTGAAAGAGCTGG
This sequence comes from Chloroflexus sp., assembly GCF_034431535.1. Classification (GTDB taxonomy): domain Bacteria; phylum Chloroflexota; class Chloroflexia; order Chloroflexales; family Chloroflexaceae; genus Chloroflexus. Next base: position 45,728 of record NZ_DAOUDC010000020.1, on the reverse strand, counting down.
CGGGCTTTTTCACGTTGCCACTCGCGAGCCTGAATCTCTTGATTGCCGCGCCACACCCGAAACGCACCCAGCATCTGCACACGCAGGGTAAAGCCGGGATGATAATCATCAACCGTATCATCGGAGGCGATTGAAGGAAAACCCTGCCGGAGCAAGCGGATAGCAGTATCGCGGTGGACCGGCATAGCGCGCGCGCGGAGCAACAGCGGCACGAGTGCGGCAATATCACGCGGGCCAAACAGGCTGGGACCGATCAAGACATTCTCGTAACCGTATTCAACCGCCTCGCGCATCACCTGATCGACCAGCGGATCAACGGTCGCGCCCCGGCCAGCGCGCAACGCAGCCAACGCGCGCCACAGATGGACGAGGAACAGACCGAAGGTATCGTGGCCGGCTTGGAAGCGTTGCTCGGCCTGATCGAGCCATTCGTAGCCGCGCGGATCATCGGCAACTAGCGTCACACTGCCCAACGCCAGCAGCATCAAGGCCGCCACCCACTCATCACCCGATGAAGCGGCCAGCAATAATCCTTCGCGGGCATCGGCTTCAGCCCGCGCCAAATCACCGGCATGGCCGTGGAGCAAGGTCAAGCCAAGATAGCCCTCGGCGCGGGTACGAGGCACTGTTGCTTGTTGCAGTAGGCGCAAGCCGCGGCTGTAGTGTTGGCGGGCAGCGTTATCATCGCCGCGAGCGATCAACTGATAAGCATGGCCAAGGCGCAATTCGGCCAGCGCTTCGGTCACGAGATTGCCACTCTGTTGGGCCTCGAGCAACATCCGGTGGGCGAACGCTAACGCCTGCGGTCCGCCGCCGAGCATTGCATTGATCAGCGCCAGCAATAAGAGCGGTTCGCGATGAGCGGTAGCGCGAGCAAACGGCTGTTCCGTCCAGAGCCGCTCTTCGAGCAATTGGCGCGCTTCCCGCAACCGGCCAGCGCGCAGCAACAGGCGTGGCCGCAAGGTTTCGGCGCGAGCAGCATACAAATGCTCGAGACCATGCGCCATCGCCAGCTTACGCGCCGTTTGTTCAAGGCGCAAACCAATATCAGCCCGGCCACGATTAGCCCAATTTTCAGCCTGCATCAACAACAGCTCGATCCGCTCGGCGCCGCAGTGGCGCGGGAGCAGTTTGAGTGCGCGGCGCAGCAGATCGGTCGCCGGCGCCGGTTGCACCGTATCGAGGTAGAGCGACGCTTGGCCACGGAGACAGCGTGACTGGCCGAGGCGATCGTTCTGGTCGGCAAACGCGCGTTCCGCGCGCCGGTAGGCGGCAAGCGCCGCCTCGAGGCGGTTGAGTTGATGGAGGGCAGCAGCCTGTATCTCAACCAATTCCGGCGCTTCATCACCCGACAGCGCCAGCCGGCGCATCCAATCCAATACCGCCTCAGCCCGCCGCTCGGCGAGCAATGTCCGCGCAAGGGGGAGGAAGGTAAACACGGCAGCCGGATCACCAGCAGCAATCTGATGGTACAGCGCGCTCTCGCGATCGCCAGTGCGCTGAAAATAGGCTGCCGCCTGCCGGTGCAGGGCGGGCCACTCCGGATCCGCCGCGGCGTGGCGAGCCAGCCACGCGGCGATAATCGGCTGGAAGCGCAAGCCGTGCTCGCCCAACGGTTCAACGAAGAGGCGCCGCCGGCGCAGCTCGGCCAACAACCCCGGAGCATTGAGCGACGAATCGAGCGCCGCGCAGATGCCGGGTTCCATCCAACGCAGGCCGGCGCTACGTTGGAGGCATTGACGCAACGGCGAGGGCAGCGGCGCCAACACCTCACGGTCCAGATACTCATCAAGCGCCGGCGTCACGTGTTCGCGCAACCCCAAGGCGCTACGCCAATCGGCGGCATCAAGCGCAATGCGCAGCGCCAGCGCCCACCCTGCGCTAAAGGCCACCAACTCGTCGAAGTCAGCCGGCAACGCTCGCCCGGCCTGTTGCCAGAGCGTCGCCGCTTCATCAGAGGTAAACGCCAGATCCTCGGCATCAACCAGCAGCGCCTCGCCGCGCAGCCGAGCGGTAGCGATCAGCGGCGACTCGGGTTCGCGCCGACTAGCCAGCACCAAATGCAAGCGCGGTGGCTGAGCGGCGATCAACCGCTCGATCAGGGCGCGCAGCTCAGGCTGCTCATCAATCAGATGGGCATCATCGATAATCAGCAGGGTTTCATCATCGAGGTCGCCGGTTAGCGCATTGATCAACGCATCGATCGTCGCTGGCGGTCGTTGCGGATCAAACGAAGCCACCGGGCTCAGGGCGGCGGCCAGATGGCGTAAGAGGCGGGGCGGGTCATCGCTCGCATCGGCACGGCACCACGCCGCCGGCCAGCCGCCGTGCATTGCCAGCGTAGCCAACGCCACCGTCTTGCCGCTACCGGGAGGCGCGACGACAATGGTGAGCGGCGCATCGAGCGCCACCGCCAAACGCTGCTCGACCCGCACCCGGCGCACGCGGTGCAAGGGTGCAGGCGGCGGCAAGAGACGGGGCCGTAAGAGATATTCGTTATACTCGCCTGTAACCGCTTGTGATACCATGAGAGCGGCAGGGATCATCAGGGGCAATGTGGCTCATCGCCATTCCAGTATTGATTGCGCGACGGATGACTATGTCCATCACCTGTCTTGCCAACATTGCCTATTGTACACAGGGTCAGATACAATGCCGAACAACGAAGAACGCGAGCAACCAACCTCCAACCGGCCGGTAATGCCGGATCTGACTGATCCAATGTTCCAGTCGTTGCGAGCGTGGAACGAACTCGTCGCCGCGAGCACGGATATGGCCTTCGACATGGTGCTGAAAAACTGGGACTACAGTCGCAGTTTGCGCCATTCGACCGAACAAGCCGTCGCCGACGCGATTCGCACCCAACAACGCCTGAGCCAAGAGATGATGCAGGCGTGGCAAGGCTACGTCGGCGATATCCAGTCGATTATCGAACGCATGCGCAAATCGTAGCGACAGCACCAACGACACCTACATATAGACACCGCCATTCACGTTGATCTGCTGGCCGGTGATGTAATCGCCGTCGGCGGCCAAAAACACGACGGCTTTGGCAATCTCTTCGGGCAAGCCAAACCGGCCCATCGGGATGCGGGCCTTGATCTGTTCTTGCACCGGTTCGGGCACTTTGGCCAGCATATCGGTGATGGTAAAGCCGGGAGCGAGCGCGTTGACGGTGATATTGTGCTTGGCCAGCTCAAGCGCCGCCGTCTTGGTAAAAGCGATAATCCCGCCCTTTGACGCCGCATAGTTGGCTTGGCCGAAATTGCCGGCCTGCCCGACGAACGAGCTGATATTAATGATCCGCCCGTATTTACGCTCGATCATGTGCGGCATCACGGCCGTAGTGCAGTAATAGACGCTATTGAGATTATTTTGGATCACCGCGCTCCAATCTTCATCGGTGAGCTTGCGCAAGGTGCGGTCGCGGGTAATACCGGCGTTATTGACCAGAACATCGACATGCCCCCAACGGTCAAGCACCTGCTGCACCATCATGCGCGCCTCGTCGGCTTGGCTCACATTGGCGCGCACAAGCATCGCCTCGCCGCCACCCGCTTGGATCGTGTCAACTACCTCTTGCGCGGCAGCCACGCTACTGTTGTAATTCACCGCCACCTTAGCACCCTCAGCAGCCAATGCGAGAGCAATAGCCCGCCCGATCCCGCGCGAAGCGCCGGTCACGATCGCGACCCGGCCGGTTAACTTGCCCATCCCAGCCTCCCAACCAACTTTACTTCACGTTGTATTCCTTGAGCGAGCACCCACAGACCGAGTACTCGCTCGCAACCCAACAATTGTAGCACCCTACATGCGCTCAAAGATCGCAGCAATACCCTGCCCGCCACCGATACACATCGTCACCAGCGCATAGCGCCCGCCGGTGCGGTGCAGTTCGTGGATAGCCTTGACCGTGAGAATGCAGCCGGTGGCACCGATCGGGTGACCAAGCGAAATACCGCTGCCATTTGGATTGGTGCGATCCATGGGCAGGCCCAGATCGCGGATCACGGCCAACGCTTGGGCAGCGAAGGCCTCGTTGACCTCGAAGAGATCGATATCGTCGATCCGCAGACCAGTGCGTTCAAGCAACCGGCGCACCGCCGGAACCGGGCCGATGCCCATATACTTTGGCTCAACGGCAGCGTTGCTGTAACCGACCAAGCGGGCCAGCGGCTTATAGCCGCGCCGTTCGGCCGTAGCGCGATCCATCAGTACCACCGCCGCAGCGGCATCGTTAATGCTGGAAGCGTTGCCAGCAGTGACGGTACCATCTTTCTGAAACACCGGGCGCAGCTTGGCTAATTTGTCAATGGTGGTATCGCGGCGCACCCCCTCATCAACCGTGAATTGGGCCGTGCCGCCTTTGACCTTGATCGCAACTGGCACAATCTGATCGGCGAAGCGGCCCTCTTCGATCGCGCGCGCAGCGCGCATGTGGCTTTCGTAGGCCAGTTGATCTTGATCTTCGCGGCTAATCCCCCACTTCGCCGCTACATTCTCGGCGGTCACCCCCATGTGGCAATCGTCGAACGGATCGGTCAGCGCGCCGACCATCATATCAACCACTTTCGAGTCGTTCATCCGCGCGCCGAAGCGCATAGCCGGCACGCTGTAGGGGCCGCGGCTCATACATTCAGAACCGCCGGCCACCGCGGCATCAACATCACCTTGCAAGATATATTGCGCCGCCGAGACAATCGCCTGCAACCCGCTGCCGCACAGCCGGTTGAGGGTAAAGGCCGGTATTTCGACCGGCAACCCACCGCGCACTGCGGCATAACGCGCCATATACATATCGTGCGGTTCGGTATTGATCACGTGACCGAAGACGACGTGCCCAATCTCGTCAGGTTGCACACCGGCGCGCGCAACCGCTTCGCGCGTCACCAATGCCGCCAGTTCGGTGGGAGGGGTGTCTTTGAGACTGCCGCCGAATGTACCAATAGCCGTGCGCACGCCGCTTAGCACGACGACTTCGCGCTTTTCGCTCATGACGACCTCCTTGCGACGGATCGCCGGGCGACTCCGCCGGTTGCTACTGATCCAAGGAACAGTTACAATTATACCAGTTTCGATAACACAAGCGGTGGGGAGAATTGACCATTTCAAAGCGATGTTGCACGGCGTAACCCGGCTGTAACTTCATGTGGTATATTTCACGCACTTCGATATGAAACTGTTCCCTCATCAGCACACAGCAGGAGGCAGGGCATGGCCCTACGCAGTGAAGCGATAAGCAATGCAGCACTCAAAGATGGCCGGCAGGTGACGATTCGCCCGCTGGCTGAAAGTGATCGGGCGGCGCTGGCCGATTTCGGCCTCAGCCTGCCGAAAGATGATCTGCTCTATCTGGAAGAAGATTTCACCAATCCCGAAATTATTGCCCGCTTAGCCAACGCCTCGCACGCCGAGAACTGGCGGCAGATTGTAGCCATCGCTGACGATGGATCGATTGTGGCCTACACCTCGGCGCGGCGGGTGCCCGGTTGGTCAAACCATGTGGCCGAACTGCGCCTGATCGTCAAGCCGGGTTGGCGGCGCAGCGGGTTGGGGATGCAGATGGCGCAGGCGATCGTCGAATCGGCGCGTGAGTTGGGCGCGCAAAAGGTAACGGTTGCGATGCTGGCCGCACTCAAGGCCGGCCAAGCCATCTTCTCGCGCTTGGGGTTCGCCGTCGAAGGGCAATTGGCCCGCCACGCGATCGATCGCAACGGCGAGTTGCATGATGTAGTCATTATGTCAGCCTTCCTGCGGGTGTGATGGTGATAGGCTGGGGCGGGCGCTGGCTCGCCCTAATGAATTGACAACCCTCATTCTTTCCTGCTATACTTTTCCCAATTGCAGAACGCTGCACTCATCCAGAGCGGTGGAGGGACCGGCCCGATGAAACCGCGCCAACCCGGCGGATCAACGCCTGACGGGTGGCAACTCCGGCAGCAAGAAGCTGGCAGATGAGAGGAGAGCGGCGTCTTCTCGCCCCGGCAGAAGCGCGTCATCTGATCTCTCGTCGCCCCGATGAGAGGTTTTTTTTATGCCCACCAACCAGTCTCCCGACCTCAGTACAGCCGCCATCCATGCCGGCGAACCACGCCGACGCGCGTTTGACTCGATCACGCCGCCGATCGTACAAAGCGCCACCTATACCTTCCGCGACAGCGCCGAGCTGATCGCCTTTCAGTCGGGCGAACTTGAGCGCGAAGAGTATGGCCGGTACGGCAACCCTACCGTGCGCGCCGTCGAGGCTCGCCTCGCCGCACTAGAATCGCCGGATGCGCCGGCGGCGGCGCTGCTCTGCGCTTCCGGGATGAATGCGCTGACTACGGTGATGCTTGCAATGCTTCCCACCGACAGCCACGTGATACTAACCGACGACGGCTACCGCCGCACCCGTCAATTCGTCAGCACAATGCTGGCCCGTCTTGGGGTGCGTCATAGCGTGGTCGCCGCTGCCGACCCGGCGGCCATTGCAGCAGCAATCGAACCAGGGCGCACGCGCTTGATCGTCACCGAAGCGCCGACCAACCCCTACCTGCGGGTGATCGATCTCGTCGCGGTAGCAACCATTGCCCGCGAACACCGGATCAAGACCGTGATTGACGCCACCTTCGCCACCCCCTACAACATGCGCCCGTTCGACTACGGGATCGATCTGGTGGTGCATAGTTGCAGTAAATATCTGGCTGGTCACAACGATCTGCTGGCCGGGGTGATCATTGGCCGTCCGCCGATCATCAAAGCACTTCGGGAAACGCAGGGAATCCTTGGTGGAATCTGTGATCCGCACGCAGCCTATCTGCTGGGTCGCGGTCTCAAGACCTTTGCCCTGCGCATGGAGCGGCATAACCAGAATGGGCAGGCGGTAGCCGAATTTCTCGCCCGCCACCCGCGCGTGACCAAGGTGCATTATCCCGGCTTGCCCGATCACCCCGACCACGCCATTGCCCGCGCCCAAATGCGCGGCTTCGGCGGCGTAGTCTCGTTTGAGGTGGCCGGTGACCTGCATAGCGCGATGACCGTGGTTGACCGGCTACGCCTGCCCTACATCGCCCCCAGCTTTGGCGGGGTCGAAAGTCTGGTTGAACAACCGGCGCTCATGAGTTACTATGAACTGAGTAGTGAAGAACGGCTGGCGGTGGGCATCCGCGACAATCTGATCCGGCTCTCGTGCGGGATCGAAGATGCGAACGACCTGATCGCCGATCTGCAACAGGCCCTTGCCGACGAATAGCTTATGCACTCCACCCTGCAACGCCGGCTAGCCGCCGGCCAGACTGTGGTTACCGGCGAGATCGCGCCGCCAAAGGGGGCGGCCCGCACGCACCTTGAGACCCTCGCCACGAACATTCGCGATTATGTCGATGCGGTCAATCTGACCGATAATCAGCGCGGCATTGCCCGCATGTCGTCGTTGGGGGGCAGCGTGATCTTGCAGCAACTCGGCATTGAACCGATTATGCAGATGACCTGCCAGCACCGCAACCGGATCGCGTTGCAAGCCGACGCATTGAGCGCCTCGGCGCTCGGCGTACGCAATCTGCTGGCGATGACCGGCGATCATCCCCGCATCGGCGACCATCCCGACGCCAAGAATGTGCTCGATCTCAATTCATTTCAACTGATCCGCATGCTACGCACCTTGCGCGATCAAGCCACCTTTCAGGCGGGCACGCCGTTGAAAGAAGCGCCACGTTTCTTTATCGGCAGCGTAGCCAACCCGAATGTCGAACGAGCGGCGCGGCTGGAAAAGAAGATCGAAGCCGGGGCCGAGTTTGTCCAGACCCAGTTGATCTTCGATGTAGCCCGCTTCCGCCACTGGATGGCCGACGTGCGCGCCGCCGGTCTGCACCAACAGGCCTACATTCTGGCTGGTGTAATGATCTTGCGTCGGCCACAATCGGCAATCTACCTGCGCGATCACCTGCCCGGCACACTGATGCCCGATGCGGTGATCGAGCGCATGCAGCGCGCCGCCGACAGCGAAGCCGAAGGGATCGCGCTGGCCGCCGAGCTGGTCAACGAACTGTTGAGCGTTGAAGGGGTAGCCGGCGTGCATATTATGTCGGTTGACTGGACGCGGGCGATTCCGCGGGTGGTGGAACAGGCCGGCTTGCTGCCGCGCCCGCCGGCGCCGGCAATTGAGGAGGGAGTGGGGAGCAGGGAATAGGGATGGAACTGAAGGGACTCGTCAGATCTGTGCTATAACATAGGTAGCATCTGCCGAAACGATGGAGAGTAAACCGATGGCGATCATCCTTAAATCTCCCGCTCAAATTGAACTGTTGCGCGCCGCCGGCCAATTGGTGGGGCAGACGTTCAACGTGCTGCGCGAACATATCCGTCCCGGCGTGACCACCGCCGAACTCGACGCGATTGCCGAGGAGTTTATCCGCTCGCACGGGGCCGAGCCGGTGTACAAGGGGTATGTGCCTGCTGGCCGGCGCAATTACATCCCGCCCTTCCCCGGCACGATCTGCGCCTCGATCAACGACGTGATCTGCCACGGCATCCCCAGCAAGCGCGATCGGCTGCGCCAAGGCGATATTGTCGGCATTGATATCGGCTTGCGCCTGAACGGCTGGATCGGTGATGCTTGCGAGACCTTTGCCGTCGGCGAGGTGGATGACGAGACGCAGCGGTTGCTCGATGTCACCCGCCGCTGCCTCGAATTGGGCATCGAGCAGGCACGGGTGGGCAACCCGCTACGCGCGATCGGCGCGGCCATTCAGCGCTATGCCGAAGCCAACGGCTTTTCGGTGGTGCGCGAGTATACCGGCCACGGGTTGGGCCGCAATCTGCACGAAGAGCCGACGATTTTGCACTATGACGACCCCAACCAGACCCGCAAAATCGTGGCTGGTATGGTCTTTACCATCGAGCCGATGATCAACGCTGGCAAAGCGACGACCAAAGTCGATCGCGATGGTTGGACAGTGCGCACCGCCGATGGCAAGCGGTCGGCCCAGTTTGAGCATACACTGGCGATCACTGAGGAGGGGCCGATCATTCTGACCGCGTAACGTACAGGCGCAGCGGGAGCAAAGACGCAGAGGGATGATAAACGCCAAGGCGCAAAGAATCGTTCAGCAGGCGGGACGCGAGAACGCTTGGGTCGTTCCCCAATATAATTGTGCTATGTGGCTTTGCGTTTATCACTCTTTCCATTAGCAGCAGTTCCCCCGCTCCCGCCGTCAGGTGGGAGCGGGGTTAGGGGGTGATGGCTACTACCACGGCGCAGGGGATGATAAACGCCAAGGCGCAAAGGGCGCAGAGCACGCAGCGAGTCTTTGATTAGGCGGGACGCGAGAACACTTAGGATTGTTCCCTAAATAACCTTTGCGGCTTTGCACACGTTGCGCTCTCGCCAAAGGAAACGGTTATGACGCTGGAAGAAGAACTGATCGCGGCCTTAGCGAGCGGTGACAAGGAGCGGGCAAAAACCATTGCGCGCGAGTTGCACGCGCGCGGTCTCGCCGCCGCCGCAATTGAAGCGGCCTTGGCCGCCCAACCGCACCTTGAAGAGCAACTCTGGGCCACCCTCAACGAAGTCATCCCGATTTCGCGACGGGCCTTGAAGCGGCGCGCGATTCGGGCAGCGGAAGAACGCGACTGGGGCGACTGGGAAGAGGGCCGCCGCCGGTAACGATCAATGCACGCGGTAGAGGACGATGGTTTGGGTGCCGCTGGTATCGCGCAGCATAATTTCGACCCGATCCGGTTGCACGATACCGCGCGAGAGCGGATCGTAATTCGCCGCCCCTTCGACGTAGTAATAATAGATGTGGCCTTCGTAGCGGAAGCCGCGTAGATTGCTGACCCGGATCGCCACCCCCGGCTTGACCTCAATCAACGGATCGACAATCGCACCGCTCAGCCGGCCCTGAATCTCGCGCGTAAGGGGCGTCAGATCAGGTGTAGCAGCCAATGGCGTGCGCGCTGGTATCGCGCTCAGCAACCAAGCGAGCACACCCAGCAGCAAACACAGTTCAATGCCTATCATCACCGTAAAGAGGCTAAACCGTCGCCAGTGGAATAGCCCTTTGATCGCGATACGCTGCTCTGCGCCGGCTGACACCATTGGCTTGATCATCCCGATTTCTCCGTGCCGATTGCTGAGTTACAACTGACTGCGGCTGATCCGAACTGTAGGTAAAGCGAGTACTTGATAGTGTAACAAATTACGGTTACGAATGCTATAGGTCGCTAGTCAGATTTCGCTGAGAAATATCCACGATTCTGATATGATTGTTATGATAAGACTGACGACGACACGACGGATATACAGGTATCACCGTTCGCTTGCCATTGCCAATCACGCTTGAGCCGGGGATCGCTTCGCCGCCGGTTCACAATGACTAGGCGGTATATTGGCTTTCACAATGAAAGAGACGAAGCGCGGCAACCATTTGTTCCAAGGAGCTGCCATGCCGTTAGGACAGAGATTGAGAGTACGCGATTCGATTGCATTTCTCGGCGGTGCGCTGAGCGGGTTGCTCATGGCGCGGCTCGTACTCAAGCTGCTCGCCGCGCGGCCCGATAGTCCGGCCATTACGTGGCTCTACACGCTGACCGGGCCGCTCGTCGCGCCGTTCGCCGCGCTCGACCGCGGCCAGCCGCGCTTTGGCGCCATACTGGAGTTGAGCACATTGACCACCTTCATCGTCGTGATGTTCATCACCGCATTGGGCTGGCTGTGGCTGGGAAGGATGCGGCAATCGTGACCGACTATCTCTTAAGCATCTTATATTGGTTGGGCATCTTGATGCTGATTGGCGTCACGCTTGCCGCGATTGTGCTCTGGCGGATCTGGCAACACCTCCGCAGCCTCAATGTCCCACCTACCGCCGGCTTTTTCGAGACCATGCACTACCTGCCGATCGCGCTACCGATCGCGCTCGACCTGCTCGATTTAGGGTTAGACGTACTGGCAGCGCCGATCAGTTGGGTCATCCTCGACCGGCTCGGCTTGCGCGGGTTGCGCAACAAAGCTGCGGTCGAGGCGCTGATCCCGTTCACCCAGCCGATCCCGGTCTTTACGATCGGGTGGCTGATTGCCCGCGTGATGGGGGTGGGGAAGACGATCATCCTTGAAGAGCAGCAGTAGGCAAAGGAGGCGTATGGCACAGCCGATCACTTTGGCCCTTGACTGGACGCCCAATACGAACCACATTGGCTTCTACGTGGCAATGAGCAAGGGGTGGTATCAGGATGCCGGTCTTGACATAGTGTTACTCTCACCTGAAGACGACCATTATCAGACCACGCCAGCGGCGAAAGTTGCGCAAGGCGATGCCATGCTGGCCATTGCCCCATCTGAAAGCGCATTGAGCTACTATCTGCACCCCGCCAAGCCGTCGCTCATCGCGATTGCGGCCATCGCGCAGCGCGATACGAGCGCGATTGTCACCCTAGCGAGCAGCGGGATTGATCGGCCAGCGAAGTTGGATGGACGTCGCTATGCGTCGTACAATGCCCGTTTCGAGCGGGCCATCGTCGCACAGATGATTCGCAACGATGGCGGCAAGGGTGAATTCGAGGAAATCTTCCCGCCGAAACTCGGTATTTGGGAGACACTGCTGCAAGGTAAGGCTGATGCCACGTGGGTGTTTTTACCATGGGAAGGGGTACAAGCCAGACGTGCTGGCATCACGCTTAACGCCTTCCGGCTCGACGATTACGGCCTTCCTTATGGGTATACACCGATCCTCCTGGCCCATCCGGAGGCCGTTCGCCAGCACAGCGATGCCCTGCGCGCCTTCCTTGCCGCCACTGCCGCGGGTTATCGCTTTGCCGTTGAGCACCCCAGTGAAGCGGTTGAGCTGCTGATCGCCACCGCCAACCATCCAACCTTGGCCGAGCGAGCGTTTGTGGCCGAGAGTCTGTCCGAATTAGCACCCGCCTTGCTCACCGCCGATGGTCAGTGGGGAATCATGGATGATGAACGCTGGCGGGCATTTATCACGTGGCTCGAACAGCAAGGTCTCATTGTTGACCGCAATGGTCAGCCAATCCTACTGGCGCCGGAAACGTACTGCGAATTGTTTACGAATGATCTGTTAGAGTAATGATACCGGTTTATTGAGCCTGAAAGCGCAAACGAACGTTGCCATCGCGATCAAACAACGAGAGCACACTATCCTTGAGTTCGTAGCGCGCGGCAGCAGCCAACGCCTGATGGAACGTCAGCTCTTGGGCGGTGATCGCATCATCGGCGCAGGCGATCAATGTGCTGGCTATCTGGCTAAAGGCAATGGTTGCGCCGTCAAGCCGGTAGCTGCCGCCAAAGCCGTTGCAGCCGGCAAAACCGCTGGCGCGGTTGTCGGGACCAAACGCGATCGTCAACGGCTGGCCGGCAGCGACCGGTGGCTGGCCGTTGATCTCGATCAGTTGCCATTGGCGGTTGGCGAGATTGGCCGCCGGCGCGGCATTGCCGCAGGAAGCGATCAGCAGCGTCACTAAGAGCAGCAGAGCAGGACGGAGGAGAGGCATCGCGCAGTATCCTTTCAACATCACGCACGAACATTGACACCGGCATACAGACGAGATCACGCCGGCAAAAGTTTCGGCTATCGGCCAGCGCCACACCGGCGCGCTTTGGGTTACAATAGAATTAGGACAGCGCAAGATTGTTCGTAAAGGTTGACTGAGATGATAATACTTAATTACGCTCACCCAATCACAGCGCCGCAACAAGAGCAGATCGTGAAATTAACAGAAAGGCATATTGAGAGAATTATTGATATAACAAGTCAGATCAACCAACAAGAGCCTTTCATGCCCCAAATCATCGCCCTCGCTGACGCCGCCGGCCTTTCAGCAGAGCAATGGCAAACCGAGGAAATCTTGGTGAATTTGCCATCACTTAATTTTATTGCCGCAGCCTTATTAGCCGAATTACACGGGCGGATGGGCTACTTTCCGCCCGTACTACGATTGCGGCCGGTCGCTGGCACGTTGCCGCCCAAATTTGAAGTGGCTGAAATCTTGAACCTACAAGTCTTGCGAGATGAAGCACGCATGCGTCGCGCCCAGCAGAGCAACGTATGAACGATCGCCTGATTTATCTCGATCACGCCGCCACCACCCCGCTCGATCCGCGTGTGCTTGAGGCGATGATGCCGTTCCTCACCGGCATGAGCGGGAATGCGTCGAGCATTCATCAGGTGGGGCGTGCGGCGCTACAGGCGCTTGACGATGCGCGTGAGCAAGCGGGGCTGGTGTTGGGTTGCCAACCAAAAGAGATTGTCTTTACCGGCGGCGGCAGCGAGAGCATCAATCTGGCGATTAAGGGTGTGGCGATGGCCTTGCGCGCGCAAGGCAAGACCCATGTGATCAGCAGCGCAATTGAGCACCACGCTGTGCTGCACGCCATTGATTATCTGGTGGAATACGAAGGGTTCAGCGTCACGTTGCTGCCGGTCGATTGCAGCGGGAGGGTGAACCCGGCCGATCTGGCTGCAGCCATCCGCCCAGAGACGGCGCTCGTTTCAGTGATGTACGTCAATAACGAGACCGGTGTGATCCAGCCGATCACCGAACTGGCTGCCATCTGCCATGAGCGCGGGGTGCTCTTTCATAGCGATGCGGTGCAGGCTCCCGGCCAGTTGCCGCTCGATGTGCAGGCACTGGGTATCGACCTGCTCAGCCTGACAGCGCACAAGTTTTACGGGCCGCAGGGAGTAGGGTTGCTCTACCTGCGCCGCGGCACGCCGTTGGCGCCGCAGATCAACGGCGGCGCACAAGAACGGCGACGGCGGGCCGGCACCGAGAATATCGCCGGAATTGTGGGGTTGGCGAAGGCGCTGGCAATTGCCGAGAGCGAACGGCTTAGCCACACGGCCCGGCTGCGCGCACTCAGCGACTGTCTGATCGACGGCGTGCTGGTCAGCATCCCACATTCGTGGCTGAACGGCGATCGCGCCCACCGCTTGCCGGGGATTGTCAACCTTGGCTTTGCCTGCATTGAAACCGAAAGCCTGCTGCTCTTGCTCGACCAGCGCGACATCTGCGCCAGCTCAGGCAGCGCCTGCACTTCCGGCTCGCTCGAACCGTCGCACGTGCTGTTGGCAATGGGCCTCTCGCCCGATGAAGCGAACGGTTCGATCCGCTTTTCGTTAGGCCGGCATACCACCGAATCCCAGATCGAGACCCTGCTCGACGTCCTGCCCGATCTGGTGGCCCAATTGCGCGCCGTGGCGCCGTGTGCATAAGGATGGCCACACCACGTGACTTCGCCTATGATTACCGCACTCCAAGCCGAGCAATTCAAATCATGGACCGATACAAGCCGGATCCGTATGGCGCCAATCACCGGCCTGTTCGGCACGAACAGCGCTGGGAAGACATCGATTCTGCAACTCTTGCTGTTGCTGAAACAGACGGTAGAATCTGCCGACCGGCAACGAGTGCTCCACACCGGCGATGAACGAACCTATACCGATCTCGTCACCTTTTTCGATATGATTCACGCCCATCAGATCCCCAACACACTCACTATCTCCATCGCGTGGAAGCTTGCAAAGGAATTCCAAATCCTTGATCCAATCGATGAAAAGCGATTGCTATTCTCGATTCCTGAATTGTATTTCTTGACCGCAATCAAGGGAACGGACGAAGGAATCAGTGTAGAGCGATTCGAGTATGCTTTTCAAACCAGCTCGTAGCATACATATCGTTTTGGCATGGTGCAGCAATCAAATCAAAAGTACGATGTCGTATGTGAAGGATATGAGCTTAAACGGATGCGAGGCCGGCCGGCCAGATTGCCGGCCCCGATCAAATGCTATGGCTTTCCCGATCAAGTGAACGCCTACTATCGAAATGCCAGCTTTCTAGCTGATTTTGTCCTCGCCTTTGAGGAATTGTTCAACAATATCTTTTACCTAGGGCCGCTCCGTGAATATCCACAACGCGATTACACGTGGAGCGGCCAACGTCCGCAAGATGTAGGCTGACGCGGCGAATTGGCAATTGCGGCGATGCTTGCCTCGCGTGAGCGAGCTATCAAGGTTGGCAAAGGCCATCGGCCAACGAAAACGCTCGAAGAACGAGTCGCCCAATGGATGCGTGAGCTTGGTCTGATCCACGACTTCGTGGTGCGACCGGTTGCCGCGAACCGCAAGTCGTATGAAGTGCGGATCCGTTTGGCTGCGCGTAGTCCTGAAGTCTTGATTATCGACGTTGGTTTTGGCGTCTCACAAATCTTACCGGTGATTGTGCTGTGTACCTTTTTGGCGATGAATTCGGCGAAATTGCTGCCATGCAAGAAGCGGCGCTCAAGCGGCAACTAGGTTCATGAAAAAGAAGATCGTCGTTGTTGACACAAACGTGCCGATAACGGCCAACAGTCAAGCCAAACACGCGAGCCTCGCCTGCCGGCTAGCTTGTATTAACGCATTACAACCTATTCGAGCACAGCGACGGATTGCGCTTGACGATGATGGGTTGATATTACGGGAGTATCAGAAAAATCTCTCACTGCGCGGCCAACCCGGCGTTGGCGACACCTTCTTCAAGTGGCTGTGGGACAACCAAGCAAATCGGCAAATCTGCGCCAAGGTTCCGATTACCTACACTAAAGATGATCAGGAATTTGCTGAATTTCCCGCTGACCTGCGCCTGCACAGTTTTGACCGATCTGATCGCACATTTGTGGCAGTAGCGCGCGCATCCCGATCATCCACCCATCATCAACGCGGTTGACACCGATTGACATACCCATCAGCAAGCATTGACCGACTATCACGTTGTTATTGAGGAGACTTGCCTAGACGATATTCAACGGCTGGCAGTAGACGACCAATAATGAGCAAAGGATACGCGATGTTTCCCCAGATCACCATCACCGGCGAACCGTTTGAACGGGGCCGCCAGTACGGGGCCGCCACTGCGGCGCAGGTGCGGCACAGCATTGCCAGCTATGCCCGTTTGTTTGCCTACCGGCGCGGCTTAGACTGGGCAGCGGCCCAACACGAGGCGCTGGCGTATGCGCCGCTGTTGGCAGAGATTGCCCCTGATCTGCTCGATGAGATGCGCGGCATCGCTGCCGGAGCAGGGCGCACTCTCGCTGAAATCATTGCTCTCAATGTCCGCACCGAGTTGCTAGCCGGGGTGGGGGTCGGGGTGCATCACCCGGAGGCAGCGGCGGCGCTGGCCCGCAATCGGGCCGTCGGGGTGCCGCAGCATGTTGAGCAACCGGCCACCGCCAGCGACACTGGCGATGATGGCGAATGCACCACTGCCGCTGCCGCACCGCCAGCCACCGCTAACGGCGGGGTTTGGCTGGCGCAGACATGGGATTGGCAGGGTGATCAGCGGGAGGCATGCGTACTGTTACGGATCATCAGCCCCGATCAGCCGCCGATCCTGACCTTGACCGAGGCGGGGATGGTGGCCAAGATCGGGCTAAATAGGGCAGGCGTCGCGGTTGGCCTTAATCTGTTGCGTTCGCAGGCCGACGGCCAGCGACAGGGGATGCCGGTGCATATCTTGTTGCGCCAGATGCTGCAAACGACCAGCGTCGCGGCGGCGCGCCAACTGGCCGAGCGCATCCCGGCTAGCGGTTCGTCATGCATTACGCTGGCCGGTACCGGCGGCGAGTTGATGGCGCTGGAGATCACGCCGGGAGGGGTGGCCGAGTTGCCGGCGCGCGAGGGGTTGCTGGCCCACGCGAACCACTGCCTCGATGCTGGCGCTGCCGCCGGCGAGTGCGCGCTTGAGCCGACCTCAACCTCGCGTGAACGGTACGGCCGGGCATGGGAGCTGCTGCAGGCCGCTGCCGGCCAGATCGATCTAGCGGGGTTGCAGCGCATCTTGCGCGACCACGAGGGTGCGCCGCGCTGTATCTGTCGCCACCCTGATCCGCGGATTGCCGCAGTTGACCGCAGCGAGAGCGTGTGCGGCGTGATTATCGATCTAGCAGCGCAAACGATGCATGTGGCGGCGAATGTGCCGTGTTTAGCGCCGTTCGTGCCGGTATCAATCTAAAGGCGCAGAGGGGGCAGAGGTGCAACGATTTTTGGATGGGGGTGTGAGTGCGGTTGGTGTTGTGGCTGAATAGCTTTCGCTATGTTTGCACCAATGACACTTGGGCAAGCCACCAAGCATCGTAAAGCCCCAAACCAAAAACCTCTGCGCCCTCTGCGATCTTGGCGCCTTTGCTCGCTTTGCGGCCACGGAGGTCCGTCCGTCGCTACGTTATACGCGGCGGCCAAATTGCCGCTCAAGCTGGGCCGGCGTCATCAGGATCATGGTCGGGCGACCGTGGGGGCAGGTGCGCGGGCTGGCGCACTGTTCGAGCTGGCGGATCAGTTGGCGCATCTCTTCGTGCGATAGCGGCTGGCCGGCACGCACCGAGGTATGACAGGCGAGCGTGATCAGCATCGCCTCACGCCATTCGAGCGGGTTGCTGCCGCCGCGTCCGGCCAGCCGCTCGGCCATCTCGTGTAACGCCTGCGCCAATTCGTCGAGCGGGAGGGTGGCCGGCATGGCCCGCACCAACACCCCGGTACCCCACGGTTCCAGCGCAAATCCCCACTCAGCCAGCTTCTCGGCATTGCCTACCAGCAGCGCGCTCGCTTCGGGACTCAGCTCAACCGCTTGCGGCAACAGCAACTGCTGCGTTTCAACTGCCCGCTGAGCGTATTGGTTCATCAGCTTCTCGTAGGTAATCCGCTCGTGGGCGGCGTGCTGGTCAATCAGATACATCCCCTCCGGCGCTTCGGCGACGATGTAGGTTAAGCCGACCTGACCCACTACCCGCAGCGGCGGCAGCGCCGAGGGGGTGGGAGCCGGCATTGCGGCAGGCGCAACCGCTGCCGGCGCAACCAGAGCGGGCGGTTCCGGCGCGACTGGCTCGGCTGCCGGCGGCAACGGCAACGGCGTGGTCAGATGGGCCGCCGGCGCACCGGCATCCCAGCGCGAGCGGTCGCGATCCCACGCCGCAGCGCCAACTCCCCATGCCGATGGCGACGGCGGCTCTTGGCCGAGCCGGCGCAACTCGAACCGGCGCTGGGCCGTCGCCGGATCGGGCGCATCCCAGACCGGAATATCGGCCCCGCTGATCAGGGCATCGCGGATGGCCCGGCCCAACACGCTATGGACGTGCGCGGCATAGCGGAACTTCACCTCGCTCTTGGTCGGGTGAACGTTCACGTCAATCGCCGCCGGATGCACGTGCAGGTCGAGGATCGCGATCGGGAAGCGGCCCTTCATCAACATCGTATGGTAGGCATTCTCGACCACGGCAGCCAATGCGCCGCGCGGCTGCAACGCGCGCCGGTTGGCGAACAGCGACAGATAACTGCGCGAGCTACGAGTCAGATCGGGTGGTGAAATTAGACCGCGCACCGCTACCCATAACTCATCGGCGCCGGCTTCGGCCTGCACCGGCAACAAGGCGCGCCCCACCTCCAGACCGTACAACTCAACCGCCACCGCGCGCAGATCGCCATCGCCGGCAGTTTGGAACATCACCCGGCCATCAACCACGAGGCTGAAGCTCACTTCGGGGTAGGCAAGAGCGTACTGCTGGACAATCGCGCTGATCGCGCCGGTTTCAGTCGCCTCGGAGCGGAGATACTCGCGACGCACGGGGGTGTTGTAAAAGAGGTTGCGCACCGTCATAGTCGTGCCGACCGGACAGCCGCAGGGCAAGCGCGATTGCACCTCGCCGCCGGCGATGCGCAGCTCAACCCCCAACTCGGCTTCAGCCACGCGGGTGATGCACATCACTTGCGCCACGCTCGCGATGCTGGGCAAGGCTTCGCCGCGAAAACCCAGCGTGCGGATGGCCCACAAATCTTCGGCGGATTGGAGCTTGCTGGTGGCGTGGCGGGCAAACGCCAGCTCCACTTCATCCGCCGGAATGCCGCAGCCATCGTCTTGGACGCGGATCTCGCGCAACCCGCCACTGCGCGCCTCGACCCTAATCCGGCGCGCGCCGGCATCGAGCGCGTTCTCGACTAGCTCCTTCACCACCGAAGCCGGGCGCTCAACCACTTCGCCGGCGGCGATTTGAGCGGCGATCGTTTCATCGAGCAGACGAATCGGCATAGGCCTCGCCCCGTTATGGCGTAGCCGTTGGTAATGGCGTCACCGTACTCGCCGCCGTCGCAGTCACCACAACCGTCGGCGAACTCAACAACGGCGGCGGGTTGCGCTGATCGGTGAGCGTCACAAACAAGCTCAAGCCAAACAACATCACAAGCACAAGGATGAACAGAGTCAGACCGACCCGCGACAGCGGCTTGGCTGCCGGCGGCGCAGCTACGATTGGCGCCGGCGGGGCCGCAACGGCGGCAGAATCGCTCTCGCTGACAGTTGGGTCGAGACCGTCAACCTGCGCGATCACGACGGTAATATTATCCGGCCCGCCGCGCGCATTCGCTTCATCCACCAACCGGCGCGTCGCTACATCAAGCGGATGCATGCTGGCGATCGCGGCGATTTCATCGTCGGTGAGTAGACCGTGCATACCGTCGGTTGAAAGCACCATCGTATCACCGGGTAAGAGCGGCTCGCGGAACAGATCGACCTCGACGTGCCCCAGATGGCCGATGGCACGGGTAATGATGTTGCGGATGTTGGATGATCGGGCCTCTTCAGCGGTCAGCAGACCCGCTGCCACCTGATCGCCGATCAGTGAATGGTCGTGGGTAATCTGGCGGATCTGGCCTTCGCGCACCAGATAGGCCCGGCTGTCGCCGACGTTGGCCACGTAGAGCGTATTGTGCCAGAAGAAGGCAGCGACAGCGGTGGTGCCCATACTACCACGGCCTTCGTCGTACACGCGCTGGTTCGCGGTGATAAAGGCGTGGCGCAACCCTGCCGCCGGATCGTCGCCGGGTTGGAAGGTGGCGATGATCGTCTCGACCGCCAGCTTGCTGGCGACCTCGCCGGCCAAGTGCCCCCCCATGCCATCACAGACGACGAGCAGCGTTCCCTGCCCTACTTCGGCGCTGCCATACGCATCTTGGTTGATTTCGCGCCGTTTGCCGGTATCTGTCCGGGCACTGTACCGCACGCGCATAGGCGACCCCATTGCCTCCTTGCTGACTTGCCAGCAGTATACCATACGGCGCGGGCAGTGAGATTGACCGCAGAGAGCGCAGAGGACGCAGGGAGACGCGCACGATGTGCGCTTACCTCTCATGACACCTCTGCACCGCTGCGGTAAACCATCAACAAGCGGTAAGAACGCAGAGAGAACGACAGCGCGCTGTCGCCCTCCAATCTTTCGCCATCGTTTCTATGGTACTATAGAGGGGTAAAATCTTTGATTAAGCAAGGATTTGCGCGATGCCAACGATCGATTTCACCCGCTACTACCGTCCGCACGAAGTCGAAGCCGCCTTGCAGGCATGGGCCGCCGAATACCCGCAGCTATGCTCGTTGCGCAGCATCGGCACGAGCTACGAAGGCCGCCCAATCTGGCTGATGACGCTCACCAATCAGGCCACCGGCCCCGACGACGAAAAGCCGGCGTTCTGGCTCGACGCCAACATCCACGCGACCGAAGTCACCGGCTGTATGGGTGCGCTGCACGTCATCCAGACCGCGCTCACGCAATACGGCAGCGATCCCAACATCACCGCGCTGCTCGATGAGCGCGCGCTCTACATTGTGCCCTGCCTCAACCCCGACGGCATGGAACAGGCACTAACCTCGCCGGTCTATGTACGGTCGGGCACCCGCCGCTACCCCTTCACCGACGATCGCGACGGGTTGTACCCTGCCGACATTGACGGCGACGGCCTGATCTTGCAGATGCGCGTGGTTGATCCTGACGGCGGCTGGAAGGTGAGCGAGCGCGATCCGCGCCTGCTGCGTCCACGCGCTCCCGACGAGCGCGGCGGCACCTATTACCGGGTCTTCACCGAAGGCTACATCCGCAACTACAACGGCTACGAAGTCAAAATCGCCCCGCCGGCCCAAGGTCTCGACTTCAACCGCAACTTCCCCTACATCTGGGCGCCGGAAGGGGTGCAGCGCGGCGCCGGCCCCTATCCCGCTTCTGAACCAGAGATTCGGGCCGTAGTCGAATTTCTCACCTCGCATCTCAACGTCAGCAGCGCCATCTCGTACCATACCTATTCGGGCGCGATCTTGCGGCCCTACTCCGACAAACCCGACGATCAGATGCCGATCGACGATCTGTGGACGTACAAAGAGCTCGGGCGGCGCGGCGAAGAGATCACCGGCTATAAACACGTCTCGGTCTACCACGGCTTCCGCTACCACCCGCGCGAGGTTATGCGCGGCGCATTCGACGACTGGGCCTACGACCAGCTCGGCATCTACGCCTTTACGGTGGAATTGTGGGACATGATCGGCGAAGCGGGGATCAAAGATCGCGACTTCATCGAGTGGTTCCGCGACCACCCCGAAGAAGACGACCTCAAGCTGCTGCGCTGGAACGACGAACAACTCGGCGGAGCCGGCTTCGTCAACTGGCGACCGTTCGACCACCCGCAGCTTGGCCGGGTCGAGATTGGCGGCTGGATCGAGCGGCGCACCTTCGGCAACCCGCCAGAGCCATTCTTGCTGCGCACCCTCGAACCCAACACCCGCTTCGTGCTCGCCCTTGCCCAGACCGGCCCGCGGCTCGAACTGCGCCACGTGC
Source organism: Chloroflexus sp. (assembly GCF_034431535.1). GTDB lineage: Bacteria > Chloroflexota > Chloroflexia > Chloroflexales > Chloroflexaceae > Chloroflexus. The sequence continues at coordinate 24,106 of NZ_DAOUDC010000020.1, read as the reverse complement.
AGGCCGAACCGCTCGGCGACGGCCTCTACCGCCTGCAAGCGGTGGTCGCCAACAGCGGCTACCTGCCAACATACGGCAGCCGCAAAGCCCAAGAGGTCAAGGCGGTGCAACCGATCGAGGTTGAAGTGAGCCTGCCGGAGGGTGGCGCGATCATCAGCGGCGAACAGCGGCAAGAGATCGGCCAGCTCGAAGGGCGGGCCAACAAACGGGCCTTGTGGGGCGGCAGCTTCCCCACCGACAACCTCCGCCGCCTGACGTGGACGATCCGCGCCCCCGCGGGGAGCAACATCACCATCACTGCCCGCTCCCAGCGCGCCGGCGTCGCGCGGGCAACGGTGGTGATGGGGGATTAGGGGAACGGGAGAGCGGCGCGGCAGGAAGCTGCGCCGCTCGTTATGCGTTACCGGGTAATTGCCGGCACAACCACCCGGATCACATTCACAATCCGATACGAGGCCACATAATTGGCCAGCGGATTGTTACCGTGTTACCGGGGCTAAAGTAGCCGCCCACGTACACCTTGCCATCGAGAGCAACCGCCAGCGCCTCAACCCAACCCCAACCATTCAGCGCGCCAGCGCCGCTGCCATTGCTGTCTAGGGCGCCCCACGTCTGCGTCGAACGATGCGACTGGTAACACATTCGCCAGCGCAATAGTCTATGCGGTGATGATGATGAACAGATGTCGAGCGTCTCGCATCACCTACCTCCCCGTTAATAGTTGAGAAGCGCCAATCAACCTTGCTTAAATCACAGATGAACAGCAGAGATGACTATTCTTTCATCGATTTAACAGATTCTTGCAACTGTAGTATTATCAATTATTGAAACAAATTTAATCGTTTAGAACATATTGACGCACTACTAAGAAGACCTTAAAACAACGAGACACTTCTTTTTATGGGAAGCACCTCGCTTTCAATGATGTTTGGATGAGCACTGATCGCACTTTTACGTAGGATGCACTGTCTTCACTGCATCCACGGCTGGGTGCGGACGATCCTCGATACCAAGGCAGCGATGACACAACGATATGATCGCAGGCGTTGCGTTCACCGCTAAACTATCCGACTCCTACCCCGCCAGCATGCCCCATACCACTAATACGAACCCGATCAGGCCACCGGCAATAGCCGCATAGTTCATATTGCGCGCCCACGTTGCCGCCGACGCGGCCAGTTCTTGCTCGCTTCTACGGCTAATCATAAAGGTTTGTTTGCTATTCACAGGATGGCGGGCAATCGCCAGCCGGCCACCCTGATCGATCGCCGTGCCAAGCACAAACACCCACGCACCCACTTCCAACCCGCGCTCGAATTCGCGCCGGCCCAACGTGCGGGTTGCGCCCGTCCATGGCTGGGGCGTCTCGACAAACCGGTTGCCGGTTTCGATCACCTCTAGCGTCGCCCCATCGGGCAACACCTGCACATGACCACGCTCATCGCGCACCAGAAACGGCACGCGCCGTTCATTGTGCTCGATCTGCTCGCTGCGCCGCTCAACGCGGGTTTCTGGCTTGCCATTGGTCGTCATTGTCACCCGTTCTTCGTACTCGCGGTTAACGGTGTAGGTATAGGCGACCAGTGGCTTCCCTGAGATCGGGCCAGCCAGCGGCGTCGCGCACTCGATCACGCCTTCGACTTCGCAGGGTTGGGCAAAGCCGCTTGCGCCCAATGCGGCGGTAATGCGCTGGTGAATGGCCGCCAGCGTCGCAGTATCATAGGTCTCTACCGCGTTGAGGGTCTGAAGTTTATTGGCATTGGCGCGGGCGACAAAGAAAAAAATAACGGCCAGCACCAGCAATACGACGCCGCCGATAACCATGGTTCCTCCTCAGGGGAATGCGCGCTGCGATTGATGATGATCCCAAGGAAAAAAAGGTACGGGCAGAGCGCTGCTCTGCCCGTACCGACTTAGTTATCCTTCTTGCCGCCCAACAACCCGCCGAGCAATGTCTTCGCTGCATCGATTTGCTCAGCTAGTGTGCCAACATCGCCCTTCAGCACCTGATCAATCTGAGCGGCGATCGGATCGGGCAGCTTGTCTTTCAAGAAGCCGACCACAACATCAACCGCCTGCTGCGCCTGCTCGGCGCTGACCCCCGTCTTTTCCCGAATCAGGTCGACCAGCGTCTTGCCCGAACTCATCTTGGTAGCTCCTTTGATAGAAAACCCTCCCAAACAATTGTAGTATAGCATCTCGTGTCAATCGCGGCAGGGAGCGAGCGGCGCGGTAGGGGTAGGGGTAGGGGCTGAGCGCTGCTCAGCCCCTACCGCGCGGTGCGAAAGAAGGTCACCATGTCGAGCATACCGTACAAGCTGGCGCTGGTAAAGGTAATATTCGTGCCGGCGGTATGGCGCAAGATCAGCTCGTCCCATGCGGGCAGTTCGGCTTCAGCTTCAGCAGCCAATGCCGGATCGGCGAAATAGCCAAGAGTCACATGAGGCAGATATGGCTCATACGCGGCAATACCGAAGCGATGGCGGAAGCTGGCATTCCATGCGCTGCGTCGCTCGACCAGCATGGTGAAGGCTTCGCGGGTAGCCGGCGTCGGGGCCAGCAACGCCACTAAGGCCGACTGCTGCACGATGACCAGCCGGTTGACGGTAAACCCCACTTGCCATCCCCGCCGGCGGATCAGCGGCGAGCCGGCGATCGTGCCGCTGATCAGATTGCCATGGCTAAGCGCGCCGGGAATATCGAGCAAGAGGTCATCCATGCGCTGGCGCGCCTGCGGCAGTACTTGTTCAACATTCCCATCGTTCGGCCCATCCCACAGTGTCACGTGATAGGTCGCCGGCGGCAGCGCGCAAAACAGGTACCGGCGCAAGAGCGCATCCGGATCGAGAACACACATCGCCGTGCGCAAACCGCGGTAGAGGGTATATTCTGGGATGGCGTCGAGCGCGCAGTCGAGCCGCAACCACGGCCCGTCACGGCGCAGACCGATGTTGTCGAAGAGGATCGTTAAGCCGCGATAGGTGGCCCAGCGTGGCGTGAACCCGGCGATTTTGGGGTTGGCGATGGTCAACATAGTGACCAAAACATTCTGTTATGAGCTAAAGGCGCACAGGCGCAACAAGGGGTTGATCGCCTGCGTTGCATCACTACGCCTTTACACTTGTCATGACTTCCTTTTTTATGAGTTCCTTTTCGCGTAGAAAAGTGTTCACAAGAGTTGCCTACGAACGAGCAGATGGCAGTGATGACGGCAGGAGATTGCGTAGGTGAGGGCGGGTAGCGATAGAGCGCTACGCTCTCGCGACCCGCCCTCGTCAAACGATTACCCCTCGCGCGCCTTCAGATCTTCGAGGATCGGCTTGGCGCCTTGGGTTAGCTCTTCATGCACCGCCGCGAAGACCGCGCTCGGCGCTTCGCCGTTGACGATGATCCGCTCAAGGCCCTTGCCGATGATCTGGTCGCCATTGCGCACGAAGACGCGCGCCGCATCTTGGGCCCGCGTCTTGGGCAACTGATCAACTGCTGTCTTGAAGTTGGGGTTCTGCTTAAAGAACTCGACCATCTCTGGCGTCTGCTTGGTGCTGATCCGCACCGGCATGTAGCCCGTGCTGCGCGCCCACACGCCAGCGTTGACGGTGTTGGTGGCAAACGCGATGTACTTCATCGCCGCCAGTTGCTTTTCGGCGGGGGCGCGGCTGACGATCGCCAACCCGGCGCCGCCGGTCGGGCAGCCGAAGTTGGTCTCTTTGGGCAGGAAGCCGACACCGACCGGGAAGGTGGCATTGGCCTGAATACCGGCCAGCGCGCCGGTCGAAGCCATCATCGAGGCGATCGCGCCGCCGAGGAAGTCTTGGTTGAGATTGGTGTTGAGCACTGCCCACTTGTTCTTGACCACCGTGTCTTGGTAGAACTGGGCCGCCCGCAGCGTGTTGGGGTCGGTCATGGTCATGGTGAAGTCGGGCTGCGAGTACTGGCCGCCAAACTGCCAGACCACGCCTTGGAACAGCCACGCGATGTAGCTGGCACCGTTGGGGTGGCCAAACGCGGCCCCGCTGCCATCGCTCTTGACCAGCTTCGGCGCCCACTCGCTAAACTCGGCCCACGTCTCAGGCGCGCGATCGGGCAGGCCCGCCTCGGCCCAAATCGCCTTGTTGTAGTAGAAGAGCGGCGTGCTGCGCGCGAACGGGATCCAGTAGTGAACGCTCTTGCGTACGCCTTCATTGAGCAACACCGGCTCGAAGTCATTGAAGTCGAGGTTGACCTGCTTGGCCAGATCGTCGAGCGCGGTGATCGCGCCGGCCAGATAGAAGCCGAACCACCACACATCCGAGAGCAAGATCACATCAGGCGTGGTGTTGGCCTGCAACGCCGCGGTAAACTTCTGCGCCGTCTCTTCATAGCTGCCTTGGAACTGATACTCGACCTCGACCTCGTTCTGCGACTCGTTGAACGACTTGACCATCGCCTGCTCGGCTTCACCCAGATTGCCGCTGAACGAGCCCCAGTAGGTAATCTTGACCTTCGAGCCGGGTTGGCTCACCACTGCCGGAGCTTGGGTGGCCTGCGTTCCCGGCTGCCCGCCCTGCCCGCTCTGGTTGCCACAAGCCGCCAACACTGCCGCACCGCCACCTGCCATCATCAGGCGCAACAACTCGCGCCGGGTAAACGTCCGCTTCATGCTCGCTCCTCGTATGGAATCTGCGAACCTACGAACCCGTGTGAATGCTGAGCGTTCATCTATCGCATACGGCCCGCTGCCGTGATGCGCGATACCGTAAGGGCATTACGCTGCAATGCCGGCATTACACCGTGATGCCCCTCCTACCCCTTCACCGCACCGGCGGTCATCCCTTCCACGATCGCCCGCTGGGCTAGCAAGAACCCCATCAACACCGGCACCATCAGGAAGAGCGACCCGGCCATCACCACGCCCCAATTGGACAAGCCCTCGCTATTGCGCAGCCAGAAGACGCCAATCGGCAGCGTGCGCATATCGGTGGTGTTGGTGACGATCAGCGGCCAGAGGAAGTCGTTCCATTTGCTCACCACCGACAACAGCGCCATCGTCACGATCGCCGGCTGGGCAATCGGGGCAACGACGCTGAACAGAATACGGAAATGACCCGCACCATCAACCCGCGCCGCTTCGAGAATCTCGCGCGGCACGGCCAGAAAGGCTTGGCGGAGCAAGAAGGTGCCGTAGGCGATGGCCGCTCCCGGCACAATAATGCCTTGGTAAGTATTGATCCAGCCAAGTCGGGCCACCGTCAGATAATTCGGCACAATCGTGATCTCAACCGGCACCATCAGCGCCGCCAGCAGCAGCAGAAAGACCAAATCTTTGCGCGGGAAGCGTAAGTAAGCCAGCGCATAAGCCGAGAACAGCGCTAAAATCACTTCCGCCGCCGCGCCCACGAACGTGGTGATAAAGCTATTCACGTAATAGCGACCAAACGGCGCCGCCTGCCACGCCGCCGGAAAATTGGCTAGCGTGGGGTTCACCGGCCACCACGTCACCGGCAGCGAGTAGATTTCGCGCGTCTCTTTAAACGCGGCTATGACCGTCCAATACACCGGCAGGCCGATCACCACCACTACCAGCAGCATCGCTGCGTACCCAGCGATCCGCCACCCCACCAGCGAGAGTGGCGTCGATCGCTGGCGAACAGCCACCGGCGTAATTGCGCGCTCAATTTCGTTCGTCACCGCCATACCTAATCCGTATCTATCCGTCACACCCGTGTGAATCTATGCCCCCTACCACCATCATTCATACGTCACTTGCCGCTCGACATAGCGGATCTGCACCATCGTCAGCGCCAACATGATGAGGAACAACACGATCGCCACCACCCCCGCCTTCCCCGCGTCATACGAGACAAACCCCAGCTCGTAGAGGTGGAAGACCAGCGTCGTCGTTACATCAGCCGGGCCGCCATTGGTCAGCACACGGATGAGGTCGAAGGATTGAAAACAGGTCAGAATGCTCGTCACCGACAAGAAGAAAGCCACCGGCGACAAACCGGGCAGGGTCACGTTCCAGAACCGTTCCCACGCGCCAGCGCCATCAACCCGCGCCGCGTCGTACAACTCGCGGGGGATGGTTTGCAGACCAGCGAGGTAGATCACCACCGCGTAACCCATGTTCTTCCACACATAGACCATAATCACCGCCGGCATGGCCCAGAACGGATCGACCAGCCAGTTTGGCGAATCGAAGCCGATAAAACCGAACAGTTGGTCGATCAAGCCGTAGCGCGGGTCAAAGATATAGCTCCAGACCACCGCCACCACAGCGCCCGACATCACCACCGGCGCAAACACCATTGCGCGCGCCATGTTGCGGTAGCGCAGCGACTGGTTGAGCAACAGCGCCAACAACAGCCCTAGCACGAGCGTTAGCCCCACCGACCAGACGGTAAAGGTGGCCGTTTGCCAAATGATGTTCCAGAAACGGGGATCGCTGAAGGCGGAGATGTAGTTTTGCAGACCGACGAACGGCATCGTCGGGCGCAGAAAATCCCAGCGCACCAGGCTGAGATAGACGTTGTAGAGCAGCGGCCAATAAGTGAATACGCCAAACAGCAACAGATTCGGGCCAATAAAGAGGGCGAAGAGCAACCATTCACGATGCTCGCGCCGTAGCGTATTCGGATGGCGCTCTGGATGCGGCGTATACGTGGCCATAGCGTCTCGCAAGCGGCTGTCATTACCAATAGCTATGCTATGGTAGAGAGCTCAGGTTAATCAGTCATCATTGAAGCATTAAGTTAACGTTAAGCTTCTGCCATGGTGCTATTAAGTCAGAGCTCGCCCGGCGGGCAAAAGCGCACCCCTCCCACGAGAGTGGGAGATTGCTTCGCCTCGCTCCACTCGGCTCGCCATGACAACCGAGGAGCACGCGCCCACACCCCGGTTGTCATGGCGTTCAAGGGTGGACAGCCGTGAACCCGGCTCTCAAGGGCCGGGCTATGGTTACGCAGCTCGCGTAGCGGGCTGATGCCATCACCTCACGGCCCCCGCTCCCGCACTCGTGAGCGAGGGGCCGGGGTACGGGCGAGCGGTTTACCGCAGAGAGCGCTGAGGACACAGAGAATGATTCCGCTCCAACCTCCTTTGCGTCCTCTGCGTCCTTTGCGCCTTGGCGTTTTCCTGCGTCTTTGCTCGCTTTGCGGCTTGGCAGTATGCCCTCACCACTAGGCTGCTCCGTTCATTTGCAACGTTCCGTCACCATGGCGCGTATCCTTATAGTGAAGACAACACAGTTTGGAATCACGCCAGTATGGATAAGATGCTACGATAATAAGCAGCCGCTACCACACGAAGCGAGATAGATATGTTGAGAATCTCACGCGCGATAGCAGGCATCTACCTACTGGCAACGCTCTTGCTGGCGATAATTACCGTCGCTTTTGGCCCCGTCGGCTGGGCGCCGCTGCCGCTACCCACCGCCGCGCCGCCAATCCGGGTCGAATTTGCCATCAGTTCGGAAAAAGAGGCATGGCTGCGCAGTGCGATCGAACGGTTTGCCCGCACCAACCCGACGATCAACGGGCGGACGGTTGAGGTGCGCATCCGCGTCGCCGGTTCCCGCGATCTGATCACTGCCATCGAACGCGATGACTACCAACCAACCGCCATTAGCCCGGCCAGTGCGCTGCAACTCACCGAATTGCAGCAATGGCGGGCCGATCTGCTGCGCGAGGCGGCCCAACCGCTGGCCTTTACCCCGCTGGTGGCCTTGATGCGTGAAGCGTCGAGCACGGATGGCATCGCTAACCCATGGCAACTCTGGCAACGCCAATTGCCCGTTCAGATCAACCATGTGCGAATTGGCATCTCATCGCCAGCCAAGAGCAACGGCGGGTTGCAGAGTGTGATCGTGCTGGCGGCGCAGTACCACCAAACCAGCAGTCTGACGATCGAACAAGCCCGCGACGTCGGGTTGCGCGAGTGGCTGCGCCAACTGAATGAGTGCGTGGACGACTGGCCCGACAGCACCGGCGCCCTCACTACCGATTTCATCATCCGGCCCGGCGTCTACGACATCATCACTACGTATGAAAACCTCGCCCTGCAAACGTTCCGGCAGGGTGAAGGCCGCGGGTTACGGGTACGGGTCTACTACCCCGCCGCGACGATCGTCAGCGACCATCCCTACGCTATTCTTACTGCACCGTGGGTCGACAACGCCGAACGCGAAGCTGCCCGCTTGCTGCGCAATTTCCTGCTCAGCCCCGCCGAACAGACCATCGCCATGCGCGAGTACGGCTTTCGCCCGGCCAATCCGCAGGTGACGATAGACCTCAACGATCCCACATCGCTCTTTGGTCATTACAGTGATTATGGCCTCCAACTTGATCTCGCCGCGCAACTGGCCACACCGTCGCCAGAGGTAGTAACTGAACTGATAAGGACATGGCAAAGCGCAACGGGAAGATGAGCGCTACACGCTTACTATCGGAATATCTGAGAGGAGCACTCTATGCAGATCCGGCTATTCAAACTACTATCGCTGCTCGTGGCGCTGACAACGATCCTGAGCGGTTGCGGTGACATTGGCGCCATGTTTGATAGCGGTGATGCTAATGCAATCACCATTAACATTGCCTACAGTCCTGAAAAGGATAAATGGCTGACCGAGCAGATTGCCCGCTTCAACGAACAGCGGATCACGGTCAACGACCGCCGAGTGCGGGTTGAGGGGATCAACAAATCATCGGGCGCAGCCCGCACCGAGATCAAGAACGGCACGTTGAAAGTGACGGTCTGGAGTCCGTCGGCCAGCACGTGGCTGGAAGTGCTTAAGCAAGAGACTGGCAACCAGAACGTGGCCGTTTCCAACAAGCCGCTGGTGCTTACGCCGGTGGTGATTGCGATGTGGAAGCCGATGGCCGAGGCGATGGGTTGGCCGAATAAGCCGATCGGCTGGAAGGATATCCTCGAGCTGACCAACGACCTACAAGGCTGGGGGCGCTTCGGTCACCCGGAATGGGGTCGCTTCTCGTGGGGTCATACCGATCCCGAAATCAGCACGACGGCGCTCAGCACGCTGATCGCCGAGTTCTACGCCGCCACCGGCAAGCGCGACGGCTTGACCGTGGCTGATGTGCAAAGCGAAGAGGCGACTCGCTTCATTCGCGAATTAGGGCGCAGCATTAAGCACTACGGCTACAACACGCTAATCTTTAGCGAAAACATGAAGAAGTTCGGCATGAGCTACATCTCGGCCTTCCCGATGGAAGAGATTACGCTCATCGACTTCAACAAATTCAACCCACCGCCGACGCCGCTGGTCGCGATCTACCCAGCCGAGGGCACCTTCTGGCACGACAACCCGTTCATCATCATGGCCAGCGCCACTGCCGATGAACGGGCAGCCGCCGAGCGATTCTTCGAATTTCTGCTCACCGAAGAGAGCCAGCGCGCCGCAATGTCGTTCGGCTTTCGCCCGGCCAACCCCAACGTGCCGCTGACCGATCCGATCAGCCCGGCCTTCGGCGCCGACCCGCAAGGAGTGCAGACCGTCTTGGCCGTGCCTTCGGCGGAAGTGATTGTTGCGGTCAAGAACTCGTGGGTACTCAACCGCAAGCGAGCCGACATCTTGCTGGTGGTTGACACCTCTGGCTCGATGGAAGGCGATAAGATGACAATGGTCAAAGCTGGGATCGAGACCTTCCTCGCACGGATTTTGCCCGAAGATCGGGTCGGTCTGGTAACGTTCGACTCAACGGCCCGCCTAGTGGTGCCGATGGCGCCGCTCAACGATAACCGGATCGAGTTGCAAACCGCTATTCAAGCGATGCGCGCTTCGGGCCGGACGGCATTGTTCGATGCGTTGGTCTTGGGGAAGCAGGTGCTTGACAATCTACCGCCGGCTGAAGACGATCGCATTCGCGCGATGGTGTTGCTCTCGGATGGTGCCGACAACTCGAGCCGGGCATCGCTCGATGAGATTCGGCGCCTCTTCGATGAGAGCGGGATCAGCATCTTCCCGGTGGCTTACGGCAGCGATGCCGACCGGCAGGTGCTTGAGTCGATCGCCGAGTTTGCCCGCACGATTGTGGTGGTCGGCGATACCGGCGATATTGCCCAGATCTTTGAAAACCTGAGCCGGTATTTCTAGGGCCGGGTTGACAGTATGGAGTGCGGCAGTCAAACTGCCGCACTCCATACTAAAGACCATTACATGTCGTCATAGCGTGATATAATTACACAAGAAACTATCTCGCCAAAGGCAGGATGGTATGGACACACTCCGCACTGCCGCCTTGCAACCGCTCAATCTGCTCGTGCTAGTTGCCGCGATCTTCGGCGGCTTGTCGCTCACGATTTGGTGGTTGCCGCTTGGCATCGCCCTCTACCTTGCTGCCACGTGGTTGGCGGCGCACGACCCCTTGCTGACCGCACCACCGCCAGCACCACGCCCGCGCATCACCAGTCCGGCGCTACAAGCCGCGCTTGGCGAGATCGAGCGATCGCAGCGCGAGGTCGAACGAACCGCCGGCGCGGCGCAAGGCCCGCTTGCCGGTCTGCTCAGCAATATTGTCAACCAGACCCGTGATTTAGTGGCCGAGGCGTATGTGCTGGCCGACAAAGGGCAAATCATTGAACGCTTCTTAGCCACGAACGATTGGCAGCGTTTGTCACAACAACTGACCCAACTCGATTGGCAAATCAGTGCAACGATCGACCCATTCACCCGCCAGCAATTCGAAGAGCGGCGGCAAGCATTGCGCGCCCAACAGCAACATATTCAAGATTTGAGCACCTACCTCAACCGGATTAAGGCCCAACTCGCGAACATTGACGCCAGCCTCGACACCACTTTAGCCGAGATTGTCCGGCTCAAGACCGCCGATGCGGTCGCGATGGCCTCGGCCAGCGGCGCCGTCCAGCAACGTCTCACCGATCTGCGCAGCGATATGGAGGTCTTCCGCAAAGTGTTGGATACCGCGATGACCGGCTTGTAACGGCCAAGCATGCGCTGCCGCTCTACAGACGCCACGTTACCATACGGCCTTTCATCATCTTTCAATGTACCCAACCGGCAAGGCCTGCTATGATATTCGCAAGCAACATCTAATAGAACCACCCGCGAGAGGAACAACATCCTATGGTTGCGCGCACCCTCATCCCCGCTCGCACTCCGGTCGCAACACCCGATGAAGGTCTCGTCGCTGATATGTTGCCGCCGATGCTGGTGCTCTTAGCAACGCTCGCCGGCGGCGGCGCCGGCATCTTGCTGCTGAATCGGTGGCAGGGCAATACCTGGCCGTATGTTGTGATCCTGTTGCTGCTCGCCAGCGTTGCCGTGAGCGACCGGTTGCGGCGGCGCGGCAACCTCCATCTAGCCAGCGTGGTGATGGTCAGCGCAATCACGCTGTTGCCGGTTCTGAGTTGCGCGGCATTTGGCTTCACCAACAACAGTTTCATCTATCTTTCGGTATTGGGGGTCTTTGCCGCCGGGATCATGGTCTCGTCCCGCGCGCCATTTCAAGCGACGCAAGCGGCGATCTTGCTCTACCTCGGCTTGCTGCTCGGCGCCGATCTGATCGGCCAGCCGCGGCCAACGTGGTTTGAAGCGATCGGCCAGATCATATTCCTGATCGCCTTATTGCTCGGCGCGGCAACGCTCAGTTGGGCGGCGGCGTATGTGGTACGCGGCACGATCAGTTGGGCGATCGATACGGCGCAAAAATCCGAGCGGCGCGAACAGTTGTTGCGCTCGACCCAAGCCGATCTCGAACGGGCCTTGCTCGAACGCGATTTGCTCAACGAACAACTGTACCGTACCACCCTCGAACTGGAAGAGGCGCGGGCCGCTGCCGAGGCGGCCTACCGCTCAAAGTCCAACTTTATGGCCACGATGTCGCACGAGCTGCGCACGCCGCTCAATATTATCATCGGCTTTAGCACCGCCATGCTCGAACATCCCGAAATGTACGGCGATGTGCGCATTGACGAACAGGTGCTGCAAGATATTGCTGAGATCCGGCGCAGCGGCCAGCATTTGCTCGGCTTGATCAACGATATTCTCGATCTGGCGAAAGTTGAGGCCGGCAAGCTTGAGCTGAACAAGACCAATCTCGCGTTGACGCCGCTGCTCAATGAGACGATGCGCACCGCGCAGGCACTGATCGGCGAGCGACCCATCCAGTTGCGCCGCGAATACCGCGATCCGTTGCCGACGGTGCTGGCCGATGAAGTGCGGGTGCGGCAGATATTGCTGAATCTGGTCTCGAACGCATGTAAGTTTACTCATTCGGGCGAGATTGCGGTCGGGGCACGGGCAGACACTGATCAGGTGGTGCTCTGGGTGCGCGATACCGGTATCGGCATCGCGCCGAACGATCAAGAGCGGATCTTCCAACAATTCGAGCAAATTGAAAATGCCGACACGCGCCAGCACGCCGGCACTGGTTTGGGTCTCTCGATCTGCCGTTGGTTGGTCGAGCTGCACGGCGGGCGGATGTGGCTGGAAAGCGAACTGGGCAAGGGCAGCATCTTCTTCTTCTCGTTGCCGCGCACACGGGCCGGTACGGAAAGAGCATAACGATAACCACAACGATGAAACGTGGCAGTGCCACGTTTCATCTCTATCAACATCGCACGCTGGCAATGGTGCAAGTGAGCAAAGGAGCAAGGAACGATGGCAAAAATACTGCTCGTCGATGATGTCTACACGGCCCGTTCGATGTTCGAGCGTGTGCTCCGCCATGTTGGGCGCCACGAGGTGCTCTCGGTCGGCAGCGGCGCTGAGGCGCTGGCGAAGGTGCATGAGTTTGCACCTGATGTGATCGTGCTCGATATTAGTATGGCCGATCGCGATGGCTTGATGGTATTGCGCGATCTGCGGGCGCAGGGCGTGCGGTGTCCGATCATTGCGCACACCGCTCGCACCGAAAAGACGCTGGGCGAATTTGTGGCGCAAGGGTTTGACGCCTATGTGCCCAAGACGGGTAATTTGACCAATCTGCTCAGCACGGTGCGCGATTTGGTTGGGCGGTAGACCGTCCCGACCCGGATCGATCGATCGTGTGCCCGGCCTTTCAGGCCTAGCAAGCGTTGCGAAACCCACGCTGCGCGTTAGGTAAGTTTATTCTGCTTCCTACGCCCGGCCCTCAAGGGCCGGGCTGGCTTTATGAAGCCCGCTCCGCGGGCTGCCGGCCCTCAATGCACAAAAATGTTTTGTGCCTCTTGTATCGCTTGGTAGCCATCACCGCCCCTCCTCCAGCAGGTTGAGGAGCGGACAGAACGTATGCGTGCAGAGGCAGTTGATGGCTTTGCGATGCACTGTTTCGCCCTCACCTCCAGCACCCCTCCCGCTAGCGCGGGAGAGGGGAGCGAAGAGCCGGGCATTGAGGCATCACACAACGTTCAACGGGTGTGTGCAACCAGACGTTCTGTCCGCCCCGCAAGCCTCAAGGGCCGGGCTGGCTTTACGAAGCCTGCTGCGCCGGCAGGGTCGGGGTGGTGAGAACGGCTTGGGGCGTATGCCTAGCTCGGCGATAGCAGGTTCTGCCTGATCAAGGCCTTGCCGGTTGCCCCGTTTCGCCTAATCGCATGCGCCAGTACAACACCATCGCGTAACCGATCGGTTACAATACGGCATGGTAGCATACCAACCGACAGGAGGTATTGTGACCATCGATTTGGTACGCGGCATGCGTGATGTCGCCCCGGCTGAACATACTGCCAGCCGGTATGTGCAAGCCATTTTGGAACGAACCATAGCCATTTACGGCTATCAGATGCTCGATGCGCCGATTATCGAGCACCGCGACCTCTATTTGCGCAAACTCGGCGAAGAGCTGGTCGGCAAGGTGTATGAGTTTAGCTTCGGCGGGCGTGATCTGGCGCTGCGTCCAGAATGGACGGCGTCGGTGTTGCGGGCGTATGTGGCCGGGATGCAGGATCAACCGTTGCCGCTGCGCCTCAGTTATGCCGGGCCAGTCTTTCGCTACGAGCGGCCCCAACGCCATACCTATCGCCAGTTTACGCAGATTGGCGGCGAGATTATCGGCGGCTTGCCGCCGCGCGCCGATGCGGAAGTGATTGCGCTGGCCCGCACCGGTTTGGACGCCGCCGGCGTGAGCGGGTATACCGTGCGCATTGGCCATATCGGGCTGGTGCGCGAGCTGCTGCTGCGGTTTGCGTTGCCTGAACGCACCCGCGGGTTGTTGGTATGGAGCCTTGAGCGGCTGCGGGCCGAGGGGATCGAACCGGTGCGCGAGCGGGTATTGGCGAACCTCGGCACACCGCCGGAAGGTCTCGAATTGCCCCCCGGCCTCGATGATGCGCACGCAGCCATCTGGTTGGAACGGGTGCTGGCCGCGATGCGGATCGATCTGCGCACCGGCACCCGCAGCCCGGCGGAAGTGATCCAACGCCTGTTGCGCACCCTGCGCCGGGCCGATGAGCAGCCATTAGTCGAAGCGGCGCTAGCGCAGTTGGCCCAACTCGCTGCGATCAGCGGCTCACCTGCGCAGGCGCTGCCGGCACTAGCGAGCCTGCTCGGCAGCGAATCGGCATCCTTCCGCGAATTGCAAGCCATTCTCGATCTGCTGGCAGCGCATGGCGTGCCGAGCGATCGGCTGGTGATCGATGGCGCGTTGGGCCGCGGATTGCACTACTACACCGGTCTCATCTTCGAGATTTACGACCGTGACGGGAACCAGCTCTGCGGCGGCGGACGCTACGACGATCTGGTCAGCGCACTCGGCGGGCGACAACCAACCCAGGCAGTCGGTTTTGCCTATGGGTTGGAACGGGTGCTGGCCGCGGCGACAATGCCGGAATTGACGCTGCCAGCGACCGTGTTAGTGGCCGCAGTGAGCGATGACGATTACCCGTATGCGTTAGTCGTCGCCGAACGCATCCGCGCCGGCGGGAGAGCGGTGGTGCTCGATGTGCGCGGGAGGAGCGTGAAAGATAATCTGCGCGATGCGACCCGGCGCGGTTTTGCCGCTGCCGTGATCGTGGGCGCAGCCGAACGTGAGGGCGAGTACGTCGTGTGGCGCGATCTGGCTGCGCGCACCGAACGGCGGATTGCGCTGGCGGCATTGGGGGAGGCGTTATGAGCGCTACGCAAGCGTGGGGGCGCTACGTTGACATATTGCCGGCGCAGCAGCAACAGCTCATCGCGAAACAGCCAATCTGCTGGTTGCCGTGGGCGACATTAGAATCGCGCGGATCGCACTTGCCCCGCGGAGTTGCCGGTTATATCGCCGAAGCGGTAGCCGAAGGTGCAGCGCGGCGGGTGGGTGGCATCCTTTATCCATTACTGTGGTGGGATAGCAATGACAATGTCGAGCTATTCCGCCAAGTCGTGGCGACACGGCTGGCTGCCATAGCCGCCCAAGGGTTTCAAGCCGCTATTGTGATCGGTTTGCCCGCAACCACGATGATCGATCTGGCGCTGATCAATATTGCCGAGGCGGCGTGGTCGCACCATCAACTGCTGACCCTTGCCATCTCGCCGCTCGAGCTGGTTGATGAAACGATGCAAGATCACGGTGCGCTCTGGGAGACCTCGCTGTTGTTGGCGATGCACCCGGAATTGGTCGATCTCAGCCAACTCGCATCCGATGACGGGCGCAATGTGCGCGATGTAGCCAGCCCCTCGCTGGGCAACCATGCGCTCACGTTGGCGATCGATCGACTGGCGAAGGCCGTACAAGATGTCTATACCCGGCGGAACGTAGCCGCGATTATTGCTCTCTACCAACAACGCCGCGCGCGTTATGACAGGTCTGCACTATGACACTACGTTTTGCCATCCCTTCTAAAGGTTCCGGCTACGATGCGACCATTGCGTTGCTGGAAAGTTGCGGTCTGCGCGTGACCCGCGCTAACCCGCGCCAGTATACGGCGGTGTTGCGCGGCTTGCCCGGTACGGAGGTGTTGCTGCATCGGCCAGCCGATATTGTGTCGAAAGTGGCCGAGGGCGCGATTGATTTGGGCGTGACCGGCTACGATCTGCTGCACGAACAGCGCGGCGATGACGATGATGTGCTGGTCGTCATCGACGACCTCGGCTTCTGGCGGGTTGAGCTAGTCTTTGCCGTACCCCAAAGCTGGATCGATGTCACCTCGTGGGCCGATCTGGCCGATCTGGCGGTCGAATTCCAAGCGCGGGGCCGGCGATTGCGGATCGCAACTAAGTACCCCAACACCGTGCGCCGTTTCTGTTATGCCAATGGGATCAACATGTTCGAACTGGTCGAGTCGCAAGGGGCGACCGAAGCGGCGCCGAGCCTTGGCTACGCCGACATTATTGCCGACATCACCGAGACCGGCACTGCCATTCGCGAGAACCAGTTGAAGATCGTGGGCGGGCCGATCATTCGCTCGCAAGCGGTCTTAATCGGCTCGCGCCGTTCGTTGCGCGGCAATCCGGCCCGGCTCGAGCTGGTGCGCCAGCTCTGCGAATTGATCGAAGCCCGCCGGCGTGGCCGCCTCTTCTATTCGCTGACCGCCAATCTGCCCGGCGCATCGGTGGAAGAGGTGGGGCGGAAGGTGACGGCTCGCCACGAGCTGGCCGGCTTGCAGGGGCCGACGATCGCGCCGGTGTGGAGTAAATTTGCCAGTGAGAGCGGGTGGTACGCCGTGAATGTAGTCGTACCGCAAGAGGAACTATTGCCGGCGATCGATTACCTGCGCAGCATCGGCGCCAGCAGCGTCACCACTGTCCAAGTGCAACATGTCTTTCGGGCTGAGAGTGAGGCGTTTGCGCGGCTCAGCGCACGTCTTGGCGAGGAGCGACTATGACCCAGTATCGTGCTGCCGGAGTAGATATTGCCGCGGCGACGCGGGCGAAAGAGCTGATGGCGGCGGCGGTGCGCAGCACCCACGGGCCGGCAGTGCTGGCCGGGATGGGGGCGTTTGGCGGGTGTTTCGATGCGGCGCTGGCGCTGGCCGGGATGCAAGCGCCGGTGCTGGTCAGCAGCACCGATGGCGTGGGCACCAAGACACTGGTGGCCGCTGCGCTTGGCCGCTATGACACTGTTGGGCAGGATTTAGTCAACCACGCGATTAACGATATTTTGGTGCAGGGCGCGCGCCCGCTCTTCTTCCTCGATTACATTGCGGTGGCGAAGCTCGATCCGGTGTCGGTGGCCGCGATTGTCGGCGGCGTCGCCGCCGGGTGCCGCGCCGCCGGCTGCGCGCTGATCGGCGGCGAAACCGCCGAGATGCCCGATGTCTACGCTCCCGGCGCGTTCGATCTGGCGGGCACCATCGTCGGCGTCGTCGAGCGGGATGCCATGCTGCCACGGGCCGATGTCACCCCCGGCGATGCGATACTGGCGCTACCAAGCACCGGCTTGCACACCAATGGCTACTCGCTGGCCCGCCGGATCGTCGCCCAACATTTTGCCACCGAAGGTTATCACGCGCGCCCGGCCATCCTCGGCGGGCAAACCATCGGCGAGGCGCTGCTGGCGATCCACCGCTGCTATCTGCCCGAAGTGACCGCATTGCGTGCAGCAGTACCGATCAAGGCGCTCTGCCATATCACCGGCGGCGGTATTTATGACAACCTGCCACGGGTGCTGCCAGCAGGTATGGGGGCCGCCATCGTGCGCGGGAGGTGGGAGATCCCGCCGATTTGCCAATTGCTCGTCGAGGTTGGCGGGTTGAGCGAACAGGAAGCCTACCACGCGCTCAATATGGGGCTCGGCATGCTGGTGATTGTGCCGGCTGAAGCGGTGGCAACCGCGCTGGCAACCGTCTCAGAGACGCGGTTGGTTGGTCAGGTGACGGCCATGCCAGCGGTGCGGCTGGTGGATGACGGGGAATAGCCAAACCAGGGAAAAGGCATGTGCGCTGGTTGCCGGGAAAGTACGCCGCTACAGCCATTGCTCCCGCATCGGCGGGAGATTGCTGCGAGGGCTGCGGCCCGCGCAATGACATGAAAGTGCGGACCGGCAGCCCACGCCCCACGGGCCGCGTGGATCGGTGGGCTGGCGGCCCGCGCCTCTACGGGTTCAAGGGCGGACAGAACGTATGAGCACAGATATGGTTGATGGCTTTGGGATGCGCCGTTTCGCCCTCACCCCCAGCCCCTCTCCCACCGGTGCGGGAGAGGGGAGTACAGCACCGGGCTTTGAGGCATCGCACATCGATCTACGGTTGTGCTCGACCACATGTTCTATCCACTCCTCAACCTCTACGGGTAGCATTCATCGGCGGGCCGGCGGCCCGCGTCCCTACGGGAAGGAGCAGACCATGGAACTCGGACATGTGTTAGCGGAAGGCAAAACGAAGATCGTGTACGCCCACCCCACCGATCCCGATCTGGCGATTCTGCGCCACAAAGACGGCATCACCGCCGGCGACGGCGCACGCCGTAGTGTGATCGAGGGCAAAGGGGCGCTGGCCGGTCAGACAACGGCCAACGTCTTTCACTTACTGAACCGGGCTGGGATTGCGACCCACTTCATCGCTGCGCCGGAACTAACGCTCACCGTTGTGCGGCGCTGTGCGATGATCCCGCTGGAAGTGGTGATGCGCCGCTTACCGGCAGGATCATACCTGCGCCGCCATCCCGAAGCGGCAGGACAGCGATTTGAGCCGCCGTTGGTTGAATTCTTTCTCAAAGACGACGCTCGTCACGACCCGCAGATCATGCCGGAAGAGATCGTCACGCAGGGAATCGCCACTGCCGCTGAAGTCGAGCAGATGACCAACACGGGCCGGCAAGTCTTTCAGACCCTCGAAACGGCGTGGGCCACGCTCGATGTCACACTGGTTGATCTCAAAATCGAATTTGGCCGGGCCAGCAATGGCAGCCTGCTGGTTGCCGACGTGATCGACAACGACTCGTGGCGGATTTGGCCGGGAGGCGACCCCAACCGCATGCTTGACAAGCAGGTCTATCGCAATGCGCAGGTGGTTGACGAGGCGCTACTGGCCGACGTGCGCGAGCGGTACGCGCTGGTGGCCGAACTGACCGGACGGTGGGTGGGCAAGGAATAACCGGTTGGGGCGGACTATGGTTCATAGTCCGCCCCGATTCATTACGGCACAGAGATCACAATCAGCCGCGGCGCGGTGGTTAGCGTTACGGTTGCCGATAATGGCAGAGCGACGCCGGTAGCATCATAGATCGCGCGAGCATTAGCCGGCACAGGATAGGTTCGCTCGACGCCATCAACGCTCCAGACCACAATCACCTCGCTCTCAGTCGCGCGGAAATGGTACCCCTCTAATCCAGTCACCGTCACTGGACGCAGATAGCGCGCTGCGCCGAGTTGCTGGCGGGCAAATTGGAAGGCGCGAAAGGCCGGCACTGGTTGTTGCCGGCCATCGAGCAAGCCACCCTCTTGCCAGCCGGGGCCGTTGAGCGTGTACCAGTGCGACATGAGCAGATCGGCGGCAATGGTGCGGGCGTACAACCGCAGCACCGCATCGGCTTTCGCCTCCTCGAAGCCGTTGGGCCGGCAGGTGGGAGAGCTGCGATAACACAGCAGCGAACCCTCATTCATCATCAACGGCTTGGCATAGCCGTATCGGGCCAATGCGGCACGCAGATACTCAGCTTTGCCGAGCGTTGCGCCGCCGCGATCGCTCCAATTCGGACGTTCGCGGTCGGGATCATGGTTACGCCTGAAGTAGCCATAAGCGTGGTAGGCGACAATATCGAAATACTCGCCGCCACCGGCGCACAGTATCGCCTCAAAGAAGCGACCGGCCCGGCACGGCTGGCCATTGGCCAGCGGTCGATCAGGCGCACAGTCGAGCAGCAAGCCGCCCAAGATCACCTGCGCCCGTGGATCGGCAGCCTTGATAGCGGGATAGGCAGCTTTGAGCATCGCCGCATACGCCGCACCGCCGTAGCCATCGTTATCATTCTCATCGCCCCAACAGCCAAACGGCGCATCACTGCCAACGAGTTGAAACGGCGCATCCGGTTCGTTGCCCAACTCCCAAAAGGTCACGTTGTAGGGCGGTTGGCTATAGCGCGCTACCAGATCGTTCAGAAAAGCGGCGAAGGCGGGCAAAGCATCAGTACGGATCGGGCCGCAAGGTTTATTGGGTTGCGCCTGCGCCCACACTGGCGCATTGCGTACAATCACCATTGGCACAGCGCCAGCAGCATTGATCGCGAGGATGTCAGCCTCTACCTGCTGCAACGCCGCCCAATTGCGCGCGCCGGGGTTTGGCTCGACTTCATCCCAGCGAATACCGTTGTAGCGCACCCAATCAGCGCCGAGTTCGGCTAATTGCGCGGCAGTTGCGCGCCCAAAGCCACGATTGATCTCAACCCCAAACACCGAACGCCCGCCGCGCAGATCAGGGAAAGACTGGGACACAGTGTACAGTTCACGCCCCAGCAAACCGAGCAATACTCGCGAACGGGCCGGGTTCTGCGGGTGCCACTCGAAACGCGCTCGCTCGAACCACTGCGTCAACACCAGATCGCCATTGGCGTTCCGCTCCATGTACGGCGCGGTTAACGGGTAGCCGAACAGGGCCAGCGATTGGGCATAGCGGCTAAGGCCGGGAATCCGCAACCCGTTGTTCTGCCAATAGGTGCGGAAACCATTGCCCGGTTCTTGATCACAGACATTATGGCCGGTTTCGGGGAACCAGAGACAACCGGGTTGCGGCCCGGCATCAGGCGGATCGGCAAACGGATCGCGTCCGGCCCGCGCCAACGCCTCGACCCCCATCCGCCCGATCTGGATGCGATAGGCCGGCGGGTTGGCTGGATGCAACTCTAACCGGTTCCGTTCCGTCCATTGGACAGTTAAGGTACGTCCTTCATCACCAACGAACTGTTCCAGCGAACTGATCGGATAGCCAAAGACCGGCAGGCCGCCATTGTCGCGCCAATACGCGACAAACGACGGATGCAAGCAGTTATCGATCAACGGCACATCAGGAAAACAGAGTGGTTCGGTTGGCTGGGCAATCGCCGGCGTCGGCACAGCGAGCAACGCCAGCGCCAATATGAGCAAGATCCATCGCTTCATTGATTTGACTTCATTTGATGTCATAGGCTGGATCATCCACAGGGTAGCATACTCTTTTACCACTGGCATTGATGGATCGTCAATGGCGCGGCATAACGCGGATCAGGAATCTCGGCGATGACCGGACAACGTTCCACCAAATCAGGCCGGCCCGCTAATAATGACAATACCTGCTCTTGCAAGACGAGGTACTGCGGTTGATAGCGATCGATCGCGTACTGCGCCGCGGCGGGGAAGCCGCCTGACCCTAACTGGGCCGCAATGTCGGGCTGCAAGAGACCGGCAAAGTCGATCAGCGGACGTTGCGCATAATAGCCGATAATGCCAATTTCGAGCGTCGCGACGCTCGCCGCAGGCGCTGTATTGGCAGCCAGCCATTCGCCGGCGGCGCGGTACACCGTCAGCCGTTGATCGATCTGCTGGCCGATGCGATAGACCGATCCGCTAAGCCAAAGGACCGTCCCCCCCAACACCAGCACAGCTCCGGCGAGCGACAACCAGTTGCCGCCAATGCGCTGAAGCAAGCGAACCAGCACCTGCACCCCGACCCCAAACGCCGGCGTCAGACCGATCACCAGCGGCGCGACGTACCAGAAATAGCCGGCGACCTGCAAAACAGTATAGGCTAAACCGTAGAGCACAGCCCAACCGATCAAGATCAACCAGCGCGGCGAGTGCAGCGTCGCGAAGAGACCAATTCCGGCCAGCGCGAACACGATCTGGTAAAACGGTTGGCGCACATAGCCATTGAGGGTGACCTGCAACCGATCAACAAAATCGTAAAAGCCGGGGATGAGCGCCTGCTGTTGCTTGGCATAGAGCGTCACCGGCAATGGCGCGCCATAGACCAACCATGCCAGCCCGAGGCCGGCAGCAACAATCGCGGCCCACACCAGAGCCGCCACCCATGGCCACCGCCGCCAATCACGCCAGTTTCCGTGATCAATCACCAGCAGCAACAGCGCCAATGGCCCGGCCAGCACGCCATCAGGCCGGAGCCAGACCAGCGCCCCCAACAGCGCGCCGGTCAGCCATTGCCGGCCTTGGGCCGCACTCAAAAACGCCCACAAGGTGAGCGCCATCGCCGGCAACGTCTCGCTCCCGAGGGTCGTCAGCGGCAGTGGCATGAGCAAATAGAGCAAAGCTGCCGCCGCGCCGGCCAACTCATCGCGCCACAGCCGGCCCAAACGCCACAACGCCAGCGCGCCAGTAGCATGGCTGAGGCAGCCGATCAGATTGGCGGCGAGCGGTAATGGCCAGCCTACCAACGCCACCGGCGCAAGGATCAGACCGAAGAGCGGCGCAGTGGTGCTGAGCGTGACTGTACCGGGATTGTAGACAAAGCCGTGACCGGTTGCGAGGTTGAGCGCGTAGCGGTACGTAATGTACGGGTCATCGTAGCCGCGCCGGTAGAGGAAAGCGAATAACACCAAGCCGGCGACGATAGCCAAGAGCCACCCAACTCGATCAAGTACGCTTACCAGTAGAGGGGTCGGGGAGGATTGGATGAGTTCGTTTCTCGCCACCGTTTGTTTCCAATATGAATTACGCCAACTATATACTTGCCGGACGATAACAGTTTATCATGGAGTGCGGCAGTTAAACGGCCGCACTCCATAGGTAATCGATGTAACTACGAAACGCCGGACACCATCCCGCCTAAAAGCGCACGATCCTTACAAAACTATGACACATCAACGCGCAAAGAGCGGTATGATACAGCTATCCGTGGCAAGTAATCTAGCATCGTTGTAACGGTACCGACTCATTGCTCATTGCGTGAATTAGAATCTCATCCGAGTATAGCCGTATTGCACCTTCTTGTCGATTCGGGTTTGTTTTGTATATTGTTACGCCACCGAAATCATGCTCGACTACTTCCGTTCAGCTTCTACGCTGTTCACCCAACCCATCCGGCTGGTGCGTTCATTCACGCCCGAAACGCTGCGTGCCGACTTCCTCGCCGGGTTGACCGTTGGTCTGGTGTTGTTGCCCCAATCGCTCGCGTTCGCGATTTTAGGCGGATTACCTCCTATCGTCGGTCTGTACAGCGCGTTGACAGCGACGATCGCCGGCGCGCTGTGGGGGTCGTCGAGCCATCTCAATAGCGGCCCAACCAACACCGCCGCCATCATCACTCTCTCGGTGTTAGCGCCGGTGGTCGCGGTCGGCAGCGCCGACTTCGTCACGGCGGCTAGTCTCATTGCAGTGATGGCCGGGATCATCCGGCTGCTCATGGGGGTGGCCCGGTTGGGGATACTGGTGAACTTCGTCTCTGATGCGGTCTCGGTTGGCTTTACCGCCGGCGCCGGTATTCTCATTCTCTCAAACCAGATCAGCACCATCTTGCGGATCGATCTCCCTTCCGGCGCCGATCTGTTCACCACCATCAACGAGATCTCCGGCCATCTTGACGCCATCCATTGGCCATCGCTGGCGGTTGGGATGGCGGTCATTGCATTGATCGTTCTCACACCGCGGCTGACGCGCAAGATTCCGGCAGTGCTAATCAGTATTGTGGTGGTGTCGCCGGTGGTCTGGTTCCTCGATCTGAAAGCGCAAGGGGTGCGGGTCATGGGGCCGGTGCCGCCGGGTTTCCCGCCGCTCGCCCAACTGCCGATCTTTGACCTCGCCTTGATCGCACACTTACTCAACGGTGCGCTCGCCTTAGCCATCATCGGGTTGGTTGAAGCAGTGGCAATTGCGCGCGCGATTGCCGGCTACACCGGCCAGCGCATTGATAGCAACCAAGAGTTCGTCGGCCAAGGCTTGGCGAATATCGTATCAGGCATGTTTTCCGGCATGCCCTGCTCGAGCTCGTTCAACCGCTCGGCGCTAGCGTTTCAATCTGGCGGCAAAACAGCATTCACCGCGGTGGTTTCAGGCATCACGGTGTTTCTCGCTACCACGGTGCTGGGGCCATTGTTGGCCGAAGTACCACGCGCCGCGCTGGCCGGCGCATTGGCTGTAACCGCTTGGAGCATGGTTGACCGGCGCAACATGGCGCGGATCTGGCGCGGCTCACGCAGTGAAGGGTTCATTATGATGATCACGCTGGTGCTGACCCTCACCTTGCCGCTGCAATTCGCCATCTTGATCGGCGTGTTGATGTCGCTCGGCTATTACCTGCTGCGCACGGCAATGCCGCGGGTGGAAGCCGTGAC
>NZ_DAOUDC010000019.1:0-50390 GCF_034431535.1 Chloroflexus sp. | reverse complement strand
GCCCCTACGGGGGCGTCGCGTGCGACGCCCCCGTTCGTTCGCGGCCAAAGGCAATAATTTCGTCGAGGAAGCGGGATGGTTTGAGGCGCTGGCCGCGGTTGCGGCTGGATGTCCACGATAGGTAGAGCCGTTCGGCGGCGCGGGTGATAGCGACATAGCATAACCGCCGCTCTTCCTCAAGGCTGGCCGGGTCGCCAAGGCTGCGTTCGTGGGGCAAGGTGCCTTCCTCTAACCCGACCACAAACACAAACGGCCATTCCAGCCCTTTGGCGGCGTGAATCGTGAGCAATTGCACCCGATCACGATCATCGTCGTCATCGTTGGTATTGGTCATCAGGGCCACTTCCTGCAAGAACGAGCTCAGCTCGGTATGCTCTTCAGCGGCGCGCAGCAACTCTTGCAGATGAGCGCGCGCTTCGGCCAATTCTTCGGCGTCGAACCGTTCGGCCAGAGCGGCCATATAGCCGCTCTGTTCCAATACATCGGCCAGCAGATGATCGGGCGGCATCGTGCCCGTCGCCAGCCGCCGCCAGCGTTGGAGCAGGGCAAACAGGCGGCGGGCGCCTTCGACCGCGCGCGGGCTAAGGCCGGGGATAGCGGCGGCGTGGCCGAGCGCCTCGCTGAGCGGGATCGCTTGGGCAGCGGCAAAGGCGGCGATGGTGGCTAGCGCCTGCCCGCCCAACCCGCGCGCTGGCACATTGGCAATCCGGGTAAGGCTCAGGCTATCGGCAGGATTGGCGATGCAGCGCAGATAAGCCAGCGCATCGCGCACTACGGCCCGGTCGAAAAAGCTGACCCCGCCGCGCACCACGTAGGGCAGGCGGGCATGGCGCAACGCCTGTTCGAGCGGGCGGCTCATGTGGCGGGTGCGGAAGAGCACCGCTACTTCGCGCAAGCGGCGGCCTTGCCGTTGCAGCTCGGCAATCGAACGGGCCACCTGCTCAGCCTCTTCGCGGCTATCCTTAGCTTCGCTGATCAACACACACCGCTCGGCGGCGACTGTCGCCGCGGCACGTAACTGCATGGGGGCCACGCTGCGGCTATGGCGAATAATGGCATAGGCCGCATCGAGGATCGGCTGGCGCGAGCGGTAATTGGTCGCCAGCTCGATCACCTGTGCGTCGGGAAAATCGGTGGCAAAGCGACTGATAATGCTGTGATCGGCATTGCGAAAACCGTAGATGCTCTGCATGGCATCGCCAACCACGAACAGCGAACGGGGACGGTTGGCGGTTGGGCGGGTGAGCAGCTCGATCAGGGCGTGCTGGCTGGGATCGGTATCTTGATACTCATCAACCAGCACGTGCGACCAGCGCTGCTGGTAGGTCGCCAACAGATCATGGTCTTCGCTGAGCAGGCGGTAGGCGGTGAGGATCAGGTCATCGAAATCGAGCGCATTGGCCTGTTCGAGAGCGCGCTGGTAGCGGCGGTAGCACGCGGCGACGAAGCGGTCGAGCGGATCGGCGGCGAAGCGGGCCATCAATCGTGGGGTGAGCATGCGACTCTTGGCGCGGGAAATCAGGCGCAGCATCTCATCGGCTTCAATCATACGCGGCGGCGTTTCGGTGACGCCGGCCAAGGCCTCGGCAGCCAATTGCAACTGTTCATCACCGGCGTAGATCGAGAACGATGCGGTATAGCCCTTCAGGCGGCCTTCAATCGACTCGCGCAGGATGCGGGTGCAGACGGCGTGAAAGGTGCCGCTGGCGAGGCCGCGAATGCGCGCGCCAAGC
Source organism: Chloroflexus sp. (assembly GCF_034431535.1). Taxonomy (GTDB): domain Bacteria; phylum Chloroflexota; class Chloroflexia; order Chloroflexales; family Chloroflexaceae; genus Chloroflexus. The sequence continues at coordinate 48,657 of NZ_DAOUDC010000019.1, read as the reverse complement.
AGACCGCGCAGCCGCTCGCGCATCTCGCGCGCCGCCTTGTTGGTAAAGGTGACGGCCAATATCTGCGACGGCGACACGCCGTAATGGGTAATCAAATAGGCAATGCGCAACGTCAGCACGCGCGTCTTGCCGCTGCCGGCGCCAGCCTTGACCAGCACCGGCCCGATCGGCGCCGTCACGGCGGCGCGTTGCGCCGGATTAAGGTGGTTGAGCTGTTCCATAGACCATCCAATTCGCCAACCCGCAGGATCGCCAGCGGAGTATTATACCAGATGAGACAGGGCCAGGTGATGAAGTCCGCTTGAAGACGATAATGGTAGAATACGTGGCGTAGCTTGATCCGCAGTCTCTTGCTTCATCCCACGATGATGGCAAGTAACCCATCATTTGCAGAGGAGTAGCCTCATGCGCGCTGTTTACTACGAAGCCTTCGGCCAGATGCCTTGGATTGCCAATCTGCCTGATCCCGCGCCATCACCCGATGGAGTAGTGCTGGCGGTGCGCGCCACCGGTCTGTGCCGCAGCGATTGGCACGGCTGGATGGGGCACGATCCCGACATTAAGCTGCCGCATGTGCCGGGGCACGAACTGGCCGGCGAAGTGGTCGCAGTTGGCGAGCGCGTCACCCGTTGGCGGGTTGGCGATCGAGTGACGGCGCCCTTCGTCTGCGCCTGTGGCGTTTGCCCGCAGTGCCAAACCGGTCAGCAGCAGGTGTGCGATCACCAGTTTCAGCCGGGATTCACCCACTGGGGATCGTTCGCCGAATATGTTGCGCTTGATCGCGCCGATCTCAATCTGGTGCGCTTGCCTGATGAGATGAGCTTTGCTACTGCCGCCAGTCTCGGTTGTCGGTTCGCGACCGCGTTCCGTGCCGTGGTTGATCTGGGCCGGGTCAGCGCCGGCGAGTGGGTGGCGGTGTATGGCTGCGGCGGGGTTGGCTTGTCGGCGATTATGCTGGCCAGCGCGTTAGGCGGGCAAGTAATCGGGATCGATATTAATCCAGAGCGGTTAGAACTGGCGCGCGCGGTTGGCGCAACTGCGGTGGTTGATGCGATGGCTGAAGCTGATGTGGTGAGCGCGGTGCGCGATCTGAGCGGCGGCGGGGTGCATTTGTCGCTCGATGCGCTGGGCAGTCCAACCACCTGCGCTAACTCGATCGCCAGCTTGCGCAAACGGGGCCGCCATGTGCAAGTGGGGCTGTTGTTGGCCGCGCAACGCATGCCGCCGTTGCCGATGGATATTGTCGTGGCCCGCGAGCTGGTGATGATGGGCAGCCACGGGATGCAAGCCCACCGCTACGACGCCATGCTCGATTTGATCCAGTCGGGCAAGGTGCAACCGCAACGCTTGATCGGGCGCACGATCCGGCTGGACGAAGCGCCGGCGGCGCTGGTCGATCTCGACAGCTTTCGTGGGGCGGGGGTGACGGTGATTACCGAATTCTAACCGGTAGCGACCGCGGCGCATTTTGGTAATAGGCGCCGGGTACAATGATGAGCGTGACATCGCTCGTTCCAGTGGAGTAGGTATGCGCGAACATTCACCTCCGCAGCAGCTATCGTGGTCGAACTGGCACAAAGCGCTGATGGCGTTGGTGTGGTCGATCATTGTTGTGGTAAGTTTGCAGTCTTACACCGATCCCGACTTGTGGGGGCACTTACGCTTTGGTCTCGATGCTATCGCGAGCGGATCAATCACGAAGGTTGACCCCTATTCCTACCTAACGCAAGGTCATCCGTGGATTAACCACGAGTGGTTGATGGAAGTCACGATGGGGGTGGCATGGCTGGCCGGCAATGAACGCGGTCTGATTCTGCTACGGCTCATCGTCTATATGGCGACGCTGGCAATCGTGCTGTGGTGGTTGACCGGCGTGAAAAAGCTTTCGTTCATTCCCACCGTGATCGTTTGGCTCTGCGTGGTCGCTGCGACGATTGCATTTAATACGGTGGTACGCCCGCAACTCTTTACCTTTCTCCTGTTTGCGATCACGCTTATCATCATTGACCGGGCCGAGTATGGCTATTACCGCGGCTTGTGGTTGATGCCATTGGTCGTAGCAACGTGGGTGAATCTGCACGGCGGCTTTCTAGCTGGTTGCGGCGTGCTTGGGGTATGGACAATCGCCCATCTTGCGCTCAATCGCCATCGTTGGCTTCAGGTAGCGCCGCCGGTGGCGTTGAGCGCGTTGGCTACGCTGGCCAATCCCTACGGCTGGGATCTCTTGCGCTTTCTGTTGGAGACGGCTACCGGCGACCGGCCTGAAATTGCTGACTGGACGCCGCTTGCAGTACGGAGTTCGCTCGGTCTCGTCTACCTCGCAATTGTCGGTCTCGCACTGCTGAGCGTGTATTTTTCAACTTTACCGCGCCGCCCGGTATTGATCGGTCTGTTCGCGTTGGTGGCGGTGATGCCGCTGATGGCAGTGCGACATTTGCCGTTGATGGGGTTGGCATTCGCAATCTTTATCGGCGAGCATGTGGGTGTGGCATGGCATCAGATCATGCGGCAGCAACGCGACATCGCGATCCCGCGCCAACTGCAAGCCGTGCCGTGGGTCTTAGCCATTGTGGTCATAGCCAGCGGCATGTTTGGTTTTTCGTGGCGCTTTGCTTCTGGCATGAACATGCCGTACAACGCCATGATTTTGTTGCGCGAGAGCGATTTTCGCGGGAAGTTGATGAATGATTTTGGCTGGGGCCAGTTTTTGATCTGGCACCTTGGCCCAGCAGTGCAAGTGGGGATGGATGGCCGGCGTGAAACGGTCTATCCGCATCACATTTACGAACAATATCTCGACTTCCACACCGGCTTGAACGATTGGGAAGCGATTCTGCGTTACGCTCCGCCGGATGCTATCCTGATCCAGCGCGATTCACCGCCGGCCAATTTGCTCGCCCTTCACCCCGACTGGCAACAGATCTTCGCCGATGAGATCAGTGTGTTGTTCGTCAATACCTCATCGACGGCTGCACAGGCCCTAACTAGGTATGTGCAGCCGTTTGCGCCGCCAGCGGAAGTCGCCGTCTTTCCTTAATCGAGCGCCGGCAACCGGCCTATAGTGCGCAACACCTCGCGCGGGCCGCGCAGCCGGTATCCCAACCCAAGGGCGCGGCTGATGTCGAGCGCGCAGTTACGCGGGCGCGGGGTGGGGCTTTCGGCGCTGAACGCACCAGCGATACGGTTTGGGTCGAGGCCATACGCTTGGGCGAGCAGCCGGCCCCACTCGTAGCGGCTGATCGTCTCGGTGCCGGCCAGATTGATCACCCCGCGATAATCACTCTGCGCCAGATCGAGCAGCGCCGCTGCCAGATCATCAACGAACACGGGGCAGCGCAGCTCGTCGTAAAAGAGTTTCTCCGTCCGTTCGCCACGCGCTACGGCCAGTGCAAAGGCGCTGTGGCGGTCGAGCGGATCGAAGCCGTAGATGAGCGAGGTGCGTACAATCGCGGCTGCCGGATAGATCGCCTGCACCAGCGCTTCGGCCCGGGCCTTGGCCCGGCCATAATCAGTGATCGGGTTGGGCAGATCGGCTTCGGTGTAGGCGCCGGCTTTTTCGCCATCGAAAATCACGTCGCTCGACATGTGGATCAGGCGCGCGCCGATCTGCGCCGCGGCAGCAGCGATGTAGCCGGGGCCTTCGCCGGTGATCGCCATCAGGTCGGGTTCGTACTGGCGGAAGGCGGTGTGGATGATGGCAGCGGGTTGCACGGCAGTGATGAGGGCGCTCACTGCCGCCGGATCGCGCAGATCGAGCGGTTGCCAAATCACGCCGGGTTGGGCCGGCGGGGTGTGGCTATGAAAGGTAGCGACGACCGGGAGGCCACGCGCGCGGGCATGACGGATCAGTGCGCTGCCAAGATAGCCGGTGCCGCCGGTGATGAGGTAGGTGGTGTTCATCGTGAGTCGATTGATGAGAGCCGCACGCCGTGCGGCTATACTGGGCTAGGCCGTATCGTTGGGAGCCGCACGCTGTGCGGCTGTACACAATGCAGCAAGCGCGGCTTGGGCCGCGGCTTTTTTGGCCTCTTTTTTGCTGGGGCCGCTCCCGATATATTCTGTTCCTTCCACCAGCACGGCCATCACATATTCGCGCCGGTGGTCGGGGCCGCGCTCGTCGATCAGGCGATAAGCAGGCAAGCTCTTGTGGCGAGCTTGCACCAGCTCTTGCAAGGCGGTGGTCGGGTCGGTCACGCTCTGGCGGATTTTATCAATTCGTGCGCGCAAGAAGGGCACAATAAATTCAATCGCCGTTTCCAGCCCCTGATCGAGATAGATCGCGCCGATCAGCGCCTCGAACAGATCGGCCAGCAAGGCCGGACGCCGCCGCCCCACCGGATTATCTTCACCCCGCGAGAGATAGGCATACTGGCCGAGATTGAGCTGGGCAGTACACTCGGCCAGCCCTTTGGTGCTGACCAGCGCCGCCCGCCAATGAGTCAGCGTGGCTTCGTCTTGATCGGGAAAGTTGGTAAACAACCACGTCGTCGTAACAAAATGCAGCACCGAGTCACCGAGAAACTCCAACCGTTCGTTATCGGTCAGCTCGCGTAGCAGATGCGACTGCTCGTTCAAGAGCGAACGGTGGGTCAGCGCCGTCTGCAACAGCTTACGATCGCGAAAGGCGAGTCCGAGTTCCCGTTCGAGGGCGGCTAGCCGGTCGACCATCGTGATTACCCGTGATACTTACGGAAGGCAAGGCAGACATTGTGCCCGCCAAATCCAAACGAGTTGCTCAGAGCCACGTTAATTGTCGCCGGACGCGGCTGGTTGGACACATAGTCGAGATCGCATTCCGGGTCAGGCTGCTGCAAATTGATCGTCGCCGGCAAGAGATTGTGCTGCATGGCCAGTACCGTCACCACCGTCTCGATCGCACCGGCGGCGCCGAGCAGATGGCCAAACTGCGACTTGCTGGCGCTGACCGGCGGCGACTGCTCGCGCCCGCCAAAGACCTGCTTGATCGCGGCGGTTTCCACCGGATCACCGGCAGGGGTCGAGGTGGCGTGGGCATTGATGTAATCAACTTCGCTGGGAGCAATACCGCCCCGTTGCAGCGCGAGCCGGATAGCGCGGGCCACTCCCTCGCCGTCTTCGGCCAAGTTCGAGATGTGGTAAGCGTCGGAGGTAGCGCCATAGCCGGCCACTTCGGCCAGAATACGCGCGCCGCGGGCGCGGGCGAACTCAAGGTCTTCGAGAATAAGCACCGCTGCGCCTTCACCCATCACAAACCCATCACGTTCGGCGTCGAAGGGGCGGGAGGCATGCGCATAGTCTTCGTTGCGGGTCGAAAGGGCACGCATCGCGTTAAAGCCAGCCACCCCGATCGGGGTAATGCTGGCCTCGCTGCCGCCAACGATCATCGCCTTGGCCCAGCCGCGCCGGATCGTCTCGGCAGCCTCGCCCAGCGCGTGGGCCGAGCTAGCGCAGGCCGAGGTGACGCAGTAGCTTGGCCCGCGCGCACCGGTGACGATCGAGACCTGCCCGGCGGCGAGGTTGGTGATCATAGCTGGGATGAGGAACGGGCTGATACGGCCCGGTCCACGGCTGCGCAATACCTCCAACTGTTCTGAGAGCGTCGCGATGCCGCCGATGCCACTGGCAATAAAGACGCCGATCTCATCGCGGTTGGCGGGGGTAATCTCTAATTCGGCGTCGCGCAGCGCCTCTTTGGTGGCGGCCACAGCAAACTGGACAAAGCGGTCGGTGCGGCGGGCCTCTTTCCGATCCATATAGTTGGTTGGATCGAAGCCTTTGACTTCAGCGGCAAACCGGGTATCAAAACCGGTGGGATCAAACAGCGTGATCGGGCCGACGCCGCTACGCGCTGTGACAATCCCTTGCCAGAGTTCGGCTACGCTGAGGCCCAATGGGCTAATCGCCCCCATGCCGGTCACTACCACCCGTCGATCCATGGCCGCTCCTTGTTACGAATGTTTATCAAAAAACGATCACACCGGCGCGCATTATATCATGCTGCGCCGGTATAGTGGTAATGAAGCGCACCGCCGTGCGCCCCTCTATGGGTTACGCGACAACCTCATTGCGCAAGACGCCGATCCCGTCGATTTCGGCCTCCATCACGTCGCCGGCCTGCAACCACCGCTGCGGGGTCATGCCCATACCAACGCCGGCAGGGGTACCGGTGGCGATAATATCACCCGGTTCGAGCGTGATGCCGTGGCTGAAGGTGGCGATGCAGGTGGGAATATCGAAGATCATATCGCGCGTCACCGAGTTCTGCACCAGCTCGCCGTTGAGGCGCAGGCGAATGCCGAGCGCGTGGGGATCGGGAATCTCGTCGGCGGTGACGATCCACGGCCCCATGGGCGCGCTGCCGTCGAGACTCTTGCTATAGAAGAACTGATGATGGCGCGATTGCAGATCGCGCGCGCTAACATCGTTGAGAATGGTATAGCCAAAGATGTAATTGTAGGCTTCGCTGGCCGGAATATCGCGCCCGCGCTTCCCGATGATCACTGCCAGCTCCACTTCCCAGTCGCGCTGCGACGAGACATCGGCCATCAGCGGCACCGGCGCGTTGGGGTGATTAACGGCAGTGGGCATCTTGCTAAAGAAGACCGGATGTTGCGGCAATTTCTCTGGCAAGCCCTTCGCGCGCAGCGACTCGATCGCGTGGGCAGCGTAGTTCATGCCAAGACAGATGATATTCTTGCGCGGGCGCGGGATCGGGGCGCGCAATTCCACCGCCGCCAGCGCCGGGCCGCCGGCTGCCACCTCAACCACCTTCCGCGCCTCGGCCAGCAATTCCGGCCCGCCCTCGATCAACTCCAGCATCGACGCCGCCACCAGCGAGAGATCGATCACCTCGTCGCCGCGCAGCGCTCCTACCCGCTCAACCCCTTCGTACCGGTAGGTCAACAGCTTCATAGCTCCTCCAACATTGCACACTGCATCCTGTGCGGGCTATTGTACCGCAGCAGGCGTGGGGTGATGATAAACGCAGCGGGTGGAGCGAGCATAGCCATCTTGCCCCTCCTCGCTGGTGGCTAAAGGGTGAAGACACCCCATCGCTTACCGCTTAGGGGTTCATAACCGTCAGCGGCACCGGCATAAAGACCAGAATAAAGGTTACGATACCCAACCACGCCAACCAGCGCCACGGCCCGGTGAGCGGCGAGATTTCGTTGCGGAGCGGGCTGCGTTGCTGGCCGATCAGGGCAATCATCACTGCCCAAATAAACCATCCCGACCACAAAAATCCAAGGCCGAGCAACGCTACTGCGACTACCATGCTCATGATTCGGGCCGCACGCGGGCCGAACAGGGCAAAAAAGATATGGCCGCCATCGAGCTGGCCGGCAGGCAGCAGGTTGAGACCAGTGACCAGCAGGCCGGCCCAACCGGCCAAGGCCATCGGGTGCAGGTAGACATCCTCGCCGCCACTGGGCAAAAAGCGCCCGAAGATCAGAATCTTGATCGTAGCGTAGAGCAGCGAATTGCCTTCGGTAAAAGTGCCCGGCAAAGGTACGACCTGCTTCACTTCCGAAATGCTCAAGCCGATCATCAGCACTGGAATTGCCACCACCAATCCGGCCAGCGGCCCGGCAATCCCGATCGCGAGCAGCGCCCGCCGGTTCGGCACCAGATCCTTAATCGCGATAAACGCACCCATCGTACCGAGCAAAAAGAAAGGCATCGGAATAAAGAACGGATAGCTCACCGCCACCCGCTCGCGGCGGGCGACGAAAAAGTGCCCCAACTCGTGTGCGAGCAAGATCGCGAGCAGCGAGCCGCTGAAGCTGAGCGCGTGGCCCCAGTTAAAGACGATCTGACCGGTGCTCTCGATATACTCCTGCCCGCCAACCAGCATGGTTGAGACGATGGTCAGGACAAAGAGCAGCACGGCCAGCCACAAGCGCGAGGGTGGCACTTTAGGCGGGGTAGGGACAAAAAGAATAGCGGCACCGGCTGGATCGTGTTGAAACAACGGCGTATAACCGAGCGCCTGCGCCCGCGTCACAATCGTGTCGTGCGCCGCTTGCGCCTCAAGCAGCAGTTGGCCGCGGCAGCGCACCGCTCGCTGATCACCATTGATCAGGTCTTCGCTGGTATTCACGAGCATCACTTCAGCGGCCAGCATGCGGAGAGCAGAAGCGGAATCGAAGTCGAACATAGCAGTAGTATCCTTTGCAACGGTAACGTCGTGATTCATCATACCACAGGCGGGCAGCGCAGATAGCCTGCCAAGTCTAGCTGGCGGGAATGATGGCTGCGTTGGCGGCCATGGCGTATATACGTTACCCGAATGATATGGAAATGATATGGCCAGTGTGGCTGCTTCGTCGGTATTGCGTGAGAGCAGAGTCTCCTCGCAATGGGAAGAGGAGCGATCATGAGTGGTGATAAGCGCGAACATCTTGGCATTCACAAATGAGTTGTGCAATGCCACATCATTAAGTAAAAATTCTCACAATCTCCCAATTTTGTTAAAAATATATTCAAAATAAATTTGGTTGGCAAAAAAAACGCCCAATGGTACGTTTGTTGGTATGTTGACGATAAGACAAATTCGTGAAAGGCGAGAATAATGTATTAGTTCGACGACCTCTGTCACAACTTTCTTGCGTCTCACTCTGCAATTACGTGAATAGATCACTATTTCTATCGGTTTTATCGATGGAATAGTATCTTCTAATTATTCTTTTGTAATTGCCACCTACCCTCGTGTCTCGTGTAGTGCGCTGAGAGTATCGTATCAGGCGAACCCATACATGGGTTCCAACACAGACCGGGAGGTTTCCCCATGTCAGACCAAAAGCGAATCCGCCGCCTCGTCTTTGACATCCCGCTTGATGCAAGCGGGATCGAAGGGGTCACTGCTGAAACGCCGGTGAAGGTAGCGGTGGTGAGCGCCGGCAAAGTGCTGTATGCCAGTCTCGTCCGCTTTGATAAGCAGGGTCGGGGTGTAGCGCGTGTCGAAATCGGCGATGCACCGGACACGGTGCAGATCGTGGTTGGACCGCCCGATGCGGCTGATGATGAGTTGCCGTACCTGCAAACGATGAGCCGGACGGTATCGGTGCGCTTGTTGCAAGAGGGCAAGTTCAAGCTGGAACCGATTGCGATCTCGCCCTACTATTGGCACTGGTGGCGGCGGTGGTGCCACGAGTTTACCGTCACTGGCCGGGTGATTTGTGCCAATGGTCTGCCTGTGCCCGGAGCGCGGGTGTGTGCGTTCGATGTCGATTGGTGGTGGTGGTGGTCGAGCCGGCAACAGGTTGGGTGCGCTACCACTGACGCCGATGGCTCTTTCACGCTGACATTCCGGTGGTGTTGCGGTTGGTGGCCGTGGTGGTGGTGGCGACGGCGCTTCTGGCAACTTGATCCGGATCTGCTCGAACGTCTGCGCCCGGTGATCGAGCAAGTGCCCGATTTCCCCATTCCGATTCCTGATCCCCGCCCTTCGTTAGCGGTCTTTGCGCCGCTGTTGGCTCGCGATGGTCGCGCTGCCGCTATGCTGAGTCAGTCTTTCGACCCAGCCACCCTGCCGAAGTTGCGCGAACACTTGCTGGAGCGGTTGCCGCTCATTCCCGAACTCGAACAACTGCGGCTTTGGCCATGGGCGCCGTGGCAACCGTGGTGGGATTGCTCGCCTGATCTGATCTTTCGTGTGACGCAGGCCTGTCAAGGTGAAGAGCGGGTGATTGTCGATGAAACGATTGCCAATACGCGCTGGAATGTTCCGGCCAATCTGAGCGTCACCTTGGTGGCGAATGAATCGGCGTGCTGTATTGATGACCAACCGCCACCCGAAGGCAACTGTGTTGTGGTCGCCAATGTGTGCAGCAGTCTCACCGGTTCAATCGGCGGCAATCTCGGCGCGCCGGCGACGCCGGCAGGCTATCTCAATCCCGGTGTGGCTGCCATTCACGGCGATCGCCCCTTCGCCGGTACAGTGTTGATCGGCGGTCTGTTTGGCAGCGCAACCCAAGTCGATTTTTACGAGTTTGAATGGGCGACCAATCCAGCGGGGCCATGGCAGCCAATGCCCGCAGCAGCGGTGGGCAACTTTACGCGCACCTTCTGGGGACCGGCGTTGCCCGCCGGCCCTACCGGCTTTCACAATGTGCCGGTCGTCTTTACGCCGGTAAGCGGGCGGTTGGTGGCGCCGGCGCGCGCCTACTTCGAGGCTAACAATGGCCCCGGCACATGGGGGACGAGCCGCTTCTGGGTCAGCAACCGCGATCTGCTGCTGCCATGGCTGACGGCCAACACCTTTGGCGATGGAGTGTACTATGTACGGTTGGTTGGCTATCGCAATACGGGCACTGCCGTTAATCCGCAACTCGGTGCGCCGCAGATTTTGCCGATCTGCAATAGCGAGCGCGACAATTATCTCGTGCTAGCAATTGATAACAGCACGAGCGCGCTCGAACCGGCGGCTGATGTAGTCGCGGTGCGTATCAATGGCGCCGAGGCCAATCCATGCGCAAATATTGTCATTGGCAGCGATGGCATGCTGGAGATTGACTTCATCGCCTACGATGTCGATCACCATCTGGCCTTCTACACCCTCGAAGCCACGTATGGCAAGAACGGGCGGGTCAATCTGCTTGCCTGTCCGGGGGCAACGTTGACGCCGATCGCAGTGCCGCCAACCGTGCCGGCTGCCGATTTCGCCGGCCCCGACTATGGCGCAGCGCGCGCGCAAGGGGCAACAGCGCCGCACTGGCGCGGCGGCGGCCTGCGCTTGACCGTTCCTTTGGCATGTGCGTTCCCTGTGAAGTGCTGCTACCAGATCGAGTTGCGGGTCTACAAGCGCACGATCGTGAGCTGTAACTACGACTACCATCCGAACAAGCTCAGTTTTTACAGTCTGACCGTCGCGTAACACCGGCGAGCAGGGTTGGCCATGACTGTGCGGCCAACCCTGCTATCACTCGGACGATGTCTATGTCACCGATCACCTTGTTGATTGCCGTATGCGCCATCTGGCGGATCACCCATTTGCTGTATGCCGAAGATGGCCCGTGGGATGTGTTGGCGCGGCTGCGACAGTGGGCTGGCGTTGGCTTTTGGGGCCAATTGCTCGACTGTTTCTATTGCCTGAGCTTGTGGTGCGCTCTCCCGGTGGCGTTGTACTACGGTGCGACGTGGATCGAAACCGGTTTGTATTGGTTCGCCTTTTCTGGCGGTGCGATCATCCTCGAACGGTTGACTGCGCCGAAGCCGGTGGTCTATGAAATGCCATTCCAAGGAGGCAATGATGTCATGCTGCGGCAAGAACCGGACACTGAGCGGGATGAGCGGCGGAGCGCCGAGTGACCGCTCAACCGCGAATCGGCCCCGTTACGAGGTCTTTGTTGAGTATACGGGACGCACTGGGTTGGTTGTGATCGGCCCGGTTAGCGGGCGCTACTACCGGTTTACCTATCCCGGCGCGCGCTTGCCGGTTGATGCGCGCGACCGCGCTGCGCTCAGGCAGATCGACCATCTGCGCATCGTTGAATAGAAAGGCTGGGAAATACCAAGCCGCCAAGCGAGCAAAGGCGCAGAGGGTAAAACACCAAGGCGCAGAGAACGCAGAGAACGCAAAGAGGCTTGAACTGATTCTCTCCTCTGCGGGAGCAACCGGTTGCCCCCACCCCAGCCCTCCCCCGCTGGGGGAGGGAGCAGACAGCGCCCCTCTCCCGCCGTGAGGTGGGAGAGGGGGTTGGGGGGTTGGGGGGTTGGGGGGTTGGGGGGTTGGGGGGTGAGGGCGCAAAGGGCACAGAGGGGTTGGGCATAGGTAGCCACCTCTGCTTCCTTAATTACGAGCGACTTGGTATTCTGATAGGATATAATTGCTTATATTATCCTGCTTGTGGCATTGTCTTTCGGGTCATTCGTAATGTTTGTGCACAAACGAGCAGACGATCATAGTTTATGCATGTAGGCCATCAACGTCTTTGTGTCTTTTCGTGGCGATACAAAAGAATTGCATCAATCGCTTGAGTGAGAGGGAAGCATGCCTATCATCGCCGATGCGCTGCGCCGCGATCCAAACACCGGCGCCGCCAACCTGCTCGCCTTTGCCGAATGGCTAGCCCAACCCACCGTGCCGTGCGTCTTGATCGATATCCACCTCCCGCAACCGGCCACTGCAGCCAGCTTGCGCTGGTTGGCGTTATTGCTGCGCGAAGAGCTAGCCGGTACGCTGTACCAACCCAGCGACACGCAGTTTGTGATGGTCACGCCGCCTGACGAACCGGCGGCCAAGCCGGCCCAGATCGAGCGGCTGCGTAAGCTGTTTGAACGGCAGGCGCAACGGCTCAATCTCGCGGCACTCCCGCTCATCCGGCGGCACGAGATTCCCGCCGGCAGCAATCCGGCGACTATTGTGCGCCAACTCACTGCCGATATCGCTGATCAAGATGCGTTACTAAACCGGCTGATCATGCAACTGGCCGCTTTAGGGGCTACGCTCACCAACCAAGAACAATTCGATCTCGATCCAGTTACCGGCTTGCCCAACAGCATCGCCGCCCGTCGCCGGCTGGCTGAGTTGATGAGCAACGCGCTGGCCCAAAGCCATGCCTGTAGCATCTTGCTGATCAATGGCGACAATCTGCGTCGCTACAATGAATTGAGCTATGTCGCCGGCGATCAGATGATCCACGATCTCGCGACCATCCTACGCGAACAGTTGCGGCCTAGCGACCTATTGGCGCGTTGGGATGTTGGCGATCAGTTTCTGGTCGTGCTGCCGCAGACCGGCGTCAGCGGCGCGGCGGCGCTGGCCGAACGGTTGCGCCAGCGCGTGATCGAACGCTCGCAGCTCTGGCCGTTTCCAGTCACGATCTCGATTGGGGTGGCCTCGGCGCCCCAACATGTCCGTGACGCCGATACGGTGCTGCGTCTTGCCACTGCCGCCCTCGCACAAGCGAAGGCCGCTGGTAAGAACCGGGTGGTGGTGGGACGGACAGCATAACTCGCAGCCGGTGCAGCCAGTTTGACCGCTGTAAGATCGTCCGATTCGCGTTTTTTGCTCAGCGTGGGGAGGCACACCGTCTTAGTGTGTGTCCGTTTCCGATGGAAATCTCCGCCTAACGGCGCGTAAAGGTTTCCACACAGCGGCAGAGCCGCTCGACCTCGCCCCGCAATCATCTCCACCCACCTACATAGCATGTCTAAAATATCATTGACATCGGCGATCCCATCACCTAGAATCTAGTTATTTACACGATGCGCAGCAAGCTGATGTCGTGCTTGGTTTCGGGCTTTCGTCTGGCCCGGAAGGCGGCGCAATGTTGCTTCTCAACCCGGCGCCATTGCGCGGCGGATCGTTCTTGCGGTCGTGTCAACGCTAGCTTTCGGCCTGCTGAGCGTAACCGGATGGACTGGTATTGTCATTGAGTAGAGAGTGTATGAACATCATCCTGCCCAACCGCTTGCTCCGCTCGCTGTTCACGCTACTGACCAGTTTCGGGTTGTTGGCATGCTCGTTTGCTGCCCCGCCGCAGGACTCCCCAACTGCGCCGGCTTCCTCCCCGCTGGCGGCAAGCAGCGCCACCCGCGTTCCGGCTGAACCGCCGGTCCTGCCTACCGTGACTCCTGCTGCGCTTCCGCAACCGGCGCAGGGGACTATGCCGGCCTTCCCCGGCGCCGAGGGATTCGGCGCGCAGGCCACCGGCGGACGCGGCGGGCAGGTGATCTATGTGACCACACTCGAAGCCGATCCCAACGGCACCATCCCCGGATCGTTCAATTGGGCGTTGCGCCAAGAAGGCGCGCGCTACATCCTCTTCAAAGTGAGTGGCGTGATCGACGCTGCGGCCAACATTGTCCATGGCAACGTCACCATTGCCGGCCAAACCTCGCCGGGCGGGATTATTGTGCGCGGTTTGATCTGCGATGGTCACTACGAGCAAAACAATTGCGGCAACCTGATTGTCCGCCATCTGCGCTCGCGTCCGGCGGTACATCTTGACGGCAACCCGACGGCGCTCGATGATGCGTTGCGGCTCGATGGCGTCCACACGTTTATTATCGACCACAGTTCGTTCGCGAATGCCGCCGACGAGGTAGCCCAAATCAGTTGGGCCTCGTCAGGCACGATCCAGCGTTCGATTTTTGCCGAAACCGTTGGCGATCACGCCCCCTATGGCGGCGTATTGCTGAACTATTCCCATCCTGATTTGCCGCAAAATAACCTCTCTCTGCACCATAACCTCTGGTACCGGCTCGATGGCCGTCTGCCGGAAATTACCTGCGAAGCGTCAAACTATCCCGATCTACCGGGGCAATTCAGTGATTGTGCAGCTCACCCGCTCAATCTTGAACTTTCAAGCAATCTGTTGTGGGACCCCGGCATCAATATTTGGTACGGGCGTGATGTTAATGGTGATCCGGCCAACGGGCCATACCGGCTCAATCTAAACTGGGTAAACAACTATGCGGTGGCGCGCAGCGATTTCACCTACGGTTTGATGCTGTACGATGTGATCGCGGTGAGCGAGAATGCGCTCTATTTTTCCGGCAATCAGCTTAATCTCTATCCTGATTACCGCGATTATCAGTTAGCGTATTGTTGCAACGACTTCGACCAGAGCCATCCCAATACTGATTTCGGGGCAGCGCAGCGGCTCAATGCGCGCCATGATTTTCCGCCGATCTCGTACACGCCGGCTGATCAACTGATCGCCTATATGTTGGCTAACGCCGGCGCGTTTCCACGCGATGCCCAAGACCGGCGGTTTATGGCGGCGCTCGCGAGCGGCGTGATCGATCCGACCCCGCGCAATCAAGCCGGCGCGAACGATGCGCTGACGCTCGATTTCACCACGCCGCCCGCGCCGCCGGAAGATACCGACAACGATGGGATGCCGGATTGGTTTGAGCTGCAGTATGGCCTCAATCCAAACGCGCCCGATCACAATGACACGCGCCTCTCGGCGCTCTTTACCGGCCTCGAAGGTTACACCAATCTCGAATGTTATTTGAATTGGCTGGCCGATTCGTTAGTGACCGGCGCGCCGTTGCCGCCTACCGCGCGCACGACGAATCTGTTGTTGCCGGTGATGCTGAAGAGGTGGCCGTGATGGTGGAGGGGCCATCGTCAAGCCGCAACGTGAGTAGAGGTGCGGAGGATGGAATCACAGAGACTCAGAGGACGCAGAGGGGTTGGAATGAACACCCTCCTCCGTGTCCTCTGCGCGCTCGGCAGTACGCATGATATGCCCCTCATCCTCGCCCCTTTCGACTGGCGCTGGGGAGTGGCGATCATTGCGTTGGCTGAGTGGGTGTCCTTTCCGGCACCGCAACGCCTCCCCCTCTCCCGCCGTCAAGGTGGGAGAGGGGGCTAGGGGGTGAGGGCAACCGCAAAGACACAGACGACACAACGAGTTTGATGGTAGGGATACCGGAACGCTTATACCCGCCCTCTCCGCCTCCTCTGCGTCCTCGGCGGTAAACTAATACCCCAACAGGGCCGGAGGCGGGGCGTCACAGCCACCAAAAGACGCAACATCGACAATGTTTTCGCGCCTCTTGTGTCTTTTTGTGGCTATTCCTCTTCCCCAGCGACCGAAAACCGCCCCACCCCTGCCTTGTTCATGGTACAATACAATTCCGGCAACCAAACCCGTACCGTCCGGCAGGCGTCTATGGCGATGATCTTCTACCGCGATATGGAATTAATCTGCCGCAGTTGCGGCACTACCTTTATCTTCACCGCCGGCGAGCAGGAGTTCTACGCCGATAAAGGCTTCCTCAACGAGCCGACCCGCTGCCCCAAGTGCCGCAATCGCCGCGAGGCGCAGTCGGCGCGCCGCCGCCCTGAACCGCGCCCGGAAGACGATAACGACGAGTGATTGCGTGGCGTTGGCGACAGTTTGGCGCGTGGGTGACATTGGCGTTGGCGGCGGCGGCCGCCGTGCTCATTGCCCTGCGTCCCGACCCCTACGATGCGCTGCGCCGGGCCGATGCCCACTTTGCCGCCGGGCACTATCGCGCCGCGCTCGCTGCGTACACCGAACTGACCACGACTCTCAGCGATGCCGCCTTGCACCGGGGCATTGTCCTCACGGTGCGCGGCGAGGTTGATCCGGCCCGCCGGGCTTTGGTCGCGGCTATCAAAGCTGGGTTGCGCCCTCGCGACTACCAGCTCGCGGTGCTCTATCTTGGCCGCGTGGCGGCCATAGAAGGCGACATCGCCGCAGCGCGCCAAACATGGCAGTCGATGTCGCACTGCGATCCCGATCGCTGTGCGCAACGCGATCTGCTGCTGGCCGATGATGATCTGCATAATGGGCGGATTGAAGAGGCTTTGGCGGTGTATCGTGCTGTTGCGCTCGATGCGCTGCCCGCCAATTGGGCCGGCTTCGTGATCGGGCGACGGGCTATGTTGGCGGCACTGTTCGACCCTGCTGCAACCCCTGACCTCACCATACCGGCAACTTCCTTCCCGCCCGATCCCTTCGCCCAGCCGCTCTTGCCGCCTGCCTCCGATCCGGCCACTCTTGCTGCTGTATTCGCCGCTGAACCGGTGGCGCGTCCGCAGTTGCTCGGCCAATTGGCCCTCGACCTTGGTTATGACCGGCTGGCGCTGGCGTTTTTGGCGCAGGTTGATCCCGCCGGGCCGCACGGCTTGGCGGCGGCGATCTACCGCGCCTATGCCCATCTGCGGTTGGGTGATCGGCAGCAAGGGGTTGAACAACTGGAGCAATTGGCCGCCGCGCATCCTGATGATCCGCGCATTGGCCCCTTGCTGGCGCTGGCCTATCTCAACGGCGGTGATCTAGATGCGGCTGGCGAGCGGTTGCAACAGTTGCGCGCCGCCGGTCACGGCGGGCCGGCGCTAGCTTTGGCGCAGGCTGGCCTTGCGTTGGCCCAGCGTGATTTTGTCGCCGCCGCCGATGCGTATGAACAGGCGGTGATCGCGGCGCCGGTCGCCGAACGCGCCCGTTATGTGTTGTTGGTCGCTCGCTTTCATCTCGACAGCGGCTTTGAGCGTTGTACCAGCGGTTTGCAGGCGGTGCAGGCGGTGGTTAATGTGTTGCCCACCGATCCCGAAGCGCTGACGGTGCTGGCCGGTACCCGCTACTATTGCGGCGATACCGCCGGTGCGCAGGCTGCCGCCGCCGCTGCGCTGGCAGCCGGCGCTGGGGTTGAGGCGCGCTTTTACTACGGCCTGGCGCTGAACGCTACCGGTGATCGGGCCAATGGCCGGGCCGCGCTGGAGCTGGTTGCCGATCAGGCCCCAGCGAGTATGTGGCGGCAACGGGCCGAAACCGCGCTGGAGCTGATCGGCGGCCGGTAACGCCAAGGCGCAGAGGGGGCAACGGCGCAGAGGATGATACACGCAAAAGCGCGGTGGAGCCGGATGGCTGTCCGGCTCCGCAAAGGTGGTGTGATGGATGGTCTCATCAGTACGCGAATGTCTAACCTATGCATCGCGTTGCGGCTTGGCGTCGTTGGGTTTCCACGGCGGCGGCGAACCAGACGGCTGTCCGGCTCCGCAAAGGTGGTATGATAGATAGACCCATTAGCGCGCCCATGTGCCATCCATCGCGTTGCGCCTTGGCGTCGTTGCGTTCCATAACACCTTGCGTCTTCGCTTTCCAAAGGAATATGCCGTATGCGCACCACGTCTGCAACGATGCACCGTTCGCGCCACCCCACGGTGGGGGTGATTGCCGGTTGGCAATTCTACGGTACGGCGCTGACGCTGAGCTATCTAAGCCCAATCTACCACGGTATGCGTCACGCCGCCCACGAGTTAGGTTGCAACCTTCTGCTGGCCTGCGGGATGGGCGCTTCCGGCCAGATTAACGATCCGCCGCGTCCGGCGTGGCCGGCGGTGACCGATGATGCCGATTTTGTGCCGGTCGGGCCGTGGAACACCCATGGCTTGATTGTGATCAATCCGCTTCAGCGGCCCGAACGATCGCACCTGATCCAGTCGATCCGCGCCGCCGGCCACCCGATTGTGTTCGTTGGATCGGGCGAAGCTGGGCCAACTATTGTCGCCGACAATACCGGCGGAATCTTCGCCGCTCTCCGCCATTTGGTTGAGCATGGCCATCGCCAAATTGCCTTTATTGCCGGCAGCGAAACCGATCTCGACGGCGATTCGGGTGAACGTCTGCACGCCTTTGAGGCGGGGATGGCCCAATTCGGCTTGGCGGTCGATCCGCACTTGATCGTCTTTGGCCGTCACGTGTTTGCCGGCGGTTACGCGGCCATGCAGCAGTTGCTGGCGACTGGTCAACCCTTTACCGCGGTCTTGGTCAGCAACGATGAGTCGGCGCTGGGGGCAATTGCGGCGCTGCGCGCGATGGGCCGGCGCGTGCCGGACGATGTGGCGATTATTGGGTTTGATGACCGTCCCGAAGGGTTGCTGCACGAACCGGCCTTGACCACAATACAGATTCCACTCTTCCGGCTGGGTTATCAGGTCCTCGAACTGATGGTTCACCACCTGCGCGATCGCCAACCGCTGCCGGATTTGGTGCAGGTGCCGGCCCGGCTGGTGATCCGCGAGTCGTGCGGCTGTAGCCAGAGCGCGGTGCTGGCCGATGCGTTGGAAATGGCTGCCCATCACGCCGATCAACCGGACGCTGCCGATCGCGCTGCCGCGATTGCGCACTCGATGGGCGAGATGCTGAGTCTCAGATCGCGCGGCCTGACCCGTGATGAGGTGTACCGGCTGTGCCTCCGCCTTGTGAATGCCTTTACCCAAGCTGTGCAGCACGCCGATCCGGCCTCTATGCGCGCAGTGCTGGCGCAGACGCTCAAACAGGTGGCCGCTGCCGGCGATGACACCCACGAATGGCAAATCGCCCTTTCCTTCATTCGTGATGCGTTACCGAATCTGCTTGATCCGGCGTTCCACCCTTTTGCCCACGAACTGCTGGACGAAGCGCGGGTGACGATTAGCGCCGCGATGCGCTTTCAGCATTGGCATTACCTTAATTCCCAACAACAAACCAATAACCGCTTAGGCCGGTTGACTGCGCGCTTGTTGAACGCGCTAGCTGAGAGTGATATCTACGAGATTTTGGCCCGGCATTTGCCCGAACTGAACTTGCCGCTGCTCTGGATCGGCTTTTTTGAAGCCGAGGGTGATGATCCGGTCGCATGGTGCCGGTTGCGGGCCGTGACGGTGCCACAACAGCCAGTGATTCGCATTCGCAGCCGCGCTTTCCCACCGTCGCAATGGTTGCCGGCCCGCCACCCCTACCAACTCACCCTCATCCCCTTGACCGGCGCCGGTAGCGAGGCTGGCTTTATCGCCTTCGACACCTCGCGGCTTGACCTCTATGGTGCGATCGCACAACAGATCAGCGCCGCGCTCAATACGGCCCGCTTGTACCGGGCGGCGAACGAGGGCCGGCGGTTGGCCGAAGAGACCAACCAGCTTAAAAGTCGTTTCCTTTCGATGGTGAGCCACGAGTTGCAGACCCCGCTGAATTTGATTGTCGGCATGAGCGATCTGCTGTTGCGTGAGAGCGCTGCCGGCAAGCGCCAGTTGCCGGCGGCGATGCGCGCCGATCTGAAACGGATTTATGTCAATGCACGCCATTTGGGTCGCCTGATCAGCGATGTACTTGATCTGGCCAGCAGCGATGCCGGCCAGTTGCGTTTGGCTTGCGAGGTGGTCGATTTGGGGCAAGTGATGCGGGCGGTGGCCGAGGCCGGCCAGCAGATGGCTGCTGATAAACATCTGGCGTGGCACGACTCGATCCCTGCCGAGGGGCCGTGGGTGTGGGGCGATCGCACCCGGCTGCACCAGATCGGGCTGAATCTGGTGGTCAATGCGATCAAGTTCACTGCGCGCGGCAGCGTGAGCCTGACCGTCACCCCCGCCGCTGATGCCGTGACGGTCACGGTGCGCGATACCGGGGTTGGCCTGCCGCCGGAAGAGCAAGCGCGAATTTTCGATGAATTTCAGCGTTCGGAGCGCAGTGCGAGTCGCGGCTATGGCGGCATTGGCTTGGGGTTGGCGATTTGCAAGCGGCTGGTCGCGCTGCACGGCGGCGAGATCGGGGTGCGTTCGAGCGGCATCGAAGGCGAGGGATCCGAGTTCTTCTTCCGCTTGCCGGTGATTGCTGCACCGGCCCGCAAACGGCGGCGCAGCGCGCCGACTCTGCCGGCTTTGCCACGGGTGTTGTTGCTCTCGGTAGGGCCGGACGAGCGGCTGCAACGTTATCTCGAACAGCGCGGCTTTACGGTTGCCGCCTTCCCGATCGACGAGAGCGCGGCATGGCTGGCTGAACTGCTTAGCAAGAGCTATAGCGCCGTCGTGCTCAATACGACCCAAGGCGAACGGGCGTGGTGGGAGACGATCCGGGTGCTGAAAGCGAACCCGGCCACCCGCGATCTGCCGCTCTTGTGTTACGCGATGACCGAGCAGCACGGTACCGTGATGGAGTTCAACTACCTCACGAAGCCGATCGATCTGGCCGATCTCAGTCGCGCGCTCGACCAATACTGGCTGGCTGCCGGCCCAACCGAAAGCAATTCAACCATCCTGGTGGTTGATGACGATCCCGAGACGCTCGACCTGCATGCCCGTCTCATCCAAGCCCATAACGCCGCCATCGACGTCAAGCGCGCCCGTTTGGGCCGCGAGGCGCTTGCGATCTTGGCCCAGCAGAAGATCGATCTGGTGCTGCTCGATCTGATGATACCGGAAATGGATGGCTTTGCGGTGCTTGAGGCCATGCGCGCGCGCAAAGAGTGGCGCGATATTCAGGTGATCGTGATTACCGGGCGCATGCTGAGCGAAGCGGATATGGCCCGTCTCAATCAAGGGGTGACGGCGGTGCTCAGCAAAGGCATGTTCAGCGCCAGTGAAACCCTCACCCACCTACAGGCCGCGCTCGAACGGCGGCGGCGGCTGAGTGATCAGGCGCAGATGCTGGTGCGCAAGGCGATGGCGTACATCCACAGCCACTACGACCACCCGATCACCCGGCAAGATATCGCTCATTACGTCGGCATGAGCGAAGACTACCTCACCCACTGTTTCCGGCAAGAACTCGGTGCCACGCCGGTCGAGTATCTCAACCGCTATCGGGTGTTGCAAGCGCGCCGGTTGCTGCTCGAAAGCGACAAGAGCATTACCAATATCGCGCTCGAAGTCGGCTTTTCGAGCAGCAGCTATTTTAGCCGGGTGTTTCGCAAAGAGGTCGGCCAAACGCCGGAAGAGTATCGCCGGGGCGGGGCATCACTGCCCTAACGCCGCCAGTGCCCGTTTGACACTATCGGCGGGGCTGACTTTCACCTCGGCCTGCGCAATCCGGCCTTCTTCGTCGATCACAAAATGCGAGCGGATGATGCCCATGTACTTCTTGCCCATCATCGACTTCTCGCCCCACACGCCATACGCTTCAGCCACGCTGTGCTGCTCGTCGGCGAGCAAGATAAACGGCAAGTTGTGCTTAGTCTTAAACTTTGCGTGCGATTTCGTGCTGTCGGGGCTAATCCCGATCACGACGGCGTTCTTCTCTTCGATCACCGGGTAAGCATCGCGAAAACCGCACGCCTGCGACGTGCAGCCGGGGGTGTCGTCCTTGGGGTAGAAATAGAGAATCACTCGCTTGCCGCGAAACTGGCTGAGCGAGACCAGCTCGCCAGCTTCGTTCGGCAGGGCAAAATCAGGCGCAAGATCGCCAACCTGTGGAGGGGTTGCCATACCGTTGTGGTTCCTTCACTCAAATGCGGATCCAACACCTTACATGGTAGCACGAATCGGCGTGCCGCTCGTTTATTTTCCGCTATACTACAGCTTTGGTAAAAGGGTGGACTTGGCGTAGTGGGGTGAGGAATGGCGAAAATCATTACGCGAGAGCGTAGCCGCCGAACCATTCTGGCATGCGGCAGTCAAACTACTGCACGCCATACGAGAGCTATACGCCAATACTCGGCAGCATCACCAGCGCGCGCAATGGCCTGCATATCAGTGCGAGGGGGCGCAGCCCCCGAAGCAATCTCCCGCGTCAGCGAGGACAATGCCTGCGGGAATTGATATGCCAACACCAACGTATACCATTCTGGAGTGCGGCAGTTTGACTGCCACACTCCACGCGAGAGCTGTACTCCAATACTTGGCAGCATCACCGGATAGCGAGCGGAACTGAGGGCCTGAACCCATTCCTATCGCATCAAACCCTAGCTGGAGGCATTCATGGCTATTGTCATCGTCGGCGGCGGCGCGATCGGGTTGCTCGTGCTCTCGCGCTTGGCGCAGGCCGCCAATCTGCCGTCGGTCGCCCTGCTGACCCGTCCCAACGGCGCGGCGGCATTGCGCGCCAATCCGCTCGTTGTGAGCGGGATCGGCACGTGTGAGTTGACCAACCTAACGGTAGCCGGCGCGGTGACCGAGCTGCCGCCGGCATTTCAGTCGCCGGCACTCGCGATCTTGTGTGTGAAGGGGTACGATACCGAAGGCGCGATTCCTACTTTGCGCGCGCTCAATCCGGCGACGATTCTCACCTTGCAAAACGGGATTGGCAACGAAGAGACGCTCGCTGCCGCGTTCGGCGCCGACCGGATCGTTTCCGGCGCAATTACCACTTCGGTGGACGCGACCGGCCCCACGACCATTACGGTCACGAAAGCAGGTGGCATTGGCTTAGCGCCGGTGGGTGCGGCGAGCGATCTGACGCGGGCCGAGACGGCCTTGTCTGCCGCTGGTTTTGCGGTGCGGCGCTACCCCGATTATCGGGCGCTGAAGTGGTCGAAGGCGCTGCTCAATATGCTGGGCAATGCTACTGCCGCTATCCTCGGCTGGCCGGTCGATCAGGTGTACGCCAACCGCCGCCTGATCGCACTCGAACGGGCGGCGGTGCGTGAAGCGCTGGCGGTGATGCAGGCCATGGGGGTAAAGCCGGTCAATCTACCGCGCTACCCGGCGGCACTGCTCGCCTTTGGTATCCGGTGGTTGCCGCCGGCGCTGCTCGACCCGATCCTACGCCAGCGCGTGGCGGGCGGGCGCGGCGGCAAAGATCCGTCGCTATTGCGCGATCTGCGCGCTGGACGCACCCGTTCCGAGGGTGAATTTCTCTACGGCGCGGTGGTCGCCGCCGCGGCGGCGCATGGCCTTGCCGCGCCGGTCAATGCCGGGTTATGGCAGGTATTGAGCGGGATTGCCCGCGGCGAATTGGCGTGGGAGGATTACCGCGGCCAACCCGAACGGCTGTTGGCCGTGTGCAGCGCTACACCACCGGCGCATCGGCGGGATTGATCCGGCGCGCGCCGGGGAAATCGACAAACCGGTACCCAACGCCGCGTTCGGTCAAAATGTACTTGGGGTTGGCCGGATCCTCTTCGATCTTTTGGCGCAGATAGGTGATGTAGAGGCGCAGATAATGGCTCTCGTCGCGGTATTCCGGCCCCCACACCTTGCTCAACAGCATCTCGTGGGTTAGCACATAGCCGGCATTCTGCACCAGATGGTAGAGCAGCCGGTACTCGGTTGGGCGCAGATTGACCCGCTTGCCATCAACCAGCACCTCGCGGCGAGCAAAATCGATGCTGAGCCGGTCATCAACCTTGACCAGCGTCTGCGGGATGGGCGGCTGGGTGTAGTGGCGGCGCAACACGGCCCGGATGCGGCTGACCAGCTCGCGCTGGCTAAAGGGTTTACCGACATAATCGTCAGCGCCGAGTTCGAGGCCGCGCACCCGGTCTTCTTCCTCATCTTTGGCGGTGAGAATGATGACCGGCACCTGCGAAAAGCTGCGGATGCGGCGCAGCGCCTCAAACCCGTCCATCACCGGCATCATCACGTCCAGCAACACGATGTCGGGCATCTCTTCGCGCACCTTCTCGACCGCTTCGCGGCCATTGGTGGCGGTCGTGACCCGCATCCCTTCCAGCTCAAGATTCATGCGCATGAAGGTAATCATGCGCGGCTCATCATCAACGACGAGTACGAGTCTGTCTTTGAGTTCGCTCATAGCGCCATTGTACCACGCGCTGCCAGCTTTGCCTAGCGGGGAAGCGGGCTAACAGCAGCACAGCCAGCACTACACCGGCCAGCAACGCCGGACGAGGGTCTTTGCTTAGCCAGAGGTAATGGGCCACCGCCAGCGCCGCGGCCAGATAGACCAGCCGGTGCAGTCGCCGCCACCACTGCTTGAGCCGCCGTTGCCAGCCGACGGTTGAGGTGATCGCTAGCGGTACGAGCAGCAGAAAAGCGAGGAAGCCGGCGATAATGTAGCGTTTTTCGATTACCGCTTGCCTGATCAGGTCAAGGTCAAGACCGTAATCCAGCGCGGCAAAGATGGCGAGGTGCAGGCTGGCGTAACCAAAACTGTAGAGACCGAGCGGCTTACGCCAGCGCATCACCGGCTTCCAACCCAACCAGCGGTTCAACGGCGTACACGCCAGCAACGCTAAGAGCAGCGCCAGCGCGAACCACCCTGTACGCTGGGTGAGGTATTGGATGGGGTTGGCCGTCAGCCGGTTGCCCAGCGCATCACCGATCAGCAACGCGAGCGGCAGCAGTCCGATCAGATGGGGTGCGAGGCGGGTAAATGGAGCTGTCATAGTATGTTAGTTAGCATATAGAAGGTTTTTCGGCGTATCCTTTTCTCTCGCACCCCTCCCACTTCTCTCCCACTGACGTTGAAGGGCGGACAGAACATGTGGTCGGTCACTCCCGTTGATCGCTGTGCGATGCCTCAACGCTCAGCGCTGCACTCCCCTCTCCTGCGCCAGTGGGAGAGGAGCTGGGGGTGAGGGCACTGCGCCGAATAGCCACAAAGAGACACAAAAGGCGCAAAAATATCATGCTGTTGTGCGTTTTGTGTCTTTTCATGGCTATTCCACCCGCACAGCAGGCTTCGTCACTATCGAGATGGCGGCAATACATTCTCACCCCCAACCCTTCCCCCGCTGGGGGAGGGGGAAGGGTGTACCGTCGAGGGCGCGGAGGGTGATCAACATTTCCCACATCTTTGCGCCCTCTACGCCCTTCGCGGCTTTGCGTTTCACCCCTTTGCGCCCTCCGGGATGAGGAGCAGGGAACCCGGCCCTAAAGGGCCGGGCTACGCTTACGAAGCCCACTGCGCGGGCTAATCCCCTATCCCCCACCCCCGGCCCCTCCACCGCTAGGGGAGGGGCGCGCCGAGGATGGTTCATGCTAAACCTCTTTGCGCCCTCTGTGTCCTCGGCGGCTTTGCGTTTCACCCCTTTGCGCCCTCTGCGTCCTTCGCGGAGCCGGACAGCCGTCCGGCTCTACAGCGCAACGGTCGCCCTTACACGCAGGCTTAGCCCTGCGCTAACGTCGCCGGCGGATAGGTCGCCGGATCAGGGGTAACGGTTGGCTCCGGCGCCGGGCCGGTATCAGTCCAGCCTTGGCTCTCAAGGGTCATTGGCACTTCGGCAATGACCATATCACGATCGCACACGATCTGGCAGGCGAGCCGATATTGGCCAAGCAGGCCACGCTCACTGAGCTTAGCGTACTCGGCGGCAGTCATCTCGTCAGGTTCACCGGCGGCAAATGCCACCCGGCAGGTCGTACAGCGAGCATAGCCGCCACAGCGATGGCCAATCGCAATCCCGGCTTGCTCGATCGCTAACACTAAACGAGTGCCGGGTTCGACAGTGATGGTACGGTCGCCAATTGTGACAGTGGGCATGATCCCTCCGGAAGCAAAACGCTTAACAATAGTAGTATATATTCAAACTACCATCGGTTTAGAATGGCGTCAATACCGGCGTGCGATTGATCACGCCAGCCATGCTCTTGCTTGGGGTTGGCCGGATAGGGTAAGGGGAAGTGAAACGAACAATTTCACACGAAGGAATGCCACAAACGCCACTCATCCACCGATTTGCTGCAACAAGAGGTTGAGATACGAACGCACCTCAGCGGCAGTGCCATCGTGGAAGGGATCAACGATGTGATCAGCGGGAAGCTGATCGAGGATCGTCGCCGCTTGTCGCAATGCGCGGCGAGCAGGGTCAGGTTGGCTCTGCCGCACGAAGATGCCGGCCATGCCGAGCAAGCCCATCACAAAGTGCGGATCAAGGTAGACACTCCGGCGATAATCGGCCAACGCCTCATCAAGGGCGCCGTGATGTTCGGCGATTTGGGCTTGCAGGTAGTAGGCCGGCGCAAACAACGGATACGCTTTCAGCACTGCTTGCACGTAGGTTTGGGCAGTGGGCCAATCACCGCGATCGGCAGCAGCGCGCGCCTGCTGTAACAACTCATCAGATGATGGCGGTGGCGGCGTCGGTTTCGTAGCTGGGATCACGGGGCGAGACGGGGCCGGCAAGGGTGGCGGAGCGGGTTTGGATGACACCGGCGGCACAATGGTGGTGGCCGGCGTAAACGGCGACGCATGCAACGGTTTGCGATAGAGCACCGTGCCGGGCGCATTGTGGGTTTCAAACTGGCGGTAGAGTTCGATATTCGGTTCGGCATGGCCAACGACCAGCCAGCCGCCGGGAGTCAGGGCATCGTACATGCGCTGGACGATCTGTTGGGTGGTAGGTTCGTCGAAATAGATCAACACATTGCGGCAGAAGATAATATCAAAGGCAATAATGCCCGACTGCGGCAAAGGGTAGCTCGGCTCGATGAGGTTGAGTTGAGCGAAGACGACATCGCGCTTAATCTCATCGCGTAAGCGCCAGCGCCCACTTTCAGGAATGAAGTAACGCTCGCGCACCCCATCAGGCGTCTCGCGAAACGACCAATTGCCGTAGAGCGCCTCGCGGGCGCGTTCGAGAAAGCGGAGGTTGATATCGGTAGCTAGAATGCTGATCTGCCATGGCGGATCGGCAGGCAACGCCTCGCGGAGCGTGATCGCCAACGAATACGGTTCCTCGCCAGTAGCGCAGCCGGCGCTCCACAGCCGCAGATACCGCACCATGCTGCGCCGCTGGATCAGATCGGGCAGGATGACTTCGCGCAAGGCGGCAAACTGGGCGGCATTGCGAAAAAAGTAGGTCTCGCCAATCGTGAGTTCGGCGATCACTTCGTTCCAGGCGGTGGGCGAGCGTTCGATCAATGCCAGCAATTGGCCCGGATCAGCCACACCGAGCTGTTGGACGGCGCGTTGCAACCCGTAGGCCAAATCGGCCCGGCGCTGAGGCGGGTAGTGCAGACCGGCCCGCTCACGCACGAGGGCGGCAAAGCGTTGGTAGAGATCGTCGCTCAGCATAGTCAGTCCTTATTCTGAGCCGGAGCGAGCAGCGCAGCAATTGAGAGACCCAAGCGTTCGAGCGGCAATTCGTGGCGCACCGCGCCTAGTGCCTTAGCCGCTTTGGGCATTCCGTACACGACGCATGACGCCTCATCTTGGCCGAAGGTAATGCCACCGGCAGCGGCCAATTCAGCCAAGCCACGCGCGCCGTCTTCACCCATCCCGGTCATGATCACGCCAATCGCCCGGCTCCCATAGTGGCGGGCAACACTGGCGAACAGATAATCGCTGCTGGGACAATAGTGATCAGCATCGGTGCCGGCAAGCACGCCAACCCTGCCTGGTTGGCTAATTACGAGATGCAGATTATCGTCCGGCAGATAGACGTGGCCGGGGATCAGCGGCAGCTCTTCGCTAACCACATGCACCGGTTGCGGCGCTACACTGCCCAGCCAGCCGGCGAGGGCCTGTGCGAAACCAACTGCCACGTGCTGGGCAATGACGACCGGCGCCGGCAACCGCGGGCCGAGGTCGGTGAGCAAGGTTTGCAAAGCGGCTGGGCCGCCGGTTGACGAAGCAATCGCCACGAGTTCAATACTAGTATTGGCGGTGCGCGGCATGCGCACCGGTGTCGGGCGGGGCGGATGGCGAGTGACCACCTTCACCCCAGCCATGAGGCGCAGGGTACGAATCAAATGTTCACGGTCGGTGATGCTGGCCGGATCAACCGGCCCGGCCGGTTTGCGCACCACAGCCAACGCACCGGCAGCCAGCGCCGCCATTGCCCGCTGTTCGGCATTGCCGGCACTTGAGCTAAACAACACGATCGGGGTTGGCTGATGCTGCATAATTTGGCGCGTCGCCTCATAGCCATCAAACACCGGCAAATGAATATCCATTGCCACAATGTTGGGGCGGAGGCGAAGCGTCGATTGCACTGCTTCTTGGCCATTGGTTGCCGTACCAACCACCACGAGATCCGGCGTAGCCTCAAGGTAGGCTCGTAACAACTGCAACTGGCTCGGCGAATCTTCGACGAGCAACACCCGAATCGGCGCAGCATGTGATTTCATAACGCTCCTAAGCAACCCGTGCCGGTGCAGCAACTACCTGCGCGTACATCGTTAATGCCTCTGGATCAAGTACCGGTATGATACCATCATGAGTACGAAGCGATGCTGCCAGCACGTTACTGCCGAGCGCCAGCGGGATGAGATCGGCAGGCTGCGCTTGATAGACCCCAAACACCTCATCAACCAGCAAGCCGAGTTGCGGTTGATCGACATCAACTCCCAGAATCATCACCATGCTGTTCAGATGGATATTCACCGGCTGTTCAAGCAAATAGTGCCCGATCAGCACCGGGATCAGCCGGCCGTGGAAATCAAGCAGACCAGCGATAGCCGGCGGCGCGCCGGCAACCGGGGTGACGGCCGGCAACCGCACCACCTGTTGCACGACTCGCAGAGCGAGAGCAAACATCTGATTGCCGGCGCGGAAGGTGACAAAGGTATGTGACATCATAAGCTATCCTGCGCGAATCTTCATCGCCAGATGGCAACCAATCGGCGACTGCTTCACCTCCACTTCATCAACCAGCGTATATGCCGTTTGTACGGCAGGTTGGCGAGCCACCCGGTGATACGCCTCAATCTCCGTATCGCATTCGACCACCAGCGCGTGACGCCGATCGCCATCATCACAGTGAATGGTAATCGTGCTGCTGCTAAATTGATGGATCAACGCGCGCACGACTTCGCTCACCGCGGCGGTCACGCGCGCCTGTTGCGACGGCGTGAGCGCCATCGTCCGCGCATACTGGCGCAACATCTGGCGGAGGAAGATAAGGTCAGCATCGCTGCTGACGGTGATTTGTTGCTTTTGGACGTGGTTCATAGCTCATCTCAGAGCAAGCGCGCGATAGTTGCCAGTAGCGCCTGTTGGTCAAAGGCACGCTTAACAATATATGCATCGGCACCTGCTGCCAGCCCGCGTTCCCGGTCGGTTGGGCTATCGAGTGACGTCACCAACACTACCGGCAAGTGGCGGAGTTGCGGCTCCAAACGAATGCGCTCCGTCAATTCAAAGCCGTTGAGACGCGGCATATCAACATCGCTCAACACTAATTGGCAGCCGCCGTTGGCCTGTGCTGCGTGCAATTGGTCAAGCGCTTCTTGGCCGTTGGTGGCTAACAGCACCCGATAGCCGGCGGCCTCAAGAATGTTCTTTTCCAACGTGCGCGTCGTGATAGAGTCGTCCACCACAAGGATGGCCGGCGCTTGCGCTGAAGCGACCGTTTTGTCGGGCAAAGCTACGGTAAGGCGAGTCGCCATTGCGGCCCGGATCATATCAACCGGATCCAGAATCGGGGCCACGCTGCCATCGACAAGGATCGCCGCGCCACTTACGAACTGTACCCGCTGTAACGGGGCCGGCAAGCGATGCACAACTAATTCCAGCTCTTCACTGATCGCGTCCACAAGGCAAGCGATTTGCCGCTCGTTCACACCGAGGATCAGCGCCGGCTTAGCTTCATCCAGATCAATCGCGCTCTCGCTGTTCATCCCCAACAACTGCCCCAATGGAATCAGCGGTAATGGCCGTCCTTCCATCACCAACACTGCACGCCCTTCCAACATGCGCACCCGTTCGCGATTGGCCGACACGATCCGTTGCAAACTATCCAGCGGGATGGCAAAGGTATGCCGCGCGACGTGGATCAGCAGACCATGGGAACGTTGCAAGGTCAGCGGCAAGCTGAGCATAAACGTGGCGCCTTGACCAAGCGTAGTCTCAACCCGAATTTGCCCACCCATCCGTTCAGCGCTCGTGCGCACCACATCAAGCCCCACCCCACGCCCTGATAATGCGCTGACGCTGCTCTTGGTCGAAAAGCCGGGGACGAAGATCAGGTCGAGCAGAACCGTTTGATCAACCGTCTCTTGCTCACGAGTTAACAACCCGCTGGCAATAGCTTGTTGGCGCACCCGTTCCAGATCAATCCCGGCGCCATCATCACTCAGCGTAATGACCAGCCGGTCACCAGTAGCAGCCGCAACGAGCTTCACCAGCCCGGCAGGAGGCTTGCCCTGCGCCTGCCGCACCTCAGGCGGCTCGATACCGTGATCAACAGCATTCCGCAGCAGGTGCAAACAAATCTCGCGCACCTGTTCAAGGACTTGCCGATCCGCTTCGGCGCCGCCGTCATCGATCACAAATTCAACCTCTTTGCCGGCGCTCCGGGCCAACTCGCGCACGTGCAAACGCAACGGCCCGACAATCCCGCTAAGCGGCGCCATCCGGGTGTGTTGGACATAGGCTTGCAACCGGCCACTGATCGCGCTCAGGCGGTCGTGGTCTTCGCGGGCGCGGGCAGCAATGCGACTGATCGCTGAGTTGAGCGCATCGATGAGCGCATTGGCCTGCTCCAAGGTTGTTATGAGGGATTGGGTGTCTTCGCCATCGGTTTTGCCAGAGGCGTGGGGCGCAGCACGGCGCTGCATACGGCGCACTACTGGCGCTGCACGCCGCCACGTGCGCCGCCACCGTTCAAATTGGGGCGCTAATGCTTGCAGATCGCGCGCCAACTGCCGTGAGCGTAACGTGCTGGTCAGCAATTCACCGACTTCATGCATCAGGTTATCGAGAATGGCGACATCAACTCTGATGCTCGTTTCCGCTGGCGTAGCCGGCGCCGCAACGGCGCGCGCAGGTATTGTCGGAACCGGTTCGGGAGCCGGCGGAGCATCTGGATCAGCATGCGTGATGGCGGCCAATTGGGCTAACAATTCGGCAAACGCCGCTTCATCAGCCACCACGCCGGGCACGGCCTGATCCATCAATGCGCCGATTAGATCAAGCGCATGGTAGATCACATCGCAAATCTCAGCCGTTAAGGTTACGCGTTGCTGGCGGAGCGCCGCAAAAACGTTCTCAATCTGATGGGCAATCTGCTCAACCGAGCGCACCCCGGCAGCGCGCGCGCCACCCTTTAAGCTGTGCGCGGCCCGGAACAGTTGGTCGATCTGTTCACGTTGCGGCGACTGTTCCAGCGCGCGCTCAAGGTCGAGTAAGATGTCAACAATGGTCTGGCGATGTTCGGCCTGTTCGGCGCGAAAGACGGCCAGCACCTGCGCTTGAATATCGTCATTCGAGAGCATAGCGACCTCGCGCTACAACCGGTAGACAGCGACCGTCTGCTGCAACTTCTGCGCCAACGTGTGCAGGTCTTGCGCCGCGCGCTCGGCTTGGCGGGTCGAAGCCAGCGCCTGCGCCGTCGCCTGCTGGATGTTGCTCATCGCCTGCCCGATCTGCTCCATCCCCACCATCTGCTGCTGCGCCGCCGCTGCCATCTGGATGTTCGCCTGCGCCCCGGTTTCCACCTCGCTCGCAATCCGGTGGATGAGCTGCCCCGCCTGCGCCGCCAACTTCACCCCTTGCTCCACCCCCTTCGCCCCCTCTTCCGTCACCATCACCGCCGCGTTCGTCGCCTTCTGGATCTCGGCCAAGATGTCGCGCACCTGTTGCGCCGCCGCCTTCGACCGTTCCGCCAATTCCCGCACGTGTTGCGCCACCACCGCAAAGCTCTTCCCTTGCTCGCCCGCCCGCGCCGCCTCGATCGCCGCGTTCAGCGCCAGCAAGTTGCTCTGGTCGGCCAGCTCGCTCACCGTCGTCATGATCACCCCGATGGCCTGTGTCTGCTCGGCCAGCCCCAAAATCGTCTGCGCGATCGTCTCCACCCGGCTGCGGATCTGGTTCATCCCGTTGATCGTCTCTTCCACCGCCTGCGCCCCTTGGCGCGCGATCTCCAGCGCATTCTGGCTGTCGCTTGCCACTTGCGACGCCTGCTTGGCCGTCTGCACCGAAATCGCCTTCACCTCATCGATGGTCGTCGCGGTCTGGGTCAGCGCAGCCGACTGCTCGGCAGCCGACGACGCCTGCTGGGTGGTGGCGGCCAAAATCTCGGCGGCGGCAGTGGCAATATCGGCGTTGGCGTGCTGCACTTGGCCGGCAATCGCCCGCAAGCCCTCAACCATCGCATTGAGCTGCTGGCCGAGGATGGTCAAATCGTCGTTGGCGCCGTTGACCGGCAAGCGCACCGCCAGATTGCCGCGGGCGACTTCAGTGGCAAAGACGCCATACTCGCGCACCACCTGTTCGAGGTACTCTTTCGCCACCTTGGTGGTGCTGGCCGCGCGCAGCTCTTCGTTCGCCCGGCGCTGCTCTTCCAGTTGCTGGCGGATAGTATTGGACATCTGGCTAAAGGCCGTGGCGAGTCGGCCCACCTCGTCTTGGCCGTCGGGCAAGGCATAGTGCTCATGGAGCTTGCCGCCGGCCATCTGGGTCGCCGCCCGCGTCACCATCCCCAGCCGCCGATCAATCCCGCCGGCGATAAAGAACGTCAGGAGGGTGCCAAGCACAATCGCTGCAAACGTGCCGCCAATCAACACCGTTTGCAGATTATTCAGCGCTTCTTCCGAAGCAGCCACAACTTGGTTAAGCGATTGATACTCTTGATCAGCCAATTGATTCAAGAGATCGCTAATGCGCAAGAAACGATTGCGCCCAATTCGGCTCGCTACGCCCTGTACCACTTGATCGAGCGACGCTTCGCCGCGTACCACCGCATACCGCAGATCGATCAAGGGTTGGGCCGCTTCACTCTTCCACAATCCCAATTCCTGATCAATTTCCTCAATCAAAGCGTATTCGGCGGTTTGTCGCGGAACCAGTTGTTTGAGTTCGCTCAAGAGGGTTGCGTAGCGTTTTTGACCATTTTCATACTTTTCGAGAAAGGTCGGATCACCGGTAATCAAAAACCCGCGCTCGCCCGACTCCGTCATAAAGAGGCTAGCTTCCATCTGACGGGTATGTTCAATGATGGTATACGCCTCCCGCAATCCGTCTTCGCGTTGCGCTGCGGTCAGCATTGCCTGATAAGAAACGATAGCCACAGCTACCATGCCAATCAAAATAAGGCCAACGATCATAAAGATTTTATTGCGCAAACTGATCGAATTGAGGAATGCCATAACCGGCTCCTTCTAGCATTACGAATGAGAATGCTGCGCCAATGCCATGGCTTGCGCGACAACCGGCAACAACTCGCTAGCTGCATCGTCTTTGTATAGATAATCGTCAGCGCCGAGATCAATGGCGCGCTGCACACTATGAATCTGATCGCGGTGGGTCAGCATCACCACCGGGATCCCTTTGGTAGTGCGATCGCGCTTGAGCCGGCTCAGTACCTGAAAGCCGTCCAACCCCGGCAGATCGATATCGAGCAAAATCATGCGCGGCTTCAGCACACTCGCCGCCCGCCAGCCTTCCATCCCGGTACCAGCGACTTGCACCCGATAGCCGGCCTGTTCCAGCATCAGCCGGAACTGCAAGGCTTGGCTAGGGCTGTCTTCAATGAGGAGGATATCGAACGTGGTCATAGGATGCTCCTCAATCAGATGGGTAATAGATGCGTTAATCAGTCGAGGTTGCCAGCCTCGGATCGCCAAGCAGGCCATCAGGATCGAGATGGAGGGCTAATTGATCGTCAACGCCGCGCACCCAGCCGGCGCTGCGACCGGCAATCGCCGTCGGCGTGGGATGGAGCGTGATATGCTCCGGCTGGATCGACACCACCTGATCAACCAGCAACGCTACTTCCATCCCATCAGCGCTGACGATCAGCAGATGCATCGTGGATTGCGGCGGCGTTGTGGGCAAACCAAGCAAGGGGCGTAAGTCGAGACAGACCAGCAGCCGCCCATGCACGTTGACCAAGCCAAGGACGGCTGGATGGACGGCAGGCAGTGGCGCGACGGTCGCACAGCGGATCACTTCGCGGGTCGCGGTGGCCGGTAGTGCGTACTGTTCGTTGCCAAGCGTAAACCGGAGCACCAATTCGCGGGTGGCCGCTTCGGCAACTTGATCAGAGCGGGCCAAGCTACGGGCGCGTTCGTGGAGGATCGCACGGGCAGCGGGGTCGGAGAGTAAGACTGCGAGATCCATAGACGGCCTCATTGCCGGCTACAAGACTGACAGTGCCGGTAAAAAATAACAAACCTGTTATCTAGAGTTTTACAACGTATTCATCTTAGCACCGTTATGATCCGGCAACGCAAGATGTTATTTATGAAAGCAATTATACTGCTGTGCTATTACGGCAACATTACGAAGCTTTCACATTTGAACGATCACATGATCATTCAATCACAATCCCTGCACCAGCGACCACCTCACCGATCTCCCAGAGCGGTTGGCCGGCGGCGGTACACAGGGCTTGCAGGGTAGCGGCAGCGGTAGGGGGAGCGGCGATCAGCAGACCGCCAGAGGTTTGCGGGTCGGCGAGCAGGAGTTGTTGAGCGGGGGAAACAGTGGGAGCAAAAGCGGTAAAAGCAGCGGCAAAATCGAGGTTGCGGCGCAGACCACCGGGAACCATGCCGGCCTCAGCGTAGCCCAAGGCACCGGGTAACGCTGGCACAGCGGCAGCGTTGATGCGGAGACCAACCTTGCTCTGGCGGGCAATCTCGGCAGCATGGCCGAGCAGGCCGTAGCCGGTGACATCGGTGGCGGCATGCACCTCAACCTGAGCCATCAACTCGGCAATGTGGCGATTGAGGGTCAGCATCGAAGCCGTGGCTGCCGCAAGGTCTTCCGCCGCGACCGCATTGCGCTTCACGGCAGTCGTGATCAGGCCGGTGCCGAGCGGTTTGCTCAACAACAGCCGGTCACCCGGCTGCGCGCCGGCTTTGGCGATGATCCGGCGCGGATCGACCAGGCCGGTGACGCACAAGCCATACTTCGGCTCGCGGTCGGTGACGGTATGGCCGCCGACAACCACAGCGCCGGCTTCCGCGGCTTTGTCGATGCCACCCTGCAAGATCGCTGCCGTCACCGTTTGATCAAGGTCATCGGGGAAGGCAGCGATAGCGAGGGCAATAACTGGCCGTCCGCCCATCGCGTAGACATCGCTGAGGGCGTTAGCGGCAGCAATAGCGCCGTAGGTGTAGGGATCATCGACGATCGGCGGGAAGAAATCGACCGTCTGCACCAGCGCCAGCTCGCTATTCAACTGGTAGACTGCCGCGTCATCGCTTTCGGCCAAGCCAACCAGCACCTGCGGGTTGGCCGGCACGTGGAGCGCAGCCAGCACCGAAGCAAGGGCTCCCGGCCCTAGCTTCGCCGCTCAGCCGGCGCAGGCAGCCAAGTTGGTGAGGCGGATGCGTTCGCGTTCGTCAGTCATACGTCGGATACCTCGTGCGTGAGCCGCTAGTTTCATGGTAAACGCAAAGGCGCAAAGATGCAAAATCAGATGCGGTAGTTGGACTGCCGCACTCCATATATCCATCACGAATCAACGCTTCACCAATACCTTCCGGCCATTCATGTGCTGCGGCACTTGCCGGCGGCTAAGCGCGAAAGCTATTCCCTCTTGCAAGGTAGTTTTGGTCACGAGATCGTAAAACTCCACCCCGATATGAACGAGGGTCTGGGCAATTTCGGGGCTTATGCCGGTCAGCACCACCTGCGCGCCGAGCAAACTGGCGGCCTGCGCCGCGCGGATCAGCGCACCGGCGACTTGGGTATCCACTACTTTGACGCCGGTAATATCGATAATCGCCACCGTTGCCCGATAATGATTAATCCCCTCCAGTAACGTCTCCATAACCTGCTGGGCCCGGGTCGAGTCGATTGTCCCGATCAAGGGCATCGCCACCACACCGGCGGCAATCGGCAACAACGGCGTGCTCAACTCGCGCAAAATCGCTTGCTGGGCTTGGATCACCTGCTCTTGCAGCACCAGCCGCTGCCGCTCCGCTTCAGTGCGCAGTTGTTCGGTTATATCTTGATTAATCGACGCATAGCCAACAATGTGGCCATTACGGTTGCGCAACGCCGGTGCCGAGCACTGTGCCGTGATGATCGTCCCATCGCGGTGGAGATAGCGTACGGTGGTGCGGGCAATGCCGGCCCGCTGCGGCTGGCGCATCGCCGCTTCGAGACGGGGACGATCATCGGGATGGATAAGATCGAGCCAAGCCCTGCCGGTCAAGGTTCCGTAACCGAGCATCGCGGCAAAGGCCGGATTAGCGTAGGTAATGGTGAGATCGGTATCGGTGATGCCAATCCCATCAAGCGCATTTTCAACTAACAAACGGAAGGTACGCAGGCCCTCTTCCTGATGGTGTAATTCGGTAATATCTTCATAAAACCCCAGCACGCCAATGGTTTCACCACCGCGCCGCAGCGGCAACTTCGCCGTGCGCAGCCAGATCACCGAACCATCACCGCGGGTCAAGGTCTCTTCGATGTTCAACTTGGGGCCGGTATTCATAATTGCGCGGTCGCTATGCTGGTAGATCGGCGCCTTCTTATGCCACGGCAGATCGAAATCGGTCTTGCCGATAATCTGCTTGAAACTGGTGAGACCGGCATCGTTCAACACCCGCCGGTTGCAGCCGAGAAACCGCGATTCCTTATCCTTCCAAAACACTCCAATCGGCAGACTGTCAATCACGGTATAGAGCATCTCACGCTTTTCGTGCAATTCTTGGCGCAACCGCTCTTGCTGGGAGATGTCATGGCCGATGGAGGTAAAGTGGATCGGATGGCCCTGCTCATCGTAGTGGATCGTCACCGACCACAGAAACGTGAAGATAACGCCGTTACGATGCACAATCCGATTCTCAAGCTCAGCCGTGCGCAGCCCCTGCTGCACCCACTTACGCACCTGCTGCTGCAAGCGTTCGCGGTCAGCGGGACAGGTCAGTTCCAGCACGGTCTTGCCAACACATTCCGCGGGTGAATAGCCGAGGTAGCGCTGAGCTGCCGCGTTCGCATACGTGATCATACCGTGCGCATCGGTTTCGGTGACGAGCAGCGCTGCCCCATCCAGCGCAGTTTGGAGACGTTGCAGACGGGCGATATCCGGGTAGCTTCCCTCGGCGGCGGCAACTGAAGGATCGGCGGGCATGGGCGACCTCCGGCGAGTGTCAGGCGTCGGAAACACACGGACTGCATAGTGGCAGACCGGTTGCGATATACAAACATTATGACTGAGAAGTCAGGGATCGTCAATCGGATGAATTAACGATTTCTTAACGGAAGGAATGAGATATCTACCCCCGCCGCACCACCGTAAACGCTGCCCACAGCGCCGGGTGCGCGTAGACTAGATCGGACCGTAGCAACTGTTGGCAAGAGCACAACGCTTCCGGCGGGGGTTAGCCGGCATTGAGGGCCTGATAGAAATGATGCATAAAAACGGCGGTCGCCTCATCGTTAATCTGCCGGTGTCGTCATCAAAAGGGAAAGACTGCATAGAGCGATTCCGGTTAGTGGGATAAGGTAACAGCCAATGTTTGCTGTGACAGTTGGTGAAGTTATCTGGGCGATGGTATCTTACTCGAAAGTATTAAGATTTGGTCAATTCCAGTTTAAGCTAATCTCAAAAATGAGAGTTATTTTGTTGCGCGTAGCGCGGTGAAGCAATCCCCTACGAGCACGAACTGAACCCACTCAGGCATTGCTTGCGCTCCAGCGGGAGATTGCTTCGGGCGCTCCGCGCCCTCGCAATGACAAAAGGGCGTAGCCCTTCGCAATGACAAAAGGGCCAAGCGAACGCGAGGTATCAACAAGGGGTAGGGCTATGCCCCACCCCTGCCGGGTGCTTCATGGACATTCACCTTAAAACCGGGGGTGCGTTTCGAGTTGTTGCACCAGCGCCTCGAATAGATCGCTCTCGGTGATGATGCCGATCACCCGATGTTGATCGTCAACCACCGGCAAGCCACCGATCTTGTTCTCGATCATGAGCAAGGCTGACTCGCGGAGACCAGTCTCTGGCGTGACCGCGATCGGGTTCTCGGTCATGACTTCGTAGACCTTCACATTCCGCAACGCCTGCGCAATATCGACCGGATCAAGCCCGGCGACTCGCATGACATCGGCGCCGCGAATGTCGCCTTGCGTGATGATACCGCGTAGTTCTCCGGTATCAACCACGACCGGCAAGCGCCGGATATCATGCTCGCGCATCAATGCCAACGCCTCGCTCAGCGGCGCGGCGAGATTGATGGTGATGGCCGGGGTGCGCATCCAATAGCGGATCTCTTGCTCGGCTGGAACAGCCTTTGGTTTGTTCGTCATGGTGCGCCTCCTTGCGCTGATGAGTAAGGTGAATCCTGTTTTCATTGTAGCAGCGATTGCGCGCGCGCATAATGAAAAGTTGCCGTCATTGCGGTAATCATGCGACAACCGGATCGTGTGATACTGATGCAGAGGGAACGTTTCCCCATCCCCAATTACCCATCGGCCCGCCGTTCGTGCCGCCGTAGTACGGCGACAGTGATGCAGAGAATATCGCTATTGAGACTTACTATTGACACTTATGTGGAATGCAGAACCGAGCTGAAGCAATGCTCTGCTATGGAGTGCGGCAGTGATACTGCCGCACTCCATCATGGCTGGCCCGCTATTTTCGCCGCTGTAGCACAGCGGAACCTGTGGAACTAATCCTCTGCTATGGAGTACGGCAGTATCACTGCCACATTCCATCATGGCTGGCCCGCCGTTCGCTTCACCGTAGCATAGCAGCAATGTACTTCCGCGCGCCAGCGCAAGAGCGATTCGCCGTTCGGCGTATCCGGTTAATGGTGGTACAATACCTCTGCCAGTTCAATGTGAGGTGTGAGTATGCGGTTCCGCTGGGTATTCTGGTTGGCAGAATTGTGGTTGTTGGCGGCTTGCGTTAACTCACCCGTTAACACGCCTTCGCCAACGCCAACCAGTGCGGTGGTGTCGATCCCGCTGGCGGTGGCGCCAGCCCAAGCGGCTACATCAACCCCAACCCCGGCTACGGTATCCATTCCGCTCGTCGACTCATCGGACGCCGCTCCGGCGCAGTCACCACCGTTGTTGCCGTACCGCGTGGTCGCTGAGTATCCGCACGATTCCCGCACATGGACGCAAGGCTTGATCGTGGCCGGGCCGGGCCGGCTGTACGAGGGCACCGGCGATTACGCCAATTCGTCGCTGCGCGAGGTCGATCTGGCGACCGGCCAAGTGCTGCGCAGCGTTAATCTTGGGGATCCAACGTTATATGGCGAGGGGATTGCCCAGATTGGTGACCGGATTTTTCAGATCACGTGGCAGAATGGCCTTGGTCTCATCTACGACGCCGCCACTTTTGAGCGGATTAGCACCTTTACCTACCCCACACCGCCGGCGATAATGCCGCGTGAGGGGTGGGGCTTGACCTACGACGGTACCAATCTGATCATGAGTGACGGCACTGCCACGCTGTATTTCATCGATCCGGAGGCAACCGTCGCCGGTGGCCAACTAGCCGTTGTGCGCACGGTCACAGTCACGATTGATGGCCAGCCGCGCGACCGGCTGAATGAGCTGGAGTATATCAACGGCGTGATCTTTGCCAATGTCTGGTATAGCGATCAGATTGTGCTGATCGATCCAGCCAACGGCTACGTGATCGGTGCGCTCGATATGAGCGGATTGCTCTCGCCTGCCGAACGCGCAACGGCTGATGTCTTGAACGGCATCGCCTACGATCCGGCCAGCGGCCAGATCTTCGTCACCGGCAAGTATTGGCCGCGCTTGTTTGCCATTACGCTTGATCGGAACATCTACCTGCCGCTGATCTCCGTCCCAGATGGTCAGTAGCGCTTTATTTTTGGCCCGCATGGGCCTCAACAGACAGGAGTAGACGATGACCACCCCTAGCGGCTTACAGTATGTCGAAGTGCAGGCCGGTCACGGCGAGCAGCCGCAACCCGGTTCAGTCGTGGCGGTGCATTACCGCGGGATGCTCGCCGATGGTTCGGTGTTCGATAGTTCTTACGAGCGGGGGGAGCCGATCCGCTTTCCGCTTGGCGTCGGGATGGTCATTCCCGGTTGGGATGAGGGGATCGGGCTGATGCGGGTGGGTGGCAAGGCGCGGCTGATCATTCCGCCCCATCTCGGCTATGGCGCGATGGGGTACCCGCCGGTCATCTCGCCGAACGCGACCCTCACCTTTGATGTCGAGCTGGTCGAAATCATGCCCGGCCCGCCGGATGCGCCGCAGGATTTGCCTGCCGATCGCTATACCACCAGCCCCAGCGGCCTAAAGTATGCCGATCTGGCGGTCGGCGACGGCGCGACAGCGACCGCTGGCCACACGGTGACGGTGCATTATACCGGTTGGCTGACCGACGGCAGTATGTTCGATAGTTCGCTCAACCGCGGCGAGCCGTTTGAGTTTCCGCTCGGCGCGGGACGGGTGATTCGCGGTTGGGATGAAGGCGTGGCCGGGATGCGCGAGGGCGGGAAGCGGCAGTTGGTGATTCCGGCAGCCTTGGCCTACGGCAGCCGCGGCGCGGGTGGCGTGATCCCGCCGGGGGCAACCCTGATTTTTGAAGTGGAGTTGTTGGAGGTGCATTGATGCGGATCGAAGCCATCGAGTTGCGGCGCATCAAGCTGCCGTACCGGTCGCCGTTTGAGACGAGCGGCTGGCGCGAAGAGGCCAATCATTCGGTGATCGTGACTTTGCACAGCGAGGGTGCGATCGGCTGGGGTGAAGCGCCGGTCGGCGCCGGGCCATGGTACAACGAAGAGACGCAAGCAACGGCGTGGGTGATGATGCGCGAGATTCTGGCCCCGATGCTGTTGGGGCGCGATCTCAGCCGGCCCGAAGAAGTGGACGCGATCTTTGCCCGTGTGCGCGGCAACCGCATGGCGCGGGCCGGTCTCGAATTCGCAGCGTGGGATCTGTTTGGCCGCGCGCGCGGCGCGAGCCTAAGCGCAATGCTCGGCGGCACCCGGCAACGGGTTGAAGTCGGCGTTAGCGTTGGCGTTCAACCCTCGATCGAAGCTCTGCTTGAGGTGGTCGAAGGCTATGTCAGCGCCGGCTATCAGCGGGTGAAGCTCAAGATCAAGCCGGGTTGGGATGTGGAGCCAACGCGGACAGTGCGCGAACGCTGGCCCGATCTGCGCTTGCAGGTTGACGCCAACAGCATCTATACCCTTGACCAAGCGCCGCAATTGGCTAAACTCGATGAGTTTGAGCTATTGTTGATTGAACAGCCATTAGCTCACGACGACATCATCGATCACGCCAAATTGCAGCGCCAACTGCGCACGCCGATTTGCTTAGACGAGAGCATCGTCTCGCCCGATCATGCTCGCTGGGCAATAGAGCTGCGCGCTTGCGGCGTGATCAATATCAAGCCGTCGCGGGTTGGCGGCTTCACCCCTGCTCGCCAGATTCACGACATGGCCCAAGCCGCTGGCATTCCGGTCTGGTGCGGCGGCATGCTCGAAACCGGCATTGGTCGCGCCGCCAACGTCGGGTTGGCCAGCCTGCCCAACTTTAGCCTGCCTGGCGACATCAGCGCCAACGACCGCTACTTCCATCAAGATATCGTCACCAACCCGTTTACGCTCAACCCCGACAGCACGCTGACAGTGCCGAGCGGGCCGGGCAGCGGGGCCGAAGTCGATCTGGAACGGTTGCAGGCAGTGACAACGGATTATGTAATGTTGAAAGCCTAGCGTTCGAGCCGGCAATGGAGCAACGAACGGTTAATTGGATCATCAGCGGCGTGATTGCCGTCACGCTGGCTGGCTTGCTGCTGTTCATCAACCGCGGATGGATCCAGCCAACGCCGGCGGTCACGCCGCTCACGCCTGAGCCGTGGCCGTCCGCGCCGCCGACCTTCACACCCTTACCTCCCACCGCACCGCCGGCAGCGCCAACCCTCATTCCCCTGCCTGATCTGCGCCGGATCGATCCGGCCATTGGCTTATCGATCAAGTTTCCGGTCACGACCGTCACCACAGTGAGCGGCGCGCAGAGCTTCTTTGGCCGCGATGTGATTACGCTGAAGGTGACGGCTGAGGTACGCTTGACGGTTGACCTAAGCCGGGCGCAGATCCAGCGCGAGGGAAATACCCTGACGATCCGTTTGCCGCGCGCGGCCATCGACGGCGAACCCAACCCGATCGAGATTGAGGTGATCGGTGAATCGCGGCGCTGGATCGGATCGCAGATCACGGCGGCCCAGAATCAAGCCCTTGCGCAGGCGCGGGCCGAGATTCGCCAGCGCGTGGCGAACGATCCTGAGTTGATCAGCATCGCGAGCGAAGTCAGCTATCGTCGCCTCGAACGGTGGCTGATCGACGAGCTGGGGTTTAGCCGGGTCGTGATCGAACCGCTGTCGTCGTAACCGGAGGCAAGTGTGCGTACGCTGAAGTTGGTCTGGAATGGGTTAGCGATTGCAGCGGTGCTGTTTTTGGTCTGGAGCGTCGTGCAAGCGTTCCAGCAAGCCTCGGCATCTCCCACATCAGTCACAACTACTGTTGGCCCGCAGCTTATCGAGGCGGTGCGACGGGTCAACAAGCAAATTTTCATTGAGCATTACGCTGGGGTGGAAGTGCGCCATCTCGATGCGCCGGCAGGGTGGGCGTCGTTCTTGCGCAATCTAGGGGTGCGACAAGAGTTTCTGGTGTTAATCCGCGGGCGAGTGCCGGCGGGGATCGACCTCAGCCAACTGCGGCCCGAAGACATCTGGGTGAGCAGCGATGGCCGGCGGGCGCAGATAACACTCCCGCCGCCGCAAGTCTTTGCCGATCAGGTATCGCTCGATCTCGCCAACAGCCGGATCATCGAGAACACCGACTTCTGCCCCGGCTTTATCTGCCCGCAAACCAGCCTCGAAAGCTTCTTCCAATCGGTCGATGCCGAAGCCAAAGCGGCGCTGGTCGAAGCCGCGATCGAAACCGGCATTCTCTCACAAGCCGCTCGCGACGCCGAAGCCTACTACACCCAGTTGCTCAACAGCCTCGGCATCGCTGAGGTGCGCGTAATCGTGCGCGGGTACAGTGCGCCCTAAGCGGCAAGCATAGTGTGGCTACGCCCGCCGCCACGCCGCCATCATCGCCGTAAACTGGCCGAACAGATAGG
This sequence comes from Chloroflexus sp., assembly GCF_034431535.1. Classification (GTDB taxonomy): domain Bacteria; phylum Chloroflexota; class Chloroflexia; order Chloroflexales; family Chloroflexaceae; genus Chloroflexus. The sequence continues at coordinate 5,586 of NZ_DAOUDC010000019.1, read as the reverse complement.
TCGCGTCGTGCGGCCCCGGCCCGGCTTCGGGGTGATACTGCACGCTAAAGCAGTGCAGTTCGGGATAGCTAAACCCCTCCAGTGTCTGATCATTCAGATTGATATGGGTCAGCTCCACCCCTGCCGGCAACGAGTCAGGATCGACGGCAAAGCCGTGGTTCTGCGAGGTAATCTCGACCCGTCCGGTCGGCAAATAGCGCACCGGATGGTTCGCGCCGTGATGGCCGAACGGCAGCTTGTAGGTGCGCCCTCCCAAAGCCAGCCCCATCAGTTGGTGGCCGAGGCAGATACCAAAGATGGGCCGCTTGCCCAACAGGGCGCGCAAATTGGTCACCGCGTAGGTCGCCGCCGCCGGATCACCCGGCCCATTCGAGAAGAAGATACCGTCGGGCTGCAACGCCAGCACATCATCGGGTGAAGTCGTTGCTGGCACCACCGTCACCCGGCAGCCGTGATCGACCAGCCGGCGCAAGATAGTGCGCTTGAGGCCAAAATCATACGCTACCACGTGATAGGTCAGCTCTTGGGCCGGGCCATTCGGGTAGGGCGGCGTAAACGGCACGCTATTCGTCACCCAATGGTACGGTTCGGGGCAGGTCACCACCTGCGTCAGGTCTTGCCCCTCCATCGGCGGCGCGGCGCGGCACTTCGCCAGCAGCGACTCAATCGACTCGCCGGTAGTCGAAATAATCCCGCGCATCGCGCCGGCAGTGCGGATATGGCGAGTGAGCGCGCGCGTATCCACATCGCTAATCGCGACAATGCCGTAGTCGCGCAGCAACTGGGCCAGACTACCTCGCGCGCGCCACGAGCTGTAGTGCTCGCTGTAACTACGGACGATAAAGCCAGCCACTTGGGGCTGGATCGATTCGGGGTCAAAGTCGTTAACGCCGGTATTGCCGATATGCGGCGCAGTCATCGTCACCAACTGGCCGCAGTAGGAAGGATCGGTCAAAATCTCTTGATACCCGGTCATACCGGTGTGAAACACCACCTCGCCGATGCGTTCGCCGGGAGCGCCAAACGAGCGACCGGGGAAGACGCGGCCATCTTCGAGGACAAGCACTGCATCCATTGTCGTGTTCTCGTGGTGGGGCACGGGCCGTTGGCCGTTGCCTGCCGGATCATCGGCGGTATTGTAACATAAGCGGAAGGGTTCGCCACAGCGGCTGGCGGGATGTTGCTGCCCGCAGAGGAACGCTGAGGAATGGGCGCGAGTGCGCGTCTTCCGGCGGGAAGAGTGCGACTCCCGCCCCCAGCGGGGGAGGGCTGGGGTGGGGGATCCCCCAAACCCCCTGCGCCTTTGTCCCATTTGCGCTTTTGCGTTTTACCCCTCTGCGCCTTTGCGGAGCCGGACAGCCGTCCGGCTCTACAGCGCCTTTATGGTGCCAGACAACCGTCAAGCTCCCGCAGCAGATTAGCCATCTCGATAGCAGCCAACGCCGCCTCGGCGCCGCGATTCCCAGCCTTGGTACCGGCCCGTTCAATCGCCTGCTCAATAGTCTCGGTGGTCAGCACGCCAAACACGATCGGCACCTCAGTCGCCAACGCCGCGGCAGCAATCCCGCCGGCAGCTTGCCCCGCCACATACTCGAAATGGCTCGTCGCGCCGCGAATGACCACGCCAAGACAGATCACCGCATCATAATCCGGGCGATCGCCGGTGGCACGCTTGCGTTGCGCCATCCGCTTCGCCACGAGCGGCAGTTCAAACGCCCCCGGCACCCAAGCCAGATCGATGTCATCGTGGGAGACGCCATGCCGGGTGAGCGTATCCATCGCGCCTCGCAGTAACTCGCGCCCAATCGTGTCGTTGAAACGCGAGATCACGATCCCGAATCGCAAACCGGTACCGACCAGACGGCCTTCAAACGTGACACCCATTGTTGCCTCCAAACACATTCTCCGTATCATAATCAGGGAGCAGATGCCCCAATTTCGCCCGCTTCGCCGCCAAATAACGCCGGTTTGCGCCGGTTGGCGGAATGTGCAGCGGAATCCGCTCGCGCATCACCACTCCATACCGTTCCAGACCGGCGATCTTGGCCGGATTATTCGTCAGTAAGCGCACCTCTTCCATGCCGAGACACCGTAGCATTTGGGCCGCAACGCCATAATCGCGCGCATCAACCGGCAAACCCAAGTGGCGATTGGCTTCGACCGTATCGAACCCGTGATCTTGCAGGGCATAGGCGCGCAACTTGTTGAGCAAGCCAATGCCGCGCCCTTCTTGGCGCAGATAGAGAATGGCCCCGTAACCTGCCTTGGCAATCTGCCGTTGCGCCGCGGCCAACTGCGCGCCGCAATCGCACCGCTGCGAGCCGAGCGCATCGCCAGTCAGGCATTCGGAATGCAACCGCACGAGCGGCGGACGTCCGTTAGCCGCACCGTAGATCAAGGCGAGATGGGTTTCAGCCGTGAAAATGTGCTCAAACGCGATCAAACGAAACGTGCCATACGCCGTCGGCAAGCTCGTTTCGGCTACTTGGCGTACAACCGTTTCAGTGCGGTAACGATAAGCGATGAGGCTGGCGATCGACAAGATTGAGAGACCGTGATGAGCAGCAAACACTTCAAGGTCGGGCAGGCGCGCCATCGTGCCGTCAGGGTTCATGATTTCGCAAATCACCGCTGCCGGGTACAACCCAGCCAGTCGCGCCAGATCAAGGGAAGCCTCGGTCTGGCCGGGCCGTACCAACACCCCGCCGGCAGCGGCGCGAAGGGGAAAGACGTGGCCGGGCCGGGCGAGGTCTTCGGGCCGGGTAGCCGGATCAATCAGGGTACGGATGGTGGTGGCGCGATCAAACGCCGAGATGCCGGTTGTCACCCCACGCCGCGCTTCGACTGAAACGGTGAAGGCGGTACCGAAACGAGTGGTATTCTCGGTGGGAGGAACCATCAGCGGAATCCGCAGTTCGTCGAGCCGCTCGCCGGTCATCGCGACGCAGATCAGGCCGCGCCCTTCCCGCGCCATAAAGTTAATCGCCTGTGGCATGGCGTATTCAGCGGCAATCGCCAGATCACCCTCGTTCTCACGGTCTTCATCATCAACGATAATCACAAACTTACCGGCCCGAACATCGGCAATAGCGGTTTCAACGCTCGCGAATGGCATACGGCGCCTCCCCAAGGAACTTCTCCACATACTTGGCTAACACATCCACTTCGAGATTGACCCGACTGCCCACCGGCTTGCGCGGCAAGGTAATGTGCTGTTGGGTGTAAGCAACCAACATACATGTGAACGCATCGGGCAGCCCATCCACCACCGTGAGACTCGTGCCGTCAACCGCGATGTAGCCTTTCGGCACGATATAGCGCAGCAAGGCCGGCTCAGCCTCAACCGTCACCCAGAGCGAATCGCCTTCTGGGTGGAACGACCGGATCACACCGGTGCCATCAACATGGCCCTGCACAAAATGGCCGCCAATCCGACCATTGGCCGCCAGCGAGCGTTCCAGATTGACCCCATCACCGGGGTGCACCTCGCCAAGGTTCGTCCGGCGCAGCGTCTCTGGCGAGAGCCCAACCGTAAAGCTGCGGTCGGTCAGGGCCGTAACCGTAAGACACGCGCCATTCACGGCAATGCTGTGACCCAAAGCAGTTCCTTCCAGCACCGTCGCGGCTTGCACCGTCAACGACCAACCGCCTTCAACTTGGCTTAACTGTTCGACGATCCCGATCTCTTCGATAATGCCGGTAAACATCGTTACACCTCTGGATAGATCACATCGGCCTGAATCCACACATCAGGCGCTGACGAGGCATCGGTTACGATCCGCTCAAGCCGGAGCAGCTCTATACGCACTGCCTGCGCCAGCGTCGTACAACCCAACCCTCCCACCGGCCCCGGCGCGTCGCGGCCACCGATGATCACGGGTGCGATAAAGGCCCACACCCGATCCACCAAGCGAGCCGCAAAGAGTGCGCCAAGCAGTTCGCTTCCCCCCTCGACCAAGAGGCTGGTAAAGCCGCGGCGACCTATTTCCGCCAGCAACGCCGGCAAGCTTACCTGGCCCTGTTCATCGGCGGGCAACACCCATACCTCAATCCCACGCGCCGCCAAGGCGCAACGATGATCGGCAGGCGCTTGCTCTGTTGTCGCCAACACCGTCTGGCCGGGCAACGCCGGATCGAACACCTTGGCGGAAAGCGGCGCCCGCCCGCGACTGTCGGCAATGATGCGTACTGGATGGCGAATATCGCGCGACGCACCCGGCTGATCGCCGGCCAAGCGCGTGGTCAGCGAGGGGTTATCGGCCATCACCGTTCCCGCCCCCACGAGCACGGCATCAGTGACGTTCCGCAGCGCATGCACCCGCTGGCGCGATGCAAGATTGCTGATCCAGCGCGACTGGCCGGTGACGGTGGCGATCTTGCCATCGAGGCTCATCGCGAACTTGGCGGTCACGAACGGCTGGCCAGTGGTAATATGCTTGAAATAAGCGCGATTGAGTTGGCAGGCATCGTCAGCGCAAAGACCGTGATGCACCCGAATGCCGGCGGCGGCGAGTTGGGCATGGCCTTTGCCATTCACCCGCGGGTTTGGGTCGCCGATAGCGTAATACACCTCAGCAATACCGGCGGTAATCAGCGCATCAGTGCAAGGTGGGGTCCGGCCATAGTGCGCGCACGGTTCCAGCGAGACATACATCGTCGCTCCGCGCGCGGCTTCACCAGCAGCGCGCAAAGCCTCAATCTCGGCATGGGGTGCGCCAGCCCGATGGTGATAGCCTTCACCGACGATGCGCCCATTGTTCACAATGACGGCCCCGACCATGGGGTTTGGACTAGTGCGGCCTTCCGCCTGCCGCGCAAGTTCGAGCGCGCGGCGCATGTAGTTTAGGTGTTGCGCAGACATAACGAAGCCCCCAAGGAACGTTCTGGCGAACCTTGTTCCTTCGGGGCAGCGTGAATCAGAACGTCCGGCAGACGAGTAACTGCCGCGTTCAATCAAAAACCCCGAACAAACGATATGTTCGGGGCATGCCAATCATGCGCAACATAGCCCTACGAAAAGCGCGTAGAACAGTACGTTGCAGCGAACCCTTCTTTCATCCCGACTATACGGTCGGCCCCGGAATTTCACCGGATCGTGCAGATTGCCGATCAAGACAACCCGCTCGTGGGCTATACCACCGATCAGGAATTGCCTGCTGTTCACGCACTGGCGAACCTCAGACTCACCCTGCCCCGAAGGTTGCGTATTGAGTTGTTCCTCTATTGTACACCAACTAGCGAGCATGCGCAGCAAGCGTGCCAGCAACAAAGCGATACAGCCGTTGGGATAGAAACGTCCCCAGACCCTATATGCACTTTGCGTCTTTTTTTACCGCAGAGGGCGCTGAGGACACATAGGGATCGGGGCGCTTGTCCGTCTTCATAGCTCCGACAGCGCTCTCTAGCGGGAATCGTGAGCCTCCCTCACTCTAGCGGGGGGAGGGGAGGCTGGGAGGCTTGCGAGGGTTGGTATTTCATCGGATCGCCTCCTGCTGCGAGAACCGGTGCTCGGTGGTCATCGGTGCGGACGGGTGATCCCGCGCGCGAGGGCGGGGTACGAGTGGAAGGTGAGTTTAAACGCAGAAT
>NZ_DAOUDC010000018.1:0-91784 GCF_034431535.1 Chloroflexus sp. | reverse complement strand
GGGTTTGGTCACGGGTCTGGTCGCCATTGGCCGGCGCAGCCGATGGTGTGGCTGATGGTTGTTGGTCGCGGGTTTGGTCACGGGTCTGGTCGCCATTGGCCGGCGCAGCCGATGGTGTGGCTGATGGTTGTTGGTCGCGGGTTTGGTCGTCATTCGCCGGGGCGTTCGCCGGGGCATTGGCCGGTTCGGCGGCAGGCGTAGCAGTACGGTTTTGGTTTTGGTCGCGATTTTGATTGTGGGTCTGATCGCCGTTCGGGGCGTTCGCCGGCCCTGCCGATGGTGTGGCGATATGGGTCTGGTCGCGGGTCTGGTCACGAATCTGGTCGCAGGTCTGGTTGCCGTTGCCCGGCTCAACAGGTGTGGTCGGGCAGGTGTGGTCGCGGGTCTGGTCGCGGGTGGCTGCTGGTGTTACTGACGGTTGCTGCGCACGAACTTGATCGCGCACTTGGACTTCAAGCATTGCCGGCGCGGCAGCCGTGGGCATGAGCAATGACTCAGCAGTTGGTTCGTCACCATGCACATCGCCGGTTGGTGAGGCCGGAATGTTGGGTTGAGTAGGTTGGGTAGCGCGCCAGAACACAAACGGCGGCGTTGCTTCGAGCCAGTGTGCGGCGGCATTCCCGCCCATTGCTAGCACCAAGGCCATACTGACAGTGAGTGCGACGGGCAGTAAGCGAGTGTAACGATGCCAGTTCATAATGCCCTCCTCTAACGTAAGCGTTTCCCGCTCTCACTGATCATGTCGCGCAATTGTGAAAAAAGTAACGACTTCGTTGGCAATGAGATTTCTTGGTCGCAATGCCATCGTGATGCTTGGCAGCGCTAAGCGGGAGCGGTGCTGACGTTGTGGGGGCGCTCATTTATCCCAGCAATACCATAGCGGTATGGTGCATAGCCTCTCTTTTCTCAAATCCAGTACATCTGCATGATGCCAACCGCTGCACGAATATGAGGCGCAAAGACTACCGGCGAGATATTGCGGAAGCAACATCTCGCCGGCGGTTATCGAGCGCTTAATGATGAACGTAGGTCGCGGTTAGGGCTGGAACGGCTTCGGATCAGGGATCGTAGCCGGATCGAGATCACCGCTGACCGGATCGACGCCAGTGGTCAGTTCACCCTTGGTCAGCGCGGCCAAAATCTCCTCCATACGGCGCTTGACCGCATCAGGCACCTCATTGGCCGTGTCGTGGTAATCGGCGTAGCCGATACCGCCATTGGCGGCCTCGTACATGGCAATGCCATTGCCCTTGAAGGTGCCGTTGACGACCGCCTTGATCTGGTCGTAGACGGCCACGTCAACCCGCTTCAACGCCGAGGTCAGCAACCGGTTAGCGCCGGGGGCGGTGCCACGGGCAAACGTCGTGAAGTATTCATCTTGATCGACGCCGATCACGTAGACACCGCGGGCGGCGGCCTCTTTGATCGCGCCGGAACCGGTTGGCCCGCCCGCACCCATAATCACATCAGCGCCCTCGCCAATCATTTGCTGGGCCGTGCTGGCGCCGAGCGCAGGGTCGATGAAGGTGGGCAGATAGACGCCGAGCAGGTTGATGTTGGGGTTGACATAGCGTGCGCCGTTATTAAAGGCGTTGCGGAAGCGCTTGACCGGCGGGATCTCTTGGCCGGCCACCACGCCGACGGTGCCGGTCTTGGTCATCATGCCGGCCAGCGCGCCAACCAAGAAGCCAGCCTGATCCTCGCGGAACTGCAAGCCGACCAGATTGTCGGTGACAGTGCCCGGCTCGTAGAACTGGTCAACGCCGATGAAGATGATGTCGGGGTGCTCGGCGGCGAACTTCTTGGTCGCATCGGCGATCAAGAAGCCGACGGTGATGATGACGTCGAAGCCCTCGTCGATGAAGGTCTGGATATTCTTCTCGTAATCGGCTTGAGCCTGCGTCTCGATATACTTGTACTCGAGCCCAAACTCTTGCGCCGCCCGCAATGCGCCGAGGTGGGCCGACTCGTTAAACGTGCCGTCGTTCACCTTGCCCAGATCTGTTACCAGTGCGATCCGGGGCAGCTTGACATCCGAGGAGCGGAACGGCTGCGGCGCGGGGATCGTAGCCGGATCAACATCACCGCTGACCGGATCGACGCCGGTGGTGAGCGTGCCATTGGTCAGTGCAGCGAGGATCTGCTCCATGCGCACTTTCACCTCGGCGGGCACGACGCTGGCGGTGTCGTGGTAGTCGGCGTAGCCGATACCGCCGTTGGCGGCCTCGTACATAGCGATTCCGTTGCCCTTAAAGGTACCGTTGACGACGGCCTTGATCTGGTCGTAGACAGCCACGTCAACCCGCTTGATCGCCGAGGAGAGGATCTTGTCGGCGCCGGGAGCCGAGCCGTTGGCAAAGGTGGTCACGTACTCGTCTTGGTCAACGCCGATGACGAACACGCCACGGGCGGCGGCCTCTTTGATCGCGCCGGAACCGGTCGGCCCACCCGCGCCAAAGATCACGTCCGCGCCGTCGCCGATCATCTGCTGGGCAGTGCTGGCGCCGAGGGCGGGGTCAATGAAGGTGGGCAGATAGACACCGAGCAGATTGATGTCAGGGTTAACAAAGCGCGCGCCGTTGTCGAAGGCGTTCTTGAAGCGCTTGACGGGCGGGATCTCCACGCCGGCCACCACGCCCACGGTGCCGGTCTTGGTCATCATGCCGGCCAGCGCGCCAGCCAAGAAGCCAGCCTGATCCTCGCGGAACTGCAAGCCGACCAGATTGTCGGTGACGGTGCCCGGCTCGTAGAACTGGTCAACGCCGATGAAGATGATGTTGGGGTGATCGGCGGCAAACTTCTTGGTCGCATCGGCGATCAAGAAGCCGACGGTGACGATCACATCGAAGCCCTCATCAACGAAGGTCTGAATGTTCTTCTCGTAGTCGGCTTGAGCCTGCGTCTCGATATACTTGTACTCGAGCCCAAACTCTTGCGCCGCCCGCAATGCGCCGAGGTGGGCAAACTCGTTAAACGTTCCATCGTTCACCTTGCCCAGATCTGTTACCAGCGCGATCCGGGGCTTGCCAGAATCTGTGGGGGCCGTCGTGGGAACGGCGGTCGGCGCCGCAGGCGCCGGCGTCGCGGTGGGCTGGGCCGTAGGCTGGCCACAGGCCGCCAGCATCGGCACGAGTAGCGTAAAGAGCGCTACCAGCGTCAGCAGAGTCTTGCGCATGTCTTCTTCTCCTGATCTACGACGATCGGATCCGTTCAGAAGCGCCATGGGGGCGAGCATGGCCCTTCTGTTTTGACGCACCAGATGGTACGCCTCGCAATCTGTGAGTCGGCGCGATTATAGCACATGTAGCGCAACTTTTTCAGCGGTATTCCGTATGGTATACTGAAGTCGTTACACGAAGGATAGAAGCTATGTCACACTGCTGCCGCTTCAGAATAGTGCCGGTTGGAGGCGGTGAATCGTCGTGAGTTCACGGTTGTCATGCCGTGAACTCGCTTGGTTTTGATGGCGGATATGTGTGTGAGGAGGGGCTATGGCCATTCCAGTAGGGATTGCACTGGGGTTATTAGCGTGGTTTATCGTTCGGTACATTGCGTTGAGTTTCTACACCGTCGATCAGAACGAACGAGCTGTCAAGACAATCTTTGGCCGGGCCGAACGCTTGCCGGGGCCGCCAGTTGATGATCCGTTTCTCGAGTATATGCGGCCCGAAGAGCGTGAGCGCTATCGCTATCCGCAAGTGCGGGTGATCCCTCCCGGCGGCCCGTACTTTAAGTGGCCGTGGGAGCGGATCTATAAAGTGTCGATTGCGACCCAAACCATCAATATGGCGCTCGATTTGGAAGATCCAACTGCTAATCAGGGCGGCAGGGTGCTCGAAGCCGTCACGAAAGACCAGCTCAACGTTGGCTTGAAGGGCCAGATCCGCTACCGCGTGTCGGAACGGCATCTCTACGCCTATTTGTTTGGCGTAAAAAATCCGGTCGTGCATGTGATGGGCTATTTTATCTCGATCCTGCGCGAACGGATTGCTAACTTTGCCGCGCCGGCGACCGAAACCGGGCAGTTGAACGTAATGCCGACTGAAGGCTCTGAAGTGACCGGCGTCTCGATCAACGATCTGCGCAAGAATTTGCGCGATCTCAACGAGCTGATGGATCGCGAGTGTTTGTCGTCGGCGGTGCGGTACGGGATCATTCTCGATGCCTCGCTGATCACCGAGATCGATGCACCGGCGGAGGTTGAGTCGGCCATGGCGGCGATTAACACCGCCCATAATCAAGTGTCGTCAGACATCAGCCTTGCGCAGGCCGCTGCCGACCAAAAGATCGTCCAGTCGAAACGGGCGGTCGAAATCGAGACGCTCAAAGCGCAAGCTGAAGTGGAGCCATTGCTCGCGCTGGCCGAGCAGTTGCGGGCCTTGAAAGCAAGCGGCTCTGACGCACTGCCGGCCTATTTGCGCAATGTCCGGCTTGGTCTGTATCAGCAGGCCGAGCGAGTGATTATGGAGGTGGAACAATGAACTTCCTGCTCTCCACGATTGTGGTCGCGTCGATTACGTTCGTCTCGGCGTTTATTCTCGCGCCAACCTTCTTCGGCTTTCTACGCTTATTCGGCTTCTACACCATCGTTCACGAAGGCACGTGCCACGTCTATACCCTGTTCGGCAGCGTGGTCGGCGTCTTGCGCGAGCCGGGGCTGGTGATTTTGCCGTTCCATCTGGGGATTAACGCGTTCCTGATCGGTTTCTTTGGCCGGCGGTACGTGATCGACATACGGCTTGATCAACGCTATCTGCGCAGCCAGCCGGTCAATTCGGAAGAGGGCGCGCCGATGGGAATCGGTGTGTGGTACGAGATGGCGGTGGTTGATCCGGTGGCCTACCTATTCAAGAACGTCGATCCGCAAGGCTCGCTGGCGGCGAATGTGAGCAATGCGGTGGTCCGCACGCTCAGCAATATGCCGTTGGCGCAGATGCTGGAAAACCGGCACGCGATGAGCCAAGCGGTGCGGGCCGAGGTGTCGCCGAAAGCGGCTGAGTGGGGTTACCGGCTGGGGTCGATCTACATCCGCAAAGTCCACTTCCGTGACATCAATATGATCCGGCAGATCGAGGCCAAGGTGGTCAACCGGCTGCGTCAGGTGACGTCGGCGATCCTGCAAGACGGTGCCAACCGGGTGAATATCATCACGAGCACTGCTGAACGGCAAGCAGCGATCGAGTTTGCCCGCGCCAAAGCGGTGCGTCCGCAAATCCTCGGTCAGGCGCTGGCGCGCATCGGCTCTGATCCGGAAGTGCGCGACGCGCTGTTTACCATTCTCGAGCTGCAAAATCTAGCCGAAAGTAAAGCGCGGGTGACGCTAGTACCGTCGCAAACCGATAACCGGATCATGCCGGCTTTAATGGCTGCTCAAGACGGGCGCCGGTAGGGGCTCTGCATCGCGGCTGGTGCTAAACCATGACGCGGGGGCGATACCATGCCCCCGCACCATGCTTGTTTTGCCAACAGCGTGTTCGTCCCATTCATCACCCATTCTGCTCACGGGCCCGTTCGGCCTGCATCGCCATTGCCCGCAGTTGTTCAAACAGCTCGATATTGAGCAATACCGCCGATGGATACCCTTTCTGGGTGATCACCACCGGCTGCCCACTCACCTTGGCTCGTCGAATGAGCGCTGCAAGGCTGGCCGCAGCCTGCGAGATCGGTACTACACCTCCCTGCAAGTCGATATTAATTGACCGTGCCATGGTTACACCCCTTTGGATTAGCACCGGTGATAGTGTAATCGCATTGTATCACGTTGGATACAAGCTGTATAGATCAGATTTATACTGTCTTTGTTCATTATTGTGCAGAGAAACAGTGGCCATAGTTGTGTTTGTGATGCCATGATTGACCAAGGCGGCTGGTCAATTTCCGGTGAGACCACTCGGAATTACGAATCGTTGCTGTAAATGTAGACACTGCTTTAACACTCTGCCAACGTCATTCTAACAATGCCTTGCTATTGTATAGTCAGGCTCGAAACGAGAGCACGACCACTGAAAAGAAATAACACGATGATGCAAGGAGGACGGCTATGACGAACATCACCCGCTGGGATCCCTTCCGCGAGATGACCCAACTGCTCGACGACACCTTCTTCACCGGCTTTACCGGTGTGATGCCGCGCAACGGCAGCTTGGTGCCGGCGCTCGACTTGAGCGAGACCGCTGATGCCTATCACGTCGAGATGGCGGTGCCCGGCATGACCGCTGATCAACTCAACATCACCTTCGAGAACAATGTGCTGACGATCAGCGGTGAGATTACGCAGAGCAGCGATCGCAAGGATCGCCAATATCACGTCACCGAGCGCCGCTATGGCCGCTTCAGCCGCAGCATCCGCCTGCCCAATCAGATCCATCCGGATCGGATTGAGGCCCGGCTTGAGAATGGTGTGCTGACGGTGACGGTACCGAAGGCCGAAGAGATCAAGCCGCGCAAGATTGCGGTGAACGTCGCTTACTAGTCGTCGCGCCAAGCATCACTGGTTTGCGCGAAGGGACATTGCCAAGCAATGTCCCTTCGTTTTTTGCACACACACCGTTCTTCATCGAGTACAATACCTCTATACCCCTCTTGTTGGCGGAATTACGGCAGGGACGCCGGCTGAGCGATGCCTTCACCGGCAAGGAGACGGCATGAACGAGATTGATGATGAATTGCTGCAACAAGCCCATTATTGGATGCGTCTGACCCGCGCGCTTGATGATCGTGGCGCCTTTCTCCACAAGCAGAGCAAAATTGTCGGCGGTTACTTTTCGCAGATTGGTCACGAAGCCCTCAGCGTGGCCGCGGCGCTGAGCCTCGGCCCCAAGGATATTATCGCGCCGATGCACCGCGATCTTGGCGCGTATCTGGTGCGCGGCCTGACCCCGCGCCGGATTTTGGCCCAGTGGCTGGGCCGCGAGACGGGAGTGACCCGCGGGCGCGATGCGAATCTGCACGGGATGGGTGATCTCAGCTTGGGGATTATCGGCTTTATTAGCCATTTGCCCGCCTCGACCGGTGTGATTGCCGGCGTGGCCCACGGTATCAAGCTGAAAGGCGAGCCGCGGGTGGCGATGTGCTTTTTCGGCGATGGCAGCGCCTCACAGGGGCTGGCCCACGAGGCGATGAATTGGGCGAGCGTGTTTAAGTTGCCGATGGTCATTATCTGCGAGAATAACCAGTACGCCTATTCCACCCCGCTCAGCCGCCAGATGGCGATCGAGCATATCGCGCAACGGGCTGCCGGCTACAATATGCCGGGGGTGATTGTTGACGGCAACGACTTTACTGCAGTTTACCATGCTACGAAAGAAGCGGTCGAGCGGGCGCGATCCGGCGGCGGGCCAACCTTTATTGAATGCAAGACGATGCGCATGCGCGGCCATGCCATCCACGACAACATGGCCTACGTACCCAAAGCGCTGCTGGCCGAGTGGGAGGCGCGCGATCCGATCGCCTGCATCGAAGCTGAACTGCGCGCGCGTGGCTTGCTCGATGACGCCAAGCTAGCCGCGTTGCTGGCCCGGATCGAAGCCGAACTCGACGAAGCGCAGGCGTTTGCCGAGGCGTCGCCGTACCCCGACCCGGCAACCGTGACCGATGGCGTCTATGCCTAACGCGCTGGCAGGAGGAAGTCATGACGTGGGATCAAGGATTGCATAAAGCGACCACCGTACTGGCCGGCGAGCAGGGGACGCGTGAGCTGACCTATCTGGAGGCGATCCGGGCCGCTTTGCGCTACGAGATGCAGCGCGACCGGCGCGTGTTGGTGATGGGTGAAGATATCGGCGTCTATGGCGGCGCATTCAAGGTGACGCAAGGCTTGATTGAGGAGTTTGGCGAAGATCGGGTGATCGATACCCCGATGACCGAGCTGGCGATGATCTACGCCGCAATCGGCATGTCGTTCGAGGGCTTTTTGCCGGTGGTCGAGATGCAGTTCGCTGACTTTATCTCGACCGGCTTCGATGCGATTGTGCAATTCGCCGCCACCAACCATTTTCGCTGGCGGCAGCCGGTGCCGATTACGATCCGTGCCCCCGGCGGCGGCGGTCTGCGCGCCGGGCCGTTCCATTCCCAATCCAACGAAGCGTGGTTTGTCCATACCCCCGGTCTCAAGGTCGTCGCGCCGGCCACCCCTGCCGACGCCTACGGCCTGCTGCTCAGCGCCATCCGTGACTCCAACCCGGTCATCTACTACGAGACCAAGTATCTCTACCGCTCGCTGAAAGGGATGGTTCCGGAGGGCGAGGCGTTGGTGCCGATTGGCCAAGCGGCGGTGCGGCGCAGCGGCGAAGAGTTGAGCATCATCGCCTACGGTGCCATGGTGCAAGAGGCGCTCAGCGCGGCGAACGAACTCGAACGTGCAGGTCATAGTATTGAGGTGATCGATCTGCGCACGCTCAAACCGCTCGACGAAGCGGCGATTTTAGCTACCGCGCGCAAGACCGGCAAAGTGCTGATCGTGCATGAAGCCAACAGTACGTGCGGCGTCGGCGCTGAAGTAGCCGCAATCATTGCCGAGCAAGCCTTCGAGTATCTCGATGGGCCGATCACCCGGTTGGCTGCACCCGATACGCCGGTGCCCTACAGTCCGCCGCTCGAAGACGCTTACCGGCCCAACGCCGCCAAAATTCTCGCTGCCGCCTGCGAGTTGTTGGCGTATTAGGGGTTGGGGAGTGCAGCTAGGCATAGCTCTCGTGCTCGCGGGGGATTGCTTCGCCGCGCGGGGCAGAGCATCGCGCTGCCCTACGCGCGGCTCGTGCTGACAGAGGGTCACGCATGTCATTGCGAGGGGGCGCAGCCCCCGAAGCAATCTCCTGCTATAGCGAGAACGAACGCTGAGCGGGTGCGTTCCAAGCTCGCGGGGGATTGCTTCGCCGCGCGGGGGCAGAGCATCGCGCTGCCCTACGCGCGGCTCGCGCTGACATCCGGCGGAATATGCTATCATAGCGCGGGTAGTTATGATCGTCGCGCTAGGCGGAGGCATTGCCGTTCTAAGCTCCCGCACAACGATAAGAAACCCATGGCCGCTATCGAACTGCATGCGTGGTATCGCCAATATCGCAAACTCAAAGAAGAGGCTGCTGACGCTATCCTGCTCTTCCGCTTCGGCGATTTTTACGAAACCTTCGACGATGATGCCAAGCTGATCGCGGAATTGCTTGACGTAACATTGACGCGCAAAGAGTACGCGGTCGATAAGCGTGCCCCCAAAGATCAGCAGAAGCTCTATGCGCCGATGGCGGGGATGCCTTACCACGCGGTTGATCGCTATGTCAGCGAGTTGGTGGCGCGCGGCTACCGGGTGGCAATCGCCGAGCAGTTGAGTGAGACCGAGGCGATGCGCACCGATACCCGCCCCCGTTCGGTCTACGCCGCCGGGTTGACCCCGCTCGAAAGCAGCGGCAAGATGGTGCAGCGGGCAATTGTGCGGATCATTACGCCGGGTACGGTGATCGATCCGGCGATGTTGCCCGACCGCACCAACAACTATCTGGCTGCGGTGATTGTTGAAGCGGAAAAGGTGGGTTTGGCGTATGCCGATCTCTCAACCGGCGAGTTTGCTGCCGCCGAGTTTACCGATGCTCGCGCGCTGATCCAGTTGCAAGCCGAATTAGCCCGTCTCCGTCCCGCTGAAGTATTAGTGCCAGACGATGAGTCGTTGCGGTTGCCGCATCTGACCCCGGTGCAAGCTCGTCTCAGCCAAGATTTGGCCCCGCTGACCAAGGAAGAGCGTGAGGCGCTGTTGCCCCACGAGCGGGTGGCGCGCCGGCTTGACGGCGTCAGCGCGGCGAGTTGGACGCAGGGTGAAGTGACGGAGTGGACAGCGTGGCGTTGGGAGTTGGCGACTGCGGCTGAGGCGCTGCACGAGCAGTTGGCGGTGGCTTCGCTGGCGGTATGCGGCCTCGATAACCGGCCTTTGGCGACGCGCGCCGCTGGCGCGTTGATCCAGTATGCCCAGATGACCCAGCGCCAGCGCGTCAGCCAACTGCGTCATTTGCGCGTCTACCATACCGGCGCTTCCATGCTGCTCGATCCGCAGACGCGGCGCAACCTCGAATTGCTTGAAAGCAGCGGGCGGCAGGGGAATAAGGCGTCGCTGATTGGCGTGCTCGACCGGACTTGCACCGCGATGGGGGGCCGGTTGTTGCGGCGCTGGATTACCCAGCCCTTGATTGTGCTCGAACCGCTGCAAGTGCGCCAGCATGCCGTGGCCCGGCTGGTGTTCGAGACGATGGCTCGTCTTGAGTTGCGTTCGGCGCTGGCCGAGCTGCCTGATATGGAGCGAGCGTTGAACCGGATCGCGCAAGGGATCGCAGTGGCGACGCCGCGCGATATGGTGCAGTTGCGGGCGGCGTTGCGTAAACTGCCTGCCGTGGCGCAAGCGGTTGAGCACCTCTTGCCCGATCTGCTCGCGCCGGAGATGGCGGGCGAACCGGCGCCGGCGCTCGATCTGTGCAGCGATGTGCTCGATCTGCTCGAACGGGCGCTTGATGAAGACCCGCCGGCCCTGCTCGGCACGTCGAACTATCTGCGCGCCGCCGAAGAGGGCGGTGAGCGTCCGCGCCGGGTGATCCGGCCCGGTTTCGACCAGCGGTTCGATGCGTTGATCAATGCCAGCCGCCATGCTCAAGAGTTCATTGACCGCTTGGAGAGCAAAGAACGCGAGCGCACCGGCATTCGCTCGCTCAAGGTGAGCTACAACCAAGTCTTCGGCTACTACATCGAGATCTCGCGCGCGGTTGACCCCAAGCTCATCCCGGCGCACTACGAACGCAAACAGACGTTGGTCAATGCCGAGCGATATGTCACCGAAGAACTGAAATATTACGAGAGCCTGCTCAGCGATGCGCGCCTGAAACTGGTCGATCTCGAACGGGACATCTTCCAGCGTCTGTGCGACGACATCCAGCAGCACCTCGACCGGCTGCGAGCGACGGCAGCGGCAGTGGCGCGGCTCGATGCGCTGGCGGCGCTGGCCGAAACAGCGGTGCGCGGGCGCTATGTGCAGCCGGCGTTGCGCACCGATCGGGTGTTGCGCATCAAGCAAGGCCGCCATCCGGTGGTTGAACGCACCCTCAGCGAGCCGTTTATCGGCAATGACATCGAACTTGACGGCGACAACGTCCAGATTCTGATCATCACCGGTCCCAATATGGCCGGCAAGAGCACCTTCTTGCGCCAAGTGGCCTTGATTACGCTCATGGCGCAGATCGGCTCGTTTGTGCCGGCTGATGAAGCCGAAATTGGACTAGTCGATCGCATTTTCACCCGGATTGGCGCGCAAGACGACATTGCCACCGGCCAGAGCACCTTTATGGTCGAGATGACCGAAACCGCAGCCTTGCTGATGCAGAGCACCCCCCGCTCGCTGATCATTCTCGACGAAGTGGGGCGTGGCACCAGCACCTACGATGGCATGGCGATTGCACGTGCCGTGGTGGAATACATCCATGACGATCCGCAGCTTGGTTGCCGGACGTTGTTCGCCACCCACTACCACGAGCTGACGGCGCTGGAAGGTGAGTTGGCGCGCGTCCGCAATTACCACATGGCGGCGATCGAGCGTGATGGACGGGTGGTTTTTCTGCATGAACTGCGCCGCGGCGGTGCCGATCGTTCGTATGGCATTCACGTCGCCGAACTGGCCGGCATTCCGGCGCGTGTTATCGGGCGGGCGAACGAATTGCTCGCCGAGCTGGAAGGGCGGGCGGCTGAACCGGTGGCGACGCGGAGCAACGTTGAGCCGGATGGCATGATTGAACCGCCAGCGCCGCGCCAGCCTGAACCGGCGCCTGCAGCGCCGGCCCGCCCGCCAGCGACGAGCATGCAACTCTCGTTCTTTGATCTCGCGCCGCATCCGGTGGTAGAGTACATTCGGAGGCTGCGGATCGAAGAGTTGACTCCGCTAGAAGCGTTAAACCGGCTGGCCGAATTGCAGCGGCTGGCAGATCAGGGATAGAAACGGAGCAGGAAGCCTTGCAGATCGCCCGCGACCTTACTCCCGGCTTGGCCAACCGGGCGACAGTGTTAACCATTGGCCGTTTCGATGGCGTCCATCTCGGCCATCAACAACTGATTCGCACCACGGTAGAACGGGCGCGCGCGCTTGACATGCTGAGCGCCGTGCTGACGTGGGAACCGCATCCGCGTGCAGTGTTGCAACCCGGCCAGCCGTTGCAACTGCTGAGTGATCTCGATGAAAAGATCGAGCAGATCCGGCGGCTCGAACCGGATCTGCTCATTATTGCCCCCTTTACCGAAGAGATTCGTCGCATGGCAGCTGTCGAGTATATGGCGCGGATTAGCGCGGCGCTGCCGGTGCGCGAGATCTGGGTGGGTGAAGATTTTGCTATGGGGCGTGGGCGCGAGGGTGACATCCCGCGCTTGATGGAGATCGGGCGAGAATTGGGGTTTGCGGTTGGCGCGCTCAGCAAATACACCGTTGCCGGCATTCCGGTCAGCTCATCGCGCATCCGCGAGCTGGTGCTGGCCGGCAATGTTGCCGGCGCCGGCGCGTTGTTGGGGCGGCCATTCGCACTACGCGGGATCGTGATCCACGGTGACGGGCGGGGACGCCAGATCGGCTTTCCTACCGCCAATGTCCAAGTCAGCCCTGATGTCGCCTTGCCGGCCAACGGCGTCTACGCCTGCCGGGCCTATCTTGCCACCGGTGAGGTTGTGCCGGCAGTGACCAACATCGGCATCCGCCCGACCTTCAACGGCATGCGGCGCGTTGTTGAAGCGTATTTGCTCGATTGGGAGGGCGACCTCTACGATCAACCGCTACGCCTTGAGCTGCTGATGCGGCTGCGCAACGAACGCAAATTCAACGGCATTGACGAGTTGGTCGCCCAAATCCATCACGACGTGGCCGAAGCGCGGGCCGTGTTGGGCGTACCCGCGCGGTCGTAGGGGCACTGCGCCGCAGTGCCTCTACGACCGCACCGCAATGCCTAAGCATTGCAGCGCAATGCCCCTACCGCGCCGTCCAACCCAAAGCGATCTCGTACACCGATCCAGTGATGGCGCTAGCGGCCTCGGAACAGAGGAACGCCGCCAAACCAGCTACCTCAGAAGGCTCAATCAGGCGCTTAATCGCTGCCGGTTCGAGCATGACCTTCTCGATCACCTGATCTTCGGGAATGCCGCGGGTACGGGCTTGATCGGCGATCTGTTTTTCGACCAGCGGCGTGCGCACGTAAGCTGGTGCGATCAGATTAACGGTAATCCCGTGGGGGCCGCCTTCCAGCGCCGCGGTGCGGGTGAAACCGAGCAAACCATGCTTCGCCGAGATATAGGCGCTCTTGAAGGGCGAGGCGCGCAGGCTATGCACCGAACCGATATTCACAATCCGCCCGCGCCCATTCGCCTTCATGCTCGGCCAGACATACTTCGTGAGCCGGAAGGGGGCGGTTAACATCACCGCGATCATTGTCTCCCAGCGATCTTCGGGGAACTCTTCGATCGGATCAATGTGTTGAAAGCCGGCATTGTTAATCAGCGCATCTACCCGGCCATACGCATTGAGCGCCGCATCGACGGCTTGCCGGCAGCCGGCCTGCGTCGCGAGATCGACCCCCACAAAGATACCGCCGAGCCGCTCGGCGACTGACTCGCCGGCTGGGCCGGGCATATCAACGATCACGACCCGATAGCCATCGGCAGCAAACCGTTCCGCGCAGGCCAAGCCGATCCCGCTCGCTGCGCCGGTAATCAGCGCCACATGCCTGTTCATCGTTGAACCTCCTCTTACACACGCCCATTGCCGCTATTGTAGCATAGTGCGCGGTGATGCTGCGTCGCTGGGTTGGAGAAGCTCAAAGCTGCAAGGCCGCGCGGATTGCCGCTACGATCGCCGGCGGCGGCTGAGCGGCATTGACGTGATGCACCACCCCGCGCGCTGCATAAAAATCGAGCACGGGGGCGGTTGCTTGCTCGTAGAGCTGGAGACGGGCGCGGATAACGTCGGGTTGATCGTCGTCGCGTTGCATTAACACACCGCCGCGGGCCAAACATTGGGCGATGGTCTCAGTATCGTCGATATGCAGCGTCACATCGCGCCCATCGGGGCTGCGGCAGACGCGGCGACCACTGAGGCGATGAATGATCGTCGCTTCGCTGAGATCGAGCACAATCACGACATCAACTTGCCGGCCCTGCTCGGCCAGCAGCGTTTCGAGCATCTGCGCTTGGGCTACGCTGCGCGGATACCCATCGAGCAGGCAGGGTTGCGAAGGCGGGATCGCATTCAACCACGAGCGCATCAGCTCGGCCATCAGCGCGTCGGGTGCCAACTGCCCGTGTTCGAGCAGCGCCCCAATCTGTTGTCCGATTGGAGTTTGGGCCCGAATCTCGGTGCGCAATTGCTGGCCGGTGGCAATAATGGCCATCCCGGTCTCGCGCGCCAATTGAGTAGCGATGGTCGTTTTACCCGCACCGGGTGGGCCGATTAAGAGAATCATTGGTGCTGTCACATTCGTGCGTTACTTTGATACGCGCGCAATGGCTTCATCAATACCGCGATAATTCGGGTTGAGGCGCTTGGTCTCTTGGAAGGCAGCTAATGCCTCGGCGCGCCGGCCCTGCTCTTCATACGAACGTCCTAACCCAAAATAGGCGCTGGCGTAAGTTGGATCAAGCTCAACCGCTCGCTTAAACATGGGTTCCGCTTCAACGTAGTGATTGCTGAGCAAGAGGCTCCAGCCGAGACCATTGAAAATCTCTTCTTCTTGATCGTCGATTTGGCGGGCGCGTTCAAAAGCCTCAATCGACTCACTGTACCGCTCTTGGTACTGCAAAATCCACCCCAACCCGTTATGGGCCAACACGAAGTAGTCATCGCGTCCGATCGACTGGCGATACGCCTCTTCCGCCTCTCGATACAACGTGTCTTGGGTGGCTTGATCAGTACTGTTAAAGCCAGCGAACAATGTGGCTTCACCCAGATACCCGTAAGCGGTTGCCGAATGGGGATTGATGTTAATCGCTTGTTGGAAGTAGTCGATCGCTTCATCCCACTGGCCATCGTCAAAGGCGAGCCGGCCTAGCCCAAGCAGGGCGAGGCTTTCGTTGGGGTTAAGTTGGAGGGCCTTATTGAAGGCTTGGCGCGCCTTGCTGGCGTCGCCGTCAAGATTGGCAACCCAACCGAGGCCGGCTTGGGCAGGGCTGAAGTTGGGGTCAAGTTCGAGCGCGCTGTTGAATTCAGCGCGCGCGGATTCGGTATCGTCGTTGGCGGCTAGATAAATGGCGCCGAGTTCGTAGTGAAAGAACGCCAAGGCTGGATAGCTGTCAATCGCTGCTTCAAGGCTGGTGATTGCCTGCTCAAGCACATTCGGGTCGTCACGCAGCCGAAAATCTTGCCCGAAGGCCCAGCCGATCAGAGCTTGGGCAAAGGCGCGACTAAGCGGATCGGCAGCGTCGAGCCGGTCTTCCGCATTACCAATCGCAGTAAATGCGTCGTTCATGAGGCTATTGTTGCGGCTATCTGCGGCATTAGAAGCCAGTGCCGCTGCATATAATGCATAGCCAAGCGCAACCGAGTCGTCAGTAGCAATCGCTTCTTCGCCAGAGATGCGCGCGTTCACCACATCACCGAGCTGGAAGTAGCCGTAGCTGCTGAGGCTCAGGCCTAGGGCCTGCGCTTGGGAGTTGGGAGATGCCAACAACGGTTCGGTGGCAGCAATCGCATCTTCCCACTTACCCTGTGCCAACAAAGCGCCGGCCAGCCGGGCATGGGCGGTCATATTGTTGGCATCGGCGGCAATGGCCGAGCGGTACGCGCTGATCGCATCGGCTAAGCCGCCGAGGCGGGCCAGCGCCGCGTCGCCATCGGCAATCAGTTGGTCAGCTTTGCTGGTGAACACCTCTGGTTCGCTAGGCCGCGAAAAGACAAACGTGGCGATGCCACCGCCGATGAGCAGCAGCACCACAATGATTCCCGCGATGATCCCAACCGGTGCGCCTTTGCGGGTAGCTTGGGTCGGTACCGTTGGCACGTTCAGCGGGTTGGGGGCTGGAACGGTTGGCGCGGCGCTGTAGGGTTGCGCGACCGGCGCTGCCGGCGCCTGCACATACACCGGCGGCGGGGTAGCCGCTCGCGCAGGGCTAGGCCAGTTGGGTGTACCGATCGCTGCTGCCGGCATGCCTCGCTGCGGTGTCAGCGGTCGGCTAAGGTCATGCTCGCTCATCCCAACCGCTTGCCGGAGCGCCACCACCATTTCTGCCGCCGAAGCAAACCGCGCTTCCGGCTTGCGGGCCAGCGCGCGCATAATCACATCTTCCACCGCGGGCGGCAGGTCGCCACGCACGTCGCGGGGCGGAATCGGCGCATGCACAAGGCGCGCAGCCAGCATCGCCATCGGCGTTTCGGCTTTGAAGGGAAAAGCCCCGGTCAAGAGTTCGTAAAGCATCACCCCGAGCGCATAAATATCGGTGGCCGGCCCGACATTCGGCAAGCCTTGCGCCTGTTCAGGCGACATATATTCGGGTGTGCCCATCACCGTGCCGGCCATGGTCAGGCCGCCGGTGTTGCCGCCAGTGCCACGCGCCAAGCCGAAGTCGGTGAGGTAGATCCAGCCATCATCGGTAATCATGACGTTCGAGGGCTTAATATCGCGGTGAATAATCCCTTGCCGGTGGGCGTAATCGAGCGCCTCTCCCACCTGCGCCAGAATCTGCGCCGCGCGGGTGACGGGCAACGCACCCTCTTGCTCAAGCAACTGCTTGAGCGTCCGCCCCTTAATAAACTTCATCGCGATGTAATGATAGCCGGACACCTCGCCGACCTCATAGATCGGCATAATATGCGGATGTTCAAGCCGGGCCGCGCTGCGCGCCTCTTGGCGAAAGCGAGCGATATAACTCTGATCGCTAGTTAGGCTCGGCGGCAGAATCTTCAGCGCCACGATCCGATCGAGATCAGTCTGGCGTGCTTTATAAACGACCGCCATACCGCCGCGTCCCAACTCCGAGAGGATCTCAAACCGGCCGATGGTCTGACCAACTAGTGACACGTCACTCATAAGTATCGCTCGCTAGCGGGGTGAATGGCGCCACCCGCACTCCTGTCGACAACCAACATTATGCACCGGCTGCATAGGTATAACGACTGATCAGGTTGCCATTTGCATCTCGCAAGACGGCAGTATCGCCAGTATTATTCCAAATCGGCCGGCGCGATCCCCAATAGAGGTTATTGGCATCATTGACGCCAGCCTTCGTCCACAATTTCACTTCAGCGCCGCCGGCTAAAGTAAAGGCGGGGAAGGTATAGCTGTGTTTCGCGCCTTCGTCAATCAACATCCACCCCGTGAGATCAACCGGTTCGTGGGAAGCGTTGGTAATCACCACAAATTCACCCTCAAGATCATTGCCAGGCGGATCGTACTCAATGTAGGTAATGCTGACATTGGGCGGTTCAGCCACCAGCCGTTCAATATCAATAATCGACTCGGACACCTCATCGGTCAATAGTTCGGCTACATCTTCTTCGATGAGTTCTTCGTCAATGGTTGGTTCCGGCGTGACCGTCACCGGCAGGCGCTCCTCTGCTGGAGCAGCGGTTTCAGTTTCTACCTCTGCTGGCGCAGTCGTTATCGCAACGGTCTGGGTAGCAGCCGGTTCGACCATGGCCTCTTCCGGGGTAATGATCACAGTCAGATGCTGTTCAGGTTCCGGCTGGCGACTGCGGGCCGGCGGCGCCTCATCAATCCAGCGCTTAATCTCGTATTCAGCGATGCGGGCGAAATCACCGGGCAGGCTAGCAAAGCCGTGACTCAGCTCGTAGAGCGCGCGTTCCATATGGGTGCGGCTTTGGGCAGGCAGCAAGCCAAGCGGCAGCCGCAAGAGACCGTACCCAAACCGGCCAATCCGAACGGTGGTCGTCTCGATCGCGTCGTAAAGCGGATCATTGTTCCTTGAGCGGGTAGACATCGCACCCTCCTCGTATACGGCCAAGCCAGCGGTCGCCAATCGATTGGCGTTATTGTAAACTCGTCACCAAACCAGCGTACTTATCGGTCAAGATCCGGGCATGCTCTTCGCTGCTGCCTTCGGCAATGACATGGAAGAACGGCCCATCGGGATCGGGCAAAATCAGCACCCATTCATGCCCCAGCTCGATCTTGATGCCATCGATCTGCTCGCCGTGGCGTTCGTGGTACTGCTGGTTAAGAATACGCATCACCTTGCCTTTGCTTTCCCAGCGACAGGGGACGCGCGTCTGCCAGAGGTAATAGGGCGGCAAATCGGCCAGCACCTCGCTGAGGGTGGTTTGATTCTGGGTGAGCAACTCCATCAGGCGGGCAATGGCGAACATCCCATCGGCGACGGGGTAGAAGTGGGGGAAGATATAGTTACCGGTGCCATCACCGAGCAACAACAGATCGGGCCGTTCGGCGGCCAAATTCATGAGCGCGCCGAGATTTGCGCGGGTGCGAATGATGCTGCCGCCATAGCGGGCGGCAATCTGCTCGAAGGCGCGGGGGGCGGTGACCGGCACCGCCACAATGCCGCCGCCGGCGGCGCGCATCGCCAGCGCGGTCATAGCGGCCAGCGCGCGCAACGCATGCAGCCGTTGACCGCGATCATCGATCAGAAAGATCTTTTCGCCGCTCGGGTCAAGGCGCACGCCAAATTGCGCGCCGACAACCGGCGTAATCTTGGTGAGCCGGGTCATAGCCGCCTCAAAGTCGGCGCTGGTCTGAAACACCATTCGCTCATCGAGATTCACGTTCAGCTCAACCGCATCTGCCCGCATGCGGCGTAAGATCTCGGTCATTACCGTGCTGGTGCTGGTGTTTGCATAGTCAATGACGATCGGAAAGCCTTTGCCAAAGGCGGCATTTTGACCGAGCGCGCGCATAAAGGTGGTGCGATAGCGCTCTTCGACATCTTCGCCGTAGAAGATGCGGCCAATCTCATCGAGGTAGGCGCGCCGGTAATCTTCGCGGAAGAAGGTGCTCTCGATCTTGCGTTCGGTAGCGCTGTTGATGTCCAGTCCAAGATGGTTGAAAAACTTAATCTCGGCGACGCGATTATCAAATGGCGAGATCCTCACATGCACGCCGCCGGCGGCGCCGCTGGCGTGGGTGTAGTAGCGGGCGAGCGGGATGGGTACATTGCGCAGATCGCAGACATTGACCCCGGCCGAAGGCAAACCGGCGACAATGGCCCGCTTGAGCATACGCGGCGTAAAGTGCGCATCGCGGTTAATCGTGACGGTTGCGCCGCGGGGCAAGGTTGCGCCGTAGGCTGCCCCCAGCCGGGCGCACATCTCAGGAGTGATCTCGATATTGACCAATCCGGTGATGCCATAGCGGCCAAACAGCACGCGCCGGCCTTGGTTGCCCCAGATGATGCTTGAGGTGACGGTAGCGCCTTCATCGACCTCTTTGGAAGGCCAAATCTTGACATTGGGCTGCACGACCGCACCAGCGCCGATCTGCACCCCATCGCCGATCACGGCCCCCTCGAAGATCATCGCGCGCGAACGAATATTGCACTGGCGCAGCACGATGGCGCCACGTAGTTCGGCCCGTTCGCCGATGTACGAATTGCGCCAAATGATCGAGCGATCGATATTTGCCCGCGAGTCAACGATCGTATAATCACGGATCACCGACGGCCCATGAATGATCACGCCGCCCTTAATCTTGGCTCCATGACCAAGATAGATCGGCCCGTGCAATTGGGCGTCAGGCGCGATTTCGGCGTCGCGGTCAACCCAGACATCGCCGCCGATGTTGTGGCCGATCCGCGGCAGATTGACCTTGCCGGCCAGATAATCACCGCAGGCGCGCATATACTCTTCAATCGTGCCAACGTCCGTCCAGTAGCCGTTGGCGATGTAGCCGTGCAGCCGGTCGCCGCGGTGGAGCATACGCGGAAAGATATCTTTCGACCAGTCAGTGACCCGGCCACGCTCGATGTAGCTAAAGATGTCAGGGTTGAAGACGTAGATGCCAGTGTTGACCGTATCGGAAAAGACCTCGCCCCAGCTCGGCTTTTCGAGCAACTGGCGAATCCGGCCTTGCTCGTCAGTAATGATCACCCCGTAGTCAAGCGGGTTGGCGACGCGAGTCAAGGTGACGGTGGCCGTGGCGCCAGAGGCAATATGATGCTCGATGATTTGAGTCAGGTTGAAATCGGTCAGGGCATCGCCAGAGATAACGAGGAACGGCTCGGTCAGCAGATGTTCGGCATTCTTGACACTCCCGGCGGTGCCGAGCGGCACCTCTTCGAGCGAGTAGGTAATATTCACGCCATAGGCGCTGCCGTCGCCGTAGTAGTCTTGAATCACGTTGGCGAGATACTGCACCGTAATGATAATATCGGTGATCCCGTGCAGTTTGAGCAACTCAATAATATGCTGCATCACCGGTCGATCGACCAGCGATACCATCGGCTTCGGGCGATTAATCGTGAGCGGTCGCAGGCGAGTGCCCTCGCCGCCGGCCATCACAACGGCTTTCATGGCGGCTCCTGCTGGCTGTCGATACCGCGACGACGGTGCTACGCAGCGGAGGGGGCGTCATTCCACAATGATGCTACCTTGACCCCTTTAGTATATCATGCCACGAACCTGCCCGGCAACCGCTTGCGGGCCGCGCTATCTCGTGCTATACTCGCCAACGGGGACGTGGCGGAATGGCAGACGCGCATGACTTAGGATCATGTGCCGCAAGGCGTGTGGGTTCAACTCCCATCGTCCCCACCACTGCTACCGCACATCACTGATGTGCGGCTTTTTGTTGCAATCCTTCGTGCAATCGCAGCGCGATCCGTCGTCGTTCGAGATCAATGTTCAGGATGGTGGCGCTGACACGGCAGCCAAGCGGAAATCGTTCACGCAACGGTCGCGAATCGGGTGGAATCTGGCTGGTATGGGCCAACCCCTGCACACCGGGGAATACCTCAATAAAGACGCCAAAACCGGTGATTCCGGCCACTTTGCCGTTGACCTGCATCCCCACGGCAAGCTGTTGGGTGATATGAGACCACGGATCGGGCGTGAGATGGCGTATGCTTAGGTTGATGCGCATCCGCGCCTCATCGATGCTGGTGACGATAGCCCGCACCGTTTGGCCGGGGTGAAGGGCGGTGCGCGCATCGCTAATCCAGCCCCAATCAATGTCACGGACATGGACAAACCCCTCGACCCCGCCAAGATCAATGACTGCGCCGTAGCTGAGCACGCGCAAGACGACGCCTTCCACCACGCTGGTGACGGTAAAACTTGCTATGCGTTGCCGGCGCTGTAGCAAGCGTTCGTGGCATGATGGCGGCAAGGAGAGTTCTAGTGGCGGTTCAGGATGGTTCGTTGGCGATGGGGGTGTGCATGCGGCGAGGGCTTCTACACAGCGGGCGGCATAACTACGCAGATCGGCGCTTGGATCGCTCTCGGCAATCTGTTCGATCAGCGGCAGACTTTCCTGATCCTGCCATTCTACCAAGACCTGCATCACTTTCATCAACAATGGCCAGCGGTTGGGCGCCGCGCGTTGCAACAAGGCCCGCAGTTCGGGGAGCGCGGCGCGATAGTTTGCCATGTGTAAGAAGCGAATCACCTCGTGTAAGAGGTGGCTGCCATCTTCATTGAGCAGGGGGGCAATCGCTGGCGCTGCTTCCACCGCTTGGAGCTGGATCAGTGTGCGCACGGCTAACGTGCGCAGTCCAACGACATAACGGGCTATCTCGACCAGCAGCGGCACGGCGGTGCGCGCGCGCAAGCGGGCGAGCGCTTGCATTGCCACACTAGCAGCCCGGCTAGGAATGTGCGGTTGGGCGTCGTGCCACGCGGTGATGCAATCTTCTAATAAACGCATCAAGCCGGGTACGGCTGCCGGGGCGTGGAGGATGCCGGCGGCTTCGGCGGCGGCGATGCGGATGGTAAGATGCGGGCTATTGAGAAAGTTGGGCAGCGCCACTGCGAGCGTGGTGTCGCCAAGCCGGGCGAGCGTGACAATCGCCGCCGCTACAATGGGCGGTTCGGGGTCATCGAGACAGGCCGAGATCTGAGCGCGGGCCACATTGATCTGGCACCGGCCTAATGTGCGAATTGCGGCGGCAGCCACAAATGGTTTGGGATCATCAATTGCGGCCAGTAGCGCATCAATGACCGTTGCATTAAGCGGTTTACTGCTGTAGCCAATCGCTTCCGCTGCAACCTCGCGCACGATGGCCCGGCGATGGTTGAGCGCCGGCAATGCCAGTTCCGGATCAACGTCCATCCTCACCAACCGGCTAGCAGCGCGCGCCCGCACCAGTTGGTCACGCGAATGGATCGCGCGCGCTAGCTCTTCGAGCTGATCGGTTATTAATTCGCTCAGGCGTTCACGGTCAAGTTCCGGTTCGCCTTCGTAATCGTCGAGATCGCTCATAGCCCTTCCCCGGCGACGGGTGGATCGGTTGTCAGTAGGTGGCGTTGTACTTTGCCGAGCGCATTGCGTGGCAATGCCGAAACAAAGCGAATTGCGCGCGGGCGTTTGTAGGCGGCGAGATAGGTACGGCAATGGTCGATCAACTCGGTAGCGGTGACGGTTACATCCGGTTTGATGACGACGGCAGCGACCGGTATTTCGCCGAGATCGGGATCAGGTTGGCTATACACGGCGCATTCGGCTACCGCAGGATGTTGCGCTAACACCTCCTCGACTTCGCGGGGATAGATGTTGTAGCCGCCGCTGATGATCAAGTCGCGGCTGCGTCCGGTGATGTGGAAGTAACCATCGGCGTCAACGAAGCCAAGATCACCGGTGTTGAACCAACCGTCAGCGGTAAAGGCTGCTTCCGTCGCGGTCGGGTTACGCCAGTAGCCTTGGAAGAGGTGCGGCCCGCGCACCTGAATCTCGCCGATCTGCCCAACCGGTAACGGCTGGCGGGTTTCGCGATCGACAATGCGCGCCTCTTGACCGGGGAATGGCATACCCACGCTGCCGGGCCGCCGTTCGCCGTCGTAGGGGTTGGTCAGGTTCATGCCGGTCTCGGTCATGCCGTACCGTTCGAGAATGGGTTGACCAAAGAGCGCCGTAACATCGGCGAAGGTTTGCGGGCTGAGCGGGGCTGACCCCGATACAAAGAGACGCACGTGATGCGGCGGCACACCGTGCCGGCGCGCCGCTTCTACCAATCGCACATACATCGTCGGTACGCCAAAAAAGAGCGTGATCGCCGGATCGGCCAACCGTTGCAAGGCCACTTCAGCGTCAAACCGGGGATGCAATTCGAGACTGGCACCGCTGCGGATGGCGCCATGCACGCCGACGCCTAACCCATGCACGTGAAAGAGCGGCAGCATCAAGAGCAAGCGATCGCTATCCGCCCAGCGCCATGCGGTGATGATGGCGTCACAGTTGGCGGCCAGACTGGCGTGGGTATGCACGGCTCCTTTCGCCCGCCCGGTGGTGCCTGAGGTATAGGCGATCAACGCCATCTCAGCGGGGTCGGGTGGCGTGAAGGCGGTGAAATTGGCTGGCGGTGCGCCGAAGACGGTAGCGTCCGGTTTGAGCAGG
The DNA here is from genome assembly GCF_034431535.1 of Chloroflexus sp. Classification (GTDB taxonomy): domain Bacteria; phylum Chloroflexota; class Chloroflexia; order Chloroflexales; family Chloroflexaceae; genus Chloroflexus. The sequence goes on along the minus strand of NZ_DAOUDC010000018.1, from coordinate 68,274 downwards.
CGAGGCTGTATTGCTAGCATCGCCTCGCGTAACAAAGCCTCATTCTCATCGGTCGCCACCACAATTGCCGGTTCCGAATCGGCCAGCAAATGGCTCAGCTCGGCGTGGCGGTACTGCGGGTTGACCAGCACCACTGCCGCACCGGCCAATTGGGCGCCGAAGTAGGCGGCAATGAATGCGGGAGTATTGGGCAGTGCGAGCGCCACCCGATCGCCACGGGCAAGACCGAGGGACTGGAATCGCGTTGTCCAGCCGGCGGCGGCGGCGGCGAGCGTTGGGTAAGGGTATGTTTGCCCATCAACAATGAAGCATGGTCGCTCAGGTTCGGCAGCGGCGCGATGTAGGAGGGTCGCAACGATTGGCAATGGCGGCATCAGAGACCTCATTATCTCGATCAGGCTGATTCCGGTCAGCGGGATGGCAACTCGCCGTAATCAGGGTCACACCTACGATAATGCGGGTCGCAGACCCGCATCCACCGGAATCGGAACGTATGCAGTGCATGTGATTTCAGACTGTTACTGGTGATGTCGCTGGCTTTGGGAGAGTTGTCGCCTTGCAACGGCTCTCCCCGATTGGTCACATGTATCGTTATTGCCTTGCATTATACCGAGACAAAGAGAGACGGTGCATCGCACCGTCTCCACTGTTGGTTACAAGATCGCGACGAACGGCTGCCGGCTACTTATCGCGCTTGGTTTCGCCGAGCGCCGCCTGCGCTGCGGCGAGGCGCGCGATCGGCACGCGATACGGCGAACAACTGACGTAGTTGAGGCCAACCCGATGGAAGAACTCGACACTGGCAGGATCGCCGCCGTGCTCGCCACAAATGCCGACCTTCAGGTTCGAGCGAGTCGAGCGACCGCGCTCGGTGCCGATCTGCACCAACTGGCCGACGCCGCGCTGGTCGATGGTCTGGAACGGATCGTCGGGGATCAGCTTCTTCTCGACGTAGGCCGGCAAGAATCGCCCCGAGTCGTCGCGTGAGAGACCGAGCGTGGTTTGGGTGAGGTCATTGGTGCCGAAGCTGAAGAACTCGGCTACCTGCGCGATCTCGTTGGCGACTAGCGCTGCGCGCGGCAGCTCGATCATCGTGCCGACGAGATACGGCACTTCAACGCCGCTCTCGGCGAAGACCTCGGCGGCTACGCGCCGTACGATCTCTTCTTGCAGCTTCAGCTCGCTGATAAAGCCGACCAGCGGGATCATCACTTCAGGATGGACATCAATGCCCTCAGACTTCACCTTGACCGCAGCCTTGAAGATAGCGCGGGCCTGCATCTCGGTGATTTCGGGGTAGAGGATGCCCAACCGGCAACCACGGAAGCCGAGCATCGGGTTCGCTTCGCGCAAGCTTTCGACGCGCGCCTTGACCTTGTGCGGATCGACGCCGAGCTTGGCCGCCAACGCCTCGATCTCGTGGTCGTCGTGGGGCAAGAACTCGTGCAGCGGCGGGTCGAGGGTGCGGATGGTCACCGGTAAGCCGGCCATCTCGCGGAACAAGCCCTCGAAGTCACCCTGCTGGAGCGGCTCGATCTTGGCGAGCGCGGCGCGCCGCTCCTCGACCGTATCGGCAAGGATCATCTCGCGCATCGCGTCGATCCGGTCGCCTTCAAAGAACATGTGCTCGGTGCGGCAGAGACCGATGCCTTCCGCGCCAAACTGGCGAGCCACCCGCGCATCGCGCGGAATATCGGCGTTGGCGCGCACACCGAGTTTGCGGAACTCATCGGCCCATTCCATCAAGGTCGCGAAATCACCCGACAATTCCGGTTCGACAGTCGGCATCTTGCCGGCAAAGACCTCGCCGCTGCCGCCATCGAGCGTAATCCAATCACCCTTGCGGATCGTTGTGCCGTTGACGGTCATAAGCTGATCGGCGTAGCTGATGCGCAGATCGCCGGCGCCGGCCACGCAGGGCTTGCCCATACCGCGCGCCACGACTGCGGCGTGCGAATTCGAGATCAGCACTGGCGTCATCCGGCTCGAGAAGACGATGTAATTCTTATCGAGCTCATCGGCGGCATCAACCTCGAAGTTGTAGACCAGCGTTGGTTCGGCAGCGCCGACCGCACGCCCGCGGAATGAGCGCAGCGGCGCATCGAGCAGCGCCGCCACTTCGCGGGCGACAGCGCCGGTGCAGAGCGGCAACAGATCGCGCCGGATCTTCTCAACCCCAAACATAATGTTGTGCTTCACCGCCTCACGCACCCGGCCCATATCGTTCACCGAGTCTTGCACGTCGGCGAACATGGCCCGCATGCTCAAGCACTTATTCTCGTAACGGCGCGGCGGCAGCTCGGCATGCACCCGTTCGGTGAAGGCCAGAATCTCCTCTACCTGCTCGGTAATCTGGAGGAGATAATGCTCGCGGTTATTGACAATTTGCGGCACGATGCCCAACCGCAGACAGGCCAGCGCCAACCCGTCAAGCAGATCGCGCTTGCTGCTCGATAGGCTAATCTGCAAGCGCACTGGGCTCGACTCCTCAGCATAGGTGCCGTCGCCATCGACAAAGCCGGCAAGGAAGTGGAGCAAAGCGGTACGGTCGAGGCTCAGCACCCACTCCACCAGATGATCGCGGATCTCGGCGAGGCGGGCAGCCGGTTCACGGCGGAAGCTAATGTGGTCTTCGGCCGTACCGCGGATAACGCGGCCATCCATCTCACCGTGAGAGGTGCGCTCGCGCAGATAGGTAAACGGCACGCCAAACGCTTCCTCGAAGCGGCGCTCCACCGCAGCGATGAAATCGGCTTTTTCCGGCGTCGCCTTCTGCACGAACGTGACCGAACCTTTTGTGTCGGGCAAATTGATTGACCCATCCGAGAGAATCGCACCGGCGACATAGGCCAACGCCGGGCTCGTGACCGTCTCGCTGAGCGCCGGGATCTGATCGACCACGGTCAAGAAATCCTCATCGGCCAGCACGGCATCAAGGCGCTTCTTCACCAACTGGCGATTGTGGATCACATACATCTTGTGATCGGCGGTCAAGCGCAGTTGGTTATCGTCAGCGCGGCCTGTTTGCGAGAGTGTGATCGGAATGACCTCAGCCGGCCGGCGTCCGGCGGCGATGATCTGCCGCCACACCGGGTGCAGAGTGCGGCTGTCGAATGAGAGAATGCGCGGCGCGGCGCCCTGTTCGATCAAGGCAAACGCTGCTTCCGCCGTCAACAAGCCGCGATCAGTCAAGATGCGCGTCTCAGGCGCAACGCACGTCATCCCCCCACGCGCGGTCAAAATCGCCTGCGCCGCCACCATGCCGTGGAAGTCTTCGGGAGCGGTCTCGACGCGCACCAAGATCACCTTCTCGCCGGTCTTGGCCAGCTCTTCGGCCTCGTCGGGGTCAAAGACGGCCTTGCCGGAGGCAGCGCCGGGCGAGGCGGGCAAACCAGTGGTGAGAGATTGGGCTTGCTTGCGCGCTTCGGGGTCGATCATCGGGTGGAGCAACTGGTCAAGCGCGTGCGGGTCAACCCGCTGCACCGCCGTCGCCTTATCGATCAACCCTTCGCGCACCATATCGACCGCGATCTTGACTGCTGCCGCGCCAGTGCGCTTGCCGGTGCGGGTCTGCAACATCCACAACTTGCCGCGCTCGATGGTGAACTCGACATCTTGCATGTCTTTGTAGTGCCGTTCGAGTTGCTTGGCAATCTCGTGGAATTGGGCATAGACTTCGGGCATCTCTTCAGCCAGCTTGCTAATCGGTTGCGGGGTGCGAATGCCGGCCACCACGTCTTCACCTTGAGCATTGACCAGATACTCACCGAAGATTTCGGGCGCGCCGGTGCTGGGGTTGCGGGTAAAGGCCACGCCGGTCGCCGAGTCGTTGCCCATATTGCCGAAGACCATCGCCTGTACGTTGACGGCGGTGCCCAAATTGTCGGGAATCTTGTTCACGCGGCGATAATCAACGGCGCGCTTCCCATTCCATGAACGGAAGACGGCAGCGATCGCCTCGCGCAACTGCTCGAAGGGATCTTCGGGGAACTCAACCCCGACATCTTCCTTAATGATTGCCTTGAACTTCTCGGCCAGCGCGAGCAGTTCCTCAGTGGTCAAGTCAGTGTCTTGACGCTGGCCATGGCCCTTGGCCTCGTCCATCTCGTGCTCGAAGCGGTCGCCATCAACGCCGAGCACGATCTTGCCGAAGAGCTGGACAAAGCGGCGGTAAGCGTCAGCAGCGAAGCGGGGATTATCGGTCAGGCGGGCCAACCCTTCCAGTGTCTGCTTATTGAGGCCAAGGTTGAGCACGGTATCCATCATGCCGGGCATTGAGAACTTCGCGCCCGAACGTACTGACACGAGCAACGGATTGTTCGGATCGCCGAAGGTCTTGCCGGTTTGAGCTTCGATATCCTTCAACCCTTCCAGCACCTGCTCCCACATTCTTTCGGGGAACTGCTGGCCACTTTCGTAATAGGCGTTACAGGCTTCAGTGGTGATCGTAAATCCGGGCGGCACTGGTACGCCAGTGCGAGTCATCTCGGCCACACCCGCTCCCTTTCCGCCAAGGAGATCGCGCATCGAGGCATTTCCTTCGCGGAAAAGGTAAACCCACTTCTTAGACATAACCTGTTTCCTCCTTGAACAAGGCGGCTTGAGACAATGCCGTTATGCGCCTTAGCGCGTGAGAATGCGCTAACGGCAGGAATGATCACGATTGGACACGATGAACCAACCGGTCGCTGCCGGCACGAATAGCATGCGATTAAACGTGCAACTCATTGGCCCCATCGCACATCATTGTATGAAGCTCATATGACCACAAACAATGGTAGATAACGCAACTATACTGCGCCGTCTCGCAACTGTCAAAAGCAATAGCCTTGCTCTACCGAAGTGCAGGGCAACAATGTTTGCCTCTACCCCGGCGTACTAAACCGGCGCGAAATCAAGGCAATAATCTCATCGGCGCTCTCTTCGATCGACTTATCAGTCACATTGAGCGCCGTCCAACCGTGTTGGCGGAAGATCCGGCGTGCCCAATCCACCTCGTCGATCGCAGCTTCAAGGTTGGTATAACTGCCACCGAGATTAATGCCCATCCGCCGTTGGCGCCACCGCCGGCGCGCAGCGATCTGCTCGGCATCGACAATCAAACCAATGACGCGCCGGGGATCAACCCGAAACAGATCTTCGGGCAATGGCACTTCCCGCACGAGCGGTACGTTGGCCACCTTCCAGCCCAACACCGCGAGATACATGCTCAGCGGCGTCTTGCCGACACGGGAAACGCCGACCAGCACAATATCGGCGTGGCTCAGCTCGCGCGGTTTGTTGCCATCGTCGTGGGCAACGGTGTACTCAATTGCTTCCAGCCGCTCGAAATAGGTCGAGCGGCGGGCTTGATACAATCCCGGCTTGCCAAGCGGCTCTTTTTGCAACACCGTTGCCAAACGTGATAAAACGCTGCCGACCAGATCGATCTCGGCGACTCCCATCTCGCGCGCCAGCCGCATCAATTCACGGCGCAGGGTTGGCTCCATCAACGTGTGCAAGATGGTGCCATTCTGCTGCGCGGCTTGGGCGACGACTTCGGCAATCTGTTCGGGATTGCGCACGTTTGGCACAATGATTAACGGTACTTCCGCGCCCTCAAACTGCGAGAGCGTCAAGCGCGCGACCTGTTCACCGACGGCGCCAGCGCCGCCGGAGACAATGTAGAGGGGCGGGGCAGGATAGGAATGAGGCAATTCGTTCATTCGCAAACGTTCTGTAATATACGCTGCGCCTGTGATCAGGCACAATTGACTATAGACGTTACCAGCCGTATGCTGGTATGATACCACACGAAACCGATGGCTCGCGGCGGATAATGCTATGGAAGTCTTTTCAATCGATGGCGCGAAGATTCATGCGCTTGATGCCGGGCCGCGCCATGCTCAACTCGCAGTGCTAATCCACGGTTGGTCGAGTTCGTCGTTTGCGATGTCGCCGCTCATTCCACTGCTCAGCCGGCGCTTTCGCTGCGTGGCGATTGATCTGCCCGGCTACGGCGAATCACCGCCGCTGCGTGAACGAGCGACGATCGGGCGTTATGCTCAGATTGTTGGTCGCCTGATCACTGGTCTGAGCGATCATCCGGCAGTACTTGTCGGCCATTCGATGGGGGGCATGATCAGCGCAACGCTGGCCCTGCAAATCCCGCAATTGATTGATCGCATGGTGTTGCTCTGCCCCACCATTTCGGGCCGGCTATCGTTCTGGATCAATACCTTTGTCTCACCAATCACCATGCTCGAGCGCTTCCCGATCTTTAGCCGCTTGCTCTCAGTGCTCGAACCATCAATGCTGTACGTGACCGATAGCCTGATGAAGCCAGCCTCATTCGCCGAACGGTCGGCGATCAGTGAAGCCGATTATTTGCGGTTGCGCGCCGATGCGCGCCGGCCCGGCCAAGGGCGCGTGCGGGCCGAATGTTTTGTCGCGATGCGCAATCAAGACCTCAGTGGGCGCTTGCGCGAGCTCGAGACGCCAGCGCTAGTGATTTGGGGAGCGGAAGATAACACTGTGCCGCTCCGTGATGCGGGCGTTGTCGCTGATGAATGGCGCAATGCTGACCTGCGAATTGTGCCAAAGGCTGGGCACTGGCCGCATTTCGAGACGCCTGAGGTCACGATTCGATATATCGCCAGTTACCTTGGCTTACCCTCATTGGTCAACCAACCGGATGTCTTAGTGCAGCCGGCGGAAGTGACGGTGCAGGTGGCTGAATTTCTGGCTAATTCCCAGATCGGGAGCGGTCTCAACCTTGCCCAGCGCACCCGGCTAGCGGCGCACCTCGAACGGCGACGCTACCCTCCCGGCGCATTAGTTGATCGCACGAACCAAGAATCGACCGATCTCTACCTCGTGCAGGATGGTTCGTTAGAGGTTTGGAGCCCGCCAATCGATAATGATCCACATAGCCAGCGCCTGCTCACGACGGTGGTGGTGGGGCAAATTACCGGCGAGATGTCATTGCTCGATGGTGGCCGGCGCAGTGCGGATCTGCTCGCCGGTGAAGAGGGGGTCACGATTTTGGCGTTGCGCCGCGAGCGGTTGCGCGCGTTGGCCGAGGATGATCCGGCGTTGGGGAACGCGGTCTTATGGAATATTGCCAGCGCGCTGGCGTTGCGCTTGCGCTTGGCGAACTGGCAGCAGCAGGGTTTGGCGCGCGAATTGCAGGCGCTTAAGCGGTAAGATTGAGAGGTCTTAACGCTGGAGCGTACCTAATATGGTAACGTGTATGAGATTGGCAGGGTTCGCTGGTTTGTAAGCAAGAGTGATCCACGTATGGAAACAACAAATCGTCGCGTCATAACGGCATCGTGGCTGCAACTCGTCATCTTACTCGGCGGTGACGCAATTGTCTTTGTGGTGTTCGCCTTGCTAGGGCGCAGTTCGCACGGTTTAGCCGATGAAAACCCACTGATGGCCGCAGTGCGGGTCGCGTTACCCTTCTTTATCGGCTGGCTGCTGGTGGCACCATGGTTTGGCGTGTTTCGCCCGCAACCGCCCTTGCGGATGGCCGGCTTATCACTTGGAGCTTGGTTGATTGCGTTGCCGGTCGGGCTTGGCTTGCGCTGGCTGCAGCTCGGTCGTTCAAGTCCGTTTAGCTTTGCGCTGGTGACATTTCTGACGGTAGCGGCATTGTTGCTGATCTGGCGTGGCGCTTACAGTTGGTGGCTAGTGCGGCGTGGGTAGGATATTGCGGTTCTATGGAGATGCGGCAGTGTCACTGCCGCATCTCCCTCAGCGATACCTAAACTGCCGGTGTGGTTAGCACTCTCCTCTACCGCTCTTCATACACCAACCGCTAACTCAAGTGGCAGCCGTTCATCGATCCAGTAGCGCAAACTGGGATAGCGCAGCTCAATGCCCAGATCGTGGCGCATACGGGCATTGCTCAACCGGACCGATGAAGTCAACGCGCCGACGATCGAGCGGTCGAGGCCGGCGCGCAGGCCGACGTTTGGATCGAACGTGCGCGGTGGCAGCATCCCGAGCCGGCGGCGTACCTCGCTGACAATCTCGATCAAGCGGAGCGGCTCATCGTCGCCGACGTTGTAAATTGCGCCGATCTGACCAACTTCGGGGGCTCGGATCAGCACTTCCAGCGCATCATCAATGTGAATATGCGGGACAAAGTTGCGCCCGCTGCCATAAATCGTCAACTGGCCGCTGGCAATCGCCTCGAGCGGATCACGGTCAGGGCCATACACCGTTGCCATGCGTAAAATCATTGCTGGGAAGCGGTGAGCGCGCACTGCTTGCAAGATGGTTTGCTCGGCGGCGGCGAGGATCGTACCGAGGGGATACGAGGGCGCGATTGGGCTGTCTTCATCCACCCAGTGCTCGCCGTGATCGCCATACGGGGCGACGTTAGAGGCCCAAATGTAGGTGCGCACCGTGCGCGCGCGCACTGACATCGCGATCAGATGCTGGTTGCCATCGACATAGAGGGAACGAAGTAGTGCCGAACCATCGATCGGCATGCGGTTGGTGAGATTGTAGACAACCTCAATCTCATCAGTGACGCCATCAATGGTTTCGGGGCGAGTGAGGTCGCCGATCCAGACCGCCATACCGCGAGCGGCGAGGCGCTCAACCACCGGATCTTCGGCGCTGTAGACAAGACCGCGCACACGGTGGCCAGCAGCGAGGAGCCGCGCGGCCAGTCGTGAGCCGATGTATCCCGCTGCGCCGGCAATCAGATAATTCGTCATAGGTCACCTCGTCGTGTGGGGGCGGGTGACTACCCTGACACCGCCCGACTGTTGGAGCAGGCTGCACATCGGCGAAAGCAATGCTTGTCTGTGTAGGTGCAGCAGGTTACTGCTAATTGTAACACCCTCTGAGCGTAGTTGCTAGCGGAAATTTACCTGACAAACGGTGGGCAAATCGTGGATGGGAAGATTTCAGAGGGGGCGACACAAGCGTTGCCCCCTCCCTTTCACTACTACGGAATCCGTTCGTAGGCCGGCAAGGTCAAGAATTCAACAAAATTGGGATCGGTCGTGATCTCATCAAACAGCTCGGCGGCCTCTTCGTAACGGCCATCGTCGTAAGCCGGCCCCAGAATCTCGCGCACTTTGGCCAGCTCTTCGGGCAACATCTGGCGGAAGAGTTCGACCGTCACCTTGCGGCCATCGTTGAGCACGCCCTTCGGACTGCGGATCCACTGCCAGATCTGGGCGCGCGAAATCTCGGCGGTGGCGGCATCTTCCATCAGATTAAACACAGGCACGCAGCCATTGCCGGCCAGCCATGCGCCGAGGTACTGGATGCCGACGTTGATATTCAACCGCATCCCCTGCTCGGTGATCGGTTCGCTGGGGCCAAACGCGAGCAAGTCGGCAGCGGTGACTTGCACATCATCGCGCTGGCGGCTAATCTGGTTGGGGGTTGGCATCAGGCGGTCGAAGACCTCCATCGCGACTGGCACCAGACCGGGGTGAGCCACCCACGTGCCATCGTGACCGTCATTCGCCTCACGCTCCTTATCGGCGCGCACCTTGGCCAGCGCCGCTTCGTTCGCCACCGGGTCGTTCTTGATCGGAATCTGAGCTGCCATACCACCCATCGCATGCGCACCGCGGCGATGGCAGGTCTTGATCGCCAGCAACGAGTACGAACGCATAAAGTGGGTCGTCATCGTCACCAACGCCCGGTCGGCAAGGCAGAAGTTGGGATCGTTGCGGAACTTCTTGATGCACGAGAAGATATAGTCCCACCGTCCGCAGTTGAGGCCGGCTGAGTGCTCGCGCAGTTCGTAGAGGATTTCATCCATCTCAAATGCGGCGAGGATGGTCTCGATCAACACGGTGGCCTTGATCGTGCCGCGCGGAATGCCGCGCAGCTCTTGCGCCAGCACAAAGATGTCGTTCCACAACCGCGCCTCAAGGTGGCTCTCCATCTTCGGCAGGTAGAAGTAGGGGCCGCCTTGCACGTCGATCGTGGTTTGGGCATTGTGGAAGAAGTAGAGGCCGAAATCAAAGATTGACCCCGACATCGGCTCGCCGTCAATCAGCACATGCTTCTCATTGAGATGCCAGCCGCGCGGGCGCACGAATAAGATAGCAGGATTAGCACTGAGGGCGTAGTATTTGCCTTCGGGGCTGGTATAGGTGATTGTGCGGCGAAGCGCATCGCGCAGATTGATCTGACCTTCGATCTGATTTTGCCACGTGGGGGTATTGGCATCCTCGAAGTCGGCCATAAAGACCTTCGCGCCCGAATTGAGCGCATTAATGACCATTTTGCGGTCAACCGGCCCGGTAATCTCGACCCGGCGGTCGTTGAGTTGGGGCGGGAAGGGGGCAATCGTCCAGTCGCTTTCGCGGATATGAGCCGTTTCGGGGAGGAAATCGGGCAATTCGCCGGCATTGATCGCGCGCTGGCGCTCGGCGCGACGGGCCAGCAGCTCAAGCCGGCGCGCGTTAAAGCGGCGATGCAGGGTCGCAAGAAATTCCAGCGCTTCTGGAGTCAGAATCTCGGCATATTCGGGTGTGATCGGGGCGGTGATCGTCACTCCGGCAGGGAGTTGGGGGGCGGTCATGCAACCCTCCTTTCATCATGCGGAAACAATTTCCGTGGACTATTATACCAGAAAAGCGGCTATGGGCTGTCAACTCTGCGGTAACACATCCTCTGCGCCTTTGTGTTCCGCCCTCACCCCCCAACCCCCTCTCCCACCTCACGGCGGGAGAGGGGAGCCGCGTGCATTACGGGACAGGCATCGTCGAGCGGGAGACCGTAGCGCCTTTCTCTCGTGCCAGCGAGAGAGGGGCTGGAGGTGAGGGAATACCCCTCCCCCAGCGAGGGAGGGGCCAAGGGTGGGGGTAAATAATAAGTGTCAATAGCCACGAAGAGTGCAAAAGGATTCTGTGTATTTTGTGTCTCTTCGTGGCTATTCCCGCTCCTCCCCCGCCCTTGCACGATAAACGCAAACGTAGTATAGATGAACAAATGTTTGTATGAGGGGGTGGATGATGACCAGCTAGCCGGTTGCTGCCACGCCAATCGTCTACCCCGATAGTGACGGGATTCTAATCGCCGAAACTACCAAGCAATTTCGCGCCATCGTCACCATTCAGGGGAATCGCGATGCACTGTTTCGCGAGCGGGCCGATGTGTTCGTCGCCGGCGATCTGCTCTGATACCCGGTGGAAGGCCGGCCCGACATTCGCCGCGCGCCGGATGTGATGGTCGTCTTTGGCCGGCCCAAAGGTGACCGCGGCTCGTACCGCTAATGGGAAGAGGATAACGTCGTGCCCCACGTGGTGTTTGAGGTGTTGTCGCCGGGGAACACCCTCACCGAAATGGCGGCTAAGTTGGAATTCTATGATATCTACGGGGTCGAAGAGTACTATCTGTACGATCCTGACACTGGCGATATGAGCGGCTGGCAGCGGATCGATGGCCGGTTACGGGTCATTCCCGAACTCGATGGCTGGGTCAGCCCGCGGCTAGGGGTGAAGTTTAGCCGTACTGCCGATGGCATCTAGATGTATTGGCCCGATGGGCGGCCATTTGTCAGTTTTGTCGAGTTGCAGGCTCAAGCCGAGCAAGAGCGCCAACGCGCCGAACGGCTGGCGGCGCGCTTGCATGAGTTGGGCATCGATCCAGAATAACGGCGTCGCGACCTCCTTCGCGCATCATCACCGAAAACCGAGTACAATAAGGGCAAGGTGACGTTGCGTGAGGAAGTCTATGCCTGAATATATCGCTACGATCGGCCTTGAGATCCATGCCCATGTGCTGACCGCTTCGAAAATGTTTGACGGTTGCAGCACCGATTACGCCGGCGCGCCACCCAATACCCGCGTCTCGGTGGTAAGCCTTGGTCTGCCCGGCGCGCTGCCGGTGCTCAATGCCCGCGCTGTCGAATTGGCCGCGCTGTGCGGGTTGGCGCTGGGTTGCCGGGTCAACGAACGCTCGATCTTCGCCCGTAAGTCATATCCTTACCCCGACTTGCCCAAGGGCTTTCAGATTACCCAATACGATGAGCCGCTGTGCAGCGACGGCGCGATCGAAATCCGCACCGCCGCCAGTGAAGTGCGCCGGATCGGGATCGAACGGCTCCACATCGAAGAGGATACCGGTCGCTTGGTTCACAGTCCCGACGGCGCATCGTTGATCGACTACAACCGCAGCGGGATGCCGTTGATGGAGATTGTCACCCGCCCTGATATCCGTACGCCTGAAGAGGCCCGCTTGACCTTTGAGAAGATCCGCCAGATTTTGGTCTGGATCGGGGCCAACAGCGGCAATCTCGAAGAGGGGGCCTTGCGCTGTGACGCGAACGTCAGTGTGCGTCCGGTAGGCACGGATCGGTTCGGCGCCAAGGTCGAGATCAAGAACATCAACTCGTTCCGCTTCGTCGAGCGGGCGCTGGCGTATGAGATCGAGCGGCAAATTCGCGTGCTCGAATCCGGCGGCGTGATCGAGCAAGAGACGCGCGGCTGGCGCGAGGATTTGGGGCGCACCGAGGGTCAGCGTTCGAAAGAGTATGCCCACGACTACCGCTACTTCCCTGAACCGGACATTCCGCCGTTGGTGCTGGCGCCAGAATGGATCGCTGCCCGCAAGGCTGAGTTGCCCGAATTGCCCGACGCGCGCCGCGCCCGCTTGATGGCTGCCCACGGCCTGTCGTGGCAAGACGCGGATCTGCTCACCCAAGAGCGGGCGATTGCCGATTATTACGAGGCGGCGGTCGCGACGGTCAACCGGCCCGATGGGGCAAAGGAAGTGGCCAATTGGGTGCTGAACGAAGGCTTTCGGTTGTTGAAAGATCGCGGTGAGCCGGCGACAGCGTTGATCGACCGTATGCCGGTGAACCGGCTGGCGACGCTGATCGATCTGGTGCAAACCGGGACGATTACCCGCGCGGTGGCCAAGCAACTGTTTGAAGAAGTGTTCGCGACCGGCGCTGATCCGGCGGCGCTGGTGGCTGAGCGGGGCCTGACCCAGATTAGCGATGACGGTGCGTTATTGGCGGCAGTGCGGGCCGCGTTGGCCGATGAGAAGGCAGCCAAAGCGATTGCCGAGTATCGCAAAGGGAAAACGACCGCCATTCAATTTCTGGTCGGGATGGTAATGCGGGCTACGAAGGGGCAGGCCAACGCGCAGCGGGTGCGTGAATTGTTAGAGGCGGAACTCGGATGACGCTGACAGGGGATGAGTCAACTGCGCTGAACCCGCTCACGTTGCTCGAGTCGGCGCGTGAGAAGTATACACTGGCGCGCGCCCGCCGTGAGGTACCTGAATTGGCGTTACTCAGCATTCACGGCGCTATCGAAGATGCGTTGCGCGCCCACCTGTTGCGGATCAATTCGCCGGCGGCGCTCGGCCCGTTTGCCGGCGTACTGGCCGCGATGCAGGCCCTTGAGCGAGTGCCGCTCAGCGCCGAAGAGGTGGATGCGGTGCAGCGTCTGCACCGGTTGCGCGGACGGATTGCCCGTGGTGAACATTTGGTCATCACCGGCGAGACGCTGGCCGCCTATCAGCGTCTCGCAGTCATGCTGTTGCCGCGCTATGGCGTGCAGGCACTGCCTACAACCGAAACGGAACGGCCTCGTCCACGTCCAACCCAACCGATGCGCGCGCAGACCGCCTTGCCCGACGATGAGCCGGTGCGGGTGCGGTTGCGCGACCGTCATACCGCGTATGATGAAGAGCGCCGCATTCGTGCTCTGGGCAATCGCGCGTTTAATAATGAAGAGACGTCGCGCGGGCCGTTGGTACCGGGTTGGGTCGCGCCAACCTTGATTATCGTTAGCATCTTTGTGATCGGGCTAGCAATCGCTCTCAGCCTGCAAATCCCAGCGCCGGCAGTTGTACCGACGGCGCCTGCGGCTAACCCCTCTCCGGCGCCAGCCGAGTTGGCGGCGACAGCCCCGCCGGCGATCACCTCCGCCGAGCCGGCAACGACGGTGGTGACAGAGCCGGCGGCCACGGCTGCACCGCTGCCCTCGCCGGAAAGGTTGGCAATCGGGCGCATGGCGATCGTCAGCACCGAGATTCCGGCGCTCAATGTGCGCGCCCAACCGAGTATCGCCTCCGCCATTACGTTGGTGTTGGTGCCGGGGACGCAGGTCGAAATCATCGATGGCCCGGTTGAGGCCGAGGGCCGGGTGTGGTGGCAGGTGCGCAGCGCCGGGATTGAAGGCTGGTGCGCCGGCGATTTCTTGCAGCCGCAGTGAGGCCATCACAGATGCTAGAGCGCATACCCACTGATCGAGCGCTAACTTCCGCGCAGCGCACGGAACGATGCGCTCTTGGCTATGCCATCGGTTCGCCCAAATTTGCTATAATAGAGAAAAATCCGAATTCGCCGGAGTGGCGAAATGGCAAACGCTGCGGTCTTAAAAACCGCTGGGGGAAACCCCTTACGGGTTCGAGTCCCGTCTCCGGCACCAGCATCAGAAAGCCATAAAACACCTTTGGGTCGATCCGAACGATCGGCCCGAAGGTGTTTTATGGAGTCGCCATCGAAAGCGCTGCGGCGAGGTCTGGCGCAGCTTAGTGGCTCCTGATCGTCGTGATCGACTGTGGCACGGAATACCAGCTCATTGAGTGCGCCAAAACCTGCGCAGTCGCTGGAAAACAATGCCGCACTCACCAGCGACACGCACCGTCTCTTCTTGGCTGACCACCGGCGGCAGTGAGTGACTCGATGTCATCTAGAACGTCTGGATCGATCGCGCTTTCCTCCCTGCCTTCTCGACGCCGGCGTTCCCCGTTGGCGACGCAGGAACCGCTACGCTTCGCGTAGGGGCGCTCCCACTGGCTCTGACAAGTCCTCTCCGGATGCCCACGCTCCTTCAAGCCAAGGGAATCGATTTCAGGCTCGTCGTTTTCGGCGAGGCTCTGAACCAGAGTAATCAACCAAGGTGGGTATTTCCTTGGCGAGTTTAGCGCATGTGCTGAGCGTATCGCTGATGCAGCGGCGCGTGCGGCGTATCTATTCAGGGAATTGTGGTGATTAATGGAAGAAGACGAAGAGAAAAACCTTTATTGACACCACGTACAAGGTGATCTATGCTCATGTATTATACGCTTAGTACAACTTGTTAGATCTACGTTCTAGGACAGGTGTTCTGTTTGTCTCTCGATTGGTGGTCGAATACGAGCGGTTGCTGCGCATTCGCTGCCTGCCGGCTTATCGCAAAGATGGCCGAGTGGCAGTTGAATACGGACACGCATCTGTCTAACGCAGCGCCGGTGGATTTAGACGGCCGAGTGGCGGTCGAATTTGGCATAGAACCGAATTAGACGGACAGCTATCGGTCGAACGTAGTTCGAGCTAGGATAGAGCGGATGTGGTCGGTCTACTTCAGGCTAGCCGTACAAACAAGCATAGATATTCAATTCCCAATACACTCCTTCATAGTACCAAAGTCAAGTTTTAGCTTATGGACGCTCGAAAAGAAGTAAATCGACAGGCGTTAGCCGTCCAAAGACGATTTGTAGCAAGGCGGGAAGAACAGCAGCATTTTCGAGAAGCTTTCCGCCAAATCCTACACGCGCGCTCTGATACAGATCTCACTCAGCAAAACAAAAGACTATTTTTGATAAATGCTCAGGGGGGATGGGGAAAAACCACTCTGCTTGACCGCTTCATCCAGATTTGCTTCGAAGAAGATCCCTCTTTTAAATCATTGGTCGTCAAGATAGATTGGGAACTCTACAGAGTAGATAAAAAATTAGATGAAGTTGATAAGGTCATAAAGGTTATGGACATTCTCTATGACGAACTCACACCCGAATATGAAAACTATTTCAGAGAATACAGAGCCAAACGAGAAAGACATGCAGAAATCTTGCAGGAAAGAGACAGGGCATCTAAGGAATTTGATGGTTGGCTTGACTTGACCGCTGATGTTGTGGAGCTAGCCTCGCCAGTAAGCAGCCAATTACTAAAGCCTGCGTTCAAAACAATAGCCCAAACGGCAGTGCCAGTAATCGCAGAACAAAGAAAGAAGTTCAGCGATTGGTTTCGCCGCCGACTTCGCCCCGACGACTATGATTTATACGATGATCCTAAAGGTCATCTATCCCGACTCTTTGTAAAGGCTTTGCTGAAAGCAGCTCAGAAACGCCCACTTGTATTGATGTTTGATACATCAGAGCATTTGCTACATGTCAAGTGGGTTTATTCAGGGTTGATAAAGTATACAATTCCCGAGTCGTACCAATTGTTGCTGGTCATTGCAGGTCGAATACCAGAAGAAATTCTCATGTCTATCCGCAATAATGTTAGAGATTCTTATATTTATAAATCCGATTTAGATGCTTTCAGCCGCATTGACGTAGAAGATTATTTGCGGTTATGTGTTGGCGAAACAGATATACCTCCGAATGTTATCGATTTCATTCATGAAAAAACTAAAGGCATACCATTAGCGGTTGATGTGGTAGGCAACGCTTTTACTAGGGGCTACGACTTGCCGCAGGCTTTCGGAGAAGGAGCCAATAATATAGACATTGACTCAATCATTGAAACAGTAGCCTACAGATTCTTGAAGCATTGCTTGGATGATCCTAATAGATCGGACGATAGAGACTATATCTATACATTCGCGGTTATGCCGGATGAAGTCGAAAATGAGTTTCCGGTTATTGATTTCGTTTGGAAGCGTTTGTTCGGTGAAAAAATTAAAACTGTTGAGATTATCAGTCGTCTTCAGTCTGAATATTCATTCATCTTTCCCAATAACAGAATGCACTCGATTGTTAAATATTTCGTTTGCACTGCTCTGGCGAAGGGAAAACTTAGCGCTGGCCGTTTGTTTGAGATTAATCAAGCTGCTTTGGATTACTACTACACTAAAACCATAAGCTTCAAGGATTACCAGACAAAATTCCGAAACCGGAATTATCAAGAAGCTGCGATAGGAAGGCTAAACCATCTATTCTGGCTTAATGACATTGAGGCTGGTGTCAGTTTCCTTTGCGATGTGTATAGCTTAGCAATAAGGTATGGTGAGTTTGATTTTGCAAGCCGGTTTCTGGCAGCTCTTACAACTAAAGAGTGGTTACGCTCTCGACTTTCAACTAGTCACGATGAGTTGATAACTTCTTTACAGCATTTTGGAGTTGATATCGGAAGGCTCGGGGAGAATTTACCAAGCGTCGTTAAGCTTAAGGAGCAAATATTCAGTCGACTAGACACCGAAACGAAAATTTTGACTCTAATTGACGAGGCTGTGATTGCTGCAAAAGCAAAAAAATTGAAGCTGGCATTGAAGAAATTAGAGCAGGCAGAGCGCCTCGTTACAGAAAACTCTTTTATAAAAGAGAGAGCTGCTGCTTACCAAGCAATAGGTATCACTGCTCGCAGACAGGGCAATCTAAACACCGCGATAGAGTGTCTCAGTAAGGCATACTCTTTAAATGATGATGTTCGTATCTTGATTGAGATTGGACATACTCGGAGCCAAAACAATGAGAAAGAAGAAGCAATTAAGGTTTATAATGAAGTTCTTCGAATCGATCCTTCTAAGTCTTTTGTAAGTAAATTCATAGAATCTTTATCCCGTCCCTCACAAACCATAACAGATCACCTTGAGCATCAATTAAGAGCCTGCTATTCTCGATTGAAGGGACTTACGAAGGTTAACATAGCGTATTATAGGACACACTCCCAAATCAGCAAACTGCTAATGCAGCAAGGTAGACTACATGAGGCTCTAAAGGCACGACAGATTGCAGAGCAAGGCTTCAGTAATTTGGCTTGCACTTTTAACAAGAGTAGTGGACTTTATTTACTTATTGGTGACAGCAAAACCGCTCTTGAAAAGGCTCGTATCGCTTTGGAAATCGGCGACGATAACCCCGGTACTTATTTGTCTATGGGTGATGTATATCGTTTCTTGGGTCATACACCAGAAGCAAAAAAGTATTACGATTTAGCTATCAGTACAGCGAATCGCCACAAACGAACATCTAAACAACTTTTCGTTCGGAAGAAAGGCTTATATGGTAAAGGGCTAACTCTTCTTTTGGAAAGCGAGTTTGAAAATGGCTTGCAAACTCTTGAGCAGGCATATCAAATAATGCATGACCAAGATAATGTGACGATCGACGCTCAAGTTTTGGTTGCAGTTGGTTTGGCTTTCGTGCTAAATGAACGCATTCGCAGAGCAGAAAATTTCTTCAAAGAGACAATTGAACTGTCTGAGAAAATTATTGCTGTTTCTCCTTCGGCGTATGAACCTTACTATAATAAGTTTATCGCTCTTGTAGGATTGTCTAGGTTTGATGAAGCCGAAGATCTGCTAAGGCAATGCCTGAGCATCTGCGATGCCGAAGGAGTCGTGAATCTAGCTTTAGAAAAAATAAGCCTAATAGGTAAGATTCCAAGATACTCAGAGCAAACGAGCGTATTCATTAATTGGCTGCGAGAGTATCTCTAAGAGCATGATCGAAAATCATAGCTCTCGGATAAAGACGATTTAGTAACATTGTCGCCGAACCAAGATGGATGAAAGTCTCACTCGATGCATCATCGATGTGACCAACCTAGTCCACCCCACCGAAGCCGGTTTCTACGATACACCGGGTGATGCCATTAGCGTGGTGGTTGCGCAGTGCTATGCTTACGTCGCTGCTGGGAAGTACGGCCTACGCATCATCAGCGCCAACTCGGCTCACTTTATCGGTGACTGTAAAGCATTTTAAGAGAACTAAAGGTTCTGCATACCTGCTGGATGACACGAACTCTTGATTGGGTGATGCGATTTTTTATATCTATTTTCGCGGCAAGAAGTCATAAGTTTGTTTCGTTTCAATCAGTTGGCGCAGGCTCACACGCGCATCAAGCCGGCCAGCTTTGCTCGGTCGTGTGCTCCCTCGCTCGCGCTTATGCACCAGCCGCTATGCTGCCAGCATATTTCTGTCGCTATAGTGACTCTTTATAGATCCATAGGTTGAACACCGTGTCTACAACCATTCTTCCCAGTCATCTCGTGAATATCGCTCAAATTGACTCTCTGATGGTGGCGGGTAGAGGAGGAAAAGAGTAAGGCATTGCTGGGGTTTTACTTCCATCTGCTCAAAGAGTATCTTCTCCGCTGCACGATTATGAAATCTTGGATGGTGAAACAAGGTACCGTATAGAGGTAAAAAAACAGACGGATGACCAGTGGTTTGATATTGGAAAGTATTACGATCTATCTAGTAGTGATAGAGATATTGTCGTCCTTTGCGTAAATCATATAGACGGACAAATACAAACCGTCACGGCTATCAAACTGGGAATCCTGCTTGATGAGCTACTCTCTGATGATAGTTTCATATCGTATGGCTGGGCAAGTGATGTACTAAAGATCGCATCTGAATTGAAGAAGAAATGCCCTCAGCTTCAGTTCAAGCGGTAGATGGTAGCCGATGCCTAACGCAGCTATACCATGAGCGAAGAAGAACTCACTGAACGAATCCGATACTTTCAGGATATTGCTGCAAGGTATGGGTATCGTACCGTCCCCGCTTCAATGGTTTATCTCTTTTTGAAGAGGTAGCTCGACCAGATAAGTTGGGACTGGTTGCGAAGCGCCATTTGACTATTTTCCTCGCGTGGCAGCCGATTTGCAAGAAGTGGAGGCACAAGCAAGTTTAAGCAAGGCGCTAGAGAAAGTCGGCGCTGGCTCACCCGCCGCTCTAGCCGGCGCCGCCTGCGGTGGCGCGGCTGAAGCTCAAGCCGTTAGGTCGCACAAGAACCGTGACGCTGTTGAGAGACAAAGCGATGACCGAAGCTGTCTTAGAAAGACTGAAGGCAATTGCACGGCGTTTGATGGAAGAAGGCTGGCAATAGGGTCGTGTTGATATGGTTGACGAATTGCATGTCCTCAATTTCGTCGTTCATGACTCTGCCGTCCAGACATCAGATCGAGAAGGTTTCAAGAAAAACATCATCCAATTATGCACCGCTTTCCCCGACTTTGGCGCAGAGATTGAGGATTTGGTTATTGATGCTGCGGAGCAGAGGGTGGTAGTAAAATGGGTGTCACATGGGAAGCACCAAGGAACCTTCATGGGTCTTCCCCCACGGGCAAGCGTTGAGGGTCGGACAGAACATCTGGCCGGGCACAATTGTTGATTGCTGTGCGATGCCTCAACGCTTGGCGCAGTAAAACCCCTCTCCCGCGCCAGCGGGAGAGGGCTAGGAGTGAGGTCGAATTGGCGCATTCCAACACCAGCGGCCCGCGCTCGGCAGGATGGATCCCGGCGTTACCGCCCCTGTCGTTTCTGATCAATCCGCTGCTCGGCGGCTAACCGTTCGAGGTCGTAGTCGTGTTGGTCAACAAACCGCATCCCGGCGGCGAGGGTGGGATGCACTGCGCTGATTGCTTGAAACATCATCTGGGCAATCTGGCGGTAGGCTGGGTGGCCTTGGCGCGCGCTGCGCAGTTCGATCAGGTGGTAGGCTTCACGCAGATTGAGCTTCACCCGCCAGCGGATGCGGAAGGCGAACGGCACCGCGTATTGCGCTTCATTGGGAAAGTCGCGTTGCAGGTCGGTCACCAATGCAGCGGCCTGCTCAAGCGCAGCGCGGTACTGCGGTGCAACGCCGATCAGGTCAAGTTCGGGCGGGGTGACGTAGCCGTGGCTGACGGTAAAGCGCTGCCGTTCTTGGGTCAGCACGCGGTGGCGCTGGAGATCGCGGTATGCGCCGATGTCGGCCAAGATATCAAAGGTGTAATACGGCTCCTCGAAGGCGCGACCGGGCCGGTGGAAGCGGCTGGCCCGCTCGCCGAGGGCGGCGGCGATGATCGCCTGCCGTTCCTGCGCTGGCATCGTTCTGGCATGGGCAAGGATCGCATCCAGCGGCAGATCGAGATGCGGGTAGAGGATGGCGGCGACCGTCTTTTCTTCCGCCTGTGGATCGTAATCAACCAAGCGCACCGCAAGCTCTGTTCCCTCTGCCGGTGCGAGGTCGAGCTGCGCAGCCCACTGCGCCGCCTGTTCGCGGGTAGCCGCTAGATACGCGGCATACGCCTTGCCGCGTTCGCTGCGCGCCCGCTTAACAAAGGCCGGAATGACATAATCTAGCTCGGTTTGAATCGCCTCGCTCAATGCGCGTGCTTCGGCGAAGGGGGCGGCGGCGAGCTTGATAAGCAGATATTCAAAGGCGCGCCCATTGCCAAACAACCCAACGTTGGTTTGGGTCGCCATCGGCAACAACCCGCGCAACAGATCGAGCGCCTTTGCCTGAATCGCATTGCGGTAGGCGCGCGGCGTCGTCGCCTCGTCACGGGGGAACGTCGCTTGCAGCCACGCTTGCACCGGGCCGAGCAACACACTATACGTCGCGAAGAGGTTATCCATCGTTATCGTGTAGCGTTCCGCGAACGGCGATGCCATCAGTGCCGGCTCGCGCAGGTAGAGGTAGCCATCCGGCCCCGGTAGATCAAACCGGACATAGCGGGTCGATTTCTCTAGCGGCGACAAGCCCAACCGGCTGTCTTCGAGCAGCTTCGCGGCGATGTTGCTCACGCCTTCGCAGGCTACGTGCGCGCCGCCCAATTCGGCCACCGAGTCATCGCCGTACCCGATCAGCACCCGCTCGTAAAAGGCTTCGGCTTGGCGCGCGGCGACCAATTGCGCCGCCGGACTATCGCCCACTGCCGACACAATCGCAGCGAACCCTGACTCTGGTTCAGTGATGAACTCGTCGAGCAACAGGCGGCGCAAGCTCTTCGTGCTGCGGCTATACCGCGCAAATAGTGCCCCCTTTACCACTTCCGGCACATTGCGCAAACAGAAAACTGGCCGGTCAACATTGGTGACAAACGGCTGGAGGAGGGCAATCTCTTGCGGTGTGAATTGTTCAGTCGTGTGGGTGAACATAATCTGTCCGAGTGTCTGATTTGAACCTTGGCCCATCATACCGCATCTTTAACCATGTACAAAACGAGTCTCCTGTCGTGAATTGGGCGAGAGATTGGGTGCAACGGGAATGGCTTTCGCTAACGGAGGAGATTGCTTCGGCGCATGGGCTGCGCGGGGCGCATTCCGCCTGTCATTGCGAGGGCGCGCAGCGCCCGAAGCAAGCTCCTGCTTTGGATGGAGAGACCTGCTTATAGGCATCTCCTCCGCTGAAGAAGGAGATTGCTTCGGCGCACGGGCAGCGCCCCGCGCTGCCCATGCACCGCGCAATGACAGAAGGGGAGTGGGAGGTGGTGCGCACGGCAGCGCGGTGCGTCGTCCCTGCACCGCGCAATGACAGGAGGGGAGTGGGTGGAGTCCACAGCCACGATCGCCAATCCTCTTGCCTGACGTTTAACATTCCGGTCATAACTCTGTGTTACCATAGCAAGAGAACCTATGGATTCTTCGCGGAGAATGACATGACCACCGTCTATTTGATCCGTCACGGCGAGACTGACTGGAATATGCAGGGACGCTGGCAAGGCCATGCTGACATTCCGCTCAACGAGGTTGGCTACCGGCAGGCGCGTCTGTTAGCCAACCGGCTGGCGCGCGAGGGGGTGACGTTTGCTGCTATCTATAGCAGTGATCTGTCTCGCGCTTATCAGACGGCATGGGAGATTGGCGCGGTGCTGAAGGTGCCGGTGCAACTGTTGCCGGCGTTGCGCGAGATTGATACCGGACGTTGGAGCGGTCTCACCACTGATGAGGTGCGGACGCAGTTCCCTGGTGAATGGGCGCAGATTATGCAGGGTCACGACCTGCCGCGCGGCGGCGGCGAGACGGTGGCGGCGTTGCGGCAGCGGGTGGTGACAGCCGTCGAGGCGATGGCGGCTCAGCATCGTGGCCAAACACTGGCCTTTGTCACGCATGGCGGCTGCGTGCGCGCCTTGTTAGCCCATGCCGAAAACTTTCACGACACGCATTTTGGCCGGTACCCGCATATTGGCAACACGTCGATCACGATTCTCGAAATCGGTTACAAACACTGGCGGGTCAAAGCGGTGAATAATATGAAGCATCTGGAAGCGGAGCATGAGCCAGAGTTGATTTCGGCGCCGCCTGATGATGCTGAGTTGCCGAGCCAGTAACAGATTGGTGATGGATGGGCAGGTGGTGTTGAGCGCATCATCATGGTGGCTGGGAGTGGGAGCATGCTTCGCTCTATCCTGCTCTGTGCGAGATGGTAGCGGGCGGCAGTGTAACTGCCGCACTCCATAGATTCATACTATACCTAAATGCTTACCGCCGATCGCATTGCCAATATGTATCGCGTCGAGACGCCGGAAGGCGTCATCATGACCTACACCACCGCTGGGCTGGCTAGCCGGAGTCTGGCGGCGGTGATTGATTATACGATTCTGATCACGCTCCTGATGATGGCTATCACCGTCGTGTCCACCAGCAACAGTATTGGTGTTGGCAATGAAGACCTCGTGTGGGCATTGTGGGCGGTGTTCGCTTTTGTGCTGAATTGGGGCTATTACGTCTTCTTCGAGTTGATTTGGAACGGCCAGACGCCGGGGAAGCGGTGGTTGCGGTTGCGCGTGTTGCGCGAGGGTGGCCGTCCGGTTGACGGTGCAGCGGTTGTGGTGCGTAATCTGATGCGGGCGATTGACTTTTTGCCGTTCGGTTACGGCATTGGTCTGCTCACCATCTTTATCGATCGCCACAACCGCCGGCTGGGTGATCTTACCGCCGGTACAGTAGTGGTGCGTGAAAGCAATCGCATCACGCTTGACCAAATCTTAAGCCCGGTCAGAGTACAGGTGCCGCCACGCGCGACCGATGCGCCGCCAACGCCGTTGTTGCCGAACCTCGAGCGCTTATCGCCGGCAGATATGGCGCTCGTGTTTGACTTCTTGCTCTGCCGCGATACGCTTAGTGAAGATGCGCGCCTCGCGCTGGCCGGGCAGCTTGCAGCCTTGATGCGTCAACGGCTCGAATTGCCCCCGGCAGATGGCCATCCTGAACGGTTTCTTGAGCATGTGGTGCGTGAATACGATGTTTTTCAAGCGATGATGGCCCGCCAAGCCGGGTGATCGGGCGTCCAGATTTCAAGATGAGGTAAACGGCGGAACCACATCTCTTGCCGGCGGATGAAGGCGTGGGTGTCGAAGCGTAGCCGTTCGATGCAGGTTGTCAGGTCGGTAGTCCCTTCAAAATAGGGCCGGAACTGAATATAACCAAGGCTCGACATTGCCGGCAACGACCAATCGTAGCCGCGGGCCAGCAGGTTTGCGACCTCTGCAACCAAGCCGGCAGCGATCATGCGTTCGATGCGGGCGTCGGCGCGGGTGTAGAGTTCGGCGCGTGGCCGGTGCAGCCAGATCGTGCGCGGGCGGAAGGGAGGCGGTTGCCGTTCTTGCAGGCGCGAGATCGGTTCGCCGCTGACCAGATAGACTTCGAGCGCGCGCACAATCCGCCGCACGTTGGTGGCCGGAATGCGCGCCGCCGCGACCGGATCAACCGCGGCGAGGCGGGCATGGAGCGCGGCAGCGCCCTCTTGCGCCGCTACGTGCTCAAGCTCGGCGCGTAGCTCTGGCTGGGGGGCGACGCGCGGAATCTGCCAGCCTTCCAAGACTGCCGCCAGATATTGGCCGGTGCCGCCAACCAGCAGCGGTGTGCGCCCGCGTGCTTGAATATCGGCGATCGCCGCTAGCGCCAGATCGTGAAATTCGGCTAACGAAAACGACTGGTCGGGGTCGCGGATGTCGATCAGGTGGTGCGGCGCTTGCGCGCGTTCGGCAGAGGTTGGCTTGGCGGTGCCGATGTCCATGCCACGGTAGATTTGGCGCGAATCGGCAGAGACAATCTCGCCGTCGATCTGCTGCGCCCATGCGACTGCTAATTCGGTTTTACCCACGGCGGTGGGGCCAACAATCGCAATCAATTCAGGCAAACGATCCTCGCTGTTCATTGGCGATACGCAGTACCTGGTGGGCTCTGCCTGTGGGCCGCCCGGCGGGCCGGAGCGAGCGCAGGCAGGTTGGTTGTCATTCTTCTATAACGCATTGCGTTACAAAAGTGCAACAGTATACCATTCTCATGCTACAATACTTTTAGCGCCGTATGTGCAGCGTAGCGGCGGCACGCATCAGCTCAGATGCTCGAAGGTGTGCAATTTGCCGTATCTGCTCTGTTTCCTCTGCTGTCAGAGCACGAGCGATGCCGGAGGTTGGTATGAACGAACAACGTGTTAGCCAGTCAATGCCGCTCACCATTACCACTCGTGATGGCCGCACGTTGCGCGTGCGTAGCCTTGCCGCTGCGGATGCCGAATTGCTTGAGCGGATGTTTTATCGTTTGTCGCCGGAATCGATCTATCGCCGATTTTTCATCGCCGCCGAGCATGCCTCGCCGGAACTGGTGCATAAATCGGCGCAACGGTTGGCGGCGATTAATCCGCGCCGCGAAGTGGCGTTGGTAGCGTTGGCCGACGAGCATGGGCGCGAGGAGGCGATTGCGGTCGCCCGTTTTGCTCGCTTGCCGCATAACCCCAAAGTGGCTGAGGCCTCGATTCTGGTGCGGGATGACTATCATAGGACTGGGGTCGGGCGTAAAATGCTAGAGTTACTGCTTGCCGAGGCGCGGACAGCTAACCTCGATCGATTGATCTTTTTGACGCACGCCGATAATACCGCTATGATCCGGCTGGCGACCGGTTTGGGTTTGCCATTCCATGGCCGGCATGCCGATGGGTTGTATGAAATCCATCTGCTCTTGCAGCCGCAGGCTACGCCGGAGTTTGAGTTTGTCGGAATTGCGCGAGGATAGGATTATGGCAGCAAAATCTGGCTGGAGTCTGTTACCGATGGCGCTGACTGGCGCCATCGGTGTGTTAGGGGGGATTACCGGGACGGCGTACTATGTCAGTTTGCGGGTCAGCCCGCCGCCGCGCCGTACCTATCTCGATAGCTATACCTTTACTCCGTGGGAGTTAGGGGTGCCGTTTGAGACGGTCGAGTTTCGCAGCAGCGATGGTCTGCGGCTGGCCGGTTGGTGGTTGCCGCGCCCTGAAACGAATGCGGTGATTGTGGGCAGCCATGGCCATGCCGGCAGCAAAGACGAATTACTTGGCATTGGCAGCTATTGCTGGCGAGCCGGTTACAATGTGCTGCTGTTTGATTATCGTGGCCGTGGCGAATCGGATCCATGGCCGCAGACGCTGGTGAGCCGCGAGGTTGACGATTTGCTAGCGGCGCTCGAATATGTCCGCCAGCGGATGCCTGCTGCGGCGATTGGCGTCGTTGGCTATTCGATGGGGGCAGCGGTTGGTATTCTGGCTACCGCTCGCGATCAGTCAGTTCGGGCGCTGGTGGCCGATAGCTCGTTTACCGCCGGCGATGATGTGGTGGCGCATAGCATCACTCAAGTGCTGCGCATCCCGCCCAAGCCGTTGGTGCGCTTGGCCGACGCGATCGTCGCTCACCGCCACGGCTACCGTTTTAGCCAAGCCCGCCCAATTGACGCCATCGGCCAAATTGCACCACGTCCGGTCTTTATTATTCACGGTCTTGACGACTCGCTGATCCCGGTGAGCCACGCGCGCCAATTGTATGACGCTGCTCGCGAGCCGCGTATGCTGTGGGAGGTGCCCGGCGCCGAGCATTGCGGCGGCTATTTTGTCGATCGGGTGACGTATTGCCGGCGCGTCGTCGAGTTTTTCGACCAGTATCTGCGTAGCGTCGAGGCATGAGCGGCATGCGGTTTGACATTCTTACCCTCTTTCCGGCGATGTTTCAGGGGCCGCTGACCGAGAGCATTCTCAAGCGGGCGCAGCAGGCTGGCAAGATTGCCATTCACTTGCACGATATTCGCCAGTGGGCGACTGATCGCCATCGCACCGCCGATGACACGCCTTATGGCGGGGGTGCTGGCATGGTGATGAAAGCCGAGCCGTTGGCAACGGCAATTCGGGTGGTGCGCGCGGCTGGCGAGCAAGCCGGGCCAACTATTCTGCTCACGCCTGACGGCGAGTTGTTCACCCAGAGCATAGCGCGTGAATTAGCGGCCTTGCCGCGCGTGATTCTCGTCTGTGGCCACTATGAGGGGATCGATGAGCGGGTGCGCGCGACGCTGATCGACCGCGAGCTGAGCATCGGCGATTACGTATTGACCGGCGGTGAGTTGGCGGCAATGGTGGTGGTAGATGCAGTCGCCCGTTTGGTGCCGGGCGTGATCGATGGCGAGTCGATCGTCGAAGAGAGCCACAGCGACTTTTTGCTCGAATACCCGCACTACACCCGTCCGGCGGTCTGGGAAGGGTTGAGTGTGCCGCCGGTGTTGCTTTCCGGCCACCATGGGGAGATTGCGCGCTGGCGGCGAGCCGAGCGGTTGCGCCGAACGCTGGCCCGCCGGCCCGACCTGCTGGCGCGCGCCGCGGCGGCTGGAGTCCTGACCAAGGCCGATCTGGCGTTGTTGGCCGAATGGGGTTGGCAACCGCCGGGCATGGGCGGTGAATAAGACACGGATTGACACGGCTGGCCCGATCCGTTCCAATCCGCGTCCCATTGCGCTCACACCATCTCGG
Source organism: Chloroflexus sp. (assembly GCF_034431535.1). Taxonomy (GTDB): domain Bacteria; phylum Chloroflexota; class Chloroflexia; order Chloroflexales; family Chloroflexaceae; genus Chloroflexus. The sequence goes on along the minus strand of NZ_DAOUDC010000018.1, from coordinate 40,823 downwards.
CCCGATATTCACGCCAGAGGCGGCGCAGCTCGGTGGCCGGATCGCGCCAGAAGCGGTCGGGTTCCACCGGCAGGCCCGGTAACGTCCCTTTCGCTGGCAGGCTGCCAATCGCCTCGCGCAGCGCCTCCCAACCCGCTTTCGGGCGGCCATCCGCCGTCCATAAGCCCCATGTGCGCGCCGGCCAACTGCGGTCGAACGGGGGAATCTTCCACTGTTCTTCGGTTGGATCGACCATACCGGCCAGCCAGACTGCGGCGGCGCCGGCGCGGGCCAGTGCTGGCAAGGTGGCTTGTAACGCGGTGGCAACGGTTTCTTCATCGGCCAAGAAGGTTTGGGCCGGTTGGGCAAAGATTTCACTGCTCTGCCAGCCGCGCCATTGCGGGCGAGGGGCGGTTGGCCAGCCAAGATCGGCGACCACCACCTGCGCGGCGGCGGTGTCGTTCACTTCTTCGGCCAGCAAACCGGCGACTACGGCGTGCAAGAAGCAGACTGCCTCGCCGCGTGCCGGCGGCCCATCGCCGAGCGGCGGCCACGGCCCGACACTCACCACGACTTCGCCGCCGGCCATCGCAATGTCATACGGGCGTAGGCTAGCCGGGTTACTCAGGGCAGCAGCGTCAATCTGACCAAACAGCCGGTTGGCGCCATGGGTACGAGCGCGCTCGGCCAGATCGGCCCACCATGCCGCCATATCACGGTGATCGGCGGGAGGGCGCACCCGCTCAATCCCAGCCGCTAGCAACCAGCCGTGAATGGCCGGATGGGCGGCGAAATTACCGATCACTTCGCGAAGCACGTAGCGTTGCGCAGCCCGCATATCGGGATCGGCGTACAGATCGCGGACCGGTTCGTGCCGGTAGAAGGTGTTGTCGAGAATCGTCAACGCCGGTGTCGCCAAGATCTCGCTCACCGCTTGGTTGGTCAACGCTTGCGCCGACACCCCCAGCGCCCAATCGGGCAAATGGAGCGCCGAGCCAAGGGTGGCGCTCATCAGCGAGACCACCACGTGCAGACCGTTGGCTTGGGCGAGATCAAGGCCGCGGTGGAAGCCATCGAGCGCAGCGACCGCAATCCGCTGCGCACTTGGCTGCACCTCTGCCCAGCGCAGATCAAAGCGTACTTGCTGCAAACCGATCTCACGCGCGCGTTGCAAGTATTCACGCAGCGCGCCGTGGTCGTAGCGCGACCAACTGGCGGCCAGCGCCTGCGGTCGCGCCGGCATGGGCGGCCAAATGGTTGTTCCGATGTACATAGGCGTTTTGCGTGTATACTAACAAGGCGATAGCGCTTAACCTCAACATCAATATAATAGTATAACAATGGCGCACCGAATTGAAATCATTGTCCCTGCTGGTTTGGAAGGATTGGCGCGCGCGGAAGCGCAGCGGATCGCCGGCATCCGGCTCGACCCGCCGGGCGAGAGCGGTGTGATCGGCGCGACGATGCGTGGCCCGTTGCCGGCGCTGTTCGATGTACGCTGCGCTATTTCAGTCTTTCTCGTGCGTAGTTTTGCCATTCCGCGGCCACGGGCTCTGCTCGGTGACGAGCACTTTCGTGCGGTGACGGCGATGATCGACACGGTGCGCCGTTTGCATCCCGCTAACACGTTTCAAACCCTCTTTCTCAGTGCTGCCGGGGCCGAGAGCAGTGTGTTGCGGCGTTTCAAATACGAGCTCTGCGAGCGGTTTGGCCTTGCGCTGGGGGAAGAGGATGGCGATTTGGTGCTGCGCTTGCGTCCTAGCCGTGATCGGGCCGGTTGGGATGTACTGGTGCGTTTGACGCCGCGCCCGCTGGCGACCCGTCCTTGGCGGGTGTGTAATCGCGAAGGGGCGCTCAATGGGCCGGTGGCGCACGCGATGGCACTGCTGAGCAAGCCGCGCGCTAGTGATCGAGTGTTGAATGTGGGATGCGGTTCGGGTACGCTGCTGATCGAGCGGTTGTTGATCGGGCCGGCAGCGCAGGCGATCGGGTGCGATACCGATCCCGAAGCGTTAGCATGCGCCTATCGCAACCTTGCCGCCGCCGGTCTCAGCCACAAAGTAGTATTGCACGATTGGGATGCACAACAATTGCCATTGCCGCCGGCAAGTGTTGATGTGGTGTTAGCTGACTTGCCGTTTGGCCATTTAGTCGGTTCGCATGCCAGCAATGTCACGCTTTACCCGGCCTTGCTGCGCGAGGCGGCCCGTGTCACGCGGCTCGATGGGTGCGCAGTGATCATCAGCCACGAAGTGCGGCTCATGGAGCGCACCTTAGCCGAGTTGCCGGAATGGCAGCTCGAACAACACCTGCGGGTTGATCTCGGCGGTCTTTACCCACGCATTTTCGTGTTGCGGCGGGTAGCGCAAGCGTAATGCCAAGGCGCTGCAGCGGGCAACTACCGCCAGCGCCTTGCATTTTATGATCGCTGATCGCCCCCTCCCAGTTCGAGATGGGCAGCGCGTACCTGTTCGAGCCGTTGGCGTAACGTGACCAATTGGGTATTGATGGTGTCCGCCTCGCGTCGCTCCAATTCCATAATTCGCAAGAGCTGCGCCTTTTGTTCAAGCTCCATCCGATCAGTGGTACGCGTGAGGCGCTGCTCAAGCTCGCGCAACCAACCATCAACGCGTTCGAGCCATGCCGTCAATTGGCGCAAATACTGCTCGTCAGTCTCTTGCAACGCACTCATCCGCTCATCGGTCATCTGGCGCAACTCTTCCAACCGTTCTTGGTTCATCAGGAAACGTTCGGTCGAGATCCGCTCAATCCGCTTTATTTCGTTGACTAGGTCAGGCAGCTTTGCTTTCAACTCTTTGATTTGCGCCGGCAATGCTTCAGCGAAGAGATCGATTTGCTGGCGAATCTCTTCTAGCCGGTCGATCCGGGAACGCTGTTCATCGACGACAGGGCGAAGATCAGCGACAAACTGTTGCGATTCCACTGCCATCCGCCGCATTTGCTGCTTCTCGACCTGTAGTTCATCGTTAAAGCGGCGTACCTCTTGCATCACGGCGGCGTCAGCTTCGCGCAAGCGTTCGAGTTGGAGAGCAAACTGGCGTTGGCGCTCATCAAGTTCTTTGATCTGTGACGATAACGCGGCAATTTGGCGCTCGGCCTGCTCGATCCGGCTCAGCCAGCCGGCTAGAAAGTCGCGATCTTGTTTGCGCGCTTCGGCGATTTGCTGAATCTGCGACTGCATATCACGCAGCGGGCGCACACCTTCTTCAATCTTTACCAGCGCCGCCGCTACTTCGCGCCGCAACGCGACCACATCGCGGCGCACAATCTCGTTCGCCTGCGCCACTTCGCTCGTATGCCGCTCAAAGAGGCTTTGTATCTGCGCGATTGTGCCTTCATTCTTGCGCACCTGTTCCATCGCCCATTGATACTTGTTGGTCTGATCTTTGAGCAGGCGGCGCAATTCGTCGATCTGGCTTTGCAAGTAAACCAGTTGCGACTGCTCTTGAGCGCGCAGGCGCTCCTCTTCGTAACGCGCAGTAAGGTCTGAATTTGACATGCCATCCTCGTATGGTTATGAAGTCACTGTTTGGGCGACGGCCAATGCTTCGGGCAAGCTGATCGCTCCCACGTACAACGCCTTGCCGATAATCGCTCCCTCGACCCCAAGCTGGGCTAGCCGGCGCACGTGATCGAGGTTGGCAATGCCGCCGCTAGCGATAATTGCCGGTCCATCAGCGCGGATCAATTCGGCCAGCGCAGTGAAATTAGGGCCGCTGAGCGCACCGTCACGGCTAATGTCAGTATAGATGATCCGACGCGCGCCGAGCGCAGCCATCTGCGCGGCGAGCGTCGTGGCCGCTACGGTTGAGGTGACCGTCCAGCCATCGGTTGCCACCATGCCGTTCCGCGCGTCGATCCCGATCACGATCTGCTCGTCGAAGCGATGGAGCAGGCAGGCCACCAGTTCAGTTTCGGCAATTGCAGCGGTGCCGATAATCACCCGCTCGACACCGAGGGCCAAGGCCGCCTCGACATCCTCTTCGCGGCGTAAGCCGCCGCCGAGTTGCACGGGAATCCGCACGGCTTGGGTAATCGCCAAGACCGCATCGACATTCTGCGGTCTGCCGGCGCGCGCGCCATCGAGATCGACCAGATGCAAACGGGTTGCCCCTTGCGCTTGCCATTCCCGCGCCACGGCGACCGGATCGTCGGCGTAGATTGTCATCTGGGCGAAATCTCCTTGATACAGTCGCACGCAGCGCCCGTCTTTCAAATCAATCGCCGGAATAATCTCCATACCTCATCCTCTCAGAGTGGTTGCGCCGCTCCACGCCACAAAGTTGGCTAACAAGCGCAAACCATAGTCGCCGCTCTTTTCGGGGTGAAACTGCACCGCAGCCAGCTGGTCGCGGATGATCACGCTCGGAAAGAGCAACCCATAATCGGTGCGCGCGGCGATGATCGTTGGATCAGCGACATCGCAGTAGTACGAGTGAACAAAGTAGACATCGGCCCGGTCAGGAATGCCGGTAAAGAGCGGATGCTCGCGAAACGCCGGTGTAATCTGCACCTGATTCCACCCAATTTGCGGGATTTTGCCGGCGCTGTCGGGCAGTCGCCGCACGGTTCCCGGCACAATATCGAGGCATGGATGTGGGCCGAATTCCTCGCTCTCGCTCAACAAGACTTGCATGCCGACGCAAATGCCGAGAAACGGTGTGCTCGCTGCTGCCACTTCCGGCAAGACAGCGGCAATGCCGAGCTGGCGCAAGCTGGCCATCGTATCAGCGGTGGCGCCGACCCCGGGCAAGACGACAGCCTGCGCCGAACGAATCACATCGGGATTGTCGGTAACGGTCAAATCGGCGCCAACTCGCCGCAATGCGCGCACCACATTGGGCAGATTGCCGGCGCCGTAGTTAATCACTGCAATCATACTTCTCCCTGATAACCGGTCTGCATCAAGAGCGGATGTTGATGTTGCAATGCGGTGATGATATGGTTAATCGCTGGTTCGGGCGCTTGGACGCCACCCATCGGATCGGGGCCAGGATCCATGCCGACCATTAAGCGGAGTGTTGCAACGACGCCGGCAGCGAGGGCGGGCAAGCTGTAACCCCCCTCAAGCACAAAGCCGATCCGGCCATCGCACAGCTCGGCGGCCCAATTGAGCAAATGCTGTACGATGCGGGCAAACCCGTTGACCGAAAGCGCCATCGGCCCGATCGGGTCGCTCCAGTGGGCATCGAACCCCGCCGAGATCAGCATCATTTCGGGTTGAAAACGGCGCAACGCCGGCCCGATGATCTGGCGGAAGACGCGCTCATACCCCTGATCGCCGGTACTGTACGGTAACGGTACATTGAGCGTAGCGCCGCCGGCAGTGCGCGGGTCTCCCATTTCGTGCATAGCGCCGGTGCCGGGGTAGAGCGGCGCGGCGTGAGTCGAACAGAAGAGCACCCGCCCATCGCGGTAGAAGATATCTTGGGTGCCGTTGCCGTGATGCACGTCGAAGTCGATGATCGCGATCCGCCTGAAGCCATACCGGTCGAGTAATGCGCGTGCTGCAATGGCAATGTTGTTAAAGAGGCAGAACCCCATCGAGCGGGCATCGGTCGCGTGATGGCCGGGCGGGCGCACGAGCGCAAACCCGTTGTGGCAACGCTCTTCGGCGATCGCTTCGGCCAAGCAGATCGTCGCGCCTGCCGCCAGCAACCCCACCTCCCACGAGTCGGCGGTGACATAGGTATCGCTATCGATTTGGCCGCCGCCGTAACTGGCCAGTTGGCGCACCCGGTGCAGCATGTGTGGGCTATGCACGGCCAGCAATTCTGCTTCGGTCGCTGGGCGGATGGGCAATGGTTTGAGATAGCCGAGCAAACCCGCCGATTGGATGGCGCGCTGAATCGCGTGCAGCCGGCTGGCCTGTTCGACGTGGCCGTGCCATGTATGCAGATCGAACCGCTGATCGGTCACAATGGCTGTGGTCATATGAGTGTGTCAGGTGTGTTGTGTTTGCTGCTGGCGGTGTTTGCGCACCCATCGGACAATCATGCGTTGGTACGACCGCGCTTTTGACATTGTTCACATTGTACCACGCGGCGACAAGCGACCGGTTGCGTTTGGCGAGGATGTTTCCATAGCGCGGCGTGGTATAATCCAAATGCGCATGACGAGTGGTGCGCTTCGTTGGGAATGGAGCTTTGGTATGGTGCGCCCGTTGTTGGTGCTGGTTGACGGCCATGCGTTGGCGTATCGCGCGTTTTTTGCCTTGCGCGAGAGCGGTCTGCGCTCGTCGCGCGGCGAGCCGACGTATGCCGTGTTTGGGTTTGCCCAAATCTTGCTGACGGCGCTGGCCGATTACCGGCCTGAATACGCTGCCGTCGCGTTTGACGTCGGGCGCACCTTTCGCGATGATCTTTACGCCGAATATAAAGCTGGACGCGCCGAGACGCCGGAAGAGTTCTACCCGCAGTTTGAGCGGATCACGCAGTTGGTACGGGCGCTGTCGATCCCGATCTACACTGCCGAGGGGTATGAAGCCGATGATGTGATCGGCACTCTGGCTTGCCAAGCGACTGCGCAGGGGTTGGATGTGATCATCCTCACCGGCGACTCTGATGTGCTGCAATTGGTGAACGAGCACGTGCGCGTGGCACTGGCCAACCCGTACGGCGGCAAGACGAGCGTCACGCTATACGATGTCGAGCAGGTGCGCAAGCGGTACGATGGCCTCGAACCGGCGCAACTGGCCGATCTGCGCGGTCTGAAGGGCGATGCCTCTGACAATATTTCCGGTGTGCGTGGGATCGGTGAGAAGGGCGCGATTGCCTTGCTCAAGCAGTTTGGCTCGCTCGATAATCTCCTTGACCACATTGCTGATGCGCCGAGACGGTACCAGCCCTTGCTGAACGAGCAACAGGAGACGGCCCGTTTTTCGCGCCAGTTGGCGACGATCGTGACCAATGCCCCGGTGCAGCTCGATCGAGCGGCGGCCCGGCTTGGCGTGTACGATCGGGCCGCGGTGATGGCCCTCTTGCAAGAGTTGGAGTTCGGCGTCAGCTCGAATCTGATCAAGAAATTGCCGCCGGTGGTGCAAGCGCCAGCATTGGCCGAGTTGCCCGCCGATCTGCCGGCGGCGCCGCCGGCTGCCGGTGGCCCCACCCAGCTCTCGCTGTTTGGCGGCGAAGCGCCGGCAACCAATCCGTCGGCGGCGGCGACGCGGATTGTACGCGATGCAGCGGCATTGGCCGATCTGGTGGCGCGCCTGCGCGCCGCGCCAGCCTTTGCCTTCGATACCGAGTCGACGAGTCTGCAAGCGGTGGGGAGCGATTTGGTCGGCATTTCCATCGCGACCACGCCCGATGATGCCTGTTATCTGCCGGTGGGGCACGAGGTTGGCGAGCAGTTGCCGCTGGCCAAGGTGGCGGCGGCGCTTGGCCCGCTGTTTGCCGACCCGCACAAGCCCAAATTCGCCCACAACGCCAAGTTTGATGCCGAGGTGCTGGCTAGCGTCGGTATCCACGTGGCCGGGTTGGCGTTCGATACCATGATCGCGGCGGCGATGTTGGGCAAACGGCAGGGGTTGAAGGATTTAGCCTTTTACGAGTTGAAATTGCCTGAACCGCCAACGACGATCGAAGACCTGATCGGGCGGGGTAGTAAGCAGATCAGCTTTGCCGCAGTGCCAATCGAGCAAGCCGCCCTCTACGCCGCCGCCGATGCGCTGCATACCTTGCTCCTCACCGAGACGTTGCGTTCCCAATTGGCCGCCGATGCCGCGCTGCGCGATCTGTATTATCGGGTCGAGCTGCCGTTGATCGACGTGCTGACTGATATGGAACTGACCGGCATCTTGCTCGATCACGAGTATCTGCGCGAGTTGGGCAAACGCTTCGCCCACCGCATCAACGAGCTGGCCGAGCGCATCTATGCGCAGGCCGGCGGACCGTTTAACATCAATTCCGGCCCGCAACTGAACGAGGTCTTGTTTGAGCGGATGGGCATTGATCCGCGCGCCCACGGCCTCAGCAAGCTCAAGAGCGGCGGCTATTCGATTACGGCGGAAGTGTTGGAAGAGCTGAGCCAGCTCTACCCGATTGCCGCCGATATTCTGACCTATCGCCAGCTCACTAAACTCAAGAGCACTTATATCGATGCCCTGCCGGAACTAGTCAATCCGCGCACCGGACGCATCCACACCTCGTATAACCAGATCGGCGCGGCGACGGGCCGTTTGTCGTCGAACAATCCCAACCTGCAAAATATTCCGGTGCGCACTGAAGAGGGCCGCGAAATCCGGCGCGCGTTTGTCGCCGCCCCCGGCCATCGCTTCGTCGCCGCCGACTACTCGCAGATCGAGTTGCGGGTGCTAGCCCACATCAGCGGCGACAAAAACCTGATCGCCGCCTTCCAGCAGGGCCTTGACATTCACGCCGCCACGGCCAGCCGCCTGTTTGGCGTAGCGCCCGATCAGGTCGATAAAAACCAGCGCCGGGTGGCCAAGACGGTGGTGTTTGGCGTGATCTACGGCATCAGCGCCTTTGGCCTTGCCCAGCGCCTTGGCATCGAGCGCGACCTTGCCCGCCAACTGATCGACAACCTGTTCGCCCAATTCCCCGGCATTCACCAGTATATCGATCAAACGCTCGAATTTGGCCGCCAACACGGCTACGTGCAGACGTTGTTTGGCCGCCGGCGGGTGATGGAAGACCTGCGCGCCAGCGGGGTGCGGCGAGCGGCTGCCGAGCGCGAGGCGATCAACGCGCCGATCCAAGGCACTGCCGCCGATATTATGAAGATTGCGATGGTCAATGTCCATCGCGCTTTGCGCGAACGCGGCCTGCGCACTCGTTTGCTCTTACAGGTGCATGACGAGCTGATCGCCGAAGCGCCGGAGGACGAAGTGCCAGCGGCGGCCCAGCTCCTGCGTGAAGTGATGAGCAGCGCCTACCAACTGGTGGTGCCGCTTGGCGTCAACCTCGAAACGGGGCCGAATTGGGAAGAGATGGCAGCGGTGTGAGGAAAGACGTTGCATTGTCTTCTCAAGTATACGCCGGTGCTGAAATAAACAGTTTGGATCTGCCGCCAATTAAGGCGGGGAGGGAATATGTCTGATGTGCAACCAACCTTCTCGGTGGTCGCGCCGGTCTACAATGAAGAGCAGTTGATCGCCGAGTTTTGCCGGCGGGTGATCGCCGCACTCGAACCGTTAAGAGAACCGTTTGAGCTGGTGTTGGTGAATGACGGCTGCCGGGATCGGTCGCCGGAAATTATGCGCGAGCTGCACGAGCGTGATCCGCGGATCAAGGTGATCAACTTCTCGCGCAATTTCGGCCATCAGATTGCGATTACCGCCGGCACTGACTATGCTGCCGGCAAGGCGGTGATTGTGATCGATTCCGACCTGCAAGACCCGCCGGAAGTGATTCCCGATCTGATTGCGCGCTGGCGCGAAGGCTATCAGGTGGTGTATGGCGTGCGCGAAGAGCGTGAAGGCGAGACGTGGTTTAAGAAGACGACAGCGGCTATCTTTTATCGCCTGATCGTGCGGATCACGAATGTCAAGATTCCGGTCGATACCGGCGATTTCCGGTTGATTGATCGCAAGGTTGTCGATACGCTCAAGCGCATGCGCGAACATCACCGCTTTATGCGCGGCTTGTCGGCGTGGGTTGGCTTCCGCCAGACCGGGGTGCCGTATCGTCGCCATGCCCGCACTGCCGGCACCACCAAATATCCGCTGCGCAAGATGTTGCGTTTTGCCCTTGATGGCATTACCAGCTTTTCGTATTTGCCGCTGCAACTAGCGACCTATCTCGGTTTTATCGTCGCCGCGATTAGTATGATTTTCCTCCTTGTGGTCTTTGTGATGCGGCTAGCCAACCCCGCCGCCGCCGAACCGGCGTTCTACGGGCAGGCCAGCACGTTGGTCAGCGTACTCTTCCTTGGCGCAGTGCAACTGATTTCGCTCGGCATTATCGGCGAATACGTTGGTCGCATCTACGATGAGGTGAAAGGCCGGCCACTCTATATCGTCGCCGAAACGTTGGGTATCGCCGAGCCGGATGCAACTTCTGCCGCTGCCGTGCGTACTTCCCAACATGAACAGACGTCACTGCGAACGTGAACAAGGGGGGTGTGATGTCGCAGCGAGCGCCGCGCACCGGTGAAGGAGGAAGTATGAATTCACGATTGTCGTTAGTGGGTGGATTTATCGTATTGTTGATCATTGCCGGCATTGGCCTGAGTACGATGAAGTATGTGCAGGTCGATGAAGGGCAAGCTGCGATCGAGCTGGTGCAAGGCCGGATCGTGGCTGTGCATGGGCCGGGGCCGATCTTCCGCCCCTTCGCGCCGTTTACCGAGATCGAGCTGGTCAATGTGCGCCGCCAAGCGCGCCAAATTTCGCAGAATGTCGCCAGCAGCGATAAGCAACTGTACGATATTGACATTCAAGTTGATTTTCGCCGCTTGCCGACCGAGCAGGCGTTGCGCGCAGCTTATGCTGAGATCGGGGTGAGTGACACGCTGCTCGGTGATTTTCTCGACGGCTTCATCAACGATGCTCTCAAGAGCGCCAGCACGCAATTCACCCTCGATGAAGCACTCTCGGATCGCGGCTCGTTTGCCGAGCGCATCCGCCGCTTTCTCACCACGCCTCCCGGCGATGGTCAGCGCGCGCCGGTCGATCAGCTCTATATCACGATCGAAGCGGTGAAGGTGCTCGATATCAAGGTCGGTGATACCTACGCTCAATTGCTGGCCGAAAAGGCCAATCTGGAAGTGCAGATCGAGACTGAGCAGAAGCGCCGGCAGCAAATTGAGGCCCAACAGGCCAATAATCTCTTCCAAGCCGAGCAAGAGGCACTGGTGGCGCTGACCCGCGAAAAGGGCATCACCGCTGCCGCATTAGAGGCCGCCAACCGCGAAGCGCAGGTGCGGGCCATCGAAGGCCGTTACTGGCGCGAAAACCCTGAACTGTTCGAGCTGCGCAAGCGCGAATTGCTGGTGCAGATGATGTCGAAGGGGAATGTGTGGTTCGTTGACCCGAATACCAATTTGACTCTGCTGCTCAACAATCAAGCGGTCGATGGACAGACGCAGGTGATTCCGCAGCCGGTGCCATCCAATCCTTAAGCCATATTGGTGGTGACGCCAAGACGTGATGGTTTGCGTCTTGGCGTGAGGGGTCGCGCTACATTCACGCCCAATTGCTCAAGGTCAACCTCTGCGCGAACAGTGCCTGCGCGCCGAGCGAGGAAGAGCTGGTGAAGGCCATCAATGAGGGAAGCTACCCGTTGATGGATGAAGCGCGCCAAGCGAAGCTGCGCGCGAACCTCAATGACTATGCCCGCTATTTGCTCGGCGTGGCGCTAGAGCAGGCCAATATCGGGATCACAGTGCCGGCGGGGCTGCAACGGCCGAACCGGGTCGGTGATGTGATCAGCATTCGCCGCAACAATAACGAGGATTTTGCCCTCAGTTCCACTGCTGAGGCGCCGCAGATCGCGAAACAGACGCCCGATGGCCGCTCGCCTGAGTACCAGATCCAAGCCACTATTGATAGCGGCGCCGTCTATCCGTTGAGTGTGGTGAACAGCGGGGGGTGAACCCGAAAACATCCGACTGGCCGGTTATGCTGACCACCGGTGCGGCTGGCATTGGCTTTCGTGCCTCCCGGCATCCTCGCGTGGCGGTCACGCCGCCGGATGGCGCTGCTGCTCATGAGCACGACTGTAGCGGGCTATGTGGGGGTGTCGATCACCGGCAGCATTGATACACGCTACACCCTCGACGAACTCGAATATGTCGGCAAAGGCGACACGCTCGGCGAACCGATCTGGCTGATCAGCACGCAGAAGGATGCCTACACCGATATTGACTTGACTATTGTTGTCACCGTTGAGGCGATCGGCAACGAACCGCCAGAGCAAAAGACGACGCACTGCGCTGGCCGGATCAATCATGATTTGGTGATCGAGATCTATCGCGATGGCGTGATTACAGCTTCGGAGTAACCGAACCGAGCACGATGCGCAGGGAACGCAAGATTCCCTGCGCATTATATTGCAACACCTCTGCACACATATTGCAAAAAATGTGCAAAAACGGTATACTAAAGAGCGGATCGCGGCGACGGTGCCGCCCAGGTCATTGTCGCCGCGGCGCTATCGGTGCGCCCGGCGAGTGTGTATGGAGGATAGACCATGCAAGATCACTTTCGCCAGCGCATCGAAGTACTCACCGCTCGTCTCAACAGCCTGCGCCCCGGCCTCGAGCGGGCGCGCCAGTCGGTTGCCCGCTTAGAGAATGATACCGTCCCCGCCGGCGCTACGGCCTTAGCCCGTGCCGCGCAGTTGTCGGCGGCGCGCGCAATGGCCGCGACGTTGGCCGAACGCGAGCGCCAGTTGCTGGTGGCGATTCAGGCGTTGCAGGCTGAGTTGGCCGACCAGCAGTTAACCGAACACGAGTAGGGGCTGGTTGCCAATTGGCCCGTATGTGATCAAGCTATCGAGTGCGGTGGTCACACTGCCGCACTCGATACGTGACGCGAGCGAAGTGCAATGACTCAGCATTATGGAGTGCGGCAGTCACACTGCCACACTCCATAAATCGTTCATCCCTACGGATGCAACCCCATAAACGTCAACGCCGTCGTCTCGGCAAACCCGCACATCAGGTTCATGCACTGCACCGCGCTACCGGCAGCCCCCTTCATCAAGTTGTCGATCGCGCAGATACTGACAATCCGCCCGGTCGTTGGCTCGTAGGCGAAGCCAATGTCGGCGTAATTGGCTCCTGCCAGTATCTTCGGTTCGGGGTAGCGATAAATGCCCTGCCGCTCCTTCACAATGCGCACAAATGGCTGTTCGCGGGCAAAGCCGCGGTACGCCTGCCACAGATCCTTCTCGGTCAAGTCACGCGACGCGAAGGCATGCACCGTCGCTAACGCGCCGCGCACCAGCTCGATTGCGGTGATCGACATGTGAACGTTGCGCAAGCCAGTAATCTGCTCGACTTCGGCGAGGTGGCGGTGACCAACCGGCGCAAACGAGCGCACCGCGCCGGAGCGTTCGGGGTGGTGGCTGGCGTCGCTGGCAGTCGCGCCGCCTTCCGATGATCCCACCTTTACGTCGGCGATAATCGGGCGGGTGCGGTCGATCAGATCGGCTTGCACCAGCGGCATCAGGGCAAGGTTAGTGGCAGTAGCATTGCAACCGACGCCGCTGGCATAGCGCGCGCCGATCAGCGCAGACCGGTTCACTTCAGGCAACCCATACACAAACCGCTCCAGCCACGCCGGGGCCGGGTGCGGATTGCCGTACCACTGCTGGTAGACCGCCGGATCGCGCAGGCGGAAGTCAGCCGAACAGTCAATGATCCGCTCGGCGAGAGCGGCGTAACGCTCGATGGCCTGCGCCGCCTCGCCGTGAGGCAGGGCCAGAAAGAGCAGATCACACGGCTGCAACGTGTCCGGGTGAACGAATTGCAGGTTGGTGCGGCCGCGCAAGTTGGGATGCACCTGATAGAGGTACCTCCCGGCGTTGCGAGCGCTGGTCGCCTGCACAATCGTCACGTGCGGGTGATCGAGCAAGAGGCGCAACAGCTCGCCGCCGACATAGCCGCTCGCCCCCACAATGCTAACGCGCAAAGTCATACATGCCTCATCAACAAGACGCAACACACCATCGCCGGAAAGGGCAGCGCGGTAGGATGCTACTGGCGACCGCGACCCACTTCCACCACGTAATCGATAATCCGGGCCGGGATGTCTACCCCCGTGGTGTCGATGCTATTGCGGAACTCCATCGTGTAATTCACTTCATTGACCAACAACTCGCCTTCGGGCGTTTCTAGAATGTCGATCGCGACCACGCCGCCGCCGACTGCGTGCGCTGCGCGCACGCTCAGATCGGCTAGCTCTGGCGTGATCGGGCAGTTGGTCGCGACGCCGCCGCGCGCGGTATTAGTGATCCAGTGCGGACTGGTGCGGTAGATGGCTGCAATGCACTCGTCGCCGATCACGAAGCTGCGGATGTCGCGGCCCGGCTTGTTGATGTATTGCTGGATGTAGAAGATCGAATGCTGGTAGTTGCCCAGCACGTCGCGGTGCTCAAGAATGGCTTCGGCAGCGTCGCGGTCGTTGATCTTGCTCACCATCCGCCCCCACGAGCCGATCACCGGCTTGAGCACTACCGGATAGCCGAGCTGCTCGATCGCTTCGAGCGCACTTTCCGGCGTGAAGGCGAGCAAACAGCGCGGCGTGGGCACCCCGGCATGGATGAGTGCCTGCGTGGTGAGAAACTTGTCGCCGCAGGTGAGGGCAACGTGGTAGGTGTTGACCGTCGGCACGCCGGCGTCGTTAAAGATTTTGAGCATATACAGTGCGCGGCTGTGCTGGATGGCGCGCTCAAGCACGACATCGAACGGGTAGCTGGTCTGGTGGAGATCAAAGATGTGCTCACGGTCATCGATTTTGACATAATCGAGACCACGGCGTTCCAACTCTTGAAAGAGCAGCTTCTCTTCGGCGCGGATGCGTGAGCAGAGGACGGCAATGCGCATAATCGGTTCTCCTATTCTCCCCAATCCTCTTCAACCTCAGGAGCGAGGGCGAGGGTGGGCGGGTTGAGGCTGACGACTTCCAATTCGGCGCCGCAGTCGGGGCAAGCAATAATCTCGCTCTCCAGCGTGTTGGCCGGCAAGATGATTTCGGCGGCGCATTCAGGGCATTCGGCGCGCATTGATAAACTCCTTTGGCTGTAGCACGAAGAAAGTTGTTATTCTCCCCAATCCTCTTCGACCTCAGGAGCGAGGGCGAGGGTGGGTGGGTTGAGGCTGGCGACTTCCAATTCGGTGCCGCAATCAGGGCAGGCAATAATCTCGCTCTCCAGCGTGTTGGCCGGCAAGATGATTTCGGCGGCGCATTCGGGGCATTCGGCGCGCATGGTTGGTGCTCCTTTCAGGCGTGGCTTGTGAGTTGTTCAAGAATCGCATCGGCTACTTCACGAGTCGTCGCGTCGCCCCCGGCGTCGGGAGTGCGAATGCCGGCAGCGGCGACTACCTCCATGGCCCGGCGTAACCGTTCGGCGGCGTGAGGCCGCCCAATCCACTCGAGCAGCATCACCACGCAGTTGAGGGCTGCGGTTGGATTGGCAATGCCACGTCCGGCGATGTCGGGCGCAGCGCCATGCACCGGCTCGAACAGCGCCCGTCCGTGACCGAGATTGCTGCTGGCGGCGACACCCAAGCCGCCGCCGTGAATGCAAGCAACGTCTGAGAGAATATCGCCGAACAGGTTCGTAGTGACGATCACATCGAACCGTTGCGGTTGGGCGGCCAGTTGCATCGCGGCCACATCAACCAACCGCTCTTCAAAGGTCAATTCGGGGAAGTCGGCAGCGACTTCCAGTGCCACGGTACGGAACAGGCCGTCGCTGACCCGCAGCACATTGGCTTTGTGAACAATCATGACCTTGCCGGGATGGCCGGCGGCTTGGCGGGTGCGAGCCATTTCACAGGCGGCGCGCACAATCCGGGCCGAGGCCGTGCGGGTGATGACGCGCTCGGCGATGGCGGTGTTACCATCGTCTTCGAGCCGTTCGCGCCCGCTGTACAGGTCTTCGGTGTTCTCGCGCACGACCACCAGATCAACGCCGGGGCCGGTGGTGGGCCGGATGTTGGCGTAGAGGTCGAGCGTGCGGCGCAGTTCGACAATCGGGCTGCGATAGCCGGGTACCGGGTGGCTCGGCGAGGCGACCGCGCCAAAGAGGATCGCGGTCGCTTCGCGGGCCGTCGCCAGCGTCTCGGCGGGCAGCGCGACGCCGGTACGCTGAAAGACGCCCCACCCCGCTTCGGCTTCGGTCAGGGTGAGGTCAGGCGCCAGCACGCGTAGCGCCGCCGTCGCCACGGCCATCACCTCTGGGCCGATCCCATCGCCGGGAATAACACAGATCTGCATCACGCCACCTCACCGGGGAAACGACCATACTGGCGGTAGAACGGCACAATGCCTCCTGCGGCCCACACCTCGCGCAAGAAGAGCGGCGGCGGCGGCAAGTGGATCACACGCCCAGCGCTGGTTGTGATCCGCCCGCTCTCTAAATCCAGCTCGACTTCATCGCCATCGGCCAGCTCGTTGGTCAGATCGGCGGTAAAGCAGGGGATGCCGAGATTGAGCGCGTTGCGGAAGAAGATGCGGGCGAAGAGCGGGGCGATAATCGCGCCGACGCCGACCATGCGCAGCGCCAGCGGAGCGTATTCGCGCGAACTGCCGCAGCCAAAGTTCTTGCCGGCGACGATGATATCGCCGGGGCGCACGTTAGGCGCAAAATCGGGCCGGTGTTCGACAAACGGGTAGCGGCGCAATTCGCTCTCATCCTTCAACATGTACGGCGCATAGCGACCGGGAACAATCTGATCGGTATTGATATCGGGGCCAAAGAGCCACACGCGAGCCATAGCAAAGCCTCTCTTTCTGCGCTGAGCGTTACCGCGATACGACCGGCTGGCCATCCATCACCGCGCGCGGGTCGGTTAGATAGCCAGTAAGCGCTGTCGCGGCGGCGACTGCCGGCGAGGCGAGATAGATCTGCGCTTCGGGACTGCCCATACGGCCACGGAAGTTGCGGTTGCCGGTGAACAGGCAGACCTCGCCGGGGGCGAGCACTCCCATGTGGCGGCCAATGCATGCGCCGCACCCCGGCGTGCCGATGGTGGCGCCGGCGGCGAGCAAGGTTGCGAGGGTGCCATCGGCAGCAGCGCGTTGCAGCGCCTGCGCGCTAGCCGGCACGACGATCATGCGCACACTCGGAGCAAGGCGGCGTCCAGCTAGAATCTGGGCCGCGACCGCCATATCTTCGTAATGGCCGTTGGTGCAAGTGCCGAGGTAGACCACATCAACCGCCACCCGGCCCAGATCGCTCAGATCGGCGACGTTATCGACATAATGCGGCGCGGAGACTTGCGGTTCAAGTTGGCCGAGATCGATCTCAACCACCTCTTGATACTGCGCATCGGCATCGACGGTTGGTACGAGCGGGCCAGTGAGATCGAGGCCAGCCGGCGGAATAATCCCAGCCTTGGCCCCCATTTCAATCGAGAGGGTCGCCAGCGTCATCCGCTCCATCACGCTAAGCTGCTCGACGCCGTGCCACTCGATTGCAGCGTAGGTCGCGCCATCAGCGCGGAGCAAACGGGCGGCGCGGAGCGCCAAATCCTTCGGGCCGACGCCGAAGCCAAATGTGCCGCTTGCACGCACGACAATCGTTTCTGGCACGCGCAGCCATGTCTTGCCAGTCGCCAGCGCCAGCGCAATGTCGGTGCTGCCCATCCCGGAGCCAAACGCTCCTACGCAGCCATACGCCGTGCTGTGGCTATCGCTGCCCAAAATCAACATCCCCGGCTGGACCAACCCCTCTTCAACCAACACCGGGTGCGAAATGCCGCGCCCGACATCAAACAGATTGGGAATACCCTGTGCGCGCACCCAGCGCCGCACCTCCTGCTGCTTCTCGGCGGTCTGCACGCTGGCCGCGGGAGCCACGTGGTCGATCACCACCGCCACCCGCTGCGGATCCCACACCCGCTCAGCGCCCAATTCTTGGTGCAGAATGCGGATGATGCCGGGGGCCAAGCTATCATGCACCATCACCAGATCCACGTTCGCCGTCACAACATCGCCGGCGCGCACTAGACGATCGGCGACGCGGCTCAGAATTTGTTCGCTCATCGTTGGCATAGTCGTATCCTCGTTGTAGTTGGTGGCCGCACGCCGCACGGCCATACGGTGTTATTCAGCGTAGCTGTACAGAATTTCGTCGATCATAGCGCCATCAAGATCGTGTTCGTCGCCAAGGGCCTTAATGCGGGCGGCGGCGGCGCGCGCCTGTGCTTCGCTGAGGGTAATGCCCAGCTCGCGGGCCCGTTCGGCGACCGCGTGCCACCCCACTAGGCGATGGGCAACCGCGATCGTGCGCTGGCGGCCAAATAGCTTCGGATCGAGCACTTCGTAGCTGCGCGGATCGGCCAGCACTGCCTTGGTATGCATCCCGGCCTTGTGGTGGAAGGCGGTGGGGCTGGTGATGCACTGGTTGAACGGAATCTCGATCCCGATCATCGTGGCGACGGTCTCATCAAGCTTGGGCAGCAGGTCGAGCCGGTAACGTTGCACGCGGGCCGGGTCTACGCTGGCCAGCCGGGCGATCATCCCGCTCAGGCTGGCGATGCCGTTGCGCTCGCCAATGCCGAGCACCGTCACATCAAGGTGGGTCGCGCCGGCTTCGGCAGCGCAGAAGGTATTGGCAATGGCGCAGCCGCTGTCGTTGTGGCCATGAAATTCGATGTCGCACTTCACTTCGGCGCGTACCGCGCTGACCACATCGTAGACTTGCCGTGGCGTGGCGATGCCAACAGTATCAGCGAGGCCGATCCGCTGCACTCCCATCTCCTCAACGGCGCGGTAGATACGGATCAGGTCGGCGAGATCGGTGCGGAAGCTATCTTCGCTCGAAAAGCGCACTTCAAGGTCGTGGTCATGCAAGAAGGTGATCACCTGTCGCGCTTCTTCCAGAATCTCGCTCAAACTCCGGCCATGGCTGACCGTGCGCAGTGGTTCAGAGGTGGCGAAGAGCAGGTTCGCGCCTTGCGCGCCGTGTTCGACGGCGAGGCGAGCATCGGCCATGTGGCAGCGAATATGGGTGAGGATACGAGCGCGCAAGCCGTGGCGAGCGATTGTAGCAAGATCACGCGCGCTTTGCGGCGAAGCGGCGGGCGAGGTCATTTCGATGTACTCAACGCCAAAAGCGTCGAGCATCTCAGCGATAGCGATGCGTTGAGCAGTGGTAAAACGGGCGCTGGCAAACTGTTCGCCTTCGCGTAAGGTCGTATCGACAAAAAACAGGCGCTCAGGCAGTGACATACGGTGACACCTCTCTCACTTGACAAGAGCCAAACAGTTCGGGCCGGCAGTAGCGTGGCGTGTAGGCAATTGGGCTGGTCGTGGCTATCCGTTTCATCCATCCCTCCATACACAAACAATTGACCCGGCGCACCGTTGGTCTGGTGAGCCGGGTCTTGTCTCTTCCGCACAGCAGACAAGCATAGCTAACCAGACCTTGCGTCCGGCTTCTTCGCGCGCTTGCTCTGCTTGGTGGATGCGTGTACGTTTCTCATAGTGCGACGAATATACCAGAAGTCGAGTATTGTGTCAAATGGGGAGTCGGTATGTGAAGTCTATGCTGCTCCTCCGCAGATACACAGACGCAAAGCGGGCAAAGGCGCAGAGGGGTTTGGGGGAAGAGCTACTAGAAGCCACAAGAGAGTAACATTATACGTTTGTGCCTTTTGCAATTTTTTGTGGCTATTCCTCTGTGTTCTCTACGTTCTCGGTGGTACAGGTCTTGCCCCCACCCCTTGCTCCTCCCCCAGCGGGGGAGGAGCATCTTACGCCTCCCTCCAGCGGGGGGAAGTTGGGAGGGGGGCATTTCTCCAAAACGTCACGCTCGTAACACGCTTACGGATTCGGCGTCGCTTCCGTCCCCGCCGGCGCGATGTTTTGCGGTGTAGCGCGCGTGGTCGCCGGATCATTCAAAATGTCGTCGGTCGGAATGCTCAGCATTGTCAACAACCCGTTATCGCCGCCGATAAACCGGGGCATGATGCCGTCCCAGCGCTCGATGAAGCGCAGTTGCAGCAATTGCGGCGAAACTACTTCGCCGAGTAAGCGGAGTGACTCGGCTTCGGCGCGAGCGATTTCGAGCCGGGCCTTAGCTTCGGCTTCGGCGCGGGCTA
Organism: Chloroflexus sp.; assembly: GCF_034431535.1. Classification (GTDB taxonomy): domain Bacteria; phylum Chloroflexota; class Chloroflexia; order Chloroflexales; family Chloroflexaceae; genus Chloroflexus. The sequence continues at coordinate 21,086 of NZ_DAOUDC010000018.1, read as the reverse complement.
CCTGCTGTTGGGCTTCGATCCGCGCTCGCTCGAGCTCGCGGGCGGCGCGCAGGGCGTCTTGCTCAGCTACCTGCTTGGCCTCGATCGCGCGGGCGAATTCTGGGCTGAAGTTGAAATCGGTGATCGAGACATTCTCAACGATTACGCCGCGTGGCATCAATCGCTCGCTCAACACACTTAGGATCAAATCCGACACTTCAGGTCGACGGGTAATCAGCTCTTCGGCGGTGAAACGAGCGGTCGCCGCCTTAATCGCCTCTTGAATCGCCGGATCAACCACCCGACGCTCGTAATCAACGCCGATCTCGCGTACCAGCCGGTCAACTTGGGTAGCATCGGGGCGGTAGTTAATCACTACCTGCGTTGTCACCGTCTGTAAATCGCGCGATGCAGCACTTGAATTCGACTCGTAGCGCTGCGTGCGTACTTCAACTACCGTCACCGACGTGATGAACGGCATGCGGAAGTGTAATCCTTCATCGAGCACGCCGGTAATCTCGCCAAATGTCTTCAAGACACCGCGAGTACCGGCTTCAATGGTAGTGATGGAATTGCTGATCAAAAGGCTTGCAACCATGATGATAAAGACGAGCGAGATAAGGGCTGACATTGACCAGCCCTGTATCGGAGGAGTTGGAAATGATTGACGACCCTGATTCATAGCGTTCTCTTTCTATTTTAATTGCGGAAGACGCAAATGGTAGCGTTAAGCGAATTTGATATGCCCATGAGCAGTATACCCCATTCTATTTCCACAATACCAAGGGATATATTCCGAATTCCAACAGTGCAGTTTTTCGTAAGCGACTTTAACAGAACCCGGTGTGAGACATTCCTCTCTCGTAAGCAGGTACGAAACGTAGTATAATCGTGATATACACACACCTCGTCCGCCGGTTGTTGCGTCGATCCTGCGCGTAAAGGAGCAGTAGCGATGAGCCTTGCCGCGGTCCACCATCTGATCGGTCAGATCAACATCCCCGAGGATGGAATTATCAGCCGCACGATTTACCAAGACGCGACGATCAAAGCGGTTCTCTTTGGCTTTGCCGCCGGGCAAGAGTTATCAGAGCATACCGCTGCAACGCCGGCAATTATGCATATCCTGCAAGGCGAAGCGCGCATCACACTCGGCGAAGAGGTTGTTGAGGCAGTTCCTAACATGTGGGTGCATATGCCGGCGCGGTTGCCACATAGCCTACAAGCTCGAACGCCGGTCGTGATGTTGCTGCTGCTCCTTAAAGGTTCTCGCGAATAAGCGGCGATTGCCTAGTGTTGGACGGAAAAAGGCCGCATGCACCAAAACGAACGTCTGATCCGTACACCGCAAACGGTGCGGGTACGGCCAATTGCATTGCCGGTTGAACACGGTGGTTGGGGGTTTTTAGCAGCACCGATTGTGCTTGGATTGTGGTTGGCACCTTCGATGGCAGGGTTCTGGTTGAGTCTGGCCGGCTTCGGTGCTTTCCTGACGCGCCAGCCGCTCAAGATCGCATTCGGCGATTACCGACGCAGAAAACGCTATCCACGCACCGTTATTGCCGAGCGGTTCGTGGTGGGCTATAGTACGATTGCGTTCATCGGTCTTGGTTTGGCAATCGTTAATGCAGCGTCACCCTTTTGGTTGCCGATTGCACTCGCTGCTCCATTTGCGATAGGCCAATTATTCTTCGATCTCCGTAAGGAGAGTCGGGCGCTTGCGGCCGAATTGTGCGGTGCTGTGGCGATTAGTGCGTTGGTGGCAGCGATTATGATGGCAGATGGTTGGTCATTCCCACCGGCGATGCTGGCGTGGTTACTCCTTGCAATGCAAGCCGCAACCGCGATCATCTATGTCCGTGTTCGCCTGCGCTTAGCGCGTAACGAACCGGTGCGTCGTGCGCCGGCATTGCTCTGGCACGGAATAGCACTGCTCATAGCCGGTGGTCTCGTGGTATTGGATTGGGTTGGTTGGCCGGTGTTTCTCATCTTTATCCTTCTTACCCTACGCTGCTGGATCGGTCTCTTACCACGCAGCCTGACCACACCGACACCATTGGTGGGGATGCAAGAATTAGGTGCAAGTCTTCTCACCGTCATTGGAATCGGTTTCAGTCTCGGTTTCTAACACATTATTAGCACCCCGTTGACCGCTGGCTAATATCGCTTCATCATAATACCAAAGCAGAAGAACATCAGAGCGCTCGTCTGCCCGTCATGAGGTGCAGCTATGACCGAGCTAGGACGTTGGTTGATCGGCGCCGGAGTGGTTTTGATCGTGATCGGGCTGGTGGTTTTGGTCGCCGGCCGTTTGCCGTGGCTTGGCCGTCTACCCGGCGATATTTTGATCGAACGCGATAATCTAACCATCTTTATTCCACTCGGCACCATGCTGGTGGTGAGTCTGGTGTTGACCGTCATTGCCAACCTCATCGCGCGTTGGTGGCGGTAACCGCCGAAAGGAAGGAAGAGTATGATCGATCGCGACACAGTGCGACAGATCCGAGCCGAGTTGGGAGCGTTGCAGCCGCCGGTGCTTTCGCTTTACGTTGAGGTTGATCCGGCCAACCCGGACAATGCGCGGCGAGCTTGGGAGTTGCGCGCGCGTAATGCGGTGAAGGCGCTGGCTGCGCCGGCTACGGTTGAGCAGGCGGTACTTGCGGCACTCGAGGCCGAATTTGTCTCCGAAGCGCGCACGTTAGCGATCTTTGCTGCTGAGACTGCCGGTTCGCAAGTCACGATCACGCGCTTGCCGATCCATATCTCGCTGCCGCTGCTTGATTTGAGCAATGGCCGGGTTGAGGCGCGTTGGGGCGAACCGTACATTGCCCCGATTATCTATACGCTCGACCAGTATGAGCGCACGGCCGTCATCTGGTTGCGCGGCGAGGGTTGGCGCTTCTTCGAGGTCTTTCTAGGCGAGATTGTCGAGCATACCGATGTCTTCCGCAGCGTCGAGGCCGAGCTCTGGCATGAAGTCGATCAGTTTGACCCGCAGCGGTTGCGCGAGCGGCTCCGCGCACAGGCGATGGGCAACCGCGATCGCTTTGCCCGCCGGATGGAGAATATCGCGGCGCGCTATCTGCAACGGTTGGCGGGTTTGACCGAGCGGGCATTGGCCCACTTCGGCATTCGCCGGCTAGTCTTACTGGGCCGGGATGAGGCGACGAAGCAGTTTGCCGCGCTGTTACCGCGTACCGTCCAACAGATGGTTGTGGCCCACGTGGCCGATCTGCCTCACCCCGAAGCCGCACCGGCCTATGTGCTGGCGAAAGTCTTGCCGGCGCTTGAACATGCCGAACAGGTTCATGAGCAAGAGTTGCTCAATCAGGTGACGCGCCAACCCGGCGTGTGGGGTGTCGATCCGGTGTTGGCTGCGCTGCAAGAAGGCCGGTTGAGTGTCTTGCTGGCGCCGTGGCGGCTCAACGAACAAGTGTGGCTGACCGGCGACGGGTTGTTGGCCGGCAGCCGTGAACAGGCGCTGGTGCTGGCGCCCGATGCAGAACCGCAACCGGTCGCTTTGCGCGATGTGCTGGTTGATGCCTGCACGGCCTTTGCGACCCGACTGGAATTTGTGTCGGGCGCAGCCGAAGAGCGATTGCTGCGCGATTTCAGCGGGTTGGCCGGCATCTTGCGCTGGTGAGCTGGCGCCCGCAGCGGTTGACTCGGCGGCGCAACGGTGGGCAGCGCATCGTTGCGCCAATACTATCACAAACTGATACAGTAGAAATACTATGGAATTCAAAGATTATTATGCCATCTTGGGCCTCAGCCCTGATGCCGACGATCAGGGGATTAAACAAGCCTACCGCAAACTGGCGCGGCAATACCATCCTGACGTCAATCCGGGCGATAAGCAGGCCGAAGAGCGCTTTAAAGAGATAAACGAAGCCTATCAGGCGTTGAACGACCCAGAGCGGCGGCACAAGTACGACGAGTTGCGTTCGTACTATCAGCGCTGGCAGCGCAGCGGCGGGCGCGGCGATTTCAACTGGAGCCAGTGGCAAGCGGCGCCGGGCCAGCAGGTGTATACCTATAACGTTTCGCCCGAAGACCTTGAAGACCTGTTTGGGGTTGACAGTCCCTTCTCCGACTTCTTCAGCTCGATCTTCGGGCAGCCGCAATTCCGCCGGCCCAGCCGTCCGGCGCGTGGGCGCGACCTCGAAGCGCCGGTGACCGTCTCGCTGGAGGAGGCGTTTGCGGGTACGACGTGCTCGCTGCAAGTCGGCGACCGGCGGATCGAGGCGCGCATTCCGCGCGGCGTGCGCAGCGGCACCCGCGTGCGGCTGAGCGGGCAGGGGGCTCCCGGTATTGGCAGCGGCCCCGCCGGCGATCTCTATCTGGTGGTCGAAGTCGAATCGCATCCGCGGTTCGCGCGTGACGGCGATGATTTGACCACCACGATTGAGGTCGATGCCTTTACGGCGGCGGTCGGCGGCGAGGTGCGGGTGCCGGCGATCGACGGCACGGTGACGCTCAAGATCCCGCCGCGCACGCAGGCCGATAAAGTCTTCCGCCTGCGCGGCAAAGGAATGCCACGGCTGGAAAACCCGGCAGAACGCGGTGATCTGTTTGCGCGGGTGAAATTGGTGTTGCCTGAACCGTTGACCGACGCCGAATTGAACACGTTGCGCGAATTGGTTCGCAATCGCAAACGTTCGTGACGGTATCCAACTAGTAGAGCCGCACGACCATGCGGCTCCACACGCATGGTCGGCAGAGCCGTATGGCTGTGCGGCTCCAATAAGCGATAATATAACAACGAGGTTTTCTATGTCGCCACAACCCGGTCGCGGTCGTTGGATTGTGTTGTTTGTTGAAGTGGTTTTGCTGGCCGTGATTGCCGGTGCATTTGTGTGGACGGCGTTCTTGGGCAATCGTCCGGAATCCGTTGCGGTTACGCCATCGTCCACGCCGTTTACACTGGTCGCGCCGACGGTCATTCCGATGACCGCGACCGATCTCGAAACCCAGATTGCCGCCGTCTATCGCGAAGCCGGGCCGAGCGTGGTCAATATCACCAGCCGCTCGATCAGTTACGATTTCTTCTTCAACCCGGTGCCGCGTCAGGGCAGCGGATCAGGCTTTTTCTATGATACACTGGGCCATATCATCACCAACTATCACGTGATCGCCGACGCCGATGAGTTGCAGGTGACGCTGGCCGATGGCCGCACGCTGCCGGCTCAGATCGTGGGCAGTGATCCCTCGAACGATCTGGCCGTGATCAAGGTCGAGCTGCCGGCTAGCGAGGTTCGCCCGTTGCCGATCGGCGACTCGACGCAGGTCTACGTCGGCCAATTTGTGCTCGCGCTTGGCAACCCGTTTGGGTTGGAGCGAACGCTGACCTTTGGGATCGTGAGCGCCTTGGGCCGGGTGATCGAAAGTCCGAACCAGCGCTTTATCGGCGAGGTCATCCAATCGGACGTTGCTATCAACCCCGGTAATTCGGGTGGACCACTGCTCGATTTGGCAGGCCGTGTGATCGGGGTTAATTCGGCCATTCTCAGCCCCAGTGGGGCCAATGCCGGCATCGGCTTTGCCATCTCTGCGCGGACGGTGCAGCGGGTGGTGCCCGTATTGATCCGGGAAGGGCGTTATCTACACCCGTCATTGGGGGTGCGCCTGATCGAATTGACACCGCAGCGTGCTGCCCTGTTCGAGCGGGCCGGTATGAATTTGCCAACCAAACAGGGGTTACTTATTGCCGAATTGGTCGAAGGTGGCCCGGCTGCCCGAGCCGGTTTGCGGGGGCCGCAGCAGGTAGTACGGGTCGGAAACTGGATTTTGCCGGTTGGTGGTGACGTGATCGTGGCAATCAATGGCCGCTCCATCACCACCAGTCAGGAATTGCTGGTGTATTTGGAAACGGAGACCCAAGTCGGTGAAACCGTGCAGGTGACGTTTATCCGCGATGGCCGCGAACAGAACCTGCCGGTGATATTGGCTGAATTACGATAACTTTCGTGGCGAAGCGGTGCTTCGCCTCACCCAAGGAGACGCCGCCTATGTTAGTGCGACGCATGAGCTTAGAAGAATTGGCGCTGGCGGTGGGTTTGCCGGCGTCGGTGTTGAAATATCTGGCTGATATCGGGTACATTCATCCTTTCCCGCAATTGCCGGCGGCTGAATTTGATGAATTGCGCCGGATTCGCCGCCTGATCGACGATCTGGAAGTGCCTTTCGATGCGATCGATCTGGTGTTGCACATGCGCCGGCGCATGCTGGCAATGCAACGCGAAATTGCTCGGTTGCGCGCCGAGTTGGCGTACCGGTGCGCGCTCGATCGCGTCACCACGTGGGTTGACGCTGATTGGTATGAATGATAAGGAGGTGGAGCGATGCCGGTCTATTCGATCGATTTTCGCCCGTTTGACTATATTACCGCCGAACTTTCGGCGCTCTGGTGGTTTTATCTCTCGCAAGGGATTGCGTTGGTGGCGCTCGGCGTGGCAGTGATGATTTGGCCTGAGTTACTGGCGTTCCTCGCCGCAGCGTTCTTCATTGCGATTGGCGTGGTCTTGCTGGTGCTGGGTTGGCGGGTGCGGCAGGTCAAACGCCGGTATGAACTCTTTAAGCGCTCGTTCCTGATTGAGCCATAAATGCAAAGGAAGCACACAATGAGCGATTCGTCGTACATTCGGATTCTGCGCAGCCGGTTGCCGTATGCCCAGTTCGACAGCCGGCCATGGTCGCCGCCCTTGAACGTTTTCGAGACCGATCGTGAGATGGTGCTGGTGATCGAGCTGGCCGGTGTCGATCCAGCTACGTTGCAGATTGAAGCTTCCCCGGAAGTTGTCCGGATCACTGGTGCGCGCCAATTGTCGCTGCCGGCGGGGTTGCGCCGTCTGCACCGCATGGAGATTGCTGCCGGCGTGTTTCAGATCGAAGTGCCGTTCGAGCGCCCGATCGATCCCGAACAGACTAGCGCCCGCTCAATCCACGGCCTGCTCGAAATTCGCCTGCCCTTCGCCGGGCGCGCGCTGCGGCAGGTGGTGATTCCGGTGTTGGAGGGAGAACGACCGTGAGTGAACCAATCCCTATTCCCCGTCCGGCAACACCGGAAATACCCGAAGTTTTGCCGGTTTTGCCGATCAATAATGCCGTGCTCTTCCCCGGCATGTTTTTGCCGTTAGTGGTGAGTGGCGACGCTTGGGTGAAGTTGGTTGATGAGGCGGCGCTTTCGACCAAGACGATTGGCGTCTTTCGCCGGGCGCAAGCGAGCGAGGAGTTTGATCCGGCGGCGTTGGCGGCTACCGGCACGGCAGCGGTAATTGTGCGCATGATGCGCATGCCGCAGGGTGGTGTGCAGTTGCTGTTGCAAGGGCAGGCCCGGATCAAGGTGCAGCACTGGGTGTCGCTGAAGCCCTACCCGCAAGCGCGGGTGAGCATCTCGCGCGATCCGATTGATGTGCCGGTGGGGGTGTCGGGCTTGGCGCGGGCCGCCTTGGCCGGCTTCCAACAGATCGTCGAGCTTAGCCCGAATCTGCCCGATGAATTGGCGATGGCCGCTGCCAATGCGCCCCATCCCGGCATGCTGGCCGACCTGATTGCGGCTAACCTCAACCTCAACCTCGACGACCAGCAGGCGGTGCTCGACATGCTCGATGTCACCGAGCGGTTGCAGCACGTGTTGCGCCTGATCGATCGCGAGCGCGAAATTCTGATGATCGGGCGCAAGGCGCAGGAAGAGGTCGCGAAGAACCAGCGCGAGTATGTCTTGCGCCAGCAACTTGAGGCGATCAAGCGCGAGTTGGGCGAGACTGATGATCACGCTGCCGAGATTGCCGAGTTGCGCCGGCGGCTGGAAGAGGCCAACCTGCCCGCCGAAGCGCGTCAAGAGGTCGAACGCGAGCTGTCGCGGCTCGAACGCATGCCCCCCGGTGCAGCCGAGTACACGGTGGCCCGCACCTATCTCGATTGGATCCTCGATCTGCCGTGGCACAACAGTACGGTTGACAACCTCGACATGGCGCGGGCGCGCCAAGTGCTCGACGAAGATCACTACGATCTGGAGCGGATCAAAGAGCGGATTGTCGAGTATCTGGCGGTGCGTAAACTGCGGCAGGAAGAGGGAGCCGGCGGCGAGGCGCGCGGCCCGATTCTCTGCTTTGTCGGCCCTCCCGGCGTCGGCAAGACGAGTCTCGGCGCGTCGATTGCGCGCGCGCTCGAGCGCAAGTTTGTGCGGGTGGCGTTGGGCGGTGTGCGTGACGAAGCCGAGATTCGCGGCCACCGCCGCACCTACATTGGCGCACTGCCCGGTCGCATCATTCAAGGTCTCAGCCGGGCCGGCAGCAACAATCCGGTGATCTTGCTCGATGAAGTGGACAAGCTCAGCATCGGCTTTCAGGGTGATCCGGCGGCTGCCCTGCTCGAAGTGCTCGACCCTGAGCAGAACGTCGCCTTTGTCGATCGCTATCTCGATGTGCCGTTCGATCTGAGCAAAGTGCTCTTTGTCTGCACCGCCAATCGCGCCGACACCATCCCGTCGGCGCTGCTCGACCGCATGGAACTGCTGGAGTTGTCCGGCTACACCGAGCGCGAGAAACTCGAAATTGCCCGTCGCTATCTCATCCCGCGCCAGCGCAGCGAGCAAGGGATGGCGGCGCGCGGCCCAGAGCTCGCGACCGTCGCTGTGCAGCGGCTCATCCGCGAGTACACCCACGAAGCCGGTGTGCGCGATCTCGAACGGCGGATTGGCGCGGTATATCGCAAGATGGCGACCCGGCTGGCCGAAGGCAAAGAGCTGCCGGCCCAGATCGACGCTGCCGATCTCGACGACCTGCTCGGCCCGCCTCGCTTCCGCAGCGAGACCCTGCTCGGCGAGAACGAAGTTGGTGTTGTCACCGGCCTCGCATGGACACCCACCGGCGGCGATGTGCTCTTCGTCGAGGTAAGCGTGATTCCCGGCAACGGTCAGTTGATCCTCACCGGCCAGCTCGGCGATGTGATGAAAGAATCGGCCCGCGCCGCGCTCACCTACGCCCGTTCGCGCGCCGCCGAGCTTGGCATCGAAGCCGAGCTCTTCCAAAAGAGCGACATTCACATTCACGTACCTGCTGGTGCCGTCCCCAAAGACGGCCCCTCAGCCGGAATCACCATCACCAGCGCGCTCGTTTCGGCGCTGACCAAACGCGAAGGAGACAAGCGAATCGCGATGACCGGCGAAGTGACATTGCGCGGGAAAGTCTTGCCGATCGGCGGCGTGAAAGAGAAACTGCTTGCCGCGCAGCGGGCCGGCGTGCGCAAAGTGTTGCTGCCCGCCGAAAACGAAATCGATCTGCGCGAAGTGCCCGCCGAAGCCAAAGAGCAGCTTGAGATCGTGCTGGTCAAGCACATGGACGAAGTGCTGCGCGAGCTGGGTCTTGTTGCTGCGCCGGTCAGCGGGTAAAAGTTATGGAGTGCGGCAGTTGCATTGCCGCACCCCCATTGTCCTTGCGAGCCGGCGGAGGCGGTGACGCAATCCCCCGCGAGCACGGGAGGTGTCCGCTGAGTGTCTGCTTCCGCTGAAGGGGGAGATTGCTTCGGTCGGGTGGCCCCCGCTCAGCGCGGGCCGCCGCTCCCTCGCAATGACAAGTGGGCACCTTCAGCTTGTCATTGCACGCCAGAAATGGTCATTGGCAAGGTATGGTATGCTTCTCTGTGCTTGCTATTCTGCCTCCACAGCACAAAGGCTTGCGCAATGACTGGCTATCGAAGCTCTTCTCCGACCTCAATACATCCCTGCGCGTTCATCATCACCGTACTCATTTTCCTTGCCGGCTGCACGGCAACGGCGAATATGCCCGCCCCCTCACCCACGATTGCGCGCTTGCCAACCGTCACCCCTGAACCACCGGCAGCGCCGGCGCCAACCGCGCGCGTCATCCGCTTAGGCGAAACACCCTTGCCCACGCCGTCTCTGACTGCAACACCAACGCCGGCTATCACCGAAAACGGCGTGCTCACGGCGAGCATGGCCCAGCTCGGCCTCAGCGCCGAACCCTACGCTGTGCTCGGCGATCCTGCCGCGCCGGTGACCATCGTCGAGTTCACCGATTTCGGTTGCGCCTTCTGTCGCCGTTATCACCAGCTCACTTTTTCCGCTTTGGTTACAGAATTCGTTGAGACCGGCAAGGTCTTCTACGTTGTCAAGCATTTGCCGGTTACCAGTCCACAAGGCGAGGGTGCCGCGCTGGCGGCGATCTGCGCCGGCGAGCAGGGCCGCTACTGGGAGATGCACAATGCCCTCTTTGCTAACAGCGAGGCGTGGCAAGGCGACGCGGCCAGCGCACAGCGCCGCATCAACGCCATCGTTGCCGAGATTGGACTCGATGCGGCGGCGTTGCGGGCCTGCGCCGAACGCGCCGAGACCAAAGCCGTCATTGCCCGCCACGTGAGCGAAGCGCACGCCCTGCGCGTTTTTGGTACGCCGGTCTTCTTCATCAACAACCGGCTGCTGGCCGGTGCGCAGCCGATTGAGGTTTGGCGGGAGTTGTTAGCAGCAATGCTTCAGTAGGGGCACAGCGCCGCTGTGCCCTTGTGATAAGGTGACGGATACCGGCCCGGTCGCGGAATAGATCACGTGCGGCACGTAGACACCCAACGCCGCTGTGCCCTTGTGATAAGGTGACGGATACCGGCCCGGTCGGTGCGATGTCCAGGTGGATGAGGCACGGCTGCCGTCGTGGTGAATTGGTGACCGGCAACCGGGCACCGCGGCAGTAGGGGCACAGCGCCGCTGTGCCCTTGTGATAAGGTGACGGATACCGGCCCTGCCGCTGTGCCCTTGTGATAAGGTGACGGATACCGGCCCGGTCGCGGGATAGATCACGTGCGGCACGTAGACACCCAGCGCCGCTGTGCCCTTGTGATAATGTGACGGATACCGGCCTCGTAGTGCTACAGACATCAACAAAAAGTTGCGAATCTCTCACCATGAATCTTAGCGGCAGAGTATTGCTTGATGGTGTACAATATTCTCCGATTACTAGAGTTACCAATGAGTGTATGTTCTATGCCTGACTCATCGTCTGAACCCACAATGCGCCTCTTTATCGCGCTTGACTTGCCGGACGAGGTGCGCCGTGGGCTGCGCGATGTGCAGATGCGCCTAAGCATGCATAGCCGGGCCGTCCGCTGGAGTGACCTGGTCGGCATGCATCTGACACTCCACTTTCTGGGTGAGACGCCGGAACGGCTGGTCGAACCGTTGCTCGCCGGAATGCGCGCTATCACCGCGCCCTCCTTGCGCCTCAGTCTTGACCGGCTGGGGTGTTTTCCGCCAACCGGCTCGTTGCGCGTCGTTTGGGTTGGTCTCAGCGGCGATCTGGCCGGTTTAGCGACCCTCTACCAATCCCTTGCCGGGGTTATTCAGTCGGTTGGATTGCCTACCGATCCGCGTCCGTTTACCCCTCACATCACCCTTGCCCGTTCTCGTCCCGAAGCAACACCGGCTGAACTGCGCGCGCTCCGCGCGGCGTTGCCCACAGTGTCTCCGCAACCGCTCGCTTGGCAGAGCGAGCGCCCCATCCTCTTCCGTAGCCAACTGACGCCGCGCGGCGCCATCTATACGCCGTTGGGCTAGGTTGCGTGATTTGTACTTATTCATTGGGTGACTTGCGCTAGTCGCCAGCCATGGCAACCAATATCATGCACGTAGTGCTGAAAGGAGGTTGTCATGGCTCTCCGTCGTGGTTGGGTTGCGCTGTTGGTGTATATCGCCGTGCTCGGCGTGTCGTCAGCGTTCGCGCAGGCGCCCGTTGCACGTGCCGTGCTCTTCTATGTGCCCACTTGCCCGCATTGCCACATTGTGCTCGATGAGGTGTTGCCGCCATTGCAGGCCCGCTATGGCAGCCAGTTGCACATTCTCACGATTGATGTAGCGACTCCTTCTGGTCAGTCGTTGTACAGCGCGGCGTTGCAAACCTTTGCTGTCCCTGCGTACCGGCAAGGCGTGCCGGCCCTGTTTTTTGACCAAACCCATCTGGTTGGGAGCGATGAGATTACTACTCGGCTGCCCGGTTTGATCGAGCAAGCCCTAGCCGCCGGCGGGAATGCATGGCCGGCCATCCCCGGTATCGAGCCGTTGACGGCGACGTTTGAGTCTGGCGCTGCGCCGGTTGCGCCACCGGCATCGTCGCCATTCAGCCGCGATCCGTTTGCCAATACGCTCGCGCTGCTGGTGCTGACCGGCATGGCGATTGCGTTCTTTGTCGCTGTTACGCGCCTGCGCTGGCCCTTTGACCGTCCCTTGCCCGTCACCCGCTTGCGCTGGATCCCGGCGTTGGCGGTGGTAGGAGTAGTCTTGGCCGGCTATCTGGCCTTCGTCGAATTGAACCAGCAGAGTGCAGTCTGCGGGCCGGTCGGCGATTGCAATAGCGTTCACCAAAGCCCGTATGCCCGCTTGTTCGGCGTTCCGGTGGGCTTGATAGGTTTGGCTGGTTATCTCGCGATCATCGTGGCATGGCTGCTCGATCGCTTCTCGCACTTTCGCCTTGCCCGCCAAGCGTTAGTCGTGATGGCGCTGGCCGGTACGCTCTTCTCGCTCTATCTCACCTTCCTTGAGCCGTTTGTGATTGGGGCGACGTGTGTGTGGTGCTTGTTGTCCGCTATGACGATGACCACGCTGCTCTGGTTAGTCGCGGCACCGGCGCCGCAGCACGTTGTCCGTGGCCGGCGTTCGTTAGCCACCGCTAAAGGTCGTTAACAGGTGTGATAACCCACTGGTGCGGGGCGACGGATTCGTCGCCCCCATTTTATTGGTTGATTCATGTAACCTCCACCTAATACGTTGCATCTTATGGGCGAAAGGTCGAAATATTCGTGACAAGGAGGAGTTACACGCCCATGAGTCAGTTGATCGGTCGTTTGACAGGTTTGCGCAGGCTCGGTGAACGGTATGTTCCGACCTACTTTCTCGCCGCCCTTGGCAACGGTGGTATGGCCGTGACATTCTTTATCTGGTTGAATTTTCTCGTTCCCCATCCGAAAACGCCTATTGTGACCTTCGACAACATTGCTGCATTCTGGGCAAAGTCGGATCTGATCGGGCAGCTCCTCATACTGTTGGCGATGGCCGGAGTTGCCCTTTTCGCCATTCGTCACTTCCAGTCGCTCATCTGGAATCTGAGCGAGTTTGCGCGGTTCCGCCGCAGCAGTGCCTATTTGCAACTGCGCGAAACCAACGGCGCAGTGACCCTGATGGCGTTGCCGCTCACGTTGGCAATGACGATTAACGTGCTGTTTGTCAGCGGTGCGGTCTTTGTGCCTGGTCTGTGGAATGTCGTCGAGTATCTCTTCCCCTTCGCAATGGCGGCATTTTTTGTGGTGGGTGTGCTCGCGCTGCGCATGTTTGCCGACATCTTTGGCCGCGCGGTGGCTAATGGCCATTTCGATTGCGCGCGCAATAACAACTTGACGCAGATGCAGGCAGCGTTCGCCTTCGCGATGGTCGGCGTTGGCCTAGCTGCCCCGGCAGCGATGAGCAACGTAAAACTCACAATTGGCCTGTCAATCCTTGGTGCGATCTTCTACATCACAGCGGCGGTCGTGGTGGCAGTCGTGATGCTCGTGTTGGGGGTGCGTGCCATGCTGACGACCGGCTTAGCCGTCGAGGCAGGGACGAGTCTGTGGCTGCCGATCCCATTGCTTACCCTCATCGGCATCGCAACATTGCGCATCAGTCACGGTCTCCACAACGGCTTCGAGCTACATATCGATGCACCGCATCGTCTGCTGATCACCGCCTTCTTCTTCGCTCTGCAACTGCTCGTGGGGTTGTTCGGTTGGTCAGTGTTACGGCGAGTGGGCTATTTCCGCACCTATCTCAACGGTCCGTCGCGTAGCCCAGCGACGTATGGCCTGATCTGCCCGGCAGTTGGCCTGTTCGTGTTCGGCATGTTCTTCCTGCACGTTGGTCTGGTGCAGAATGGCTTGATCGAGAAGTTCTCACCGATCTATTTCGTCTTGCTGGCGGCTCTGGCTGTCGTGCAGGCACTCGGCATCGTAACGATGTTCCGCCTCGATCGCCGCCTCCTGGCTGCACCCGCCAAGGCCCTGGCCGAAGCCGAGAGTGTGGCCTAAATGGCCTCTATGCGGTGAGGACCACCCCCTCTCCCCTAGGGATATGAACGTCATCAGGAAAACGGATTGAAGCAGGCCATTGTGGACCTTCTTCCCCCTCTCCCGATGGGGAGAGGGGGTAGGATGAGGGTTCTACAGCGTCACGCTAAACGCCGCATCAATCCCCGGAATAGCCGCGACTTGTTCCATGACCTGCGGCGGTGCCGGCTCATCAAGGGTCAAAACCATCACCGCCTGCTCACGAGGGGCACGCCGGCCAACATACATACCCGAAATATTGACATCCGCTGCGCCGAGCAATTGTCCGACCTTCCCGATCATACCCGGCTGGTCGTGATGGTAGGTAATCAAGAGTGATCCCTGCGGTACAAAATCGACGAAGTAACCATCCATTTGCACAATGTGCGGTTCGCCGCGTAAAACGGTACCGCTAAACGTGCGGGTCCGCTCACTCGTCTGGACATGCAGCGTGATCAAGCCGGCATAGTTTTCTGCTTCGGGGCTGACGCGCTCGGTCATGCGCAAACCGCGCTCGCGGGCAATGATCGGTGCGTTTACCGGTGTGATCCGCTCAATGCTGCTTACGGCTAACAGACCTTGTAACACGGCCAACCGAACCGGCTGTGTATCCATCTCGGCCAGCTCGCCACCCAATTCGAGGTCGTAACTGCGCACCGGTTCCTTCACCAGATGCATGACCAGCGTACCGAGCAATCGGCCCAGATTCAGATACGGTTGCAACACGTTCCATGCCTCTGGAGCCACAAACGGAGCATTCACGGCGTAGCGTGGTGTCCCACCGGTGAGAGCTGTTACCACACCGGCAGCCATCTCGGTGCCGGCACTGAGTTGCGCTTCTTTCGTTGATGCCCCAATGTGCGGCACGGTGATGACCTTTGGATGCCCGATTAGCGGGCTATCGGCGGGCGGCGGCTCTTGCGCATACACGTCAAGCGCTGCTCCGGCCAGATGACCACTATCGAGTGCTTCGACCAGTGCGACCTCGTCAACAATCCCACCCCGACTCGCATTGATTAAGTACGAGCCACGCTTCATCTGCATAATCCGCTCGCGATCGAAGAGGTTGCGCGTGCTTTCGATTAACGGAACGTGTAAGGAGACAACATCACTGCGCTGCACCAGCTCATCGAGCGTTACCAACGTGACACCCAACTGTTCGGCGCGGTCGAACGAGACAACCGGGTCGTAAGCAATCACTTCCATTTCCATCGCCCGCGCCCGTCGTGCTACCTCCGAACCGATCCGTCCCAACCCAACGAGGCCGAGCGTCTTGTCCCGCACTTCCCAGCCGATAAAATCGTTCCGTGCCCAACGCCCGCTTTGCACTGAGGCATGCGCCTGCGGAATACGACGGGCGAGACACAGCAGCAAGCCAATGGTCAATTC
This sequence comes from Chloroflexus sp., assembly GCF_034431535.1. Classification (GTDB taxonomy): domain Bacteria; phylum Chloroflexota; class Chloroflexia; order Chloroflexales; family Chloroflexaceae; genus Chloroflexus. The sequence goes on along the minus strand of NZ_DAOUDC010000018.1, from coordinate 5,636 downwards.
GGCAACGGCGACGTTGTTCGATGCCGGCGCATTAACAACGATGATACCACGCCGCGTAGCCGCTTCCACGTCGATGTTATCGACACCGGTACCGGCTCGTCCGATCACCCGTAGCCGCTCACCGGCAGCAATCACCTCGGCGGTGACTTTGGTTGCCGAACGTACCACCAGGGCGTCGTATTCACCGATAACTGATAACAACGTTGGTTTGTCGAGTTCGAGCCGTACATCAACGGTGCCTGCTTGGCGCAAGACATCTAGACCTTCGGTGGCGATCTTTTCGGTGACAAGAATGCGGTTCATGGTTCCCTCTTTGCTACTGATACAGAACAATGGACATTTTGAGTTCCTATGGCGGTGTCAACCCAAAAACCCATCTGTCTTGCTATGTTGGTTGCCGGTCGCTGTCTATATCTGCGCCGACTCATCTCCATCGATAAGCCGCTGCTCGACCGCCTCACAGATAGCATGCAAGATGAGGGTATGCACTTCCTGAATTCGGGCAGTGTTGTGGCTTGGTACGATCAGCGCATGATCGGCCAGTGTGCGTGCTGCACCTCCATCTTTACCGAGGAGCGCAATACTGGTCACACCTTTCGTGCGCGCAACCTGCAAGACCTTCAGAATGTTGGCTGAATTGCCGCTGGTACTGAACACGACGAGGACATCGCCTGCTTTACCAAGAGCAGCCAATTGGCGAGCAAAAATCTCATCGTAGCCAAAATCGTTGGCGATACAAGTCAAAGCACCAATATCGGCGTTAAGACAAATCGCCGGTAGAGGCCGGCGATTGTGGCGGTAGCGTCCGATCAATTCTTCGGCCAAGTGCAACGCATCGGCGGCACTGCCTCCATTACCGGCAGTGTAGAGTGTGTGGCCGGCCAGTAGCGCATCGGCCGCTAACGCTGTAATCACATCAACCGCCGGCCCAAGTGCTGTGCTGGCTCGCAAAATCGCGAGTGCTTCATCAAGTTGCTGTTGAAAAGACATAGGCGCTCCAACGTAGAAACTTCGCGCCTATTATAACCGGTGGTGTTACGTGGTAGGGTAATTGTGTCAGGAGAGTACTGAACGTATGGCAAGGGAAAGTGGCAATTGCGGCGTGTACCTTATCAGCCTCCCGCTTCCACCAGGCGAAAGCGGGATTGGAGATGAGGGCAACCAATCGCTACATTGACTAAGCGCTGTACGGCATCGAATTACCGAGTCGGCGATAATCCTCAATGAGCTTGTTGTATGGCTCGACCAACCAATACTGCAATTCGATCTGCTGGCCTTTTTCAGCAATGGCTTGCACAACCTGCGCAACTGCATTCACCTCATCGCCGACCGTTCCCCAAAACTCCTGCTCGGTCTGGCTGGCAACAGCCAGTACATGTTCTATCCGCCAGCTCAGTTCGATCAGCAGTGGGTAGTGTAAGGTCTGATCGAGCGCTTGCGTCATCTCCTTTTGTTTTTGGGTGAGCCAGGCTCGGATTAACGGATTCTGCAAGAACCACTCAACGGGAGACAGCTTACCGTTTCTGCGTAGTTCCTCCTTATACTCTTGCGGGATCAACGGATTCTGCAAGAACCACTCAACGAGCTGGCGAAGCTGTTGATCAACCTGGAGCGGTTCCACCTTCACCTGCTCAATCTTAGCTTGCCATTCCCGGCGTAGAACTACGCGCAGCTCGTGCAACTCGTGGCGCATCCGCCACAGTTCCATTCGTGCTCTTTGATCAATCGGTCGCGCACAGAGTTCGCGCGCTGCATAAAAGATACGCTCAACCTTGGCCCATTGGTCGATCTGGCGTGCCATCCTCAACCAGTTCACATCCTGGCGGATCTGTTCAATCCGATGGACGAGATCGGCAGTGGCGATGATGTGTGCTGCTGCCACCACCATCGTAGTCAGTGATGCCACCGCACGCGAGACTTGCCGGGAAATGCGGCCAATTTCCACAATTCGCCCCTTCCTATCCACGAGGATTGGGAGTTGACCGTTGCTCATTATGGTGGCTTTGCTTAGCGATAGTAGACGCTGACCTTCTGGCGAAAAGACCACCGTATAAGTACCATTGCTCGCGCTCAATTCGACCGCTTGTACGAGCATCACGCTATCGTTGCCGATCCCTATGCTCGCGAGGCGGTGGTTGAGATTGTCTTTGAGTGATCTGTTGAGATGGGTGGCGAGTACCTCCGACGAACGGATGATCTCGTCAAAACCGGCTGTGCCGAACGGCCATTGGAACATGGAGGTGGACGCATGATCATAGGGCGTGAGGTTCATGTTTCAACACCTCTGAATGAATTCATTGCTACGCTCAATCTATCCAGAGCGTGTAACTGTGGTATAACCAAACGTATTGTATTGAAGGCGGTTGTCAACACATGGTAAGAGGGTGCATGGAAAATCCCTGTTTCCCAATAGGCTTATTCATTGCCAAGACGTTATTCAGATCCGCATGGCAGCCCGTGAGCCGTGAATGCGGTAGGGAAGCGCGTCAGGCAGTTCAGGCGAACCGGGTAATGCAGCGGATGGCCGCAGTACCAGGTCACTTGACAAAAGCACCAATCGTTTAGTCGTCGGCCGCCTTGATGGCCAATCCTGCCGCGACACTCGTGAACACATCCATCTCTTGCAGTTTCTCGGCACCGAATTTCTCGCTGAGCATCCGCACAAAGCGTGGTACTCGCGAACTACCGCCGGTCCGTAGCACCACATCGATCTGCTCAGGTCGCAATTCGGCAGCTTTCAAAGCCCGATCAATGCATGCCTCAACCGTGCGCACGTCGGGGCCGATCAGCCGCTCAAAGTCCCAGCGCGGGATCTCGTCGCGCACTATCGTTTCGCCCATATCGAGCATGAACGTTGCTTGTTCGGCTTGCGAGAGCGCCACCTTCGTTCGTTCTACCGCCTCGTACATCGGCAGACCGTAGTTCTTGCGCACGAGCGTGCGCAGCGCCTGCAATTCGCGCGGACGGTCGCTGATAGCAACTGCTTCATCAATGATTGCCAGATATTTAGGCTGAGTCAGGTCAATTATTGATTGCCACTCGCTCAGATGTTCGAGTACGTGGTTGGGGAACGGCAACCGCCGTGGCCCTAACGTTGCCCCTTCCCCAAAATGACGCAGCAATCGCCCCATCACAATCCGGCGGTCAAGCAGATCGCCACCGACCGGTACGCCGTCGGTGACTAAAAAAGTCGGCCGTCCGTGCTCGTCGAGTTCCATAATGGTAATGTCGAGCGTACCACCGCCAAAGTCAAACACCAGTGCCCGCTGCGCGCGCCGGTTGGTGCGGGCATACGACAGTGCCGCCGCTGTTGGCTCTTCCAAAAAGCTGAACGAGCGGATACCGGCTATTCGGCAGGCCGCTTGCATCCGTTGGAACGCGAGCGCATCGCTGGCCGGGTCGTTCGCGTAATGCACCGGTCGCCCGATCACCAGATGGCTAATCGGCCGGCCGAGCTGCTGCTCGATCCGCTCGACAATCATACGCAAGACGAGCGCAATCAACTCTTCTAATGTGTAGTAAACGCCAAAGACGTTGGTCTTTTGAAAACTGCGGTCGCGCAGGCTACTCTTCAACGACTGAAACAGTCGGCCCGGCGCATTGGCATCCACTTTCACGTACAGCGCTTGCGTCACCGTGCCGCTTTCCGCAAATGTTAGTTCGGCATCACCGATATACTTCCAGACGTACTCAATCTCGCGCCCGACATTGCCTTCGGTAAAGCGGTTAATTGCTTCGCGGCCAATGAACGGCACGCCCTCGCGGGTAATGAAAAGAGCCGAACGGAGAATTGCCGGTTGTGTATTGATCGGATCAAGATCGATCAGGCGCAGTGTTTCGCCGTCGTACACAGCAGCGCTGGAATTGGTCGTGCCGAAGTCAAGCCCGACGCGCATGCCAATACCTCCTTTTGATAGCTGAAATATTAGCCTAGCGCCGATCGGCAATTCTGTCAATCGGACGGAAGACTGATACCCATTGATACAGGTCGGGCAGCGCTCGACATGGGTGGAACCGCTAGCGCGTATGCATCCTGCTATAATGAAAGCGCTTGTCTCACCGTGCGAGGACGTTGTGCAAAAACGGTTCTTATTCCGTCTTCTACTATTGGGCTGGGTGCTGGTCTTTGCGGCATGTGTAGCATCACCGGCGAGCGTACCATCGGCTCAAGCAGACCGAACGGTGTTGCGTCTGTGGCATGCGTGGCCGGCAACGGAAGGACGTGTGCTACAAACGCTTGTCGAACAGTTTAACCAAGCCCATCCGCAGTGGCAAATTATCGTCCAAGCGCGACCGGCAGTGTCGTTGCCGATGGATGTGGCTACGGCGGTGAATGAGGGTGGCGGCCCGCATCTCGTGATCGTCCAGAGTCATACCCTCGGCGCACTCGTGAGTGCGGGTGCGCTGCGCCCGCTTGATGACCTGATATCGGCCAGCGAATTGAATAGTCTGATTCCCGCAGCCGCCGGCGCGGCTCGCGTGACGGTCGGTGATCAGGCTGCGCTGTTTGGCCTGCCGATTAGTTTTGATACGTTGGCTCTGTACTACAACCGCGCCAATGTGCTGCAACCGCCGAGTAGCGTTGAAGAGTTGCTGCTGACCGGGCGGGCGCTCACCGATCGCGAGCGAACGCCGCCGGTGTGGGGGGTTGCCTACAATCTTGCGCTTGATCGAACCATCGGCTACCTGTATGCCTTTGGTGGCCGGGTGTTTGATGAGAATGGCGCCGTAGTGTTAGGTGACAGCGGACGGGCCGGCGCCGAGCGTTGGTTGGCATGGTTGAGTGAACTCTACCGCGATGAGCGCGTGTTGGCGACGCTCGACGGTGTGGTGGTCGATCGGGTCTTGCAAGCGCGCGAGGCGATTATGACCATCGATTGGGCCCATGCCCAAGCCGAGTATCGCGCGATCTGGAACGACCAGCTTGGGGTGACGCCGCTGCCGAAGCTGAACGCCACCGATCGCTCGCCCCAACCGTATGTGCAGGCCGATGTGATTGTGGTCAATGCGCGTTTGACCGATCAGGCCGAACAAGCTGCCGTGCAAGCGTTTATGCGATTCATGATCGAGGTCAGTAGCCAGCGCGCCTTGTTGGCTGCCGGTCGCCAACCCACCCAACTGGCCCTTCAGCTCAGTGACACCGACCTCGATGATCGGGTACAGTTGGCGGCGGCTCGCGCGTTTCGCACACAGGCTCAGCAGGGCTTGCCAATGCCTGCCGACCGGCTCGCGAATGAAGTGGTCTGGACGACGCTGGTTGATATGCATCTTAGCGCGGTGCGTGGCCTGCTCACCCCGGAACAGGCCGTGACTATCGCCGATGAGATCCTCCGCAGCCGGTTTGCGCCACCGTAACTGAGTTGACCAACAGCGCAAAACCCCTTACAATGACAGCAACGTTCACGGTCTACCTAACGCTCAATGGGTAAAAAGCCGGCAAACCTAGTTGCTGTGCTTGAAAAGATGTAGTAGAATAAGCGACGTGTAGGCCGTCGTAAAGGTAGTTCTGCACTAGTCAGTGTCAAGGCCCACACGGTTTCGTCTTTGTCCCGAACTGGCTGACGGCCTCTAAGGAGGATATGAATGGCAAGCAGAACCGAAGAGATGGTGCGGCATCTAAAGGCCCTATCGATGAA